>CACYKF010000017.1 GCA_902774905.1 uncultured bacterium
TATATCACCCATAGAACCGTTTGTTACTTTACAAGTTGTATTTACACTAATTACGGTATCTCCATCCGCACAACTTACTTCACTATTTGGGGGATTTGGTCCGTTTACATCTACAAATCCCAAACAATTTGCAAGTTTACCGCTTGTAAGCATATCGGTTGTTATTACCTGACCAACGCCGACTCCACATCCTTTTGCATTTGGATTAAACGCTACTAACGCTCCGTCCGCAAATGAAAAGAATAAATAATTTGCAGGATTTAGTGTTTTTGTTGTTACAGCATAAGGTGTTTCAAGATTAGCACCTTTTACATTTCCGTACTTACCCAAGTAGGTCTGAGCAGATAGAGTATTATTAAATAACCCGCACAATGTATATTTTCCGCCTGATAAAGTATCGCTTTTACAAGAAGCATCCTCACTTATTGTCGTCAAAGTTGAATAGTCCATATCATATTGAGCCTGCGCTCCTATTGCAGCCTGATTTAATGTCGATAATGATTTTTTAAACTGAGTTGTAAACTTTTTTGAATTGGAATTTTGCATCAATACAGGAATTGTAAGAGCGGCAACTACACCGATTATACCGATTGTAATAAGAATTTCCGCTAACGTGAAACCCGCTTTATTTAATATTCTCATAAACACCTCACAACCTATTACTCGTGATAATACCATGTTTGATACATTTTTGTAAAGTTTATTTCACTCCTTGTAGCCTATATAAGGTAAATTGCGGTACAATCCGTCATAATCAAGTCCGTACCCGACTACAAACTTGTCATCAACTTCAAAACAATAATAATCCGGCTCAATATCAACTTTTCTTGTTATTTTTTTATCCAAAAGCGAACAGAATTTCAAAGTTTTTACATGAAAATTCATATTTATAAAATCAACCAAAAATTTTGCAGTCAAGCCTGTATCGACAATATCTTCAATAATAAGGACATTTTTACCGTTCAAATCAGGAAGTTTTATATCTACCGCATTAACTTTACCTGATGTCGTTGTAGATGAGCCGTAACTTGATAAACGAATAAATTCCATCTTTAACGGCATATCTAAATGTCGTACCAAATCAACCGCAAAAACAACAGCTCCTTTCAATACACATATCGCAATTACTTCTTCTCCTTTATAAAAAGTGTTCAATTCCTGTCCGAGTTCTTTTATCCGTGTTTGTAACTGTTCTTCACTGTATAAAACTTTCAAATCTTCTAATTTAATTTCCATTTATTTTTACCTCAATTTTGTGTGTCGGTTTTGTTGTAACCTTGATTTTATCACTTAATCCCAAATCAACTGCCCAAAGAATTTCATTACCCTGCGCAAGAAAAAGAAGTTCATCTTTTTTGTGATTGGGAATTTTTTTAGAATTAAGATATTTTTTGAGTTTTTGATGTCCGTTCATGCCAAACGGCTGAATAATATCTCCATCTTTTCTGTTTCGTAATTCAAAATCAAAATCTACGGCGGACAAATCCACGAAAACAACCCTGCCAAAAGGCTTATAAGTTTTGTCAGAAATGCCGTCACATTCCCGAATATCGACAGTAATTCTTCCATTTTTATACTCTCCGGTTTTATTTATTTTTATCGAAATGTTTTCTGATTTTTTTTCTTTTATAAGTTCAAAATATTTTTCGCAGACATAAAGATTGTATCCTGTTGTCACAGAACAGATTTTGCCTGATTTTGATTTACAGTTTCCTTTTATAAAATCCAAAAGCGTTAAAATTCTTTGTCTGTCGTAATCCTGCGGAACAAGCGGTTTAACAAGATTATAAACAAAACGCATTTGCAATGGTTTGGATATATTCAAAAACTCTTTTGTATTAAATTTATTCTTATTACAAATTTTATTTTCAATCAATTCAATATATTCATTGACAATTTGTTCTTCTTCTTTTGCACTTTGGCTCAAAGCGTTCAAACTACCTGCTATATCAGGATTAATTTCTGACAACAAAGGTAAAATATCACTTCTTATAAGGTTTCTTTTGTGAATTTTATCAGCATTTGAACTGTCATTATTCGGATTTAAGTTGTTATCCTTGCAGTATTTTTCTATTTCGCATCTTTGAACTTCAAGCAAAGGACGATAATAAATATCTCTTTGGTTTGCAATTCCCTGCAAGCCATTGATTCCTGTACCTTTAGCAATACGATAAATCAAAGTTTCCGCATTATCATTTTTATTATGAGCAGTAAAAATTATTTTTGAGCCAAATTTTTTTGCGCATTTTTCAAAGAAATCATAACGGGCATTTCGTGCTTCGGTTTCTGTTGCGGCGGTATTATCAGGAAGTTTTTCACTATAAAATTCTACTCCGATTTTTTTACAGAAATCTTTGCAGTTTTGTTCTTCTTTGTCACTTTCTTCTCCGCGCCAATTGTGATTTAGATGTATTGCAATAATTTTATTTGTGCATATTTTACGCAGACAATCAAGCAAGCACATTGAGTCAAAACCACCTGAAAATGCGACAAGATAGATATTATCCGATTTATCTATATTAAAAATTTTTAAAAAATTTTTGACAGTTTTTTCAATTTTATTCATTATTGCTTAATCAGATGTTTTTTTATTCCTTCACGAATTTCCAAAACATCTGTTCCAAGTTGTTCCAAAACCTGCATAGCGGTTGATTCCGGTTCAGTCGTAATAGCCCATAACAAATCGCAGGATTCAATTTTTGTTTTATTTGATTTTTTTGCAATTTCCCACGCTGTTTCAAGCACACGCTTTGCCCGCTTTGTAAAAGATATTTCTTTATCAAAATAATTACTGTCTGAACCTACAGTTTGACCGACAACTATTCTTGCATCTTTTATGTTGATTTCAAGTTCATTGAGCACAACCGCACCGATTCCTGTTGCTTCGCCAATTATCCCAAGCAGAAACATCTCTGTTCCAACTACACTTTTGCCCATGGTTCTTGCTTCTTGTTTTGCAAGACGCAAAATAGTAAGAGTTTCGGGCATTTCTTTTTCTATCGGTTTGATAATTGTATGAGCCAAATCATCATCATTTATTCTAAATTCTTTCAATATATTATAAGCAACACCTTTTTTTGATTTTAAAAGTCCTAAAATCATGTGTTCGGGCAAAACTTCGGAGGAGCCGAGTTCTTTTGCGGTTTGCTGTGCCAATGTCATTGCTATAAAGGCATTAGGAGTAAATACAATTTGTCTGCCTTCATATTCTGCACTTCTTGACTGAATTTTAGACAATTTATCCTCAAAAGCACTGTCAGTAATCCCAAACTGTGCAAGAATTTTTGACAAATTCGAGTCCTTATCCTCAAGAATTGAACTGATTATTTGTTCTGTTCCCAAAATTTCATAGCCAGAAGTTGAAAGTTTTGATACCGCGCGTTCAAGCACTTTTGAAGATTCCTTATTGTCAAACAAAGTATCGGTTTCTTTTGTAAGGTCAATTTCAGGTTCTTTATTTTCTTCAACTTCGGGGTGAAAATCTTTTTTGACTTTTCTCTGAACGAGTTTTTCAATCAATGGTCTTGATTTATCAATGTCAAACCCCAAAGTTTCAAGGTAAGAAGAAATTTTTGAATGTTTGTCATTTATTACCGCAAGCACAAGATGTTCATAGTGAACTGTCGCATTCCCCGATTCATTTACAAGTTCCATTGTTCTTAATAAAATGCGCTTAAAATCATCACTGAAAGGTATTGCAGAATTCATATCAGATTCTTCTATATTCAGGCTCAGATAAATTTCCTGTGCAAGTCTTTCATAAGTAATATCATAAGAATTAAAAATTCTTGCGCAAAAACCCTTTGCCTCTTTTACAACAGCAAGAAGCAAATGTTCTGATAAAACTTTGGCTGAATGGTCATATATAGCAATATTTTGCGCTTCTGCTATTACATTTAGCGCTTTTTCGGTAAATTTTTCAAACATAATTATTCTTCGTCTTCGTCGTCTTCGTATTCTTCTTCTAATATTTTGTCAACATAATCTGATACTCTGTCAAATTCATCGTCATCTTCGATAGTTTCAAAATAACTCATACCGTCTTCTTCTTTGTAAGTAACGATTATTGTATCATATTCTTCATCTTCAGCATGGGACATATCAGCAAGAATTGCGTATTGCTTGTCCTCAAATTCAATAATATCATACAAAGCACATTTGATAACATTACCTTCGTCATCTGTTAGTTCAATCAAATTGTTTTCTTCTTCTGTCATTTTTTACTCCTTTATTAATTTATTTTTGATAAATACTGTTCAAGTATTATACAAGCACTTTCTACATCTACAAGTCCTTTATCTTTTCTGAAATCTATTTTCCTTTGGCGTAAATTTTCTTCTGCTGCATCAGAAGTTAGTCTTTCGTCTTCAAAAATGATTTCATATCCTTTGATTTTTGAAACAAATTCTTCACAATTTTGTGCCTGAAAACCCTTTGTCCCGTCCATATTGATTGGTAAACCTGCTACGATTTTTTCAACATGATTTTCTTTGGCAATATTTAAAATTGTTTCAATGGCTTTGTCTTCGGGCTCCCTTGAAATATAAGAATGTCCCGTTGCCGTAACCAAAAGAAAATCGCTCAATGCTATTCCGATTCGTTTTGTTCCTATGTCAAGAGCCATTACTTTATACATCAGGATTTCACCCAATTCTTTTCTATGTATTCTATTTTAGCCGAAATATTTTCATCTGTAAACATTTCGACATTCAAATCTTTATTGTATTTTATTAGTATAAGATATTCATAGATACTTCGTTTTAAAAGTTCGGTTAAAAATTTATCAAAAAGTTCATCACTGAAAGTTAAGCCGTATATTTCTCCTGCTTCATCATCTTTGCCTATTACATATTTAATATAAGCACAAAAAATAAGTTTATTTTTCCATGATTGCTTTTCTTCTTCATAAAAAATTTTTTCCTTATAATCAGTGACTAATTTATCTAAATCTTTTGCATCTTTCAGATCAGACAGAAGTTCATCAAATTCATCACTATAATCAGCATCTAAAAACCAATGAGAAGAAACTTTCATTTCATCAAGTTTTTTTAAGATACCCGCATCAACCTTTGAAGGTAAAATCTGATTTTTTACGGCAGATTGAATATCTTCTTCTTCGCAGTCAATATCAACAAGCAAATTTCTCCAGCAAATATATTCATAAGGAAGTTCCCAATCCGATTTTGAATATTCAATAGTTTTAATTTCAGCATTATACAGAATATTTTTGAAATACTCAGGTGCAACCGATACAACTTTTTCATTTTTCAAAAATTTTTCAAGAATTTTATCACATTCAAATTTTGAAATATCATAAAAACCAAAACAATCTCTTATTCCCGTATCGAGATTTATAACAATTGATATAAAGCGCAGGCGTTCGTCTTGGGTAATTCTTGTGCAAATCATAGCGCAATCGCCGCGTCCATCAGGGTAAGTTAGATAAAACTTATCAGGTTTTGTTTCTGATAATATTTTTTTATAAAACTCTTTAGAATTATCTGTTCTCATGCCTGACATCTTTAGTGTTGCAAGACTTTTTCTGATTTTTTGATTAAGTTCACCTGTGGTATGCTTATTCATTCTTTCAAGAAGGTTTAGTGCAAGTTGTGATTTTGTGTTACCAAGCAAATTCAATGCCTCACGCCCTTCGGGGCTGTTTGGTTTAGACTCAAAAACAGGAATAAGAATGTTTGCAAGTGCATCCGATTCAAAATCTTTTTCAAATGAATTTAGCAGGGTAATTTTATCTTCGGTATTGATAGTTGCAAGAAAATCCATAAAATCTATCTGAATTTCAGGATTTATTATTGCGCTTTTGAGCATCTGTTTTGTGTTTTCATCAAGAATTTGGTCGGCATCATCAATATAATCCGAACAATCGGCATAAGACCAATCTGCATCAAGTTCTCTCAACATATTTAAAATCATTACACGAATATCAGCGTTGAGATTTTTATTTTTCATCAATTCCCACAAGCCTGCAACAAGTTCTTCTTTTGGGGCAAAATGTTCTAACAGAAAACATGTTATCGGGATTTTTTCTTTTTGGGAATTAGATAGTTCCTTAAACAAAAGTTTTGTTATAAGCGGTTTATCTTCCTGTGCATCAAGCAATTCAATATCATCAAGACAGTCTTTTATATCATTGACTGAATTTATTTTGGCAAGTAATTTCGTCAATGCAGTTTTTAATTCAAACGGGTTAAGTTGTCTTAAACTACTCAAATCTATTTAGCCTTTCCCCAAAATGCTTTCAGAATTTGCTGTGCTTCTTTGCATGGTATTCTGTCTTCAAGCACAAAATACTGCAGAGCAATCATGGTACACTCGGAACAAATATTGACCCCAGGGCCCTCAATCATTTTTATAACCTGTGTATTTGGGCGTCCGCAAAAACTGCAATATACAAGTTCCTGCTTTTGTTCTTCTTCTTTATGTTCCTTTGCTTTGCTCTTTTTTGAACCAAGACTTACTACTTTATCATCTGACATTTTAAACTCCTTTAATAAGTGAATCGTGAGTTGTGAGAAGTAAATAATCTTTTAAGTTAATATTGAACGGTTACATATACAATAATGATTTTGTAAAGAACTATTCACTATTCACAATTCACACACTTATTGTAACTTAAATTAATTAAATTTGCCATAAATTCATAATTAAATTATAATAAATTAACAACCTTATTATTTTTTAAGAGGGAATTTATGAAAAAGACACTACTAATTGTAAGCGTATTACTTGTAGCCGTAATTTCAACGGCTTGTATTAATAATTTTGCGGTAAGAGATTTGAATAATAAAGCACAGTCATATATGCAAAAAGGGGATTATTCTCAGGCAATTGAGCGTTTAAAATCAAGTCTTGATTTAGACCCGACAGTATTTGAAACACACTACAATCTTGCTATTGCATATACAAAAGCGGAAGATTATCTAAATGCATCCGATGAGTATGAAAAGGCTCTTGAAATTAAACCGAATGAACCTGATGTGTTTTATTCACTTGCGACAGCGCAAAATAATCTTGCATCAGATATTGAACAGGGCAGAGTAAGATTGAATGTTGACGGAAATCTTTATAAACCAAAAGCAGATGAGGTTGATTTCAGTGAAAAATATGAAATGAACGATAAAGAACAGGAATTTGTAGCCGAATACAAAAAAGCCGCAGTTATAAACTATGAAAAATATCTGGAACTTAACCCCAAAGCAGATGATAAAGACGAAGTTGAAAAACAGATAGAATATTTATCAGGCACAAAAGAAGACACTCAAACTCAGGAGTAAAAGCGTGATTATACCTGCACAGCACGATATCGCATTTAATTTATTCGGCATATCGGTTTATTGGTACGGTATAATTATGGCTATCGGTATGTTTTTTGCCCTTGTTTGCGCAAACAGACTTTTTAATAATAAACATCCGGAGTTGAAAAAAGATATTATTCTTGAATTCGCACCGCTTATAATTATTTGCGGAATTGTATGCGCAAGATTATATTTTTGTATTTTAAATTCTCAATACTATTTTGCACACCCTTTTGAAATTCTTGATATAAGAGAAGGCGGATTATCTATTCACGGCGGTATTATAGGCGGAATGTTGAGTATGCTTTTTATTGTAAAAAAATATCGACTGAATTTTTTTAGCGTAATAGACCCTGTTGCGTGTTCGACATTTTTAGGTCAGGCAATCGGCAGATGGGGTAATTATTTCAACTCCGAAGCATACGGATTCCCCGTTGCAAATCAAAATTGGGGGCTATATATCCCGCAAGGAAAACGAATTGCGCAATTTTCGCAATACGAACTGTTCCATCCTACTTTTTTATATGAAAGTATTTTAGATTTTATGGCATTTATTATTCTTGTAATTTTATATAAAAAAATAAACAAAGAGTACAAAGGACTTGTATTTTTCGGATATCTGGCAATCTATGCGGTAATAAGATTTTTTATAGAAAAAATAAGAATCGACAGTGCATTAAATATCGGTTCTGTTCCTGTTGCACAGGTTGTATCTGTTATCCTTTTTGTAATCGGAATCTTCGGGATAATTTTTGTCATAAAATCTAATACTAAAAATCCATCTGCATAAAATCATCTTCTTTTTTATAATTCTTTTTGGCTTTTGAATTGCGAACTCTTTCATTTTTCTTTTTTGTGCGTTTTGAAACTTTTTTGTAGGCATTATCAACCGATATTTTTGTAATCGGGTTACCTGTTCTGCGATCAAAAAATACAAGCCAAAAATCTCTGTTTAAATTATCAACAGAAAAAGAAACATCTGCAATAACCCTGTCACCGGGCTTTATTTGTCTGAACATCAATTTCGTATTGCCAAAAATTGACGGACTGAATTTTACGCCGTAATCATTTTCAAGTGCCATATCAAAGCCTGACAAAGTCTTGTCTGTTGACATATTTGATATCAACAAAGATAAAGTTATTGTATTCGCATTCCCAAAAGGATCTTTTTCGTGTTTAACATTATTTATATTTATATTTATACCCTTATAAATAATTTCTTCTTTTTTCAGGGCTTCTTCTTTATATACAGGCAAATCAACAGAGGTATTTATTTTGACTTTTATCTGGTCCCCGGGAGCAATCAGGACTTCTCCGCCTTTTCTTATTAACGCGGCACCAAGCCCGACCGCACCGCCTATAGCGGCTCCGCCGGCAATTGTATAACCCTGAGAAGCAATTGCAGCCTCCAACCCAAGCCATTGCAAAGCAAGCATACTGCCGACCGCACCGCCTGCAACCGTATAACCGACATCCTGCGCAACAATTTTTCCTGCTTCTGCAACAGGATGGAGTTTTGTACTCATTTTGCCTTCTATCTCAATTTCGCGTCCGTCAGGAGTGATAAGATAATCAAACGACAAATCCAAAGATGCCATTCTGCCAAGACGCTTGTTACCTTTTATCAAATCTATTTTCCCATGCGCCTTTGTTCCTTTGGGGATAATTATTCCCTTATCGCCGTAAACATCTGATGTTACTTCGGCAAAAAATTCATCGCCTTCCATTGAAACCGAAGAATCAAGCACCTGTGAAACCGTCATATTTATAACATCATGACGGTCAAGCGTTTCAACTTTGCCGGTAAACAATTTTGAATAATCTTCCTGATAATTCCCTGTTTCGCTGACTGAGCCCCTTAAAGGCTCTTGTGCTAATGCGGTATTAAAACCCAAAATTGAAACTATTAAAAATACGCTCAACAATCTTCTCATACAGCGATTATATCCTATAAATTCACTTCGGGCAAATATTAGTTTTGTTCCTGATTTTCAGCGACTTCCTGTGCAAGTTGCTCAATAAAACTATTTATTTGCGCCGGCTCAAAACAGTTACAGGTGTTCCAAATAAGTGTTGTCGGAGGTTCAGACATTAAAGGGCTCGGATATTCATTATGACATTTTCCTTTTAGCATATTAGCAGAACCGTCAACTTGAGAGCGGAATTTTGCACAACAACTGCAGATTTTTAATGTTAAACCATAATCATCCATCTTTGATTTTAATTGCTGAAGCGCATAAATCATTCCTAAATGCGAGTCGGTTGTATATTTTTTGTTTTTATATATAAATCTGATTTTTGCAAGTCCTGATTCGGTTGAAATAAATTCAAGTTTACACGGTCTTTCACCAAGTTTTGTTATTACAGCAACATCTATTGTCAATTTATCCGCGTCTTTATCTGAACCTGACCAAATCTTTTTAAGAACATATCTCACCGGCGGGAAATTCTTTATGATATGACAAATTGAATACAAAGGATGAAATATCAGCATAACAATTTCTTTTTTAGTCATTTTGGCGTTTACAAGACTTAAAATGAAAACACCCAATAATACCACGGCAGAAATTATTACCGTATTCAGACTTATAATAAACTTATGATGAACGGCAAACAAAATTATTGCAAGATAGGATAATGTTATAAGCCAAAAATTCGGATTAAGTAAGGAACAAACTTGTTCAATAAACGGGAAATTCGGACTTAGAAGCCTTTTATAATTATCTTTGATAAGCGCAAATTTCTTTGTAAGACGAGGATTTTTAAATGTGCAGTCCTGACCGTAAACATAGGACTGAATATTCGGGTTATATACGCATTTGTGACCTGTTTCGGTAAGTTTAAGACTAAATTCAAGTTCACTGTTTATATCTTTAAAATTGAGTTGTTCAAATTCATCAATAACTTCTTTTTTCACTACAAACAACCCTGAATCAACAATCGTTGCAAGCCCGCACAAAGTTCTTGCCTGTTTGAAAAAGTTTGCTATATATTTTTTATAAACCGCTTTTATTTTATCAACAATATCAAGATTTACCCTGCTTATATTGACTTCGCCTGTTACCGCATCATTTTTGTTTATGGCAACATTTGCAAGTGTCAAAAAATTTGAATCTACACGCCTTATTGCATCAATAAAAACATAAGCATCTATATCAGGATCATCTTTAATACTGTTTATAAGCATGGTTATTGCCTGAGATTTCCCCAAAGTTCCAACATCCTGAATATTTAAAACATGAACAAATCGGTCATTTTCAAACATTTTTTCTGAGCCGTCATTACAATTATCAAGAACGGCATATACTTTAAAACTTCCCAAAGGGTAATCCTGCATCTTTAATTCGCTTATTAATTCTTCCAATCCTGCCTTGCTGTTATGTGCATAAATAATAACCGCAAGATTGTTCTTTACCGAATCATAAAGAGAATATTTTTTCTCAAGTGCAAACAGTTTATCTTTAAGATTTCTGCAGGCAAGAATAAACATGTAAAAGGTGTAAATTATTAAATATATATATAGAACAAATAAAATATATTTCATAATATCCTCTCTATCAACAAATTTTAATAAAAACACAACAAAATTTCAAATAGAGCAATTTTATAACTTCTCGCAAACAAAAGAAAAGAAATAAGTAAGTTGGGCTTTCAGCCCAACAAAATAAATGTTGGGGTAGAAACCCCAACTTACGATTGTTGTGTCGCAAACAATGATTGCTAACTGCGTAAAGGTCGTTATTCAAGCGCGCGCCGTAGTTTTAGGCGCGCTAAGAGATTTTTGCCGATAGGCGAAAACACATATTACTGCGTTAGCAGTCTTATGCCGCCGTAGGCGGTATAGTAATCAGCGAAGTTTTCTTTTCTTTGGTTCATTTCTTTTCTTTTGCCTCGTAAACAAAAGAAAAGAAATGAACTTCATATAATGTTATTTATGGTTCACACCGTAACCAAACATTGCAAAATCATATTTTACGGGATCATCAGGACAGAATTCTCTCAATTTATCTGTTAATTCTTCAACTGCCTTAAAATCATTAGCCTTACGGGTCAAAAGTCCCATTTGTCGTGAAATTCTACCGACATGAACATCTAACGGTATGTAAAGTTCCGACGGTTTCATAAACTTCCATATACCGACATCAACACTTGATTTTCTGACCATCCACCTTAAATACATACACATTCGTTTCATTGCACCGTTATTACGAGGGTTTGGTATCATGTGGTAAAATCCTTGTCCGACAGATTTATCCGCTCTTGCATAAAAATAATCAACAACAGTTTCAAACATTTTACCCTGTTGGCGCCCGTAGTTAAAAAGTTCTTCAAGACCATCAGTCGTGTCGTATAATTCTTTTAAAATTTTAAATATCGAAATAAAATCAACGGGTTTTCCAAAACGATAATTAAAATCACCTATCAACTCCGGTTCAAAATTTAATATAAAATTCAGCGGTTCATTGTGGGCAATATTGATAAACAAATCATCAAGTTTTTTTATAAACTGAACTCTACTCCCATAGGCAAGTAATGATGCAATAAAACCTGCAAGTTCCACATCTTTTTTATTTTTAAATCTGTGAATAAACTGAACAGGATCATCTTTTATAAAATCTTTGTTTTCATATTTTAAAACAAGACTGTCGAGTTCTGATTTTGTAATCATATTTAAGAAATCTCTCTTATAAGTTCCTGTGCTTCTTCACATTCAGGGAAAGTATCCACAATTTTGTCAAGATATTCAAGTGCATTATCAATTTCTTTCAACTCAATACAACATTTTGCAATATTTAACAGAGTATTGATATTGAGCGGCGATTTTTCAAGCATATTATTAAAAATAGTTTTTGCCTGTTTAAAATCTTTCAGATTAAAATAACAAAGAGCGAGCAAATTTTGTGTTTCAGGCATTTGTTCCATCTCAAAAGACTTGATAAGATAATCCTTAGCGCGTTCAAAATCATCAGAAAGAAAATAAATTCTGCCTGCAATAAAAAATAAAAATGCTGATGCGGGAGATTTTTTAATGGCACTAACAATTTGTTCTAATGCTGTATCAATTTGTTTTAAATGAGTTTTATTTAATGCGGAAAATGCAAGAGCATTTGCATCTTCAGGTCTCAATTCGAGAGCCTTTTGATACATTTCATCCGCCTTTTCAAAATCAGAAGTTGCATGGAAATAATTTGCATATTCAATAACTATTGAGAAATCATCACTTGCTATATCATAAGCCTTTTCAAATTCGTCTTTTGCATAATCAAAAAGTCTTTTATTCAGATAAATTACTGCCAAATCCTTATGCGCTTTTGCAAAATCAGGTTTAAGTTTGCATACTTTTTTGAGCATATTTTCTGCCCTGTCCGTATCACCTGTTTTTATACAAAGCATTGAAAGTTCATAATACGGCATATAATCCGTACCGCCATGTTTTATAATTCTTTCATAAATTTCTTTGGCTTTAGAAATCTGTCCTGTCAAAATATAAATTGATGCAAGTTTTTTCAGAATATTAACGGATTTTGGGCTCATCATACTTAACTGAATAAGTATAGATATTGATGCTTCATACTCTCCGATAATCTGCAGACAACTTGCAAGATTGAATTTGTAAGTCGTTTTTTGCGGATACACGGCAGAAAGATATTTATAGTGTTCAATCGCTTCGTGTATTCTATTTGCTTTAACCTCAGATATTGCCCACGCTATAATATAACTGTCATCATCAGGCTCAAGTTCGTGTGCTTTTTGGAAATATTCACATGCTTTTTCGTGTTCATCCTGCATTTGTAAAATTGATGCAATATTAAAATATGCAAGAGAATCTGTCGGTTCAAGTTCAATTGATTTTTCGTAAGTCTCTTTGGCAAGGTCAAGTTTACCTGTTGTAAGGTATGCCGTACCCAAATTGTTATATAACTGGACATTCCCAGAGTCCAATTCTATTGCTTTTTCGATATATTTTATACTGCCTTCAAAATCCTGTGCCGCCATACAGGCAGTTCCTGCTATATAATAAAATGCATAATCATCTTTATCGGCATATTTAAGTCCTTGTTCAACATATTCTAACGCTTTTTTAGGTTCTTGCGCTTTAATCTGAACTATTGCCATACTTTTATATACATCCACATATTCGGGGCGAAGTTTTATTACGGTATTATACGCATGTTTTGCCTCAATAAGTTGCCCTAAATTATCATAACAGCAACCCAAATAATACCAGCATATTGCATCATCCTGTTTATACTTGATAATATCTTCAAGTATTTTTCTTGCGTCTTCATAATTTTCTACATTAACTTCACACAACGCAACCAATTTTAAAGCATCTACATCCTTTTCATTTTCGGTAATTATACCTGACAAAAGTTCTTTTGCTCTTACATATTCACCCTTTTTTATAAGGTTGTATATTTTATCAATTTCTTTTTCTTCCATAACAAAAATATTATATCACAAGTCCATTCGGTATTTCATTCCAAATTTTATAATTTTATTAATTAGTCCCTGAGGTAAAATAGACATAATTTGGGCAAATTTTGCGTCATTCCCTACAGTATAAGAAGATTTTGGATTTTTTAACCCGTCAATTTTGACAATTAAATCCGCAACTTTTAAAACAGGCAAACCTTTCTTAGTATTTTTCAGCGCATTATTTTTTACAAAATCAAGTTCTTTTTCGTAACCTTTACAATTTTCAAGATATTCAAGATTGGCATTAACAGATTTTTCCCAGATAGGAGTTGCGATAACACCTGGCTTTACGGAAACGACCTTAATATTTTTATGATTTTCAAGTTCAAGAGCGTTAAAAAATATGTCTAATGCTCGTTTTGATGCACAATAAGGGCTTATAAACGGAAAATTCCCAAAACTTGACATTGAACTTACATTTATGATTTTAGAGTTTTGTAAAATATCCATAAGATTTTGAGTTAATTCGATATGTGAAAAAGTATTAACATCAAATTGTTCTCTTAGTCTGTCTGTATCTATTTTTTCTATCGGACCTGCGACAACATTTCCTGCGACATTTATCAATGTATCGATATGATTTGTCTGCTTTTTTATATTATTACAGGCATCAATAACGGATTTTTTATCTGTCATATCAATATAAAAATATTGCACATTTTCAGGAATTTCAGCAGGTAACTTTTTATCATTGCGATACCCTGCAAAAATCAAATTTTCACCGCCTGAGGACAACTTTTCTAAAACAGCCTTGCCTATCCCTGATGTTGAGCCTGTAATAACGTAAGTTTTTGCCATATTACATACCCATATATGAAGCAAACAACGGTAAATACAATGCCGATGCCAAAACAAGTACAATAGTACCGATTACAACAAGCATTATCGGTTCAATCATTTTTGTCATCATATCAATAATATTATCAAGAGCCTTATCAATATAACTTACGGCTTGACCAAGCATGTCACCCAAACGACCTGATTGTTCCCCTGTTGCAATCATAAACAAAATCATTTTAGGCATTGTTCTTGTTGCCCTTAACGCAGCAGACAAATGCTGACCTTGTTGGATTTTGACCGTGGCTTCTTCGACTCTGGTTTCCAATGTATGATTAGTCAGTGTCATATTTGCAAGATACAAACATTCCAAAATCGGAACACCCGCATCATAAGCAACCTGCATGACGGCTATAAAGTTTGCAAAATTTGAAAACTGTATAAGTTTTGACAAAACAGGAACTTTCAATACATATTCATCAATTTTCCACTTACTCGGCTTCCATTTGAAAAGAAAATTTATACCAAAAATTGCCGCAGCAAAACCAAGAGGGATAAAGTACCAATTTTTCTTTAAGGCAATACCCATTTCCATTAACACACGGGTAATCCACGGCAACTGCATCCCCATTTGGTCAAACATATCTTTAAATACAGGGAATACGAATACAAGCATGACTATAACAATAAATACCGCCAAAAGAATAACGAATGCCGGATACATAAGAGTCCCGATTACTTTTGTTCTGATATTTGCCTGTTTATTTAAAAGTTCAAGCAGACGGTCAAGAGTTTTTTCAAGTTCACCGGCATCTTCCCCTGTTTTTACAAGACCAATGTATACATGTCCGAATTGTTCTGGGTATTTTGCAATTGTACCTGCAAAAGTACCGCCGTTCATAATTTGTTTTCTTAATTCTGCCGCAACTTGACGCATCTTTAGTTTTGCCGCATCATTTTCAATAAACAAAAGAGATTCGATAATCGGAATACCTGCGGCAGCGAGGATTTGCAGAGTTGATGTAAAATCTATCTGTTCTGCCAGCCCCATTTTAGGCATTTTTACAAGTGCTTTTTTAGCATTTTTAGCCTTTTTTACCGGAGCATTATCTTCTATAATTGAAGTTGGCGTGTACCCCATAGAACGAATTTCAGTTCTGGCCTCACGCAAATTTGCCGCTTCAACCTGACCTTTTACAATATCACTTGTTCCGTTTTTATATGCGGTATAATTATATCTTGCCATACTATTCGCCCGCCAAACCTAAAACTCTGACAAATTCACTTACTGTTGTGTGTCCCTGAAGAATATGTGACAAACAAGAATTGCTTAAAGTATTCATACCATGGTCAACAGCACATTCCTCAATTTCCAAATCATGCGCCCCCTGCGCAATAAGTTTTTTAATTTCTTTTGTTATAGGCATAATTTCATAAATACCCAAACGCCCCCTGTAACCGGTGAAATTACAGTGGTTACAACCAGTTGCTCTGTATATTGGAGTTTTCATAAGTTTTTCAATTTCATCTTCATCAAGGGTTACTTTCATTGCTTCTTCTCTTGTGCAATGGTATTCTGTTTTACAATCATCACACAATCTTCTTACAAGACGCTGTGCAATTACCCCTGATAATGTTGAAGATACAAGATAGTCTTTCGCACCCATTTCAATTAAACGAGTAACAGTTGCAGCCGCAGAATTGGTGTGAATCGTACTTAATACAAGGTGACCTGTCAATGCGGCGGAAATAGCCGTTTCTAATGTTTCATAGTCACGAATTTCACCGATTAATATAATATCAGGGTCTTGACGCAAAATTGCTCTCATACAAGAAGCAAAAGTAATGCCTGCCTTTACATTGACCTGAGACTGGTTAATACCGTCAAGTTTAATTTCTATCGGGTCTTCAATCGTAGTAATATTAACAGATTCATCATTCAAACTTTTCAAAATAGAATAAAGAGTCGTCGTTTTACCTGAACCTGTAGGACCTGAAGTTAAAATAATTCCGTTCGGACAAGATACCATTTTGGTAATTTCTTCCAAATCACTCGAATTTGCACCGACAAGTTTAATTTGCTTATCTTCCGATTTTAAACTTACAGCCGGCGCTAAAATACGAATTACAACCTTTTCTTTTCCTGATACAGGCAGAGTATTGATACGAAAATCATAATTCGTATCTTTGTACGGCATAGTAAAAGTACCATCCTGAGGTCGTCTTTGCTCTGCAATATTCATTCTTGACATAACTTTAAAACGGGTAATAACAGAAGATTCTGCCTTATCAGGAATATCAATAGTTTTCTGAAGAATACCATCTTTTCTGTATCGTACAATATAACCATTAAGTCGAGGTTCTATGTGAATATCGGAAACTTTATTATCTATAGCATTTGTAATAATCTGATTAACAAATTTTGCAACCGTTCCTGTAGAATCAAGAAGTTCTGCATCAAGTTGGTCTGACAAACTTGCTTCAGCCTCAGATTCAATTGTTTCTGTCTTAATCTGTTCAAGAATTCTTTCAGTTTGCTTCTTTCTTTTTGAGAAAAATACTTCCAAGGAATTGTTGAACTCATAATGAGTCATCAAAAGTTGGCGGGGATTTTGCCCTGTTATATAAATAATCGCTTTTAAAATATCTTGTTTTAACGGTTTTAATACCCCGACAGTTAAGACTCTGCCATCAGAAGATATTGGTATAACTGAATTAGTACGGATAAAATCTTCAGGCAAAATATTGATAAAATTCTTTTGGTCCTGTAATTGCTCTGAAGATACAAGTTTATAACCTGTTTGTTCTCCTAAAGTCTTTTTTAAATCAGAAAGAGTAATATAACCCATTTCGTACAGAGTAGAACCTATAGGAGCATTGGAGCGCTTTGATTCCGCAAGAGCATCATCTAATTGTTCCTGCGTAATCAAGCCTTTTTTAACAAACAATTCACCAAGCATACCACCGACAGGTTCAGATACCATGACAGGAGCATCTTTCTTTTGGGGTACTTTTGGCAAATCTTCATCTATCTTATTTTCTTCAACAAAACCGCTTAATAATTCGCGTAAATCATCATCACCGCCAACAGGCATAAATCTTATCGGATTAGGATAATATCTTTTTAACAACTGACTTATCCTATCCATATTAGATTTTTTTGAAACAGCAACAAACAACTGACCCTGACGAATACTGACGGGCACAAATTTCATTTTGCTCATCGAACTTTTGTCAACTTTGTCAATTATAGATTTATCTATACTGTTTTTTATTCTTGAAATAACTTCGTTCATTGATTTTGTTTGATTAAACAATTACAAATCCAAATTTGTGATTTCGGCTGCATCTTCCGTATCAACAATAATTTGAGGTGTAATCATTATAACCATTTCTTCCTTAGATCTTTCTGTACCCGTACTTCTAAAGAACATACCTATAAAAGGTAAATCCCCGAGAAACGGAATTTTGCTGACATTTTTAGTTTCAACTTCCTGTATCATACCACCAATAATTAAAGTTTCACCATCTTTGATTCTTATACCTTTTAAGGTTAAGTTTCTTCTTTGAAGCAAAGTAGCAGCAAGGTCACGCTGACCTTCAACTTCACCATCAGTGTATAACTGGCCTGCAATAGTACTGTAATCAGGATTAATATCCAAAGTAACATAACCGTCAGGACTGATAAACGGAGTAATCGTAACTTTTATACCGTTATCATTTTGAATATCATAATCTTTTTGAACCTGTGAAGAACCTGTACCAGTTGAATCCAAATATTGTGATGTAACTTTTGCGACATAATCCGATGTCAAGTCAATAACAGATTGCTGACCGTTTGTGATAAGGATACGAGGATTAGCAAGAACTCTGCCTTTATTGTTTTCGACCAAATAATTGATGGTCCAAATCAACTGAGGAGAACCGCTCCACTGTCCGTAAGATATATCACCGGTATCATCTTTTGAGGTTGAAGAACCGGAAGAACCTTTGGCCTGTTCACTAAAGCCATGACCTGCAAAGAAAATCGGATAATATTTCCCCCCGCCTGAACTTGCGGTTCTTATACCGTTTGAAGCATTAAAGGAAATATTTTTGCTCATATATTGCCAAGTGTTATCAAAAGACTTACTGCCGCTTTCAGACAATGAAATAATCTGAACTTCAAGATATGCCTGAGGTGCTTTCAAATCATTTGCCGCAATATAATCTTTAATCATTTCAAGTTGAGTCGGAGAACCGCCAATAACCTGAACCATACCAATAGACGGGAAATATGAAACAGTCATATTTTTAAACGGCAAAGAAGCCATATCTTCGGCATTTGCTTTTTGTTCAACCGAACACAATAATTTCCCTCCGCCAATTGAAAGACCGCCGGATTCACCACCCCCGCCAAAGGAATCTGATGCAAATCCTGTCGGAACTCCGGCCGCACCACCTGTTGAACCTTCTCCGTTACTCATAAATGACGGAATTAATGTAGAACAAATAAGTCCTGCCATTTCTGCAGGAGTAACATGGTTTACCTTATAATTGGTTATCGGAGGTTTTTTATCAAATTGGTCAATAATTTTTTGCGCCATCAAAGCATCTTCACGAGTGCCCATGACAATTAATTCATTATTTGCAGGGTTTGTTGTTACAACAGGTTTAGAAGATACTCCCGGGCTTATACTCTTTTTGGTAAAAATACTTTTATTCAAAAAGTCTGCAATCGATGCCGCACTCACATATTTGACAGGAACTATAATAATATCTTTTGAACCTGCACCCATATCGACATCTTCATCATCACCACTTGTGATAATCATTGTATTACCCTGAATACCATATTTAAGTTTTTGAGTTGTTACAACAAGACTCAAAGCCTTTTGCAAAGTCACATTAACCAAATCCATCGTAACTTTGCCGCTGACATCCTGAGCGAATATTATATTCATACCTGCCTGATCGGCAAACATTCTCAAGACCTGCATAACATCTGCATCACGAAGACTGAGATTTACAAGTGAATCCGCATTTTGAATTTGCGTATCAGAATTGATATCCATTGATGTAATAGGTTGTTGAGAACGAATTACAGGTGAATCCTGCGCCAGAGCAACAGATGATGCCCCCATAACCGCGAATGACAAAATCATTACACTTGCAACAAATTTTTCTCTGATTTTATTTTTCATATCTGCTCCTGATTGATTATTGTTTAAATTTTCCTTCCGCCAAATCTTTCTTTCAAATTATATATATCAGTCTGATTGGTTTCTATACCGTCTTTTGTAAATAATTCTCCGATAGCCGCCGAATAAACATTTGAACCCATTGCAGCAGTCACCCAAGTCGGAGTAATTTTTACAACCTTATATTCCTGACCGATAATTTTATCTCCCGGTCTTACAAGATAATCTCTGTTATCCACATTAATAATCGCTGACGGGCTTTTTGTATTAAACATAATTCCAACAACTTTGGTTCTTGTAATTTTCGCTGCAACTGAACCCGTATCAAGCGCCGTAGGCGGAACAGGAAGATTAAAACTATACGGACTTATATCGTCTTGCTCTCTCACTCTGTAATTCTGAAGATTTTTCAGTTTCAGAATTTTTGCATTTTTTGCGTTTGCCTCAGCAATTGCAGAATTGCGGGCTTTTTCATACTCAATCATCTCGTTATACGGCATAAACGGATTACTGCGACCGATTGTCGTAACATCATAAGATATCATATTGTCAGGCAAATCATCATCCTCAACATCAATATTTACGGACTTATGCGGTTCAGGATTTGTATTATTTACCTTTGGTACGGGCGGTAACGGCTTTTGCGGTTCTTCCTTTTGAGGAACACAACCGCTTATACAAAACGATAATAAAATTACCGCAACGACAAGCCCTAATATGTTTCCTATTTTATTGTTAAATAATCTTCTCATCTTACCCGTCAAGTCTTTATTTTGGGAATTATTTATCTACAATCCGACAAATAACCACTCTAACACTAATAATACCATAAGTGCAGATATAGGGCAAAATTACACACAATAATCATATATTTGATGTAGATTGGTCGTAAATTCAATTATAATAAGTGTTTTAAAAATTTATATTTTGTAACACTTTATAATTTATAAAAAATTTCAATCCACAGATTGAGCAAAACAATAATTAATAAATCATTGTTATTTTTTTATCAGCGAATAACATTAATTTGATTATGGATTGTAAAAAAGTATCTGATACATTACCCTTTAAGGGATTAAATATATATAATTCAACAGCCTATGTGCAAAATCATACCCTCATAAACAGAGGAATTACAACACTTGGCGGAAGCACCGTTCCGCAATGTATTATGTCGAATAACAAATATGAAGCACAAGAGCGTGCATTGATGGGCGGAATATATTTTGTTGCATCATATCTTACTCCCATTTTACTCATTCCGCTTTATAATAAACATTTCCTGAAAAATAAGGGAATAATAAAGTCGTTGCAAGGGGCAGAAAAGAAAATTATTCAGGTATCAAAAAAATACCTTACACCTGATGCTGATTTAAAAGAAGGTTTAGAAAAAACTGCAAAAATTTTTGACAAAAAAGCAGGGACAAATGAACATCAAAAAGCATTTGAAGAAATTTACAAAAGATATAATAATCCTGAAAAATTAAAAAAAGATTTACTCTCAGTCCACGAAAAAGTCCTGATGACAGATTTTATCACAACAGGTGCGATGTGGTCGGCAATCCCCTGGATTGCGACAGAATATACTCAAATGCGAACCAAACGAAAAGATTTTTCGGCAGGTTTTGAACTAAAAAAAGATAATTCAAAATCTGATGAAGAATTTAAAAAATCAAAACTCAAAAAACTTGCCTGGAATATTGCATTTTCGGTTATTCCCGGAATACTTTTTGCAAAAACGGTAACAAAAGGATTATCCTTTTCTTTAAAAAGTCCTCCCCTTGAGGGAGGACCGAAATCTTTGATTTCGAAGTGGGGATACAAAAAAATTGCAAATAATCCGCAAAATTTTGACTATACTTCAGGAACAAATATGTCGAAAACAATTTATGCAGCCATTTGGATTTTATCAAGTTTCCCTGCAAAACTAATATCTTCAAGAGATACAAATGAACGAAAAGACAGGGCATTAAGAGATATCGGTCTGTTTACGATGTTTTTTGGCGGAGATTTCCTAATTAATAACATCGCAGGAAGAATTGCAGACAAAATCTTCGGAACAAAAATTATGAATGACAACGGGAAAAAGTTGAATTTCTTACAAAAATTTAAAATGCCGTTAAGAAATTTCAAAACTTTAGACGAAGTAAAAGACATACCTCCTGAAATATTAAAGAAAACAAAAAATATCGGAGCCGGTTTGTATTGGTTCTCATTACTTACAAACACCGCACTAATTGGATTTGCATTACCAAAAGTTTTAAACAAGTTTCTGCGCCATAATATTGAAAAAGAAAAGGAGCAGGAGTTAAATAAACAAACACCTGCATTCAAAGGCAAAGTTACCATGGAGGAGTTTGTAAAAAAATTATAAATATTATTTTTAGTGACTTACCCCATTTTTAACAAATATACACAAACCGCTTGCAAATAAAATGTTTTCATACTATTATAAATTTACACAGCCGAAATAGGCTTTGGTATGCCTATGAAGCGAAGTTATCGTAGGTTTGGGTTTTAAATCCGAAAGTAAACTTTCCCTCTGCCATTGAAAGAGGGTGCCCACAGGGCGGGTGAGGGTTAAAAATCCGACACAAGAAAAAGGAGAAACGAAATGCCAAAATTAAAAACACACAGAGCCGCAGCAAAACGCTATAAAGTTACTGCAAGCGGTAAAATTATGAAAAGACAAGCAGGCATCGGCCACTTGCTCCAACACAAATCAGCATCAAGAAAACGCAGAATTTTCAAGATGGTTGAGGTTTCTGAGTCACATGTAGCACTGGTATCTAAAGAGTTACCATACAAGAAGTATTCAAGATAGGAGCATAAAAAATGAGAATTAGACGCAGTAGTGCCGGTGTCAGAAGACACAAAAAAATATTAAAACTTGCTAAAGGCTTTATCGGAGCAAGATCAAGAATTTTCAAAGTTGCAAATATCGCTGTAATGAAAGCACTTAAATATGCTTACAGAGACAGACGCACCACAAAACGCAACATGAGAAGATTATGGATTGTAAGAATCAATGCAGCAGTAAGACAACGCGGTATGAGTTATTCAAAATTCGTAAACGCTTGCAAAAAAGCAAATGTTGTTGTAAACAGAAAAATGCTTGCTGATATGGCTGTAAGAGATTCTGAAGCATTTGATGTAATTTTTGAAACAGTTTCAAAATAATTGCGTTAAAGAAATATTATAAAAACAGAAAATTAAAAGCGGGAATTTTGTTAAAAACAAAATTCCCGCTTTTTAAGTGTCAGACAATTGCCTGACATACAAACTCACTAAAATTTATAGCATCATTAAAGCAATTGTCATTAAAGCAACATGTCCAATACAAAATAATACAAATGCTAAAAGAATAAATAATAAAGTTTTTTTGTAGTTTTTAAATAAGTTTTCCATACTTTAATTATAGCAGATTTTTAGGGAAAATCAAATGGCAAAAAGAAATATGTAAGTTGGGCTTTCAGCCCAACAAATAAAATGTTGGGGTAGAAACCCCAACTTACTTATTTGGGTTAATCAAGAAGGAAAAATCAAAACCCATCCCTGCCCCTTCCCTATATTGGGAAGGGAAATTACACAATTTTATCCGTTTTGTCATTCCGAATTTATTTCGGAATCTCCTACTGAACACTCTTGAATTTGATTAATAAGGAGATTCTGAAACAATCCGGGCGCTTTGCGCCTGCGCATACAGGGTCACACGACTCGTTCCTCGTCGGTTCCCTTTGTAAAGTTCAGGGTGACAAACACAAGGATAAGACTTATTTCGACAATATATTACCCATTCCCCCTGATAGAACAGAAAATTTTTATGTATTTTTATGCTAAAATTTTATTATGCAAAAGCCGATTTTTTATATTAAAGAACTTTTAAAAATCGCATCCCCAATTATACTCGGCAATGTAGGATTTATCCTTATCGGTATCGGGGATATTATTGTCGCAGGGCGTCATTCAACAGATACCTTTGCTGCGATAAGTATTGCAGCGGCAATAGTAAATTGTATTATGACTATCGCTATCGGTTTAACTTCAAGTATTTCCCCGTTATTGTCAAATTACAGGGGAGAAGGCAAGCCGATAAAAAGATATTTTTACCCGTCAATCAGATTTGCTCTGTTTTGGGCATTATTATCCTGCATTATAATACTAATTTTTATCCCAATTATCCCCAAAATGGGTTTTGAATACAAACTGATAAAACCGATTCAGGATTATATGTTAATCAGCGCATTTTCAACTTTTGGTGGAGGGTTGCATCATAGTCTGAAAGAATTTTTGCAAGCATTTGAAATTGTTTTATTTCCGAATTTGCTCACAATTTTCAGCGTATTTTTAAATTTAATACTCAATATAATTTTTGTATTCGGCTGGGGAATTATTCCTTCTATGGGTGTTATCGGGCTTGCGGTTTCAAGTTTTATCGTAAGATATTTTATGGGATTTGTCCTTTTGTGGTATTGCCACAGACTTATGGAACTGCGAAACTATCACGAAAAAGGTTATTATAAAAATCTGGTCAAAATCGGTTTGCCTATCGCACTTGCAATACTTGTAGAATTTGTCGCATTTAACAGTGTTGCAATAATAATGGGTAGAATTGCAGGAATTTACGCTGCTGCGCAAAATTTACTCTGCACACTTATAAATTTAACCTTTATGGTTCCTTTTGCGATTTCAAACGGAATTGCGGTAAAAGTCGGTTTTGCAAACGGTGCAGGTAATTTTGAGGATATGAAAAAATATTCGTTTACCGGTGTTGGGATGTCTGTAGGGTTTATGACCTTATGTACAATAACTTATTTATTATTCCCAAAATTTATCGTATCAATTTTTACACCAGACATAAAATTATGTGAAATAGTATTGCAGGTAATGATAATTTTAGGATTTTATCAAATTTTTGACGGATTACAGATTTCATTATCAGGTATCTGTAAAGGCATTAAGCAGACAAAAATCATTCTTCTTGCAAATTTTTTGGCTTATTGGTGCGTTTCAATACCTTTGGGATGTTATCTCGGGTTGCATTTAAAAATGAATTTAATCGGATTTTGGATAGGACTTTTGAGTTCGTCAGTAATGTTGTGTATCATAATGATTACCCAACTGCGAAAATACTATGTCAGATAAAATAGCAAAAAAATAATACCCTCATCAGGTATTACTTTTCTTGTTGAGTTTTAATCTTTACTGAATTATTTTTCAATATCAAGATTAGATTCATCGGCTTGAAGTTGTTTTTTCATGATGTTGTTCATTACAGCATCTACAAGCAACTCATAGGATTTCTTGTTTTCAATACCCGGAAATTCCTCTTTGAGTTGATTTCTGACCATCACTTCCAGCTCATTTTTGTCAGAAAACATATTAACACCGCTGACGGATTCCAAATAATCCACAGTGCTTTTGTCCAATTGTGTTTTGTCGGCATATTCCTGCAGTCTTGACTTCGGACTAACCGTTTCTTTAATCTTTTGTACGAGTTTTAAATTTTTTATTCGTTCAAACATGATTGCCTCACACACTAACTTCTTGTATTATTTTAAAGTTCCGTAAAATAATTAATTGACTACTTTTCATATTATATTTACAAATATTTACAATTCAATCCTACAATTTGCTGAAATCTGCCAAATAATCGTATTTTTCTTTTAATAATGCCAACAAAGAAATTCTGTTATTTTTAACATTTTCATCTTTGTCCATTACCAAAACATCTTCAAAGAATTTTGTAACGGTCGGATTAAGTTTTTCAAGTTTTTCAAGATACAATTTGTAATCACTATCAGGCTCAACCGTTTTGATTTCGCTATAAAGAACTTTTTCTATATCTTCGGTAAAGTAATTTTCGTTTATTGTACCTGAAGTTTGGTCCTTTATAATTCTGATTACTCTGTTTGCATTTTCTAAAAGTTGAGGAGCATCAAGCGTTGAAACAATTTCAACTCTCTTTACATAATCTGCAATATCAGAAAGCGGATTATTATTTGCACATGCTTCAAGAATATTTTTATTATATTTTTCTGACAAGAAAATAATCATTCTTTGAACAAAGAATTCTCTAACCTCATCAGCACAATCCTTTTGAACAGGCAAACCTTTTAATGCTTCAATTATATATTTATCAATATCAATTTTTAAATCAGCATCTAAGATGGTTTTTATAACGCCCAAAGCAGCGCGTCTTACACCGAGCGGATCAGAAGAACCTGTCGGTTTTTTGCCCCCTGCAAATACCGCACAGACAGTATCAATTTTATCGGCAATCCCGACAATCTGACCTTCAAGCCCTTTTGCCGTTTCACTTTCCGCATTAATAGGAAAATAGTGTTCTTTGATACCCTCAACAACTTTATCATTTTCACCGGATACTCTTGCATAATCAGAGCCGATATATCCCTGCAATTCAGTAAACTCAAATACAAGGTGGGTAGTCAAATCCGCTTTACATAAAAGCGCAGTGCGTTCAATATCATTAGAATTTACACCCAAATCTGATGCAATATTTTTAGATAATGCAATAAGCCTTTGTGTCTTATCATACATTGAACCCATACCTTTTTGGAATGTAACACCTTTAAGGCTTTCGACATAATCAGATAGAGGCTTTTTAGTATCTTCTCTAAAGAAAAATACAGCATCATCTAATCTTGCTTTTATTACACGAACATTACCCTCTTTAATATTTTTAAATTCACTGCCGACATAATTTGCCATTGTTATAAATTTGTTAATAAGTTTACCATCTTTATGCAACGCAAAATATCTTTGGTGAGAACTCATAACCGTAACAGTGACTTCTTCCGGTATAGTCAAAAATTCTTCATCAAATTCACAAATTACAGGAACAGGATATTCGGTAATAAATGTTACTTCTTCCAACAAATCATCCGTATAATACGGGACAGCACCAATTTTTGCTGCTTCTTCCTTTGCTTTTTGAATAATAAGTTCTCTGCGTTCGTTTTGGTCAACTATTACGCAGGCATTTCTCATTGTTTCAATATAATCTTCAGGTTTGCCGATTGGGAAATTCTGCATAGCAAATCTGTGACCTCTTGTATATATTGAAGATTCTTTGTCTATAATTTTAATCTTAACTTCATCGTTATCAAGAATTGACACAATCCACTTTATCGGACGGGAAAATTTTTCGTCATTATAACCCCAGCGCATAAAATGAGCGCCCTGAAGTTTCATAAATATCGACGGCACATTTTGTGCCAAAAGTTCTTTTATATCTTTACCTTTTATAACAATTTTTGCGTGAACATAATTATTTTCGACATATAAAGACTCAGGTGAAAGATTGTTTTTCTTTGCAAAACCTTCGCCTGCCTTTGTTAAATTCCCGTTTTCATCAAACGCAATATTTGCAATAGGACCTTTTACAATTTTTTCTTCATCAGTTGTTGCATTTTCAAGTCCGTAAACCAAAACTGCCAATCGTCTTGGGGTTGCATAAACTTTTATATCATCAAATTTTACTTTATTTTCGTTTAAAAATTTTGTAAATCCGTCATTTAGTTGTTCAATTGCCTGCGGTATAAATTTGTAAGGCAATTCTTCAGTTCCGACTTCCAATAAATATGTACTCATTTCTCATCCTTATTTTATGTGTTCTTACGATAATTATAGTAAAAGCAAGGCAGAATGTAAAATTAATTTTTAGAAAAAATATTTTTAATAATAACAAATAATGTTATACATATTTGCAAATGTTTATTATATAATTGAGTTATCAAAACAAGAAAGGATAAGAACATGACAGCAAATTTAGACAAAATTATGAAACCAAAATCAATTGCGGTTGTTGGTGCTTCTACAAAAGAACACACAATCGGTTCTGACATCATGAAAAGACTTCAGGAATACAAGTTCAAAGGGCAAATTTATCCGATTAACCCAAAAGGCGGTATTATTGAAGGCTTACAGGCATATACTTCCGTTTTGGAAGTTCCGGGTGAAATCGATTTGGCAATTATCGTTGTAAACGCTAAATTCGTTTTGGACACAATTGACCAATGTCACCAAAAAGGTATCAAAGGTCTTTGTATCATCACTGCAGGATTTAAAGAAACAGGCAAAGAAGGTGCCGAAGCAGAAAAAGCATTACTTGCCAAAGTTCAAGAATACGGTATGAGATGCGTTGGTCCTAACTGTTTGGGTGTTGTAAACACATTACCTGAAATTTCTATGGACGGATGTTTTGCTGAATCCCTTCCTGAAAGAGGACATATCGGATTTGTTTCTCAATCAGGTGCTTTGGGCGGCGGTATTTTGAACATCTTAAAAGACCTTAACCTTGGTTTTGCACAGTTCATTTCTATTGGTAATCAGGCAGATGTAAACGCTGAAACCGCATTAGAATATTGGGAAAACGAAGATGATGTTGAACAAATTCTTTTATATATGGAATCAATCCAAAACCCTGCTAATTTCAGAAAATTGGCAACAAGAATTTCTAAAAAGAAACCTATTTTAGCATTGAAAGCAGGTCGTAGTGCAGCAGGTGCTTCTGCAGCATCTTCTCACACAGGTTCACTTGCTGGTGCAGATAAAGCCGCTAACGCTTTATTAAATCAATCAGGTGTAATCAGAGAATATTCTTTGAAAAACTTATTCTCAACCGCTAAAGTTTTTGCAAACTGCCCGATTCCAAAGGGTGACAGAGTTGCAATTATCACAAACTCAGGCGGTCCCGGTATTATGGCAACTGACGCTGTTTGCGAATACGGTATGCAAATTGCTAAAATTACCGATGCTACAAAAGAAAAATTGAGAAGTTTCTTACCATCAGCAGCATCAGTTAAGAACCCTATCGATATGATTGCATCAGCACCTATCGAACACTATAAGCAAACACTTGAAACAGTTATTGCAGATGAAAATGTTGATATGATTATTTGTATCTACTTACCGTTCTTAGGCTTGAAAGATATTGATGTTGCTAAAGCATTGATGGAAATTAAGGCTAAAAATCCGCAAAAACCTGTTATCGGTGTATTTATGACAAAATCTGAATTCTTTACTGCATTATCAGATATGGATGTTAATATTCCGTTCTTTATGTATGCTGAAGAAGCCGCTGAAGGTTTACACAGATTGAATCAGCAAAGATTGTGGATTGAAAGACCGGAAGGCAAAATTCCGTCTTACAATGTAGATAAAGCAAAAGCAGAATCAATTATCAAACAATCTATCGCTGACGGCAGAGAACAATTAACAACAAGAGAATCAATTGATGTATTAGATGCTTACGGAATCAGAGTTTGCAAATCAGGTTTTGCAACAACCGAAGACCAAGCCGTTTCTATCGCTGATTCAATCGGTTACCCTGTTGTTATGAAAATGACATCAAAAACAACATCTCACAAAACAGATGTTGGTGGTGTAAGAGTTAATATTCAGTCTGCTGAACAATTAAGAGCAGAATACCAAGACCTTATTTCTAAATTGGAAGCAAAAGGACTCTTAGACGGTTTGGAAGGGGTAATCATTCAAGAAATGGTTAAAGGCAACCGTGAAATGGTTTGTGGTGTTGCAACAGATCCTCAATACGGACATATGATGATGTTCGGTTTGGGCGGTGTATTTATTGAAGTTATGAAAGATGTAACTTTCAGAATTGCTCCTTTGACTGATGTTGATGCAAAAGAAATGATTAAATCAGTAAAAGCATACAAATTACTTGAAGGCGCAAGAGGTACAACTCCTGCTCAGATGGAACAAATTGAAGAAACAATTTTGAGATTATCTCAATTGGTTTCAGACTTTAGTTTCATCACCGAATTGGATATTAACCCATTGTTAATTTCTGAAAAAACAGGTGAAGGTATCGCAGTTGACGGCAGAATCAAAGTTAATATGACTGCTGCAAAAGAACAGTTCGGCTGCGGAACAACCTGCACTTGCTGCCACTAAGACTTCCACACCCCTCTCCCACATATTTTTAAGTGGGAGAGGGCGCAGTTGTTGCCGAAGAATGAGGCATACAAATGCGGGTGAGGGAACAGGTAAAATAACTAAGGGGGTAAATAAAACCTAACCCCTCTACCTTTGGGATACAAAGCGAACCAACGAGGAACGAGTTGTGTGAGCCTGTATGCGTAACGAAGTGAAGCTGAGGGTAGAATTTCTTAATGAGCAGAGGCGAAAGCGGGAATTTTGTAATTACAAAATTCCCGCTTTTTATTTGTCAGGCAATTGCCTGACCTACAACTCTTGTTCCTCCCCTTGGTAGGGGAGGTTAGGTGGGGTTTGGAATAATCAGGATGAGAAACCAATATGTAAGTTGGGCTTTCAGCCCAACAATCCGCTACATATAATAAAAAAGGAAGATGCTTTATACGCACCTTCCTTTTAAATTATCATATTCTATTGAACTTTAATTATTCAATAATATCATCATCACCTGCAAAATCAGGAGAACCGAACATTCCTTCGATTTCTTCCAAAATAGCAGACGGTTTTCTTGCTTGGTTTCTTTGAGCAACGGCTTGTTTTCTTTCAGCCTTTTCTCTTTCTTCATTTGCGTTAATCAAATGATGGAAACCTGTACCTGCAGGTATCAAACGACCGATGATAACGTTTTCTTTCAAACCTCTCAACATGTCTTTTTTACCTTCTACGGCTGCTTCAGTCAGAATTCTTGTTGTTTCCTGGAATGAAGCCGCTGAAATGAACGATTCGGTGTTCAATGAAGCCTTTGTAATACCAAGCAACATGTGTTCACAAGTTGCAGGTGCTTTTCCTGCTTCTTCTGCCTCTTTGTTTTCTTTTTCAAAGATTTGAACTTCGATAAGTTCACCAGGTAACAAGTTTGTATCGCCGGCATCAACAACCTTAACTTTCTTGGTCATCTGACGAACGATAACTTCAATGTGTTTGTCGGAAATTTCAACACCTTGAGAACGATATACTCTTTGTACTTCATCAACAAGATATTGTTGAGCCGCTTCAGGTCCTCTTAGACGCATAACATCATGCGGATCAGGTGAACCTGATGTCAATGCCTGACCTTTAACAACTTTTTGGTTGTTTCCGACAATTACATTAGCATCAATTGAGTATTTAATTTCAGTTGAAGAACCGTTTTCATCTTCAAGATATAATCTCGGAAATCCGCTTTCATCAACTTCAATCTTTGTTGTTCCGTCAAATTCTGCCAAAATAGCACAATCTTTCGGGCGACGACCTTCAAGCAATTCTTCGACTTTCGGCAAACCTTGAACGATATCGCCTGTTTTTTCTCTTTCATAAGTCAAAGATACAATCAAGTCACCTCTTAATACTAAAGAACCGGCGTTTACAAGTAACATAGTACCCGGACTGATTAAGTACGGACGACCGACTCTTATTGAAACACTGCCTTTACCGGTTGCGGTAACAATACCCGAAATCGGAGCAGTTTCACCACTATCAGCAATTTCACTGTCAGTCTTGACTAAATCACCTTTTTTAACTGTCGCCTTGCCTTTAATTTTTACATCTGTTGAAGAACTTTCAGAGATTAACAATAATCTTCTTGCTTCTTCTTCGTCCTTTTTAATTGAGGCAACAGCATCATGCAATGCCAATACCTGAGTTTTTGCAACAGGTGTTTTAGGTTCAATTACCTGACCGTCTTTTACCAAAAGTTCAGTCTGTAACGAATTATTTGCAGAACCTTCAAGTTCACGACGAACAATTAAGTTTTCAAGAACAACAATTCTTAATTCACCATGAGAATCAAGTTCTACAATACCTTTAAGGTGAGATAAGTATCCGCCCATCTGGAGAACTAAACTTGTTCTTGTAATTGTTGCACCGTCAATATTTCTTACTCTTGCACCATCTTTGTACTGCAACTGGGTAACAGGAACAACATCTATTAATTCATCGGAAGAATTGAATTTGATAGATACATCTTTTTGTTCAATATCAAGAACCTGAACAGGTCTGACCAAAATTTGAACAGGCTGATTTGCAATAGCATCTTCATCAAGCCCCATTGAAGAATCCATATCTTCGTCCAAATCATCAATAGCCAAATCTTCACCTGTAGAATCCATAATTGTAACAACAGAAGTTGTTTTAGCCTTGATACCGTCTGCAATAACAGTACCTTTCTTGATAACTTCACCTTCGTCAACTTTCAGTTCCTGATAACTTGACAATGTGTGGACTTCACCAGGTCTGATTGTAATTTCGTGAATAACATCATTGTATTCTTTAAATTCAACAACACCATCAATATGGCAATAAACATCTTTAACAACTTCCGTACCGGCGGTAACTGTTGTGCCGTTTTCAACCATCTTGAGTGTTGCGTCTTTATTAATTTGATGAACTTCTTCAGGAATAAATACAACCTTACCGGGTTTTGTAATAATCTGATTTTCGTCAACTTCAACATCGACATATCTGATTTCACCTGAAGACGGAACCGAACAATCAGAATCAATAAGTTCACCGATAATCATACCGTTTTCAACAGGAGTATCAACAACTGCTTTAACAATATATTTTTCGCCTGTCTTATCAACTGTCCAAATTTGTTCTTTTTTAGTTTGTTCAAAAGATGCGTTTTCAGGACTCAAAGAAGCGATAACGATAGTTAATTCTTTACCTGAAACAATCTTTTTGATTTTCTTACCGTCAAATTTAGCATCTTCAACAACCAAATCATTTCCGACTCTGACTTCACCGCCATGCTCGCAGATTGTAAGAGTTTCGGCAAGTTTTTCGCCTTCAGATACTTTCTGACCGTCTTTAACAAGAACTTTTGAACCGCCCGGCAATGTATAAACATCCCCGCCTAAAACCCAAACAATACCTTGTTTGTTTGTTGTTCTTAAAATGTTACCTTGTCTGTCTTTCTTTTCATCAGCCTTAAAACCTTCAAAAAGAACTTCACCGCTAATATCAGAAATAATATCTTTTTGTGCTTTTTCAGTTAAACGGCTTGAATCACTGCTTGAAGACGGAGCATGTTCTGCCATCTTAAAGCCTTTTGTAACCTTATCGCCGTCTTTAACAAATACAGTTGCACCTGCAGGAATATGATATTTAGAAGTTCTTTTTTCACCTTTAACTTCCAAATCCGCTTCATACATCGCAACCTGAACAACATCACCATGGCGGGTTCTTAATTCTCTTGTCTTAATTTTAGAAACAACCGTACCTGCTTCATAGGATTTGATTTCTTTCATTGCTTCTTTAACGCCGACAGCACCACCGGTGTGGAATGTTCTCATTGTTAACTGTGTACCCGGTTCACCGATTGACTGAGCAGCGATAATACCGATTGATTCACCAACATCAACAAGTTTTTGAGATGTTAATGCCCAGCCGTAACATTTTTGGCATACACCGTATTCCAAACCGCAAGTCAACGCTGAACGAACTCTCAAATTCTGCAGGTCTAAGCCTGAAATTTTCTTAATATCATCTCTATTTAATGTTGTACCGTTTGTGATAACTACATTTCCGTCTTTATCGGTTATGTCCTGAGCAACTGTTCGTCCTAACAATCTGTCGATTAAAGGAACTATAACAGCATCTCCGTCCATAATCGGTTTCAAATCAATGTATTTATCAGTATGGCAATCTTCATCTCTTACGATAACATCTTGAGCAACATCAACCAAACGACGAGTCAAATAACCTGAGTCTGCCGTTTTTAACGCCGTATCTACAAGACCTTTTCTTGCACCGTAAGATGAAATGATGTATTCGGTAACTGATAAGCCTTCTTTAAAGTTTGATTTAATAGGCAAGTCGATAATCTGACCTTGCGTATCTGCCATCAAACCTCTCATACCGACTAACTGTGATACCTGTGATAAGTTACCTCTCGCACCGGAGAATGCCATCATATATACAGGATTTAATCTGTCAAAGTTTTCAACAACCTGTTCTGTCAATTTTGCAGTTGTTTCAGCCCAGGTATCGATAACCTTTGTATATCTTTCGACTTCTGTGATTTCACCTTTCAAGTATCTGTTTTGTGATACTTCAATTTCCTTTTCCGCTGATTTCAACAAATCTTTTTTAGATTCAGGAACTGATAAGTCAGCAATTGAAATAGTTGTACCGGACACAGTTGCATATTTGTAACCCAATGTTTTTAACGCATCGGCAAGATTTGCTTCTTTTGCTCCGCCGTATTCCAAATACATTTGACCTAACAATTTCTTCAATGAACCTTTATCCATTTGTTTGTTAATGAAATCAGGATCTTTTTTTGCATGTGTATATGTCATTTCCATTTGTTTTTCCTTTTATTTCGGCGGGATATAATCCCACCCTACTACTTTATATTGTTGGGCAAGTATGCCCGACCTACATTATACTAACGCTTTTCTTATTTCTTCGTTGAAGATAATTCTTCCGACAGTTGTTTCAATTCTTTCGCCTTTTCTGTCACGAACAACAATCTTGTCGTGAAGTTTGATTACCTTAACTTCAAATGCTGAAATTGCATCTTCAAAACTGTAGAAGTAACCTTGTACTTCCTGATTAGGATCTTTCATAGTCGTTAAGTAATACATACCCAAGACCATATCCTGTGAAGGAGATACGATAGGTTTACCGTTTGCAGGTGCAAGCAGGTTGTTTGTTGCTAACATCAACATTCTTGCTTCTGCTTGAGCCTCAATTGACAAAGGAACATGAACAGCCATTTGGTCACCGTCGAAGTCAGCGTTGAATGCTGTACAAGCAAGCGGATGAAGCTGAATAGCACGACCTTCTACAAGTTTCGGTTCAAATGCTTGGATACCTAATCTGTGAAGCGTTGGAGCACGGTTTAACAATACCGGATGTCCGTCAATAACTTCTTCCAAGATATCCCAAATAACGGGATCAGAGCGTTCAATCTTCTTCTTCGCAGATTTGATATTCTGAACATATCCTCTTTCTATTAATTTATTAATAACGAACGGTTTAAACAATTCTATCGCCATTTCTTTTGGCAAACCGCATTGATTTAAGCGTAATGACGGACCTACAACGATAACTGAACGACCTGAATAGTCAACACGCTTACCTAACAAGTTTTGACGGAAACGACCTTGTTTACCTTCAATAATATTAGATAATGATTTTAACGCTCTGTTATTCGGTCCTACAACCGTTCTGCCTCTTCTGCCGTTATCAATCAACGCATCAACGGCTTCCTGAAGCATACGCTTTTCGTTACGAACAATAATTTCAGGTGCGCCCATTTCGTTTAATCTTTTTAAACGGTTATTTCTGTTAATTACTCGTCTGTACAAATCATTCAAATCTGATGTTGCAAAACGACCACCGTCCAACTGAACCATAGGTCTTAAATCCGGAGGAGTGACAGGAATTACATTCATTATCATCCAAGTCGGATTTGTACCTGACTGAATTAAGTTATCTAATAATCTTAATCTCTTAATTAATTTTGATTTTTTCTGAACAGAAACACTACCTTCAAGTTCGGTTCTGATTTCTTCTGCCAAAGCGTTAATATCGATTTCGCCAAGCAACTGCTGAATTGCTTCTGCACCGATACCTACTTTCAATGTAGATTCTTCATTTTCAGCCATATAATCTTCGTATTCTTCTTCAGATAACAACTGAAGTTTTTTGAAATCAGAATCACCGCCGTCTAAAACAACATAACTGTTGAAATAGATGACCTGTTCAAGATTTTTCAAAGTCATATCCAAAAGCAAACCTAAGTATGAAGGAATACCTTTCAAAAACCAAATATGAGATACAGGAGCGGCAAGTTCAATATGCCCCATTCTGTGTCGTCTTACTTTTGAATCGGTAACTTCAACACCGCAGCGTTCGCAGATAATACCTTTGTGTCTTACTCTTTTATATTTTCCGCAATAACATTCCCAGTCCTTTGTCGGCCCGAAGATTCTTTCGCAGAACAAACCGTCTCTTTCCGGTTTTAAAGTACGATAGTTAATTGTTTCCGGTTTTGTTACTTCGCCGTGTGACCATTGAAGTATTCTTTCCGGAGAAGCAATACTGATTCGTATATAGTCAAAATAATCTATGCTTGTTGACATTTGTCATTTTCTCCTTTTCCTTGCGTGAACCGTGAGATGTGAATTGTGAATTAACCGATTTGGCTATTTCACTATTCACGATTCACTTTTCACGATTTTATAGTTCTCCGAAACCTGATGTTGATTCAAAGAAATTAATATTTAACAATTCTGAATCGACATCTGACAGAGTTCTTTTCGGAGCGGCTTTTCTCAAGTCGTCCATATCTGTCATTAAATCTACTTCAGTTCCGTCTTTTTTAGATACTGTTATATCCAAACCGATACTTTGCAATTCTCTTACAAGTACCTTAAATGATTCAGGAATACCCGGTCTTGGGATATTATCGCCTTTAACGATAGCTTCGTATGCTCTGTTTCTTCCGTTAACATCATCGGATTTGATTGTCAACATTTCCTGCAGAGTATAAGCCGCACCGTAAGCCTCTAATGCCCAAACTTCCATTTCACCGAATCTTTGACCGCCAAATTGTGCTTTACCACCGAGCGGCTGCTGAGTAACAAGTGAATAAGGACCGGTACTTCTTGCGTGAATTTTATCATCGACCAAGTGAACTAATTTCAGGAAGTATGTCAAACCAACAGCAACAGGTCTGTCAAACGGTTCACCGGTTCTACCGTCAATAAGTGTAACCTTACCGTCTTCACCAACCCAAGTTGCACCGGATTTTTTGATACCTTCTAATAATTCACCTTTAGTAACTATTTCTGATTCGTTTTCACCATACATTTCGTCAAATGCCGGAGCCTCATAGTGTTTACCTGTCAAATATGCTGCCAAACCAAGCAATAATTCGTAAGTTTGACCAACATTCATACGAGAAGGTACACCAAGAGGGTTCAAAACGATATCAACAGGAGTTCCGTCAGGTAAGAACGGCATATCTTCTTTAGGTAATATACGAGATACAATACCTTTGTTACCGTGACGACCTGAAAGTTTATCACCGACAGAAACCTTACGCTTTTGTGCAATATAAACTCTGATTACAGTATTTGCTCCCGGTGGCAATTCGTCACCTTTTTCTCTGTCAAATACCTTAACATCGAGAACTCTGCCGCCGCCGCCATGCGGAACTCTTAATGAATTATCTTTTACATCTCTTGCTTTTTCGGCAAAGATTGCTCTTAAAAGTTTTTCTTCAGGCGGATGCTCTGATTCACCTTTCGGAGTAACTTTACCAACAAGAATATCGTCAGGATAAACTCTTGCACCAATACGAACAATACCTCTTTCATCCAAATGACGAAGTGCATCTTCTGATACATTCGGAATTTCACGGGTAATTTCTTCAGGCCCGAGTTTTGTCTGACGCGCTTCAATTTCTAATTTTTCAATGTGTAATGAAGTAAAGATGTCATCGTGTACGCATCTTTCAGAAAGCAAAATAGCATCTTCATAGTTATAACCTTCCCAAGGCATATAAGCAACGAGAATATTTTTACCTAATGAAAGTTCGCCTCCGCATGTTGATGCACCATCTGCGATAACATCGCCTGCTTTAACTTTATCTCCCTCATGAACGATAGGTCTTTGGTTAATACAAGTATCCTGGTTACTTCTTACATATTTCATTAATGTATATATATGTTGCTTGTTATGTTGATCTCTGATTACGATTTCTTCACCGACAACTCTTTCAACAGTACCGTCAACATCAGCGACAATAACCATACCGGAGTCTTTTGCTACACGAGATTCAAGACCTGTACCAACTCTTGGTCTTTCCGTAATCAAAAGAGGTACTGCCTGACGCTGCATGTTAGAACCCATCAATGCACGGTTAGCATCATCGTGTTCTATAAACGGAATCATTGAAGTTGCGACTGAAATAATCTGAATAGGACATACACCGACAAAGTCAACTTTTGATGCCGGTTCCATAACGAATTCGGAACGGTATCTTACAGGAACTATATCGTCTTTAAATGTTCTGTCTTTATTCAATTTAACATCAGCAGGAGCGCAACGGTAATTTTCATCGGCATCTGCTGTCATATAAACAACTTCATCAGTTACAACACCGTCTTTTACAACAAAGAACGGGGATTCGATAAAGCCATAATCATTAACTCTTGCGTGAGTAGCCAAAGAACCAATCAAACCTGCGTTCGGACCTTCCGGAGTTTCGATAGGACAAATACGCCCGTAGTGAGAAGGGTGAATATCACGAACAGGGAAACCTGCTCTTTCTCTTTGCAAACCACCCGGCCCTAATGCGGAAATTCTTCTTTTATGAGTTAATTCAGCAAGCGGATTGGTTTGATCCATAAATTGTGATAACTGTGAACTTCCAAAGAACTCTTTTAATGAAGCAACCAAAGGCTTGGTGTTCAACAAGTTCAACGGAGTTAATGTTTCTGAATCCTGCAGAGTCATTCTTTCTTTAACAATTCTTTCAATTCTTGAAAGACCTACTCTGAATTGGTTTTGTAATAATTCACCAACAGAACGGATTCTTCTGTTACCCAAATGGTCGATATCGTCTAATGTTCCTTCATCATAAGTTAAATTGATTAAGTATTCGATTGTTGAAACGATATCTTCAACAGTTAATGTTCTTTGGTTCTTTGGAATATTTAAGTTTAATTTTTTATTTAATTTATAACGACCTACACGACCGATATCATATTTCTTGGCATCAAAGAATCTTGATTCCAAAATCTGACGACCGCCCTGAGGAGATGCAGGATCTCCCGGTCTTAGTTTTTTGTATAAATCAATTAATGCATCATCTGTTGTTTCTGCGGTATCTTTATCCAAAGTTTTCTTTAAGAAATCAAAATGAGTGAATTTTGATTCCATTTCCGCAACAGTAATACCCATTGCTTTAAGTAATGTTGTAGCAAGGATTTTTCTGTTTTTGTCAATCTTGACATGGATGATATCATTAGCATCAGTTTCAAATTTAACCCATGCCCCTCTGTTCGGAATCATTGTAGCGTTATACAAACGCTTTCCGTTAGGAGAAATGGTTTTGTCGAAGTAAACACCCGGTGAACGAACGATTTGAGAAACGATTACACGCTCTGCACCGTTTACAATGAATGTACCTTTGTCAGTCATTGTCGGAATATCACCGATATAAACTTCCTGTTCTTTAATTTCACCGCTGTCACGGTTTACTAATCTAATCATGACTCTTAACTGTTTTGCATAAGTAGCGTCATGGATTCTTGCCTCTTCAACTGTATACTTTGCATTGTCAAAAGTATAATTTGGCAAAAAGTGCAATTCTAATCTTCCCGTATAGTCTTTAATAGGTGAAAAAGCAAGTAATTCTTCTTTCAAACCTTCAGTTAAAAACCATTCAAACGATTTTTTCTGCACTTCAATAAGGTCCGGTAAATCATCCAAACGAGTATGCGGGATACCCATCGGTGTTACCCTTTTTTCGTATTTTGTCTCAGACATTAAATCACCTCATAAAATAAATGGTGTACTACTACTAAAAAATTTTTCTAACTTATGGCTGTTAACCCTCTGCCATATTTAGTGAATAGCGAGTTGTGAATGGTGAATAGGTATTATCTGTATCAACAGATATTTTACAATTTCTAAAACCGTAAAGGGCTATTCACTTTTCACTAATTTCTATTCACTTTTAAAGCAAATAATGCAATTTTCATGGGTTCGTAAAGTTGGTAAAATCCGCTTGTAATCAAACTTACGCTCGTACAGGCATAGTTCGCCTTACTTTACATTTTGCATGTTCTCTAATCGTATTACATAAATATTAATAGTCAAGAAAATTAGCGTAAAAAATACAATAAATTTATTATTTTTTGTAATATAAATTTACAATAAATTTTTATAAGGCGGAAAGTTTTATTATTATTGAGTTTAAGTGTCAAGTCCTATTTTATAAATAGACAGAAGGTTGCATTATTAAAGGGTTTTGGCAAATTCGTAAAAACCCTTGGGAGAGAAAAGGTTTAAGACATTACAAAAATACCCTCTGCCTTTGGGATACAAAGCGAACCAACGAGGAACGAGTTGTGTGAGCCTGTATGCGTAACGAAGTGAAGCTGAGGGTAGAATTTCTTAATGAGCAGAGGCGTCGGGTGAGGGTAAAATGTAAGTTGGGCTTTCAGCCCAACAAATAAAATGTTGGGGTAGAAACCCCAACTTACTTATTGTAGTGTGGACAATATGTAATGTGCCCATGAATATAATAAAAATGGGCACGCTTTCGCTTTGCCCATCCTACATAACTTATTATCCGTTTTGTCATTCCGAATTTATTTCGGAATCTCCTACCGAACACTCTTAAATTTGATTAACAAGGAGATGCTGAAACGAGTTCAGCATGACAAGCAGTTCAGAATATAATATGTAAGTTGGGCTTTCAGCCCAACAAATAAAATGTTGGGGTAGAAACCCCAACTTACTTATTATTACTTATCACCATTAATTTTACCTGCATTATAAATACTAATTAAAAGTGGTGGCAACATAGCAAGCATTGCGAACAAGCCCATTGCTCCTACTGCTTTATATTTTTTAATAATTGCTGCAATTTGGTCAGGTTTTGCTAATCTGCCACCCGAAGGCATTTCGCCTGTTACAAAGCGCTTAATCGCTTTACCTATCACAGTTTTATCATTAAATAATTTTTCTCCGACTCTTTCAAAGTGTCTATAAAGTGAACCTGCTTTGGAAAATACTTTGCTGCCATTAGATATAGCAATTCTATCTCCACAAACACCATTTGCAATTGTTATACCTTTTGCCAATAACAAACCTGTTACACCTGCACCTACGCCAACATTTGCCACATTCAAAACATGGCGTAATGTGCGATTTTTAGACTGATATTGTTGCTGACCTTCAAAATTTACACCACCGATACTCATATTTTTCTCCTTTACACATTTTTAAATTTTCTACCTACATATTTGTAAAAACGCATTAGAGAATATTATTGCCCCGCCCCACCACATCATATCATATCATATCATATCATATAGCAGATTATAACAGGGTTTGAGGCATTTTAAATTCGGGTTTACAATTTGTAATATTTGTATATTTTTGATAAATTCCATATAATTTTTTTATGTTTTATTTTGATGAAATTGACAGAAAAAAAATTTTAAAATCGGACTTAATAACAAAAGCAGATACCTTTTTTACTACGAGAGAAATTTGTATCTGTAACAAGAGTTTTGAAACAAACCCTCACCCGCATTTGTATCACTCACAAGTTCGTGAGCAACTGCTCCCTCTCCCATCGGGATACAAAGCGAAGCACCGGAACGAAGTGAGGATGACTGAGCCTGTATGCCGTATGGCTGATGGTTGGGGTGAGGGGTCAATTCTGAAAAATAAAGAATTTGTATCAAATTATTTAAAAATTGAACCTGAAAATCTTATTTCCCCAACCCAAACTCATAGCGCAAATGTAGATATAGCAATAGAAAACAAATTTGAATACCCCGATACTGACGGATTAATTTTGACAAAAAATAACTTTGCAATTTTTTTAAATTTTGCAGATTGCACTCCATTAATTTTTTATGATGAAAAACAAAATATCGGTGCTGTTTCACATGCAGGATGGCGGGGAACAGCACAAAAAATTGCACAAATTACCGCAAAAAAACTGATAAGTGAATTTGGTTCAAACCCTGAAGATATTTGTGTTTTAATAGGCCCTGCAATTTGCGGAAAATGTTATGAAGTGGGTGAAGAAGTGTATAATAACTTTTCCCCCTCACCCCTGCCCCCTCTCCCCAAAGGGGCGAGGGAATGTAAGATAGACCTCAAAGAAATTAATAGAAAACAGTTAGCCGACATTGGCATAGAAAAAATTGATGTTTGCCCTTATTGTACATGTTGTGACAACGAACTTTTCTTTTCATACAGAAAAGAAAACGGTACAACCTTAAGACACAGCGCAGTGTTAAAATTAAACTAAACATTAAAATATGTAAAAATATTGCTATAATTGTAGCAAAAAATTATTAAACATGCTATTTATAATATATAGTAAGGTCAGAAGGTGGGTAAATTTATGAAAAAATTTTTACTTTTTTTATTTATCTTTTTATTTACAACAACGGCTGCAAATGCCGGAACGGCTTATGTTCGATACAATAATGCCGGTTCACCGATGACCGTCACAAGAGGATATAGCAGACCTTTAAGAATTTCGGAAGTAAACCAATACAATTATGCACGCAGAGCAAGACCATCAATGCCATCTCGTCCTGCAATGCCATACGGATACAGAACAAGACACGCTCATATTCCGCGGGCTCTGACAAATTATAATTTTCCTGCACCCGTTCAATCCGCAACGGTTCCGCAATCTCGACTTGATAAAAATTTCAATGCGGTTATTCCGACAAAAAGTTATACAATGAACGGAGTAACATACTATAACTAAAGTTTAAAAAATACAAAAGTTTCATAACAAAAGCAGTCTTCGACTGAAGACTGCTTTAAATTTGGGGGTTGCGAATATATTTATAAACTTAAAATGCTAAAAACAACACCGTAAACATACAACCCAAAGAAACAGCACTAAATAAAAACCAAGTGTGCATAACAGGGTGCTGATAAGACCAAATTTCTTTGATAGTTGCGGTTGCGTTGGTAATTGTTCTCATATTTTATTCTCTCTTTCTAAAAAATGACATTGCGAGGCAAAGCCCGAAGCAATCCATAAAACTCTTTATATAACTATTTTGCATTTTTAGAAAAAAAGGTCATCACCTATTTGGTTGATTATTTAATTATTTTTTATTATTATTAAGTCATGAAAAAGGTAGAATTACTTTTGCCTGCGGGCAATTTGGAAAAGTTGGAATATGCCGTAAATTACGGGGCAGATGCGGTTTATTTGGGGGTTGTGGATTTCAGCCTCAGAGCAATGAGAAAAGGCGAACTCATAACCTTTGATAACCTCAAAACTGCAATAGATTTGGCACATAAATACGGTAAAAAAGCGTATATGACGCTTAATATTTTTGCGTTTAACAAAGATATCAAACATCTTGAAGAATGTATTGAAATAATTAAAGATGCAAATCCTGATGCGATTTTATTCAGCGATTTCGGAATAATGAATTTGTTAAAAAAATACATGCCTGATACTCCTTTACATGTGAGCACACAGACAAATATTTTAAACTATGAATCCGTAAAATTTTGGCAGGATATGGGTGCCACAAGAGTTGTACTTGCAAGAGAACTTTCAATTCCTGAAATTGCGGAAATTAAAAACAAAGTTCCCGATATGGAAATTGAATGTTTTATTCATGGTGCGCAATGCGTTTCTTATTCGGGCAGATGTTTGTTAAGCGACTATTTTACAAAAGGCGAAAGAATTTCAAATCAGGGAAACTGCTGTCAGCCATGCAGATGGAGTTACAAACTTGTTGAAGAAACAAGACCGAATGAATATTATGAAATAAATGAAGATGCACACGGCACACATATTTTAAGCCCTAATGATTTATGCCTTGTTCACCATTTAAAAGAAATGATTGATGCGGGAGTTGATTCATTCAAGGTTGAGGGCAGGACAAAGAGTCTTTATTATGTTTCAGCGGTTGCAAAAACCTACAGACAAGCAATAGATGAACTTTACCAAAACCCTGATGCCGATATGGAAAAATACTTTTATGAACTCAAAAAAGTCGGCAACCGAGGTTATACAACAGGTTTTGCACTTGGCAACGGTTCGGGCGGTTACAGTTACAACCTGTCAAAAGGACTTGCCGGTGCAGACTTCTTGTTCGAATTTCACGGTAAAGAAAAAGAAAGGAATTTTTGTCATTCTGAATTTATTTCAGAATCTCCAAAAATTCCTGATAATGAGATCCTGAAACAAGTTCAGGATGACAGTTCTTTATATTTCGTAAAAATAAAAAATAAAATTTTACCAAATGATGAAGTGGAAATTATCACTCCAACAGAGCAATTTGTTACAAAAATTCTTGGAATATATGACGAAAACGGTCTTGAACTCGATGTTGGCAATACAAATGCAGAAGTGTATATAAAATTTGAAAAGGAACCGCAAAATTACAAATATGCAATGGCAAGAACTGTCGGTATTAAGGAATAAGATATGTTTATAAAACCTGATTACAATTTAAAAAATATTTATGAAATTGACTTAGACGAACTGCAAAAGCAGGGAATTAAGGCTATGCTATTTGATTTGGATTCAACTCTTATGGAATCAAAATCAGGGACTTATACCGACGAAACATATAGTTTTATCCGCAGCGTTCAGGAAAAATTCTTTATAGCGGTAGTTTCAAATAATACAAACAAAAAATATATGGAAAAAGTAAAAAAGGTAACAGATTTCCCTATACTTTTTGAAGCCTGCAAACCAAGAACCGGAGTAGTGAGGAAATTTTTATCGGAGCATAACATTGAGCCAAAAGACTGCGTGCTTGTGGGTGACAGACCTTTAACAGATATTTTGTGCGGAAAATTTTTAGGTTGCAAAACTATTCTTGTAGATTCAATTACCGCAGATAAAGAGAACAAAATTGTCCGCTTTGTCAGGGCTTTAGAGAGATTGAGCATTAAGAAATAATTATTGCTTTTTTATCTCATCAATCACCAAATTTGGAGTAAGAGCAATCATACACTTTGGTGTTTGATTTTTACATCCCTTTTTTACACCTGTCTGAATACAACACGGACAACAGGGGAAATTTTTTGTCAATATTTTACATTTGTCACTTCGTGGAGTCCACCTTTTTAGTGATGTTGCACCATTTAATAAAATTGACGGGATATCAAGTGCAGCAGCCGCATGGATTAAACCAGAATCAATGCCTATAAATAAATCGACATTTTTAATAAATGCAAAAGATTCTGTAACCGATAATTTTCCACACAAGTTCACCGGTTTTATTTTTAATTCCGAAAGTTTTTTATTAAGATTTTCATACAATTCATAATCTTTATTTCCACCTGCATAATAGACCTGACAATTTTTTACATTTGACAAATATGTAATCACTTCAACCCAATAATCGTCTATCCAATTTTTTTGACTAAATCTGCTGTATGCCTGAATAACAACTTTTTTACAATTTATATCATTTAATTCACTTTTAATCTTTTCATCATCATCGTTTTTCAGCCAAAGTTCGGTTTTATCAGACATCGGATTGAAACCTGAAATTTTCAGCAAATCAAGATAACAATCAATTTCATTTTTATCTTCTTTATATGGTGTAGTTTTTGTTAAAAATTTGTTTCTTAAAATTCCAAAGCCAATCCTGTTTTTCACTCCGGCAAGAAATGCGGTCAAGGTTAAAAAACTGTCATTTTTCAGAAAATATATTGTGTCATAATTTTTAAATATATTTATATAGTATAAAATATCTTTCCATTTTCTTTTTATATCAACTATATTATTAATATACGGACAATTTTTGATTACTTCTTTGGCTATTTTATCTGCAAGAAAATCAATTTGTGAATCAGGCAGATTAGAACGCAACTCCCTCAAAAAAGCACTTGCAAATATCGTATCACCTATAGTTCCATACCTGACAACTAAAATCTTTCTCATAAAAAAATAATACAATTTACTAAAAATTATTTCAACCGTAAACTTGATTAAAAACAAAAAGAAATATATAATCCTTTTAAAAGGAGAAAAAATGATTATTAATTATAAAAGAAACGGGATTGCAAATTCAAAAGCCCCGTTACTGATTACAATAGCGGTAGTTCTGTTTATTGCACTTTTTTTGGGTGCGGTAAATCATTATAAAAACAAAACATTAAACCTTGCGTATGAAAATAACATAATAAGATTACAGGATGCAATTACCGCAATGGATGCAACCTGGTCAGATTATTTTCATTCTCCGCTGTTTTCTGAAAAAAAACTGACTGATTACTCTCTAAGACCCGGAAAATTTTTACAGGAAATTGTCGGTGTATCACAATATTGCGGGAATTCTAACGGCGATTGCTTTGCAAAAAAATATAAATACGAAAACGGGCAGCCATATACTCCAAAATTTGAAGGTGCTTGCGCAAAACTCAAAAACGGCCCGTCAATTTGTATGCTCCCGCAGATTAAAGATGAAAACATCAAAGGCATTATTGATGTAACGGGAACTGACGGCCCTAATGTTTACGGCAAAGATTTAAGGACATTTGAAATTAAAGCAAGAATAAGAAACTACTCCCCTGAAGACGATGAAAATGTTCAGTCTGTAAATGTTGTAAATGGGCCTTACTAACCTCTTTTTATATATTTTGAACCGTTGTTTTTAAACTTCGAACGAGAAGAAATATCAGAATTTAAACCGATTTTTCTCGGTATAAATTCTTTATGTTTAAATTTTTCCTGTAAGGGTATTTCTTCCGATATTTTAGGGGTAATAGATTTTTCCATAAACTCTTTTACTTCGTCTGCCAACATCTTATCTTTTACGGATTTTATAGCATCATAAAGTATATAGAGGAAAAATACATTGGGCTCTTTTTCTTTGTCCCTGTATTTAATTCCGACTGCAACTTTATCCCCTGCTTTTTTGCTTTTTACATAAATATCAAACGGCTTATCTTCTATTAATTTTGATATTCTTTCATGAGCATAACCTTTAAATTTTTCAATTTCGGGCGTCATAAAATCAGGATAAATAATTTTACCCGTAAAATTTTTATCATAAGAATTAACCCCGAAAACCTGCATTATCAACTCCGAACTATATCATACAATACATTATTTAAAAAATCGAAAAATTTTTGTTTGAAAGTTCTGTTCTTTTTATATTCAGAATAAATATAATCGTCTTTTGCTTTTTTGTAATCTTTTACGGTCTTTTCAGATGCTTTTAAATATTCACTGTGTCTTGCAGTTACAGGTAAAAAATTTGTAACCTGAATATTTGATTCTGATAATGTTGTCGCCGTAATACTAATATCGTTATTAGAGTAATCCTGCTTAAAAAATAAATCAAAATTTTCTTTTTTTATTAGAGCAAGAATATTTGATTTTTCTTTTTCAAGACATTGAACAGGTTTTTTACTCAATTTATTTACAACAAAAAGCCCACCGTTAAAACTTTGCACAGAAACATTATGAGTTTTCATTTATTTTTCCTTGTTTAATATTTTCCCGATTTTATTTTTCAGTTTAGCCCAAAAACTGTCTAATTCGCCATTTACAGCCCTATTATATAAATCCGAATCCATATGCGCTCTTATAACTTTATCTGCAGTCTTTAGCCAATCATTTGGATTCAAACTATCAGTATAAGCACTTGCAGTAGATCTGGTTATCGGTTTTACTTGAGTATGCATTATTACATATTTCGGCTCTTTACTGTAATCACCCGCTATATATTTGGAAGAAATACTGCCGTCGATATGAAGAATAAGATAATCTTTGTCCTCAACTTTTTTAATTAACATATCTTTTAAGCCATTAAAAACTTTTTCCTGAGATTTACTTAATCCGATTGCCGTAACAGAACCTTGAAAATTTTGCGGACAATTAATACGCTGAATCTGCATAATTTACTCCTTAATATCCGTTTTTAATCCATTCACGCACTCTAAATTTTGCACCCAAATCTGTTGCAATCTGTTCGCATTTATTTAGGTTAAGATGTCTGCCTTTATACCCTTCAACAACACTTGCGACAGTTTCAAAACCATTGTCAGAACAGGATTTTATAAACTTTTTAACCTCATCATAAGCACCTTCAAAAACAGGCTTGGATAATTCGTCATATTCTGATGATGATTCCCCGTTAAGACTTACTGAAATTGTGTCTATCAGGCCTTTTAATTCCGGCACAATATCTCTTTTATAAACATAGTTTGCGTGACCGTTTGTGTTAATTCTGATTTTTGTCTGAGGATATTTTTCTTTAATATACTTTGCAACCCCTTTCAAAACATCAAGTTTTAATAACGGTTCACCATATCCGCAAAAAATGACTTCACTGTTGTCATTGTCAGGCTTTTGCCGAAGTATTTTCTCATATTGTTCAACGACATCATTTACTCCGGAGTTTTCATCATCAAGCCAAAGTGTCTGACCTTTTACATCATCTTTATCTTTACGCAGACAAAAAATACAGTCATTTGTGCATTTGTTTGTAAGATTTATATAAATTTTTCCGTCTAATTCGTAAACTAATACATTTGCCATTTTCATATCCCTTTTTAAATATATTAGCATAAATAAAATTATCAAGATAAATTTGTCAAACAAAATAAATCCGCACAAGCATTTGCTGACCTACACCCTAAAACATGTCATTGCGAACGAAGTACTCTGCCGAAAAAAACAATTAAGTATTGTTTTTCGAAAGGACAATCCAGCCGTTTTAATTTGGTGCAAATAATTGCACCCTACTCACTATTTAATAATATGTAAGTTGGGCTTTCAGCCCAACAAATAAAATGTTGGGGTAGAAACCCCAACTTACTTATTACTCAAAAAACGAGAATTTTGTCATTCTGAAT
>CACYKF010000018.1 GCA_902774905.1 uncultured bacterium
TTTGAGATAATGCTTGTGAAACATCATGTTTAGCGAAAACTCCGAAAGATTCCTGAGCGGATTTTGGTGTTCTGTCTAATCCTAAATTATGGTCAATAACACTTGGACTGAGTTGAGTTCTTTGTCCAAAAGTCTGTTCAATTCTTTGTTTTGCCTGAACAGCGGCTTTTTGTGCTTGTTTTGCTTGTCTTGCTTTTTTCTGTGCAAGTTCTCTTGCCTTTCTTACATCAGCAAGAGTTTTCTTAGGTTTTGCACTTTTTCCGTCATAAGTATGCAAGTTTCCATCGCCATAGCCGTTGCTACGGAAATTCCCGATTTTACTCATCTTAATTTCCCCTTAATTTTAATCCCCTGTGTATATATAAAGTATTTTGTGTTTAAAAAATTGATAAACTTTATATATCTTTTTAACATTTGTTAACATTATTTCAAAAGTGCAATAACAATGGGCATCATGGTTTAGCCGAATTTGGGGTATTAAAATTTATAATTACAAAAAATATTAATAAGGAGGTTTATATGATAGTTGAATTAAACGAACAAAATTTTGATAAAGAAATAGAATCGGGTCTGAAACTTATAGAATTTTATGCAACTTGGTGTTCTTATTGCATGAAACAAAGAATTGAACTTAAAGAACTTGAACATTCTGATATAAGAATTGGTATTGTTGATGGTGACGAAAGCCCAAATATCATAAGCAGATATAAAATAGACGGTTATCCGACTTTTATTTTGTTTAAAGACGGTGAAAAAATTGCAAAATTCTCCGGATTTCACAAAAAAAGTGAATTGCTTAATGTATTGATGAAATATGTTTAAAACTTATCTTCAAGCAAATTGTCGCTGTTTGCGGATTCAACAGCCATACGATCGCAACGTTCATTAAACTCATGACCGGCATGTCCTTTTATCCAGATAAATTTGACATTGTGAGGTTCTTTTGCTTTTAATAACCGTTCCCACAAATCACGATTTTTTACCGGTTCTTTTTGAGAATTTTTCCAGCCTTTTTTAATCCAGCCGTCAATCCATTTTTGATTGAACGCATCTACAAGATATTTTGAATCTGATGTGAGTTCAACTTCACATGGCTTTTTAAGTGCTTCAAGTCCTACAATAGCGGCAAGAAGTTCCATTCGGTTGTTTGTGGTGTTTTTAAACCCTTGAGTAAGTTCTTTTTTATGAACATTACCCGTTTCATCCTGCGCCATTAAAATTGTGCCGTATCCGCCTTTGCCGGGATTGCCCGAACACGCTCCGTCCGTATATATTTTTACTAACATTTTATTTTCCTTTTATCACACTTGAAATTCGTATAATAATAGTTTATAATAAAAACAGGGTGGCAGTTTAGCGGACTGCCGGAAAACCTAGAGGTCTAAGCGGTTCTTATCTTTTCGGGTAAGAGCCGCTTTTTAAGATGTATAAAATCAAAAAAATTATAAATAAACTTAAATTGAATTTATCCATAACGAGCCCCTTTCTAGTCGGGTTCAACCCGAGGTCTAAATAGTTTTGACGGTTGATTTCCTTTAGAACGGTTTTCTTTTACCCTGTTATTAATTTGTCAATGTATTTTTAAATATCCACAAATTCAATTTTATAATTGAGAATTTTTGCAATAATTTCCATTTCATTATATCTTATAGAGTTTCTCGCTAATTTATTTGAAATACTTTGTCTTGTATATTTATGTCCTGTAGTTTCTGTTAGTATTTGTGCAAGTTTTGTGATTGTCATACCCCTTTTGTATAACAAAATTTTTATTGTTTCTTTTGATGACATATTTCACTCCCATTTCTTATGACACAAAATTGTAGCATTATTGACAAATATGAAACAAATACATAAAATATAGACATGATATCGTGTCGCTCGACATATTAATGAAATAAAATAATAAGGAGAAAACATGAACGAAAAAGACGAAAGACTTTTCAAAACACTTGGCAAAAGAATCAGGAATGCGAGAAAAGAGAGAAATATTACTGTTGCTCAATTATCGCAAAAAACAGGTATTTGTAAATCGTATCTTTATAAAATTGAAAACGGAAAGGCTTATGGGGTTTTATTAGAAAGGCATTTATTGCCTATTTTGGGGATGTTGAAAGTAAAGTGTTCGGACATTTTTAAGGGATTATAACAGGCTAAATACACATCTCTCTCTCATTTTTCTAAATTTACTATGTTCATTAATAAAAATTTCTCTCCCCCAAGGGATATGGGTTGTTATCCCTCCGTAATATCCCAAACTTCCAAAATGTCATCAGGAATTTTATCCAAAAATCTTGACGGTTTGGATAGTACCATTCCCATTGAATAATCGTACATATCGACAGGGTACGAAATATACAAGTTATTTTTTGCTCTTGTGGTTGCAACATACATCAGGCGCAATTCCTCGTCCATTTCTTCTTCCGAATTGAAAGAATAAGCACTCGGAAATCTGCCGTCAACCGCACCAATTATAAATACGCTGTCCCATTCAAGACCTTTTGCGCTGTGTATTGTTGAGATAGTCAGTGCTTCGTCATCAATATTATTTTTATACATCCCTTCAACACTTGCATCAGGCGGATCAAGCGCCATATCGCTTAAAAAGTCCTCAAGATTTTTATATTGTGTTGAAAGGTATTGCAAATGCTCCAAATCTTTTTCACGCTTATTAAAATCGTCATATTTGTCACGCAAAATCGGGCGGTAGTATCTGATAATTTCTTCCATAATTTCGGATGGCTTTTTTGTCGCAATCGCAGAGCGCTCTTTACTCAAAAGTTTTAGTAACGGTGAAAGACTTGTCATTTTGTTTGACGGTAAAAGTTTTATATCAGGGTCAAAATTACCTTTTATAACAGGCAAAATATTATTAACCGCCGCATTACCAACCCCTCTTAAAAGAAGTAAAATTCTTGTAAAACTTATCACATCATCAGGATTAACCAATACTCTCAAATGAGAAAGAACATCCTTAATATGAGCAGTTTCCATAAATTTCGGACCGCCGAATTTTCTAAACGGTATTGAGCGTTTTGAAAGTTCAATTTCTAATGAATATGACATTCTTGCGTTTCTTGCAAGGACGCAAATATCTGATAGCGGTACATCTTCGTCCAAAAGTTCTAAAATTCTCTGACAAATAAAATCTGCTTCCATCTGGGTATTTTTTGCACAAATCAGTGCAGGTTTGACGGGCGATTCAATCAGCGAAAACAGTTCTTTATCATATTTTTCTTTTGCTCTGCCGATTATTGTATTGGTTAATTTCAGTATGTTTTGAGTACTGCGGTAATTTTGTTCTAATTTAATTATTTTGGTATTTTTAAATAATTTCGGGAAATCAAAAATATTTTTATAGTTTGCTCCTCTGAATGAATAAATACTTTGAGCATCATCTCCTACCGCCATAATATTTCCGTGAACCGAAGACAAAAGTTTGACTACATCAGCCTGCAAAGTATTTGTGTCCTGGTATTCATCAACCATAATATATTTGTATTCGCCTGAAATTTTTTGCCTTAATGAGTCATTATTTTCAAGAAGAATTTTTAAATATACAAGCAAATCGTCATAATCTAAAATTGAATTTTCACGCTTATAAGCAACATAATTTTTGTGAATCTCAAGAATTTTATCAATGCAGTGCTCAAATTGCGGAAATTCTTCCTCTATAATTTTCTTTGCAGAAATAACTTTATTTACGCTTTTTGAATACATATCGAGAATAGTTGATTTTTTTGGAAATCTTTTTTCTTTTTTGGGAAACATTTGCCCGACAATATGGTTTATTATGTCCTCACAATCGCTTCTGTCCATAATTGTAAAATTATTTTTGAGTTTTAATGCGGAAGCATATTTGCGCAGAATTATATTTGCAAAAGAGTGAAAAGTTCCTCCTGCAACTTTTTCACAGCGTTCGTCGAGTACAAGTGATGCTCTTGATAGCATTTCGTGTGCGGCTTTTTTGGTAAAAGTTAATAATAAAATGTTATTCGGCGCAGTTCCGTCTTCAATAAGTCTTGCTACACGGTAGGTTAATGTTTTGGTCTTGCCTGAGCCTGCCCCTGCTATTACAAGTAAAGCCCCGTCATTAAACATTACTGTTTCAAGTTGTTTTTCGTTTAAATCCTGCGAATAATTTACCTTATAATTTTTACATTCGGGGATGCGTTTTTTCAGCACATATTTTTTATGTGCCGGTTTGTGTTCTGTTATAGTTGAAAGTTCTTTTGCCATTAAATCCCCTGTCAAAATTTATTATAGTTTAACTTTATTGTTATTTTCAACACAATTTTTGTAAATTTTTAATAAGTATGGTTGTAAACAGTTTTATTTTTTTTGAAAAAATGTAAATAATATTAATATGAAAAAGATTTTTTCGGTTATTTTTGGAATATTTTTATTTTTTATGTTTCAGACAAATGCGTGTGCAATTTTGCCTGCACCGCCGCCGAATCCTGATGCAAAACCTGTGCTGATAAAAACTCAAGGATTAAAAGTTTATATTCCGCAAAAAGATATGCTATCAACTACAATGAAACACGCTTTTATGGATTGGCAAAAACATACGGGCGGAAATTTTACTTTTGAATTTGTCGGAACAAAAAGCACGGCAAATATGGAAGTAATATTTATTGAATCAGGAATGGGAACGATATGCCGTAACGATAAGGCACTTGGCTGTTGTTCTTTTGTTTCTGCAAAAACCGTACATGGTAACAAAAGAATTTTAGGAGTAAAAATTTATATTTCTGTTTACGATATGAACGGAAAGCCTATGACCAAAAATCAGGTTTATACTATAATGCTGCACGAAATCGGTCACGCATTGGGACTTAAACATTCAAAAGATAAAAAAAGCCTGATGTATGAGGGTACAAATTCCGAAATGGCTGAAGTTCAGGAAATTCAACCTGAAGATGTGAAAACTCTTTATGAATTGTATGGAATAAAATAGTATGAAAAAAATATTTTTATGTCTTTTATTGTTTGTTTTTGGTTTTTATTGTCAGGTAAAGGCAGAAAGTGTCTGGCGCTGGAGCAATCCGCAAAATATCTCTGTGTATATCCCACAGGGTGATGATAAAACAAGTCTGATGAAAAAAGCGTTTGATGATTGGCAGAGAAAAAGTAAAAATCATATTGCTTTTAAGAATGCAAAATCAATAGAAGATTCGGATATTGATGTGATTTTTATAGAAAAAGATTTGACTGATTACTGCGGAACCCCTGAAGCAATGGGCTGCGCACAGAATTTCCGTCAAAATGGCGTAATGCATTCAAGAATATATATTGCAAAAAGACGACCGAAAGGTCTTTTGTTAAGTAATACGCAAGTTTATGCAGTTATGCGTCATGAAATCGGTCACAGTTTGGGGCTTGCCCATTCAAAAGGTTATAATGACATAATGTTTGCTTCTACAAATCTTGGCATAGCAATACGGCAGGAAATCGGAACTAATGATATTCGTGCATTGTATTCACTTTACGGAATTAATCTTCGGTAATCTGTTTTACTACAGGGGCAGGTGAATTTTTGTCAATATAAGTCCAGCCGTTGAGATGGAATAGTCTTAACATATCCGTATTTATTATATCTTGATTTTCGGTAACAGGCGTACTCATTATTCCCAATTTTCTTGATGAATCATTTAATCCGAGTGCGTGTCCGATTTCGTGGAGCATTACGGTATAAATAAGATTATTTGAATTTTTTGTCGGGTTTGGAGCGATAATTATATTTGCTTTAGTAATGGCACCGCCTTTTACGGTTAGTGAATAACAACCAATATCACCGTCTGTTCCGTCTGTTTCATCTGCAAAATCAACTTCAATATCGGCAGGTGGAGTTGTTACATATTCAAATTTCAATCTTGAGTTGCTTTTTTCAACCCATTTTTGGAACGCTCTCTGCATCATTCCGGTATAACTGTCATCCGCTATATAAACTTTGATGATCTGCTTGGTCCAATGCGGTCCATAGTTACCTTTAGCCAATGTACTTGTTCCGGTAAAAATGAATCCTGTTAAAAATATTAACAAAGAAATTATAAATTTTTTCATAATGTTCATAATTCAATCCCTTTAAATAATTCGTTTATATCTACTTCAAGAACTTTGGCAATTAAGTATAAATTTATTGCGTTAGGAATTTGTTTGCCTTTTTCAATTGAGTTTATAGAAGTAGGACTCATGCTTACAAGTTCTGCCAATTTTTCTTGGGAAAGTTCTTTTCTGTTTCTTTCCGCTTTAATATTTAAACCTAATGCTCTTGTATTCATAAAAGGATTATCGTGTATTGACAAAATTTTTTCAATAATATAAACTGTAATAAAACTACAGTTTACTTAATAAAATATATAATGAAAGTGAGTTTATTATGGACAAACTTACGAAAAAAGCAGAACAGGTATATGATGAAATGAATAATGTTGAAATGCTTTTGATTTGTTTAAAGCAAAGTATTGATATTTGTTCAAGGGATAATATTGAGGATTGCACGTATTTGCTTGTACTTGCTGAAATTACCAGTGAAAAATTTGAAAAAACATTATGTGATTATGAAGAATTATGTTATGAGGTTTAGTCTTGAATTAAATATTTTTCGGCATATAATTTAGTTATCCGTAGCGGTATCGTCTAGTGGTCAGGACGGCAGATTCTCATTCTGCAAACACGGGTTCAATTCCCGTTACCGCCGCCAATAAGAAAGACACGATAAACGTGTCTTTTTTATTGGCAGATATAATTGTTGCAATTTGAGAACCCGTACAAGCCGAAAGGCTTGTCATTAGGGTTCAGCGAGGAGCGAGCAGAGGGCGAAGCAGATTTTGCTTGTGGCTGAAAGCCACTAAAAGCAAAATGCGTAGTCCTGTTTATTGTGAGCGACTCAAGACAATTCCCGTTACCGCCGGGAATAAAAAAGCCTATAACATAAGTCAAGGCTTTTTTATTATTGATGGTTCGTTCATATCACTTTGATATTTATTAAGTTTTTTTTCATGAGTGCTATTAGCGGTATGTTTATTTTAATTTTTCATGATACCATTTTACTTGAGGATTTTGGTCAATATTAAATTGATTTGAATTAGAATGTAGTTGAAAAATTATATAATTTTGTGGTTTGCATCACTAAAATGATTGGAGCGCATGATGATCGAGAGTCTTTCTAAAGAAAAAATATTAGTTACCGGCGGAGCAGGATATATAGGAAGCCATTGTGTTTTGGCTCTTTTAAGTCAGGGTTGCGAGATTGTAATTTTAGATAATCTTTCAACCGGCCATATTGAAACAGTTGAAACATTAAAAAAATACGGAAATGTAAAATTTTACAAAGGTGATTTATTAAATCCTGTTGATTTGGATAATGTATTCCAGCAGGAAAAAATCGAAGCAGTTGTTCACTTTGCGGCATTTTCTCAAGTTGCTGAAAGTGTTAAAAATCCGAGAAAATATTACAGAAACAATGTATGTGGGACTTTAAATCTTTTAGATGCAATGCTTGACCATAGTGTAGGAAAGATTGTTTTTTCTTCTACCGCTGCGACTTATGGTGAACCTGTTTATACCCCGATAGATGAAAAACATCCTCAAAATCCGATTAATACATACGGACAGACAAAACTTATGCTTGAAAAAATTATGGATGACTATGATAGGGCTTATGGTTTAAAATCCGTGAGGTTAAGATATTTTAATGTTGCAGGTGCAGATAGCGCCAACAGAGTAGGAGAATGGCACAATCCGGAGACACATTTGATTCCGAATATTTTAAAATCAACTTTTTCAGGCGGTAAAATATTTGAAATGTATGGAAGTGACTATGACACAAAAGACGGAACTTGCGTAAGAGATTATATAAATGTCGAAGATTTGGCACAGGCACATGTTTTGGCGCTAAAATATCTTGAAAACGGCGGAAAAACTGACTTTTTTAATTTAGGAACAAATGAAGGCAATACAGTAAAAGAGGTTTTTAGGGCTTGTGAAGAAGTTGCACAACAGGATATTCCCGTAAATCTTTGCCCAAGACGAGAAGGAGATCCTGCAGTTTTGGTTGCTGATAATTCAAAGGCAAAGAATATTTTGTTATGGACACCTCAAAAAGATTTAAAATATAGTATTAAAACGGCATACCAATGGGAAAAAAGTTCTCAAAAAAATTAAATAATTAATTCAATGGAAAATAATAATGAAAAGAATTTTAATAACCGGAGGAACCGGTTTTATCGGTTCTAATTTATGCAAAAGATTAATAAAAAATGAGAATAATAAAATTATTTGTGTTGATAACAATTAAACAGGTTCGTTGGATAATGTTAAAGAACTTTTGAATAATCCTCGTTTTAATTTTATTGAACATGATATTATTGAGCCCTTAAATACAGAAGAAAAGATAGATGAAATATACAATCTTGCCTGTCCTGCATCTCCACCCGCATATCAGGGTAAAAAAGCAATATTTACTACAAAAACTTGTGTTTTAGGCGCTTTAAATATGCTTGAACTTGCCAAGAATAATAACGCAAAAATTTTGCAGTCCTCAACAAGTGAAGTTTATGGTGAGCCGTTGGTGCATCCTCAAACGGAAACATACAGAGGTAATGTAAATCCGATAGGCATAAGGGCTTGTTATGATGAAGGTAAAAGATGCGCTGAAAGTTTGTTTTTTGATTATCACAGATTATATGGGGTAAAAATTAAAGTTATAAGAATATTTAATACTTATGGTCCTATGATGAACCCAAATGACGGCAGAGTTGTTTCTAATTTTATTTGTCAGGCTTTAAAAGGTGAAGATTTGACAATATACGGCGACGGCTCACAAACCCGTTCATTCTGCTATATTGATGATTTGATTGATGTAATTGTTGCTGTTATGGCAAGTGAAGATGACTTTGTCGGCCCTGTTAATACAGGTAATCCGGAAGAATTTACCATAAAAGAACTTGCCGACTTGGTAAAAGAAAAAATAAATAAAGATTTAAAAATTGTATACAAACATTTGCCTGCTGATGACCCGACCCAAAGGCGTCCTGATATAACATTGGCTAAAGCAAAATTAAATTGGGAACCTAAAATTAAACTAAATGAGGGTATAGATAGGACAATAGAATATTTCGACAAAAAATTTAAAGGAGAAATATAATGAAAGTTTGCGTTATAGGCACAGGATATGTGGGTTTGGTTGTCGGAACTTGTCTTGCAGAAATGGGTAATGATGTTATTTGTGTAGATAATGATGAAGAAAAATTAAAACAATTATATCAGGGTATTATTCCTATTTATGAACCGGGGTTGGAAGAACTTATAAATGCTAATGTTTCCAAAAACAGATTAACTTTTACATCTGATATAAAAAATGCGGTTGAAAATTCGCTTGTTTGCTTTATTGCTGTCGGAACTCCGCAGGATGAAGACGGAAGCGCTGATTTACAATATGTTCAGCAGGTTGCAAAATTAATTGGTCAATCAATTAAACAATATGCAGTTATCGTAGATAAATCCACCGTACCTGTCGGAACTGCTGATATGGTTGAAAAAATAATTAAAGAACAAACTGATGTTGAATTTGATGTTGTTTCAAATCCTGAATTTTTGAAACAAGGAGAAGCAGTTAATGACTTTTTGAAACCGGACAGAGTTGTGATTGGTTCAAATTCGCCTCGGGCAACAGAAATTATGCAGGAATTATATGCACCGTTTTTGAGAACGGGTAATCCTGTTATTGTGATGGATGTAAAATCTGCTGAAATGACTAAATATGCAGCAAATTCTTTTTTGGCAGTGAAAATATCTTATGCTAATGAAATAGCAAATATTTGTGAAAAAGTAGGCGCAAATGCAGAAATGGTAAGAATTGGAATGAACGCGGATAAGCGTATCGGTTCACAATTTTTATTCTCAGGTTTAGGTTATGGCGGAAGTTGCTTGCCTAAAGATATTAAAGCCTTGACTAAAACTGCTATGGATAATAATTGTGATTACAGTTTGTTAAAGGCTGCTGATGATATTAATAAAAGACAACGAAAATTGTTTGTTGATAAAATCGTTAAAGTTTTTGGTGAAGATTTAAGCAGTAAAACAATTACAGTCTGGGGACTTGCATTCAAACCAAAGACGAATGATATGCGAGAGGCTCCTGCTATTACAATAATAAATGATTTACTCCAAAGAGGAGCAAAAATTCAAGCCTATGATCCGAAAGCATTTGAGCAGGCAAAATGTTATTTTGGAGATAAAATAACATACTCAAAATCCTCTTATGACGCATTGAAAAATGCAGATTGTATGCTTCTTTTGACCGAATGAAATGAATTTAGACGCCCAAATTTTGAAAAAATTAAACTTCTTATGAAAACTCCTGTTATTTTTGATGGCAGAAATCAATATAACGGTGATAAATTAATTCAAATGGGATTTAAATATATTTGTACTAATAAAAATTTTTAAAAGTGCTGAATGAATAAGTACCTATAATATTGGATATTAGTACATGTTTTATTTTGTTAAGTTTTTTATCAACATAATTTTTTTTGTATTTTGTCTTTAATGTTTATGTTAGTATCTTGTTGCGGATATTAACAACAGAATTGATTTTTTTTGTAATATTTTGCCGAATATACAAAACATAGCAATCAAAAATATATTTTATAAAATCTTAGTTATTGGAGTGATATAATGTTTAAAAGTCTATCTAAATCAACAACGATAATGTTTATATTTGATTTTCTTGTATTAAGTTTATCTACATTTATATGGGCTAATATTTTTGATTACACTCCCAAGGCTGTCATAATTTTGTGCATCACGACGGTCATAGCAGGTCTTGTTATTTTATATTTAAAAGGTAATTATAAAATTCGTGAGTTTAATATTAATACCAAAAATACATATCTTCTTTTTGAAGGTGTTGTAATGGCTCATGTTATTTCTGCGGCTTATCTTTTAATTTTTGCATCATCAATAACTTCAACAATAAATTTTATTGCGGTTAATATACTTACAATATTTGTTATATTACGACTTTACAGGGCATTTTATCATTTTTATTTATTCAGAATTAAAAGAGAGAAAAATATTTTGATTTTAGGTTCTGATCATAGGGCAAAAATTATTGCAGACGAAATTCAAGGTAAAAAAGCGTTAAGAATGAGAGTTGCAGGATTCGTTCAAGTTAACGAAACTGATGAAGAATTTGCGCAGGACGATGATGTTCTAATATATAAAGATGTCAATGATTTAAGTCAAATTATAGAAGAAAATGAAATTGATATAGTAGTTATTGCTCAGGCAACAGAATTGATAATAACTGCGCCTCGATCCGTTGCGATATACAAAATGCCTGATTTTTATGAAATGGTAACAGGAAAGTACTATATTGATGAAAAAACTATAACGGAATTATATTATCAGTTTGCAACACATCGTTCGTACGCTTATGATTTTTGCAAAAGAGTTTATGATATAATTGCGGCTTCAATTATTTTGATTGTTACATTACCTATAACGGCATATATTGCGATAAGAGTAAAATTAACTGACGGTGCGAGTCCGTTTTTCTCTCAAACAAGAGTAGGTAAAAACGGTAAAACATTCCAATGTTACAAATTGAGAACAATGTATGTCAATGATTATGTTCCAAAAGATTCTACGGATGTAAAATATGCAGAGTCTGTCAAAGGTGATGATAGAATTATTCCATTTTGCAGATTTGTGCGTAAGGCAAGATTTGATGAAATTCCGCAGATGATAAACATATTAAAAGGAGATATGTCAATCGTAGGACCCCGCGCAGAATGGGCAGATGAAGCCGAAATATTTAAAAAACAAATCCCATATTATTCTTGCAGGATGTGGGTAAAAACAGGATGGACAGGCTGGTCACATATCAATATGAACCCTGTTTTTACGGTAGATGAAGAAAGAGAGCGTCTTGAACATGATTTATATTATATTAAACATCGCAATGTTATGTGGGAAATATTTATACTTGTGAAAGCCGTATTTTTGGCTATCGGCGGGAGACATAAATAATGGAGGAAAATCAGAAGAAAAAAGTTTTATATATAGTGACTAATTCTGATTTAGGTGGGATTTCAAAATATCTTTTAGAAATAATTAAACTGTTGCCAGAAGATTTAGAACCTTATTTTATAATGGCTACTCCGGGTTATTTGTCTGATGAACTTAAAAAAATAGGAATAAATAATGATAATATGTTTTTTGTTCCGATGACTAACAGTATTTTTGATATTAAAACTCATATTGAAGCAAATAAAAAAGCATTGGAAATAATAAAACAAATTAAACCTGATTTGATACACTGCAATGCAACAACAGCGGCTATTGTAGGGGCAATATGCGGTTCAATTACAAAAATCCCGACTGTTTATACAGTTCATGGTTGGCCTTTTACAAGCGGACTTGCATTATGGAAACAAATTTTTTATAGAATTTTGGAATTTTTCATGTGTGCAGTTTATAAAAAGATTATTTGTGTGTCGGAATATGACAGACAAATAGGGGTCAAAGCACTACCAATGTATAAAAATAAGATGGTAACTGTTCATAATGGAATTTCTGATATTCCGGATGAATACAAGAAACAAGAATTTATAGAAGATGAATTGAAAATAGTTATGATTTCTCGTTTTTGTCCTCAAAAAGACCCATATACTTTGATTTCAGCAGTAAATGAAGTTAATAAAGAAGGATTAAATGTAAAACTTGATTTATTCGGCTATGGTCCTGAATTGGATAAGGTAAAAGAGTTTATTGAAAGTAAGAACGATAAAAATATTTGTTATATGGGCGAAATTTCTGATGTTACTCCTATATTAAAAAATTATGATGTTTATGCGCTGATTTCTATTTATGAAGGTTTGCCGATAGGAATAATTGAAGGAATGAGAGCAGGGTTACCTGTATTAGTTTCAGATGTCGGCGGGAATTCAGAATGTATAAAAGATAACGGATATCTTGTTTATCGTCAGGATATTGATGATTGTATAGAGAAAATAAGATTATTATGGGATAATAGAAATAATATATTTGAACTTGGTCAAAACAGCAGAAAATTTTTTGAAGAAGAATTTAACATAAACCAAATGTCAGGGAAAACAAATAAATTGTACGGGGAATATTATGAAGTTTAATTTAAAAACTTTATTGTATTTTCCTTTGATTTTTTTCTTTTTACCTGCATTTACTTTGAATTTGACTTTTTTGGGCGGAGCCTATTCGGTTTATCCCATTTTTTTTCTAATTTTATATATTGCTTTATCCGTTGTTTTTATATTAAAACCCAAATCTTTTATCTGCAAAATTAAAAAAGTTATAAGTTCAACTCCTTTTAAATTTTATCTAATTTATGTATTAGTAAGTATTTTGGATTCGATACTTTTATCTGTTTTGGGAGTTGCATCTTTAGGAAATACATTAAGATATATATTAGTACATTATATATTGTGTATTTTCCCTGTATTTTTATATTTTATATTTATAATTGATAAATATATTTCTTATGATAACTTTATTAAAATTTTTACCAAATTATTCTATATATTGATGATACTTGGTCTTATTGCTTATATCGGAATGTTTTTTAATATAAAAATTATTCAATCGATATTTGATTTTTTGGCAAATGTCAGATTTATAAAATTTGCAAATATCGGATATAATGGCATCGCATCAGGCTATGAAGCGTATGGATTTCCACGGCTTGATTGTGTGTTTGAAGAACCGAGTTTTTATGCAAGATTTATGTTTGTATTTTTACCTTTGATATATAGCGTTGCAACTTCAAAAATAAAATTGTATGAAAACAGGTTTATAAATCTATTTGTAAAAAAAACAATAATTCCTCTTGCATGGCTGAATCTTATTTTAACTCAGTCACCTATATATTTGATTTTATTTTTTATCATAACATTGTTATATTTTGCAAAAGAAATTATTGTATTTGTAAAGCGCCATATTTTAATATTTTCGTCAATTTTTGTATTTGCAATTTTGTGCGGAATTTTAATTATACTTAATGTTAATTTTGAAGATACTTATTTATCACGAATTATAACTACAGTAACTTCTGCATCTTTTGAAGATTTTGTATTGGCAGAGCCTTCGTTGGGTGGAAGGATAGTATGTTTTATAAACCTGTTTCAGATTTTTTTGAAACATCCGTTTATGGGTGTAGGTTTGGGTAATTTGTCAGATTTAATGTATCATCAGTTATCTGCTTCTCCTGTAATTTTAACTCCGGAAATATATGAAAATATGGCAGTAGCATTACAGTCAAAGCAAAAATTTGTATTTAATTCAAATTTGTTCTTTGCCGATTTGGCTCAGTATGGATTTATAATTTTTGGAATTTTTATATTTTTCCACACACAGCTAAAACTTACTCTGAATAAAATTAAAACTTATAATTTGAGTTATAACGACCAAGTATATCTTAAAGGGTTGGGATGGTGTTGGATAACCCTCACGATAGGTTATTTTTATCAGTTTTATATGACCTTATTTGAACCTTTAATGGTAAATATTTTAATAATTACCTTTATATATCGATTTTTAAGCAGGAGGCAAAATGAAAAGAATAATATTTACCGGTGACTTTTTGCGTAATTCGGAAAAACATAATAAAAGATATTTTTTATGGGTATTCAAGATTTTAATGCCGATTATAAAAAATGCAATTTCGCCTGATATAAAGATTTTATGTGAAATAAAAAATGATGCGGAAGAAAAATTTTCAAGAGAATATTTTTATGCTCTCGCAGGAGAAAAAGATATAAAAGAATGTTATCATAAGTGTAATTTTAATAAACTTTCGCAGGAACAAATTGAATATCTTAAAAAGTTTTTGGATGAAGATACAATTATTATCGGATCTGAAATGTATGCTCCGTTGTGTGATTTATTGACAAGTTTGGGGTGTAAAGTTTTTGATTTTGCATTTCATTCATTTAAACTTTTTGATGACCTGGCATTTGCTATTTATACGAATGATAAAAATGTTTATGAACAGATGCAAAAATATAAAGTACCTCAGGAAAAATTCTATTATTATGCAAATTACTGGAAAGTTTTCATGGAATATAATAATATGATTCCTGATGATAAATTGCAAGATAATTCGGCACTTTTCATAGGTCAAACTTTGACGGATAAATCAGTTGAAAATGACGAGGGATTTTTAAATATTGAACATTTTGAAAATGAAATAAAAGAATTGGCAAAACAGTATTCAAAAATATATTATATCCCGCATCCGTATTTATACAAAAATTCTAAAGAACATATTAAATATATTAAGAAAAATCCAAATGTTGTATTGCTTAATGATGTTTCTACATATAGCGTAATTGCATCAGATAAAATTAAAAAAGTTATAGGAATTTCAACATCAATGCTTTATGAAGCAAAGTATTTTAATAAAGATGTTCAGTATTTCCTTAAGCCTCTTTTTAATATTGATGCTTCATTTGAACAACATTCTTATACAAGTATTTTTGAAGATTATTGGAATCCGAAATTTTGGGCAGATGTTTTATCTCCAATTTGTGATGTAAATTTTGATGTTGAAGATGCAAATTATTTTAAAGGAACTTCTAACAAATTAAGAAACATAAGAGATTTATATTGGGGTTATGAAAGTTTAGACCCTATTAAGCGAATACCTAATTTTCAGGAAGTGATAAAAAGATTGTATGTAAGGTATATAGCGAGAAAATTGTAATAATTATTAAAATGGCAAAGGAATGAATACAAAATAACAATGATTTTAGAAAAAATAAAAAAATTATCATCAGAAAAGGAAAACTTTTTTAAAAATTTTACGGCAATGGGAATAATCCAAATTTTGAATTATGTAATTCCTTTCGTTACTTTGCCTTATCTTTCCAGAGTTTTGGCTGTCGATAAATTCGGTTTGATATTTTTTGCTCAAGCAATAATGGATTATTTTTCAAGGTTTGTGGATTTTGGGTTTAACCAATCAGGTGTGAGAGAACTTGCAATAAAAAGAGAAAATTCGCACAAAGTTTCTTCTATATATACATCTGTTATGTTTGCTCGTCTTGGGCTTATGCTTATAAGTTTTTTAATTTTGTCTGTCGTCGTATTTAAGTTTGAAAAATTCAGACAAGATTGGATTATATATTATTTTACATTTTTGTCTGTTATAGGAAATGTCTTGCTTTCAACTTGGTTTTTTCAAGGAATGGAAAGGATGAAATTTATAACATATTTGAATGTTTTAACAAGATTTATTTCTCTTGTTTGTATATTTGCATTTATCAGGGGGCAAGGTGATTATTATTTTGTGCCTTTATTTAATTCTCTTGGAGTATTAATTGCCGGGGTGGTCAGTGTGTGGCTTGCGGTAAATAAGTTTGGGGTGAAATTATATATTCCGAAATTTAAGGAAGTTTGGTTAAAAATAAGAAACAGCAGCGAATATTTTTTAGGTAATATTTCTATTGGATTGTATCAAAGTGCAAATGCTTTTGTTTTGGGTTTGTGTGTTTCAACAACAATGGTTGCATATTATGTTTCGGCACAAAAGATTTATCTTGCAATATATTTTATGTATATTCCGTTTTATAACGCATTTTTCCCTTACATGTCAAAAAATAAAGATATAAAATTTTGGAAGAAAGTATTTAAAATTCTTGTTTTTGCAAGTTTAGGATTATCGTTGTTTATATTAATATTTGCAAAACCTATTATATCAATATTTTATGGTTCGCGACTTGTCGAAAGTTATAAAGTTTTGAGAATATTTGCAATAATTGTTCCGTTCCATATAATGGCAGGAACAATGGCATTCCCGCTTTTGGGCGCATTTGGCTATACCAAAGAAACAAATCAATGCTGGGTTATTGCTGGTATTATTCATATTGTTGCGTTGTGTATATTATATTTAATTCATCGGTTAAATATTTATACGGTAGCGTGTATGTATGCTTTTTCGCATATTTTTATGTTCTGTCACAGATTATATTATGTAAAAAAGTATAAAATTTTGGAACAGAAAGGTTAATAAATGGTTTTTACGGTCGAAAAAACAGTAAAAGATAATTTATGTATAAACTGCGGACTTTGTAAAACTGTTTGCAAATTTGATGCAATAAAAATGGTTCGAAACGACTATGGGGAAGTTAATCCTGTTATAGATATTGAAAAATGTATAAATTGCGGTCAATGTTTAAAATATTGCCCTCAGGAAAAAGAAAAATTAATTTCGATTGCCAAGGATTTGTCAAAAATGGAATTTCCCCACAGGCATGGTATAGAGGATAGTAAATATTATCTTGCATGGGATAAAAATACTTCGCAAAGATTAAAATGCTGTTCGGGCGGAGCGGTTACAAAACTTGCATCATACCTTATGGAACAGGGAAAAATTGATGGTATGATTCATACGCAAAGACTTTGGGGTAAAAGAGGGGATTTGCATTACGGGGCAAGATTAAGTACGACTATCGAAGAAGTAAATGAACATGTAAGTTCTGCATATCAAGCAATAGATTTTTCGGATGTGCTGACTAAATTGGAAAAAGGTAAGACATATTTTATGACGGGAACTCCCTGTGTAATAAGGGGAATAAAAAATCTTTTAAATTCAAATAAAGATTTTAGTGGAATAAAAATTATCACTTGTGCTTTGATATGTTCTCATAATGTTAATTCAAAATTTGCGGATTTTTTGACTGAGGGTAATAAACTTTCTGATAAAGATTTGTGGCAGGTTAATATGAGAGCAAAAGATGAATCAATACCGGATGCAAATAATTTTAAAAATTATATCTATACAAAAAATGAAATTCTTATGAATAAAAATCGTTTTAAAAGTGGTTGGACTGAAATTTGGAGAAATTATTATTTTGCAATGAACAGTTGTTTGTATTGCCCTGATTTTTGGGGTGCAGAAGCGGATATTTCTGTCAAAGATGCATGGGGAAAATGGGCAAGTGAAGATGCAAAAGGTCAGTCAATTTTGGTTATAAGAAATGATGAAATTTTAAAAGAATTTTTTAATTGCGGGTTGGAGTACGAGGAACTTGACTATGAAACAATGAAAGATAACCAAAAACCTACTCCTGTTTATAAACAAACTAATGCTATCTATAAATTTACTCAAATACCTTATTCAAATAAAAACCGTAAATCGAGATTTTTAAGATACTATATAAATTCAAGATGTTCAAAATTTTTATATAAACATTTTGGATTTAAAATTACTTTTCCCATAATGAGAATAATAAATGTACTCTTATTGTTATTGGAGAAAATATAATGAATAAAAACAGAAATATATTAGTTGCAGGCGGATACGGTTATACAAATCTCGGAGATGAAGCGCAATGTGAAGCAACACTTGAACTTCTTACAAAAAGATATCCGCAGTATCAAATTATAAATTTAGTTCCTGATGTTAACCATTCAAAAGATCTGCATCCGAATTATTTTCACGAGTACGCATCAAGAACGGCATTTTTTAATGAAGGACTTCCGTTTAATATATATTCTTTTGGTAAAATATGGACTGTTCCTGCATTTTTATTAAAATCTCTTTGGATATTATTCAATTCTTATCTGTTAAAATATGATTTACCGACATTATTTTTAAATTCCCGAAGTGTAAATTTTTTGCAATTATTAAAAGGGGCAAGTTTATTCTATTTTTGCGGAGGAGGATATTTAACGGGTAAAACTTTGTCAAGATTTTGGGACGGGATGTTAATTTGCAGGCTTTGTAAAATATTTAATACTCCCGTTGTCATGAGTGGTCAGACCATTGGTCTTTGGGGAAATTTATTTAATAAAATGGTTGCAATATGGGGGTTAAAATCCGTAAAAATTATAACCGTCAGAGATGAAGAATTTTCTTTAAACGATTTAGGTAAAATCGGACTCAAAGGCGAAAATTATTTTGTAACTCATGATGATGCGTTGCACTGTGCAAAATCAGAAGAAAAACAAATTGATTGCGATAATTATATAACTCTTAATTTCCACTATTGGGGTATGAAAGGAAAACAAAAAGAAATTTATATTGATAAAATAAATAAAATAGTAAATTATGTACTTGATAATACAAACTGTAATATCGTTTTTGTACCAATGACTCAAACTGATACGGATTCTTTCGACGATTATTTAAAAAAATATCCTAATAACAGAATAATGGTATATGAATTTAATTTGGACTTCAAAAAAATACGCCGTGTAATTGCAGATTCAAAAGTGTGTTTGACAATGAAACATCATCCAATTATTTTTGCTATGGGAGAAGATGTTCCGGCAATCAGTCTTGCGTATTCCGATTACTATGTTCATAAAAATGTCGGTGCGTTGGCTCAATACGGGCAGAAAAGATTTTCAGTGAATTTAGAAGACAATGATTACTATGAAAAATTCACTGATTTATATCGTGAACTCACCGAAAAAAGAAGCGATATAATATCTGTTATTCAATCAAGGAAATTAGAATTAGACAAAAGAAAAGCACTTTTTTTACAAAAAGTTGATGATATACTAAGATAAAAAGAATTTTAACATACAAAGGAAGCAATTATGGAACAATATAATGAAGTTGAAGAAGAATTGAATGTGAATTTCAAAAATATCTTTATGGCAATTTGGAGCAGAAAGTTTTTTATTGCTAAGATTTTTACAGGTGTTTTAATATTATTTATTGTATTAACTTTTGTTTTGCCAAAACAATGGAAAGTTCAGGCAGATTTATATATAAATAAAACAAATAATTCCAATTTGATGGAAATAAATCCTTATGCAATAGAAGAAATAGGGAATATGTACGGAATGTTAGGTGCAAATAATTCGCTTTCAAATGAACTTGAAATAATGAAGTCGCCAAAAATCATTGATAAAGTTATTAGAGAAAACGATTTAAGATATGAAAAAATATTCAATATTATTCCCACTTCAAAGGTTGGACAGTATTGGACAACTGAAAAATTTCTTAAAAAGAAAGTTAAGTTTGAAAATGTTAAAGGTACTAATATAATATCTGTTTCGTTTAAATGTAAACATAAAGACAAATCATATAATATTGTAAAATCTATTGTAAAAAATTATATAACATTGCATAAAGAGATAAACAATGAAAAATCAAAATCGGATAAAGCAATACTTAAATCAGAATATGCAAAAGCAAAAGCGCAATTGAATAAAAATTTAAATAATTCTTCAGGTTTACCTTCGACATCATTTACAGGTGCGGGGAATTTAACTGCTATGAGCCGTTTTTCTCGTTCTGCGCAAAATGCGGTTTCAAATATCCAAGGACAATATGTAAGTGGGGAGCGCTCAAGAATTGATGTTTCAGAAAGTGCAGCAAGAGTTTCTCAACTCGCTTCAAAATTGGAGTGGGCAGAACTTGTTGAGGGTATGTCTGATTCTTCAAAAGTCATTCTTTTAAGAGAACCTTATATGCTCAGAGATTGGGAATATGATTCTCCAAAATTATTAATTTTCATTTTTTGGGGTATAATTTTTGGAATATTATTATCTATAATAGGTGTTATTGTAAAAGAATCGACCGATAAAAAATTGACATATTCAATGATTGGCGAGGATGTTATTTATGATATAAATAAAGAATTTAAGAAATTATCTGCCAAATTTTTATCAAAATCCGATAGAAATACAGGATTGATATTATTTGAGCAGTTACCGGAACCGTTAAATTCTCAACTAAAAAATTTCGACAATATCGTACCCGTTGATGCTGAAATTTCACAAACATTTAAAAATGCTTTGCTAAATGTTGATGATGTAATTTTAGTTTTGAGTATCGGAAAGACTTCTTCGGAAGATTATAAATTATTCAAAGATATTCTCAGAAATATGAATAAAAATATAATTTGTGAAATACTTGTCTGATAAATAAATTATGAAAAATATAAAAATTCTTATAAAACAATTAAAAGAAAAATATGGTGTAGTTGCTTTGCGTGCCGATATGGCATCTGAGGTTACTACTATTGCGCAACTGCGTGAATTAAAACAGTTATCGGCTGATATTGGCTTAAATCTTACTGTAAAAGTCGGAGGGTGCGATGCTCTGACTGATATTTATATTGCGAAAGAAATCGGTGCAACATCTATAATTGCGCCAATGATTGAAACTGAGTATTCTCTGCAAAAATTTGTAGATGGGTGTAAAATTGTATATGGTGAAAATTTAAAAGATGTAAATTTGTATATAAATATAGAAACAATTACATCATACAATAATCTCGAAAATATACTTTCATCTTCTCAAACGGATTTTATAAAAGGAATTGTTCTTGGCAGAGATGATATGGCAAAATCGTTTGGTATATCTCTTAATAACATAAATTCAGAATCAATGCTGAATATTGTAAAAATTGTTTCTAAAAAAGTTGCAGATTATAAAAAAGATTTTGTTGTCGGCGGCGGAATTCGCCCTCAAACCACGACTTTTTTAAGATTATTAAAAGAAGAATATCTGTCAAATTACGAAACAAGAAGAATTGTATTTGATACGGATGCAATTTTAGGTACAAATTCGGAAGAAGGTCTAAAAAAAGCAGTAGAATTTGAAATTATGTGGTTAAAATATTGTCAAAAATTGAATTATATTAATAATTTTTATGCTCAAAAAAGAATTGAAGAATTGAGTGCTTTTATTGCATAGATATTATAAAAATGTTGTTCAATACTTTAAAGATATATAGCATATAATTAATTTTGTAACGATTTACAATTCTTTTTTTGCCGACAAATATTTATGTATTATCATGTAAAAACAAACGGGAGAAATTATGCCGGCAGTAAAAGCAAAGAAAAAAGAAACAGATGAAAATTTAATACCTCAAAATATAGAGGCAGAAGAAGCAATATTGGGTGCAGTTTTAGTCAATCCGTCTTGTCTTGCAAAGGTTTCGGATTCTCTTGATGCAGGGTGTTTTTACAAACCTGCCCACAGATATATATATGAGGCAATGATTGAACTTTTTAATAACAATGACAATATAGACATTGTTTCTGTTTCTGAAGTTTTAAATTACAGCGGAAAACTTGATGCGGTGGGCGGTCGTGCATATATAAATGATTTGGCTGAAAATACAATTACAACTACAAATGTTGCATATTATGCCAAAATTATTAAAGAAAAAGCAATTAAACGCGCACTTATTAGTGCCGGTGCTGAAATTGTAGGTAAAGGTTATGACCTTGAACCAAGTGATGTTTCAATAGAACAGGCAGAAAAACTTATTTATGACATAAGTGCAAACAAAACAACATCAGACCTTGTTCCAGTAAAAGATTTGGTTTTGAGTGCATACGATAAAATAGAATATCGTTGCAATCATAAAGATGAATTATCAGGTGTTCGTACAGGTTTCGACAAACTTGATATGCTCCTGAATGGTTTAAATAAATCGGATTTAATCATTCTCGCCGCTCGTCCTGCTATGGGAAAAACTGCTTTAGCATTAAATATTGCCCAAAATGTAGCAATAAATGAAAAGGTTCCGGTTTGTATATTTTCTCTTGAAATGTCAGCAGGGCAACTGGTTCAAAGAATGTTATGCTCCCATGCGGAAGTTGACTCACAAAGAGTAAAAACAGGGCAAATGCTTCAAAAAGACTGGGAAAAACTTACTGATGCAATGGAAGATTTCAATCAGGCAAAAATTTATATTGACGATTCGGGTGGTTGTACTCTCACGGATATTCGTACAAAATTGCGACGTTTGAAATCTCAGGTAAAAGATTTGGGTTTGGTTGTAATTGATTACCTTCAACTTATGGAAAGTTCGGGCAAAGAGGACAGATTGCAGCAGATTTCCGCTATTTCAAGAGGTTTAAAGATTTTGGCAAAAGAACTTGATGTCCCTGTAATTGCACTTTCGCAATTATCTCGTCAGGTTGAAAGCAGAAATGATAAACGCCCCATGCTTTCAGACTTGAGAGAATCAGGTTCAATCGAACAGGATGCTGATATTGTAATGTTTATCTATCGTGCGGATTATTATGCAAAAGCCGAAGAATCAGAGGAAGAAGAAGCAATTAAAGCAAATTCAAAAGGACTGTCGGAAGTTATTATTGCAAAACACAGAAACGGTCCTGTTGATACCGTCAAATTGCTGTTCCAATCGAATATTACGAAATTCAAAAATCCGCTTAATGATTCTTTTGATGCATTTTAATTTTAATATTTCTTAACAATGTATAAAAATAAGGCAATTTTTAAAAACAAAAATTGTTTATATAAATGTAAGGGATATTAAATCAAAAGATTTTGGGAAAACATAAATAACTCACGAAAGCGTAAATTGAGTTAAAAAAAATTTTAAATAACAGGGAAAAATTTAGGGGAATTTTAAATCGAATCATCCATCATAATCAATCTTCTTGGGTGCTGAATATATTTCAGTGCCTTTTTTCTTTGTATTTTTCAGATTTTATGCTATTGTGATTGTAGGAAGGGGAGTTTTTGCTATGATACACGAATTTTTATCTGATCCGAATTGGTTAAATCCTCAAATTGATTATCTTTTATGGGTTCAAAATCTGAGAACACATTTAGGACCTGTATTTGAAAATATATTTTTGCATATAACCATGTTTGGCGAAATTCTCATCCCCACACTTGTAATAAGTATAATTTATTGGTGTATTGATTCTGAAGCGGGATTGTATTTATTCGGGTTAAATTCGTGCGGAATATTATTTATGCAGTTATTTAAAACTTCTGCGTGTGTGTATAGACCATGGATATTGAGTGACAAGATAAAACCCGTTGCATCTGCTCTTGCAATGGCGCATGGGTATTCTTTTCCGAGCGGGCATTGTATGATTTCTGCTACAAGTTGGGGCGGGGTTGCATTTTTATTGAGAAAAAGAAAGTTTATAGCAACTTTGATTGTGTTATTAATTCTTACAATAGCATTTTCAAGAACTTATCTCGGTGTTCATACCCCTCAGGATGTTGTAATCGGTTTGTTATCCGGATTGGTATTTGTTTTTGTGATGCACTATATTTTAAAATGGTGCAAAAAAGATAAAAACAGATATTTATATTTACTCGCAATTTTTGATATTACAATTTTGGGTACATTACTGTATGTAATTTTAAAAAGTTATCCTTTGGATTATGTAAACGGGAAATTGCTTGTAAATCCGTATCATGCGAGATATGTTGCCGTATTGTTCTGCGGTTGGGTTATGGGATTAGTCAACGGGGTATTGTTATGCAAAAGATTTTTCCCGTTTGACCCAAAAAGCGGCAGTATAAAGACAAGAGTTATAAGAGGTATAGTTGGGGCTTGTATTTTTTATAGTATTTTTTATCCGGTAAACAATTATTTTATAATACACGAATCGCATTTCAGAGTCGGCTTGCCGTCAATGTTTGCGCTGGGATTTTTTGTAACTGCAATATATCCGCTTATTTTTTCTAATGTTGAAAAATTTATTTTAAAGAAACAAATGAATAATGTAAAATCTGCGTAATAAATTTGCACTCATTTTTGCCAAAAGTTACAATGGTAACAGGAACAATAAAAGGGGTGGATTTTAATGCCGAAGTTAGCAAAGGATTATGATTATTCAAATTATGCTTCTTACGCTTCAAATATGGTTTCTGATGTAAGAACTTCAGGGAAGATATATAGTTATTCACAGATGCGTAAACGCAAAATGAAAGCACAAAAAAGAAAGAAAAATCCGTTGCGTTTTCTTTTGTCAAGTTTGATAGTGCTTGGTTTACTGATGATATTTATGCCTTATTCTTTTAGTACAATGAAACAATCCGTATTTGCTCCGATTCCTTACAAAAATATTTCGCAAAATTTGTATCAGGTTGCATTCCCTGTGACTAATTATCTTTCAAATAATTGGTATTTGGGCGAACGCAAATTTTCTTATCCCTTGGATTCAAAAGATGCTCAAATGGATTCAATTACTGAGGGTGTAAATATGCCGTCTTTGCAGGGTGAACTTTTGGGGCTTATGGAAGAATATCCGATGGTCAAACCTGCAATTTATGTTTGGGACTATGAAACCCAAAATTATGTAGATATAAACGCTTCAAAAATTTATCCGGTTGCAAGTATAATAAAAATTCCTGTTCTAATTGATTTGTTTAAATCAATTGAAAACGGTGAAGTTGCGCTTGATGACACAATTCCTCTGACGGAGTATTACAGAAGTGAGGGATCGGGGAACTTGCAGTATATGGCTGGAAATACACCGTTTACTGTTGATAAACTTGCTCAGGTAATGATTACCGAATCCGATAATTCCGCCACAAATATGCTCATGTCCCAAATTGGAGGTATGAATACGGTTAATCAGTCTGTCAGAGATTGGGGTTTAAAAAATACGGAAATTCATACTTGGCTTCCTGATATGGGCGGAACAAATCATTCTACCGCAAAAGAAATTGCACAGATGTTATATAACATTGACCTGAATGAGAAATTTTTAACTGATGCATCAAGAAATAAAATTTATGATTATATGAGTCATGTTCATAATGACAGACTGATTCAGGCAGGTTTGGGCAAAGGTTCTGTCTTTTATCACAAAACAGGTGATATAGGTAAAGTGCTTGGAGATGCAGGAATTGTTGTTACTCCGACAGGCAAACGCTATATTGTTGTAATACTTGCGCATCGTCCTCATAATGCACCGCAGGGTAAAGATTTTATTGTAAAAGCATCCGAAATTATATACAAATATATGGTGAGATAACAGTGTTAAAAGATTTATTGGAAGAAAAACATTGTTTCAAACTTGTTTGCGGAGCAGGGAATGAAGATGTGGAAAGTATACGCAGACTTGTGTATCTGTATGCAATTGCGGGATGCAGATTTTTTGATTTGTCGGCAAGTGAAGAAGTTATTGATGCGGTATTAAGCACATTGCACAGTGCAAATATTTATGATGCTTATATATGCGTGAGTGTGGGAATTAAAAGTGATCCTCACTGTAATAAGGCGGTTATAGATTATAACAGATGCATAAATTGCGGTTCTTGTGAATCCGTTTGTCCTCAGGGTGCGATTCATTATGCTAAAGTAAAAAAATCTAAATGTATCGGGTGCGGAAGATGCTGGAAGGTTTGCCCAAGAGGTGCTATTTCTTATACTCCCGAAGAAAAAAATCTTGACGAAATCCTGCCTAAACTTATTAAAAAAGGGATAGACTGTCTGGAATTTCATGTGATAGGACAGGATGAAAACGAAATTTTTGCAAAATGGAAGTATATAAATAATAATTTTGACGGAATGTTAAGTATTTGCATCAGCAGAGGAAAATTAGGTGATGAAGCGTTAATCGAACGAATAAAAAAAATGATTGATGTTAGAGCGCCTTATTCAACAATAATTCAGGCTGACGGATTCCCGATGAGCGGAGGAGATGATGATTACAAAACGACTTTACAGGCTGTTGCAACTGCTGAAATTGTGCAAAATGCAAAATTGCCCGTCTATTTAATGCTTTCAGGCGGAACAAACTCAAAAACAACAGAACTTGCGCAAATGTGCGGTATAAATTATAACGCAGTTGCCGTAGGTTCTTATGCAAGAAAAATTGTAAAAAAATATATTGAGCGTAGCGATTTTTGGACAAATCACAATATAACAGAATATGCTTTAAATACCATAAAACCGCTTGTTGACAGTGTTTTATTGTAAATAAATTTCAATATCTTCATCCGTAATCATTTCCGTTACGGCAACAAGAATCTTGTGTTCATCAAGTCTTATTCCGCCCAAAATTCCCTTTTGTTCCAAATCGGATAAGAATTTTTCTGAATTCTCAACTTCTATAACAAATTCATTGAAGAAATTTTTATTTAAAACTTTTATTCCTTTATTTTGCAATTTTTCAGCGAGTTTATGAGCATTTAAGGTTGACAGATATCCGGCTTGATAAAATCCTTTTTCTCCCATAACCGAAAGATAAAGATTGGCGCAAAGCCCTATTAACGCCTGATTTGAGCAGATATTGCTTGTTGCTTTTTCTCTTTTTATATGCTGCTCTCTTGTCTGAATAGTCAGACAAAATGCTTGCTTGCCGTCCTTATCTACCGTTCTTCCTGCAAGACGACCGGGGAGTTGACGCATAAATTTTTCCCTGCAAGCCACAAACCCTGCACTTGGGCCGCCAAAGTTCATCGGTATACCAAGAGTCTGAATATCACCGACAACAATATCTGCACCGTATTCACTCGGAGGTTTTAAGATTGAAAGTGTTGAAACATCTGTGCAAACAACAAGTAAACATTCTTCGTTTTTTGTAACTTCAAGGATTTCACCATAATAATTTGGAGTCTGAACAAGTACGCATGCATAATCTTTTACATCCTGCGGAATTTCATCCACCCAATCAACTTCAATATTTTGTGAATATGTGTAGGTTTTGATTACTTCTTTGTATTCAGGGTTGAGAGAATTTAAAATACAGACTTTGTATTTCTTTGAAATACGGCAAGCCATTAAAATTGCTTCAGCGCAAGCCGTTCCGCCATCATAAACAGTTGCGTTTGAAATATCCATTCTTGTCAAACGGCAAATCATTGTTTGAAATTCGTACATAACTTGCAAAGTGCCTTGTGAAATTTCAGGCTGATAAGGTGTGTATGCGGTATTAAATTCAAATCTGTTTGCAACCTGACCAATGCAGGCAGGAATAAATTTGTTATAAATCCCTCCGCCCATAAAGTTGATGTAGTCGGATTTATTTTCTTTTGCAAGTTTTTTTACCTGTCTTTGAGTTTCCATTTCACTTAATCCGTCAGGCAAATTAAGTTCCTTCATTCTTATATCCTGAGGAATTTGTCTGAATAAATCTTCTACACCGTTAATACCGATTTCGGTACACATTTGCTTTATTGTTTCTTCGTTATGTACTAAAAAATTTTTCATAATTATTCCAATTCTGATTTGTATTCGTCATAAGTCAATAAATCATCAAATTCGCTTTCCTGTGCGTTTGACTCGATTTTCACAAGCCATCCGCCTTCGTAGCAGTCCTCATTTAACTTCTCAGGTGCATCAGGGAGTGTTTCATTGATTTCAACAATTTTTCCGCTGATTGGCATATATATTTCAGAAGCGGCTTTGACTGATTCAATATTTGCAAAAGTTTCACCTTTTTCAAATTCATCTCCGACAGAGGGTAATTCCAAAAATACAATATCGCCTAATTGTTCGATAGCATAATCGGTTAAGCCGATTACATATTTTCCGTCTTCTTTTACAACATATTCGTGAGATTTTGTGCAATACATTTCATCTTTGTAACTCATCATCATACTCCTTATCTTAGTGAATAGTAAAAAGTGAGTAGTGAATAGTCATTATCGGTGGTAACGCACGATTTAATAATAATCAATTTCGTAAAGGTCTATTCACTTTTCACTATTTGCTATTGACTTTTTAATTATACTCTGTTCCTTTTTTGAACAAATGGTCTTTTGACCACTTTTGCATCATGTAATTTTTCTCTTATCATAACTTGAACAATGGAATCCGTGCAAATTTCGGGTAAATTCTTTACATAACCCATACCGATATTTTTGCCTGCAGTCGGAGCAACTCCACCGCTTGTAACTTCCCCGACTTTTTCACCTTTAAAATATATCTCGTATTCGTGACGCGGAATGTTACGGTCTAACATCTCAAATCCGATAAGTTTTTTCTCAACTCCGTTTTGAATTTGGTTCATAATTACATCTTTGCCGTTGTAATCCTGAGTTTTATCTTTCGGAACAGACCAACTTAACCCTGCTTCAATCGGTGTAGTGGTTTCGTTTAAATCATTTCCGTAAAGATGTAAACCCGCTTCAAGTCTGAGGGTATCTCTTGCCCCAAGCCCGATAGGTTTAATTTCAAATTCCTGTCCTTTTTCCAAAATTCTGTCCCATAAAAATTCGGATAAATCATTTTCTATAAGAATTTCAAATCCGTCTTCTCCTGTGTAGCCAGTACGGGAAACAAAAAGTTTCAAACCCTCAATGGTTGCAGGTTTTATTGTAAAAGATTTTTGCTCCTGAATATCATAACCCATTTTGTGCATCAAATCTATCGCTTTTGGTCCTTGTATTGCAAGCAGTGAATAATTATGTGATTGATTATCTATTTCAACATCAAGACCTTTTGCGTTTAATGAAAGCCAATTTATATCTTCATCAATTCGTGATGCGTTGCAGATAATTAAATAATTTTCAATCCCTATTTTATAAATAATCAAATCATCAATCAAACCGCCGTTTTCTTTTGTCAATTGGCAGTAAACCGCTTTTTCGTAAGGCAGTTTGTCAATATTTTGCGGAACGACTTTGTTTAAAAATTCTGTTGCATCGTTGCCAGATACAAAAACTTCGCCCATGTGAGAAACATCAAAAACTCCGACATTTTCTCTTACTGTTTTGTGTTCTTCAATAATTGATGTGTACTGAACAGGCATGTGCCATCCTGCAAAATCAACCATCTTTGCACCAAGTGCAATATGTTTGTCATGTAAATAAGTTTGTTTAACCATAATTTTAATATCCCCTAAACTGTTTTTATTGTCGGATGTAAGTACACATTTGTCAAGAACAAGTTTACATAAATAATATTATGCGAATATCACGCTAAGATATTCTTATTATGTTCATTTCTTTTCTTTTGTTTGCGAGGCAAAAGAAAAGAAATGAACCAAAGAAAAGAAAACTTCGCTGAT
>CACYKF010000019.1:0-55125 GCA_902774905.1 uncultured bacterium
GTGTGATACAAGACCCTCTTTTAAACCCGCCATTTTTATTTTGTCATTGCGAGAAAATCTTTGATTTTCGTGGCAATCCCATGAATTCAAGGTTGTTCAGTTGTTGATTAGATGAGATTACTACGCAAACTGTGTTTGCTCGTAATGACAATTAATAATCCATCTTCCAATTGTTATCAACCAATGCATCATAACAATGTAATGGAGCATTTCTAAGAGATTTACAATTTTTTACTTTATTTGAATGAGTAGAATTTGGGGAATAATATCGAACATGTCCTTTAGAATTAACTTTAAAAGCAAATAAATCTCTTCCTGCTATATTGGGTTTATCATTTCCATTTACATCAACTAAAATACGGGCATATTTTTTCCCATCAATAGTTTTTATGCCATAGCGGAACATCAAACCATTTTTTAATATAACTGTCAATCCTGATGCAACACCTACACCTCTGTTATAAAGATACTTATATTTCACCTTATCTTTCCCTTCTGCCTCGGTTTTCCAACAATCTTTGAGAGAATTTTCGGCCGTACAAATTTTCACAATACTAAAATGTCCGTCAGTTAAAAGTTTTGACGGCTCGCCAAAATCTGTGTCAAATAAATCACGGGTTTTGTGGGTAATCAGTTGATCCTGCGCAAACTGTTCTATTTCTGCAGAAAAATTCTTTATCTGCGTTGCAAACAACCTGTTTTGAAAATTATTTATCAAAATCGGTACGGTCAAAACCGCAAGAACACCAACTATTGTCAGTGCCATTAAAAGTTCTGTTAGAGTAAAAGCCACTCTATAAGGAGGTTTTAGCGATTGCTCCCCCTAAAAACATTAATATCACTGCGTTTTAGCATATTCAACCTCCTTATATGCTTAATTCATAAGACTTTTGTCTAAATACTTTTTACATTTACTATTTAACTTAACTGGTAGATTCTGAAACAAGTTCAGAATGACACTACCATCTTAAAAATTTTTTCATTTTTTGTCAAGATTATACAAGCAACTTTCCGTAAATTATTCCGTCATTAAACTCTGTCAGTTGAACCTTTTGCAATGTATTAAATAAATCTTCCCGGTCTGATCCAATTTGGACCGTCAGATAATTTCTTGTAACCCCTTTTAAATTACCATTATGCCGATCACGATGTTTTTCAATCAGAACTTCGTGAACTTTACCGAGATTTTTATTTACAAAATCATTATATTTTCTGCGTGAAATTTCTTTCACAATATTTGCTCTTTTTTCTTTAACCTCATCACTCACCTGATTTGGCATATTTTCACCGATAGTACCTTTGCGAAGTGAATACGGGAATGTATGAATTTGCGTCAGCCCAGATTTTTCAAGATTTTGCCTTGTAATTTCAAAATCTTCATCACTTTCACCTGCAAAACCTGCGATGATGTCACTGCCTAAAAACGGCAAATCAAACATATCATTTATCTGTTCAATTTGTTTTAAATAAAAATCCGTCTTATAAAATCTGTTCATAGAGCGCAGAGTATTATCATTCGCACTTTGCAAAGATAAATGAAAATGCGGGCAGAATTTATCAGATTTTTGCAAAAATTCAAGCAGTTCATCATTTATTTCATTGGGATTTAGCGAACCCAAACGATAACGATTAATACTTGTTTTTGTTTCAATATCTTTTAATAAATCAATCAAAGTCAGACCGAAATCCTTGCCCCACTGACCAATGTGAATTCCTGTCAATACTACCTCTTTAAAACCGGCATCGGCAAAATCATTAATCTGTTTTATTATGAAATCGCTTGACGCACTTCTGCTTTTGCCCCTTGCTTTCCATATTATACAATATGCACATCTTGAATCACATCCGTCCTGAATTTTCAGACTCGCTCTTGTTTTTGAAGTATCTGCAAGTAAAACTTCATTAAATTTATCAATAGTCATCACATCAGAAACACAATATTTTTCATCATCTTTAAGATACTTATAAAGATGCAGTTTGTCATCATTTCCTATAACGTAATCAATAAAATCTTTTTTTAAAAGTCCATCTTTTTCAATTTGAGCAATACAACCTGTCAAAACAGTTTTAATCTGAGGATTTTTATGTTTGGCATTTCGCAAATGATAAAATGCCTCATTATCACTTTTGTGTGTGACAGAACATGAATTGAGAATAAAATAATCGGCATTGTTAAGATTATTAACTTCCTCAAATCCGTTATTTATGAGATTTTCTTTAATTATTGCCGTTTCAAATTGATTTGATTTACAACCCATTGTAGATATAAAAAATCTGTTCATAAAGAAATAGTAAGAAAAACAGGATAAATTGTAAATATTTATAAATATTTTTATATAAATTAGCAAAAAAATAATTCACATGACTTAGGAATTATAGTATAATGAAGTTGCGAAAGGTATAGGTGTTATATGCAGGTAAATTCTGTTTCATCAAGTCAAAATGCCAATAATACGGCATTTAAGGCGAGTGTGGAGGAACAACTTTTTGCAAAGTTGAAAGACAGAGATTTAAGAGATATAGCATGGAAGAAAGCCTCACATGATGTCAATGACAGAAAACACCGAGCAATAGACAATGCCTTATTTGTAACATTACCTTTAGCAGGCGGACTTTCAGCCGCAGCAGCAAAATTATCCCCTGAAGCACTTGCAAAATTCGGAAAAAATAATGCCCGTGCTTTGAAATTTGCACGCTTTGGATTAGTCAGTGCAAGTTGGGCTGCAGGACTTGCGGCTTTGGGAGTATTGTGGGATACAAAAGATTTTCTTGCAAAGAAAATTGATGTTATAAGAAATAATCCTGTAATTTCTTCTATTGCAACATTTGCTGCAGGTTTTGGAGTTCTTGCAGGTGTTGACAAACTCGGAACAAAAGCAATAGTTAAGGCTATCAATATGGCTGATAACGAAAAAATTCTTTCCGTTCTTAAAAAAGTAAGAAACGGACTTAATAACAGTAAAATTTTAAATAAAGCATCCGAATTGGCTGCAAAATTTCCGTCACCGATTAAAGACATTGCAAGAGGAACGGCAGAACTTGCACCGTTACTTGTTATCGGTACTCAAATTGCGCACATGTTCGGTCATCAAAGAGTAAAAACTCAGGTTGCTTACAAAAATTATGACGATTTGAAACAAGCACGACAAAATATCAGAGAAAATATTGCGGACGAACAGATAGACAAACATTTTCAAAAGAAAACAGTTGCGCAATTACATAACGAATACGAACAAATGCTCAAAACAAAACCGGTTATAGATGCTCAAACACAAGAACCGATTACATTTGAACAATTTGTAAAACTTGCAACAACTTATGTAAAATAAAAAACATTCAAAATAAATAAAAAAAAGTACGCTCGGACAGAGCGTATTTTTTTGATATAATTACATTATGAGAGCGGTTGTATTAGGGAAAGGTTTAATGCTTGCAAATATTATACTTGGCGTCATTGATGCCGGAGTAGAAATTGCAGGTGTTTTTCGTTATGATTACACTTCAAAATCAAGACTCAAAATCATGCTTGATGATTTTTTTACACCTGCACCGGAAGTTACACTAATTAAAAAACTTAAATTAAATCAAATAAGACTAAAATCTGCAAATTGCGAGGCTTTTCAAAAACTTATGCTGTCCTTAAATGTAGATTTAATCATAATAGGAACATGGAAAGAACTCATTTTGCCAAAGACCTACAATATACCTAAAATTGCAACGGTCAATGTGCATCCGTCACTGTTGCCCAAATACAGAGGACCAAATCCTTATATCCAAACCATTTTGCATGGAGAGGAATATTCAGGTGTGACTATTCACCTTGTAAATGATGAGTACGATGCAGGGGCAATCTTAAAACAAGAAAAGATAAGGATTTATGAATGTGACACATCTCGGGAACTGAGAGAAAGAACAGTATCAAAAGCAAGAGAACTTGTTGCAGAATTTTTAAATGACCTTAATGAAAAGATTTTAACTCCTGTCAACCAAAACGAAAGCCTCGCAACATATTTTCCTAATATTTCAGGAGAAGAAATGATGCTTGACTTTACACTTCAAAGTTCTGATGAAATTTCACGCACCATAAGAGCCCTGCATCCGTTTTTACCAAGTTACATTACTTATAAAGAAGTATTTTTTACGGTTGACCCGTATAATTTTAGGATAAGTAAAACACCTGTAAAATACCCCGCAAATAGCATTATTGCCAAAAATCCACAGGCGAATTCACTTACTATTGTTTGCGCTGACCACAAAGCAATACAGTTTAACAACCTGAAACTTTACCGCAAAAAAGGAGTAAAACAATACATCAATAATTATGTTGATGTAATAAAATAAAATTACCCCTTAAAATAATCGCAAATCAATTTACTGTCCCTTCGAGAAACAAGGTGTTTAATCCTATTTGCTATCGAATTATTTTTCAAATCATCAAGTTGTTTTTTTAGGATTGCTTTTTCAATTAACACTTTATTGTATAAATCTGAACAAATATCACTTTTATCGATATGCTGTTTTAATTTCGCCAGTTGCAATTCTTTTTCGTGTATAGATGCAATTAGTTGTTTTTTCACTTTTATACAGACCTTTCTACTTACACATGAAGAATATACTGTTTTGACAAATTTAAAATCAACTTTTTAGGTGATTTTGAACTAAACTTTTAATAAATCATACTCATAACCGAGTTTTAACGCTTCAATATTTTTGGGAATAAGATTTGCTTTTCTGGCAGGAATTACATTATGCAAAGCCTTTTCCAAAGTTTCAAGTGAAATCAGTTTGCTAACTCTTGATAATGTTCCCAATGCCAAAATATTGGACATCTTTATATTTCCTAATTTTTCCTGAGCAAGTTTTGTAATAGGAACAAAGATATAGTTTATATCTTCTCTCGTCTTTTTAATTACTGCAAGAGAGGAATTTACGATAATAGAACCGCCTTTTTTAACCCAGGAAATATATTTGTCAAATGATGCCTGATTTAAAACAATAATAAAATCAGCACTTGATTTTTGAACTGCACTAACATCTTCATCAGACATTACGACAGTACAATTAACCGTTCCGCCACGCATTTCCGCACCGTAAGACGGATACCAGGTTACATTTTTATCATCAATCATAAAACCGTTAGCAAGCACTTCACCTGCCAAAAGAACACCCTGTCCGCCAAATCCTGCAATTATAAAGTCTTTTTCCATATCATTTCCTCATATAACTACTTATTTATTTTAGTAAAAGAATCCTTTTTCATATTCAATTCTAACTTTGCTTTTAAATATTTTGCGATATTTTTGTCAGTCATCTTTTTAACAGTCTTAAAATTTAAACCTGACAATTTATTAATTTTCATTACTAAAATCCTTTGTAATATCTTTATAAATTCCCGGCTTAAAAATCTGCATCATCTCATCTCTCACTCTTTCGTGCGCTTTTTCCGGAGTCATTCTCCAATTCGTCGGACAAGATGAAAGAATTTCAACAAATCCGAAACCTAAACCTTTCATTTGAACTTCAAATGCTTTTTTTATAGCCTGTTTTGCTTTACGAATATTAGGAACACTATCTAACGAAACTCTTGCACTAAAAGCAGTACCGTCACAAAGTGCAATATGTTCAGCTATTTTTATCGGATAGCCGTAATATTCAAGATTTCTGCCGGTTGGAGAAGTCGTTGTAACCTGACCTAAAAGAGTCGTCGGTCCTAACTGACCGCCTGTCATACCGTAAGTTGTATTATTTATACAAATTGCAGAAATTTTTTCGCCTCTTAAAGCGGCATGCATACTTTCTGCAAGACCGATTGAAGCAAAATCACCATCTCCTTGATAAGTAAATACAAACTTGTCAGGGCATGCCCTTTTGATACCGGTTGCTTCTGCCAACGCTCTGCCATGAGGCGCTTCAAGGGAATCTACATTTAAAAAATCATAAATAGTAACCGAACAACCGATAGAACAAGCAGCGATTGTATTTTCGGTTAAGCCAAGTTCCGACAGGCATTCTCCGACAAGACGAACTGCAACACCATGGTCACATCCCGGACAAAATGTGTACTTTGCATCTTTTTTAAACGAATCAGGTATTTTAAAAACTTGTGTTGCCATTATATTAACTCCTCTATCTGCTTAACTATTTCTTCAGGTGACGGCGGAGTGCCAACACCTTTGTGAATAAGTTCAACAGGAACTTTACCGTTTACTGCGAGTCTGACATCCTGAACCATTTGCCCCATATTAACTTCAACACTTATAAACATCTTCACTTTTTGTGATAATTCCTGCAAGCGTTTAGTCGGGAACGGAAACAGTGTAATCGGTCTTAAAACACCGACTTTCATTCCGTTTTGTCTGCATATTTTAGCAGCCGTTTTGACATTTCTTGAAGTAGAACCGAAACTGACAAGAACAATATCAGCATCTTCCGTCCCGATTTCTTCCCATTCTGTTTCATTTTCTTCAATCGTTCTGTATTTTTCGAATAATTTTTCAAGAAAAACACATTGATTATCGGCTAAAGGAGCATAAGAACGAATTATTCTTGCATCTCTGCCTTTTGCCCCCGACAATTTCCATTGTGAATTATCGATTTCAGGATACGGATATTCTTTAAATTCAACCGGTTCCATCATTTGTCCCAATAAACCATCGGCTAAAAGTACTGTCGGATTGCGGTACTTCTGAGCAAGATAAAATGCTTTGTAAGTCAAGTCAGCACATTCCTGAACCGTTGACGGAGCAAGGACAATGAGTTTGTAATCCCCGTTTCCGCCCCCTCTTGTAGCCTGAAAATAATCGCCCTGAGAAGGATAAATATTACCTAACCCCGGGCCGCCACGCATAACACTAACCAAAACTACTGGAAGTTGGTCTGAAGTTGCATAAGATAAACCTTCCTGCATAAGTGAAACAGCGCATGAAGAAGACGAAGTCATGGCTTTTACACCAGTTGAACACGCGCCGATTGTCATATTTATTGCGGCAAGTTCACTTTCAGCGGAAACATAGGCTCTGCCAAGTTCCTGCATCTTACCGCTCATAAACTCTCCGATTTCACTCTGCGGAGTAATAGGATAACCGAAATAGCACTGACAACCTGCCAAAACAGCAGCATTTGCTATTGCATAATTACCCTTCATCAAAACTCTTTTATCTGTAATTGTTGCCGTCATTAAACTAACCTTTCAAAAAACGAATTACCCTCTGTAAACCTCTGTAATAGCCAAATCAGGACATCTCGTTGCACACATGGCACAACCCAAACATTCACCGTTAGGGTCCTGAAATTCTACCACTCTGTTTCCTAAATTATTTGTATCATCACTGATTTTAATTAAATTTTTAGGACACTCTTTCATACACAAATAACAAGCCTTACACTTTGATTTGTCAATTACAATGTTACTCATGTCATCCCCTCTTAAAACTCTATACATGTTCTATACTAACACTAACTAAATATTTTATCGCCACATTTATTTTTTCTGCTTAACATTTGTAATAAATAAGAGTAAATTATTTTACTAATAGGTTATAAGTTGATAAAATTAGCATGTAGGGATAGTTATATTTTAATGTTAAGGGATTTAAAATGGCTCATGATATAGAAAAAATAATAAATTTGCTCAATGATATGCAAAGGAGTAATGATGCAAATGCAGACAGTTTTGACCGTTTGCTGACAAGTATAAATTCAAGGCTTGATATGACAAGTTCAGATACAAATACCGAACTATTGAAGGCTTATATCAATGAACTTGCAAAATCTGTGGATGAAAAATATTCTCAAACCCTTAACAAATTTGAAGATATAGAAAAAGCACTCAAAGCCGTTTACAACTCTCAGGATGATCATGTTAAAAATGATGATATGAAAGAGTTGTTTGATGTTTTTTCAAAAAATGTAAATAACTTTTACACAGAAGCACGGCAGGAAAAAGCAATTTTAGCAGGAATTGAAACAAGGCTCAATGATGTTGCAACAAACAAAACCGATAAAGAAGATATTCTAAGAACCATATCACTTTTGAGAAATGACCTTGGAAATGTTAATCATTCTTATAAAAATACCATAGACGATATCAATACGACTTTAAAAACAGTTTTGGCAAATGTTAAAGGACTTGATCCTCTAAAATCCGGCGAAACCGCTAAAGCACAGATTGACATTATATTTAAGGCAACAAATGATATAATAAATCTTCTTAACGAAATTGAATCAAAAGAAGATAATCTCGAAAAATTACTAAACAATGTCGCAACAAATGAAGATTTGAAAATAACAAAAGGTATAATTGATTCAATTTTTGAAAAAACAAATGCAATAGAAGAAAGACTAAATTCTAATATTCAAAAAGACGATTTAGATGAAGTGCAACTCACACTTGCAAGCATAGATAAAAAAGCAGACCAAAATATAAACAAAGAAGATTTTGAATTAGTACAAAAACAAACTGAAGATATCCTGTCTCAAACTGATGAAATTAAACAGACATTGAGCCAAGTCGCACAGAATATAGAAAAAGCCCCAGACGCATCCGAACTTGAAAGAGGTTTATCGGAATTATTTGTTCAAATTAACAATCTTACAGGTATGATAACTTCTTCTGATACAAATAATAATGCAGATATTAGTGCGGATTTAAATACATTAAAAGAAGAACTTGATGTAATCCAAAATATTGTCACTGACCTCAATGACGCACTTGCGACAAGAATACTTAGTGACATTGATGACATTCATAACTCGCAGAACGAATTAAAAAACATAATATCGGAAATTTTGGAGAATACTCCATCACAAGATAAGATTGAAAGCATTTTGCAAAACGGTCAGACACTTGAAAGAATCAATGAGAAAACAGATGAAATTTCAAAACAACTTGAAGTATTGCCAAAAATTCAGGAAGATGTTGAAGATATAACTCTGAAACTACCTAATATTGATGTTTCTAACGAAATTGCCAACATATATAACAAAACAAATTCCATTGAAAATTGGCTTATTTCTTCAAATATTAAAGAGAATTCTGAAAAAATTGCCACTCAAATTGAAAATACTTCAACTTCTGATGAAATCGCGCAAGTTCAGTACACCACAAACGAAATAATTTCGGTACTTGAAAAACTTACACAAAGTTACGATTCCGAACAAATTAATGAATCAATTGAAGAAATTGGAGCAAAACTTAATGAAATTATTTCTGCAATAGATGGCAACATATCTAATACTGAAGATTCCGCAGTTTATGAAAAACTGGCAGACATTGAACGTTCTATAGCAGAAATAAGCACGAAAGACGATTACTCAAATGAGGATGAATTTAACCAACTTCACGATAAATTTGCACAGTTGCAGGACTCTGTTGAAGATTTAAAACTTGATATTGAAAAGCAGTTTTTGAATAACCAAAAATATATAGCAGATAATATAACTTCTGTAAATGAATTTATTAAAAATAATGCCCTTGCGAACAACGAATATATCAAAGAAGAACTTCATACAATAAAATCATTGATAGAAGCAAATTCTTCAGATTTTGACAATATATCGGACTCTGAAAATTCAGATTTTAAATATGTCAGAGAATATTTAAGCGATATAAAAGATTTACTTCAGGATAATCAAAAAAGTGACCTGTATTCAAAAATTCTTTCACTTGAAGATTCTCTTGTAAATAATCAGACTTTTAATGAATCCGCCTTTTCACAAATTATAGACAAAATTAACGGAATTAAATTTGATAAACCTGCGACAGAAGACAGTGCACAAATTGAACAGGCAATGTCGGAAATAAATTCCTTAAAAGAGCAAATTGAAACATTAACGGCAAGTTTTGATAATAAAGATATTGATTTGGATTTAGATAATCCCGAAGAACTTTATGTTTCAAAAATTGAAGATTTTCTTTCAGACAAACTAAAAGAAATCCGCACTAATGTTTCAGAAATAGCCAACGCTTCAGACAAAAAGATTACTGAAGGATTTGCATATCAAACAGAACTTCTTGAGCAAAAAGTCGCTCAGTTGCAAAAATTAATATCAGAGATTGAATTAAACAACAATACGAACAATCCTGATTTCAGTGAAAAACTCTCTAATGCAAACGAAACTCTCGGCGATTTTAGGCAAGAATTACAACTTGTTTCTACAGATATTACAGAAAATATTTCAAAACAAACAACAGATATTTTAAAAGAAATCGAGCCAATAAGAGAACTTCTTGAGAGAATGTATAACAATTCAAATCCTGCGACTTTGAAAAATGAAGTTGAAGAACTTAATCAATCTTTGCTTTCTGCTCCTGAACTTGCAGATTTAAGCGCAGATATTGAAGATTTATACGGCAGATTAACCGAAAAATTTACAGAAAACGAAAACAACCTTAAAGATTTCATTCTGACAGATACCGATTCAATAATAATCAAACTTGATAATTTAAGAGATTATGTTGAAAAATCTCTTGATGCTATTGTTCCGCCTGATGCCGAATCAATGAAAGAACTTCAGGACTTTGTTTCAGACATCAAAGATTTTAAAGACTCTCAGGAAAGATTGATAATTAAAAGCGTTGATGAAATTAAGCAGGAAATCAAAGCACAAAGTGACGAAATTAAATCAATGCTTGCTGTTGCAAACAATAATGAGTTGATTCTTGAAGCGATTGAAGGACTTAAAAAGAGTTTTAAAGCAAAATCTTCAAAGAAAAAATCAAAAACTGACAATGAAGACTCCGAAATATTTGCAAACATTGAATATAGTCCGGATGTGCTTGATGAACTAAAACAAGAATTTGAAAAATATTCAAAACAAATTGAAGTTCTCTCTAACGATAACAAACAAATTTCAGGAGTACTTGAAGGTATAAGCAAAAAACTTGAAAACCTCGCACTTTCTAAAATTACGGCTTCAAAAGTTACTAATACAAATGAAGGTGAAGAACTCGAAGATGACGATTTTGAAGTCAGCGAAGATGATATTTTCGGAGAAGACAAATTCGATTTTGTTCAGGCTTTTGACATTCTTCAAAACGATATAAGAAATCTTAAAGATACTGTTGAAGAAGTTAAGAAAAGTTCAAATGACAAAGAAACATCAAAAATTCCTTCTATCAATAACAGCGGAGTTGTAATGAGTATCAACTCTAAAGTTGATGAAGTACTAAAAGCCTTAAACAATAATTGGTTAAGCGACATTGAAAAATACATAAAAACAGGGAATATTACAGTTAATTCAAAACTTGATTCAATAGAATCAAAACTTGATGTATTTGTATCAGATACAACAAACACTGATATTTTGAACGAAGTATCAGACACTTTGGCAGATGTAAATGATTCCGTATCCGAAATCGCCCCAAAAATTGAGGATATGGGAACAAAAATTGAAGATATTACACCTAAAATAGAAGCATTAGGACCTGCAATAGAAGAAAAATTAACAGAGAACGATAAAAAATTGTCTTCTATGCTCGAAGAACTAAATGAAAAAATTACCCAAATCGGAGATAACGACAATAGCATAGAAGAACTAAACAACATCAAAACTCTTATCGGGGAACAAAAAACATATATTGAAGACCTTGAACCAAACGAAAAACTTGAAGCGTTCAAAAAGTGCTTGGATGAAATATCTTTTGAAGTTAATGCTTTGGCTGCTGATTCAAATGCCGACAGCGAAAAATTAAGCAAAACCATCAAAGAAATGAAAGAATCTTTGATGAGCGCGGTTGTAACAATATTTGATCAGGTTTCATTTGTTGAAGAAACTGAAGATATTAAAGATTTTGTTGAAGAAAGAACAGACGAAATTAATAAAAATATTGCACAAATTACAAAACAACTTCATCAGATTACATCTTCGGATGAAAACAATGATTATACCTATTCAATGCAGGATATTGAAACTGATTTGGCAAAATTAAGACTTGCCCTGCAGGATAGCCAACAGGTAGATTTAACGGAAATCACCGACAAATTACATTCCATCACATCCTCTGTTGATTCTTTGACTCAGGATGAAATGAAAGAATTAAAATCTGAAATTTCTAACCTGAAAGAACAGACAGAATTTCTTATTGCGACATCTGACAAGTCTTACAATGCGCTCAATTCCGGTTTTGAAGGATTCGGCGAAAAAATCAGCGATAATATTTCGGTTAAGGTTGACGGGCTATCAAAAATGCTTGAAAATTCCGCTCAATCAGATAGTGTCGTAAGGCAGGCTCTTATATACATAGGCGAATGGATAGATTCCGCAACAACAAGCATAAATAAAATTTCTACAAATTCTGATGAAATCACCAGAATTAATGAAGTTCTTAACGGTATAGAAGATTTAAAAACTTCTGTTCATACTCAGGTAAACAACACTATAGAAGAAAAATTTGAAATCAGAAGCAATCAAATTGAATCAATTGAAGAAAAATTTGAGGTTTTGAGTTCACAAATTAAATCTTTAGAAAAACAGTTTAACAAAGTAGAAAACCTTGAAAATCAACTAATGCAGCAACAAGAACGGATTGACAGACTTGAAATGAGTATTGACAAATTGCTGTCTATCGTAGAAAATCTTGATGCCCCGGGTATAACACGAAAAATGGACAAGATAGAAAAACAACTCTCTAAACTCGGTACAAATGTAGAAAAATTGGCATCGTATGTTGACTAAACTGGAAAAAGAACTCAATAAAGTTTTACCCCGACAAAATGTTATGACAAGCATAGAAGAACGATATGCCTATTCTTTTGATGCCTCGGAAACTCAAAATGCTGGTTCAAAAATAGCAGATGCCGTTGTTTTTGCTGAAAGTACGGAAGAAGTTTTGGAAGTAGTAAAAATTGCCAATAAACTAAATGTTCCGATAATATGCAGAGGTGCAGGGACAAACACTGTCGGCAGTTGTATCCCAACAAACGGCGGAATCGTTTTGAATTTTTCAAAGATGAATAAAATTCTTGAACTTAATACACAAAATATGACAATTCGTGTTCAACCCGGGGTTACGGTAGGAGAAATTCAACAAATTGCGCAAAAAAATAATTTATTTTATCCTCCTGACCCGTCAAATTTGAAAGTATCAACAATTGGCGGAAGTATTGCCCAAAATTCAGCAGGAGCAAGGTGTTTTAAATACGGTTCAACAAAAAATTATGTTCTTGACTTGAAAGTGGTAACTGCAAATGGTGAAGTTATTTCAACGGGTTCAAATACAGTAAAAAATGCTGTCGGATACGATTTAAACAGTCTGTTTACAGGAAGTGAAGGGACTTTGGGTATAGTAGTTGAAGCGACATTAAAACTTATCCCAAAACCGCAGGAAACACAGGTTTTGATGGCGTATTTTGAAAAAATAGACAATGCCGTTGAATGTGTAAATAAAATTATTGACCAAAAGATTTACCCTTCAACAATCGATTTTATGGACAAAAATGCACTTTTAACAGTTGAGCAGTTTTATCATACCGGACTTTTAACAGATAAAGAGTGTGCATTGCTGATTGAAATTGACGGAGATTATGAAAGCGTTTTAAAAACAAAGTATAACATTTGCCAAATTTTAAATCTTAATAATGCCGTCAATATTCAGTACTCAAAAAATGAACAGGATGCGCAAAATATATGGAGTGCAAGACGCTCATCTATGAGTGCGTGTGCAAAATTAAAACCAAATGTCACAACTGATGATATTATTGTTCCAAGAAATAATCTTGCAAAACTTGTAAAAGGAGTTCAGGAAATTTGTGTCAGACATAATTTGACATCATGCCTTGTCGGACATGTCGGCGATGGAAGTATTCACCCTCAGATTCCAATTGATTTTTTAGACACAAATGAATACAAACACTATAAACAGGCAAAAAGTGAAATGTACGAACTTGCAGTTTCTTTAGGCGGAACAATTTCGGGCGAACACGGTATAGGATTAGAAAAGAAAGCGTTCATTTCTCAGGTTGTAGAATCAGGCACACTAAATTATATGCGCCAAATCAAGAAAATTTTTGACCCGAATAATATCTTAAATCCTTATAAAATATTTTAATTATCTCAGGCGCAAAAATGCTTCAATCTTTGCCTTGACAGAATTTGTAGCATAATCGTCTATATCAATATAAAGTCCGTTATATTTATTTGCAAGATACTTTGCAAGTTGAGTTTTTGAACAAAAAGCCTGCGCATAAAAAACAGTCGGCACATCAGGTTCTACATACATTTCTAATTCAATGTCTGCCGGAACTTTTGCTTCTACACATCTTGTCCAACCATAAACATGCGTTTCGTCAGGAAACAACCTTAAAACTTCAAGGTCATTTGGCGGTACACCCCAAAAACCGAATTTGGGCTTACATTGAACTATATTATCAATTGGCTTTTCCTCAACAATATTAGCAGTAATTGCGGTAACTTTGTCATATAAAGGCATATTGGAAGTAGAAATCACAACAGGTTTGCGATATTCAAAAGTTTCAAATTTGGTTTCCTCAACATCAAATCCCATATCTTTCAATAACTGTGCGGCAAACCAACCGCTATCACACTTATCTTTTCCGATTGGTGCGACTATTTTTATGATTTCATCTCTGAAATAAAGCGAATTATTTATAATCTGCTTGATAATTTTACAATAACTCTCAGGCAAAATATTTGACTCTGGGACTTTGGGCGAAAAATCAAAATCCAAATCAAACCAAGTTGCCTGAGGATACTCAGACTTTACTCTTTCTATAACTTTCGGATGAGGATACCCCCAAAAACCTATCTTGTTTTTCATAGGTTTATAATAACATAAATATTATTTTAAATTTTCTTTTGATACAACAATTCCGCAATATTTACAGGCAAAAAATTCTTCACTTGAATCTAAAGGCATAAAAACATGCTCACATTCATCCGGATTTTCAAGTAAATCTTCACCATCTGACGGAATATAATCCGTTCTGACAGACGGCTTATAAGTTTTACCTTTTATAAATTTAGTAATCCACTCAAAAATATACATTATAAATTAAAACTTTCAGGTAATAACTGTGCAAGAGTAAATATTTTTAATTCATTACCACTTTGCAAAATAATATCAACATCATTATCATTATCACAAAACTCATGTATAACCTGTCTGCAAGCACCGCAAGGCGCGCAATTATCCTGAACGGGAGAAAAAATTGCAACGGCTTTAATTTTTCTTTTACCTTCAGCGATTGCTGAACCTATGGCATTTCTTTCCGCACAAATTGTCATACCAAAACTTGAATTTTCAAAATTGCAACCCGTATAAATTGCTCCATCATCAGTCATTACACATGCACCAACAGGGAATTTTGAATAAGGGCAATAAGCATTTTTTGCCGCATCTATTGCTTTTTGCATCAATTCTTCATAAGTCATAATTATCACCTTTATAAAAAATTATATAACTTTCAATAAAAATTTAATCCCTTGAATGTATGAATGAATTAATTTAGGTAACTATATACAATGTTACAGTAAATATGTCTGTCATTGCGAGGAGCGACAGCGACGCGGCAATCCATTATACTAACGACAGCCAAACACAAACGACTGGATTGTCCTCTCGAAAAACAATACTTAATTGTTTTTCTCGGCAGAGTACTTCGTTCGCAATGACATGCTACTGTAAAATAGTATATAATTACCTTAATTTATCTTAAAATTTCTAAAGTTTTTAACAATTTCTGCCGACTATAAAAAAGTAAATTTACAACCAAGGGTGAACTATGGATGTATCAAGAATAGAAGCGTATAATCCAAACAAAATCAATTGGCGCAACATGACAGCCAAAGAAATACTTAAATACGAAAAACAGGGAGTAGAAGTCCCTGATGTATATGTACAGTGGGCGCACAATTTTTTACAAAATATACAAAAATATGACAATGATGAAGTAACTTACGAAAATGCAAAAGCAATAACAAGACATCAAAGCAACGAAGCAAAAACAAACGAAAACTCAAGAAGCGGAGCAAATACAAAAGTAAAAGATTTGGATAAACCTAAAGAAGCAGAAGACCAAACATCAGAAGAAGATGCCGCTTTAGCAGTAGAAAATGCGAATATTTCTACGGATTTAGGAGACTCTGAAAGCATTTCAACCGATAACGGAACAGAAGCGATACAACTTACGGCTGCACAATCAAAACGCAAAGATTTTCAGGATAAAGGCGTAGAACTTAGAGAACAGGCAACATCTTTTACGCAAGACAGCCAAACCTACGGAAGTCAGGCATCATCTGAAATAAGCACTATGGATAGCATTGAAAGCAGTTCAAATAATGAAATTGCAGAACTTGAAGGTGCAATGAAAGAACTTATAGCAGAAGCCGATGCCAAACAACAGGAACTTAGACAAAATGTAGATAAAATAAACAACGAAAAAAGTGACAGTTCAACATTTGCCCAAATTGAAAAATTACAAAAAGAACTTGAACAACTCGGGATGTCAGGTCAAAACGAAATAGCACAAAGCGAAGGAACATTGAGAGGTTACAGTTCCGATATTAATGCAGGACAGGCAATAATGCTCAATGCAGGTGATTTTGGGACAGAAACCGTTGATGTCGGGAACGAATTATTATCAACAACAGGCGGAGCGTGGTGGTTTAATATTGACAGAATGATAGGTCAAAAAGCCGTTAATGCAGGTAATAGTGCAATAAGAAAAGCACAAGAAGGAGAAAATGCCGTAATTTCAGCACAAGATACAAACAATGCAAACATCGGCAGAGTTTCGGAATTAAAAACGAGCGTAACCGATAAAACAGGTGTAGATGCACAGAATGCAAAAAGTCAAGGGAATGCTTCAGAACAAGACCCGATAACAGGCAAAGAAAAAGAAGCGGATAAAGATATCAAAACGGCATCAAATGACGGTACGGATACAACCGATAAATTGCATATAAGCATTGATGAACTTGTAAAGCGTAAAGTCCGCAGAGGAGAATATATCAAGGATGCCTAATCTATTTTAGAGAATCAATCGCTTGTTTAATATCACTTGCCCCATAAATATAACTGCCTGCGACAAGAGAATTTGCACCAAAATCTTTGCAAATTTTACCTGTTTGAGCGTTAATCCCGCCATCGACCTGAATAATCAAATCTTCAGGGGCATTTTGTCTTATAAATTTAATTTTTTCGGCACAATCACTCATAAACGACTGACCGCCAAACCCCGGTTCAACCGTCATAACAAGGACCATATCAACAATATCAAGGTAAGGCAACAGCACATCCGGTCTTGTTTTCGGCTTGATGGAAATACCGGCTTTTATACCAAAAGACTTGATTTTTGTAATTAAATTAACAATATCATTTTCTTTTACCGCTTCGTAATGAAAAGTCAAAATATCCGCACCCGATTTTGCAAACGGTTCAACATACTTATCGGGATTTTCAATCATCAAATGAACATCCAGCGGTAAATTTGTGATTTTTTTAAGCGATTTTACAACAGGAACACCGATTGTAATATTCGGGACAAAATGCCCGTCCATAACATCAACATGCACCCAATCCGCCCCGCAATCTTCAACTTTTTTTATATCACGCTCAAGATTAGCAAAATCCGCAGATAAAATAGATGGTGAAATAATAATTTTATTGTTCATCTATATAATCCCCAACTTTTCACAAGCACTATAAGCCGCTTTCTGTTCGGCGTCTTTTTTGGATAAACCTTTTTCTGTCGCCAAAACTTCTCCGTTATAAGAAACTTCAACTTCAAATATTCTTTTATGCGCAGGGCCTGATTCGTTTACAACTTTATAAACAGGGCGGTTTTTATCTAAACTTTGAGTGTACTCCTGCAAAATTTCTTTTGAATTATATTTTGCAAAATTATCTTTTACATCTTTTATGTACGGAGTTAAAGTTTTTTCAATATATTTTCTGACCTGCTTATATTTGCCGTCGAGATAATATGCCCCCAAAATTGCCTCAAAAGCGCAGGCACAAATAGAATTCAAATTTCTTGCGCCCTGCTTTTCGTCATGTTTACTTAAAATTATTAGTTCTGATAAACCATTTCCTTTTGCTATTTGAGCAAGTGTATTATCCGAAACCACAATAGAGCGAATTTTTGACATTTCGCCTTCGGTACTTTGCGGATACATATTATATAAAACATCGGAAACAGTTAGTTTTAAAACCGCATCTCCCAAAAATTCCAATCGTTCATAAGATTCTGTATAATCTAAATTCAAATCCTGAGTATAAGACGGATGAGTCAATGCTTTTTTAAATAAATCAGAATCAACAATCTTTATTCCAAAAATTTTTTCAAGCGATTTCATTAGAATATACCTTTAACAAAATCCCATACAGTAGTCATCCATTCAGTTTTAAATACGAAATATTTAAAGAAATAATAAGCAATCGGTATAGTGAACGCAAAACTATCAGTTCTGTCTAAAAAACCGCCATGCCCCGGGAGGGCATCGCCTGAATCTTTTACCCCTGCATCGCGTTTCAATAACGATTCACATAAATCACCGATTTGAGCAAAAGTTGTGCATAACAAACCGGCAACCAAAGACCAAAACCAGCCAATACCCAAATAAAGCCCGAATATTTCTGCAAATATAACAGAGCCTAAAACTCCGCCTAATGCTCCTTCAATAGTCTTATTTGGGCTTACAGTCGGCGCAAGTTTATGCTTACCCCATCTTGATCCGACATAATAACACCCGACATCTGTTGCGATAACTGATGCTATCATCAGGACTACAAAACCTAAACCACTGTCATATTCTCCATTATGAAGGTTTCTGAAAAATATAAGATGCAAAGGAAACCAACCGCAATAAACCATTCCGAAAAGAGTTGTAGCAACATTTGCAATATACGGTTGTCTGCCAACAAACAATACCCACATAAATGATGCCATAGCGCAAATTGTGAGAGTTGCTGCGACTAAATCAAACCTTTCAAAATAAACAATTGCAGCCAAAACCGCTTCGGTTATATAAATAACTTTTAAACTCGGATAAAAACCTTTGTGATTAAGAATTTTTACATATTCTCTTGATACAAAAGCAAGAACAACCGCTAACAAGCCTAACAGGACAAGTCCGCCTGCCATTATGCACAACATAACAATTGTGCCCATTATAAAGCCTGTCAACATTCTTATTGCATTTTTGTTTAACCCGAGATCAATTTTCATTATACGGTCATAACCTCTTTTTCTTTATCAACTACCGCTTTATCAATATTATCAGTATATTTATCGGTAATTTTCTGTATTTTATCCTGATTGTCTTTTACAGCATCTTCAGGAAGATTTTCGTCTTTTTCAATTTTCTTTAATTTATCAACCATATCACGACGAATATTTCTGATTACAACTTTAGCATCTTCGCCTAATTTTTTCACATCTTTTGCAATTTCACGGCGTCTGTCTTCTGTTAAAGGCGGGAACGGTAAACGAATACAAGTTCCGTCAGAATTTGGAGTAATACCGATTTCAGCCTTAATTATACCTTTTTCAATTTCTTTCATAATTGTCTTGTCATAAGGAGTGATGACAAGAGTTGTCCCGTCCTGAACAGTAACCTGAGACATTTGTCTTAAAGGTGTAGGCGCACCATAGTATTCAACAACAACTTTATCTAAAATTGCAGGATTTGCACGACCTGAACGGACTGATGCAAATTCTTTATGCAACTGTGCAACGGCTTTTTCCATTTTTTCTTCGCCGAATAAATACATTTCATCTAATGCTTCTGACATTTTTTACCTCTTTCTAATTTATATAAGTTCCTAATTTTTCACCATTTAGAATGTCTTTTATTCCGTTTTCCTTTTTAAAATCAAATACAATAATCGGAATATTATTTTGTTTACACAAATCACAAGCAGATGTATCCATAACTTTCAAACCGTTAACAATGATATCATCATAGTGCATTTGGTCAATCTTTTTAGCATTCGGGTCAACATTTGGGTCTGCCGTGTAAACACCATCAACACCGTTTTTGGCCATTAACATTGCTTGTGCATTGATTTCGGATGCTCTTAAAGCAGAAGCCGTATCGGTTGTAAAGAACGGATTTCCTGTTCCTGCGACAAATATGACAACTCGGCCTTTTTCCAAATGTCTGATTGCTCTGTGGCGAATATATGGTTCAGCGATTTGCTTCATTGTTATTGCACTTTGAACACGACAATCAACACCTATTTGATTTAATGCGCTTTGTAAAGTTATCCCGTTCATTACAGTAGCAAGCATACCGACATAATCGCCTGTTGCACGGTCTAAACCGATTTTTGTACTGTTTTTCATTCCTCTGAAAATATTTCCGCCACCTACAACAACCGCAACCTGTGCGCCCATATCAACGGCTTTTTTAATCTCGTTAGCCATCATAGTAACGGGTTCCGGTGCAATACCAAACTGCTGATCACCTAACAATGCTTCCCCGCTAATCTTTAACAAAATTCGTTTATATTTCATTAACCAATATCCCTCTCGCTTCAAGTGTGATTTTAACTTAAACACACGATATTGTAAAGTAAATATTAATAAATATTGTTATTACTTTAAAAGCGGGAGAGGGTGTGATACAAGACCCTCTTTTAAACCCGCCGTTTTATTTTGTCACTGCGACAATCCGATTTATTGCCTATCTCCCTCGGGGAAGAGTAATTTTTCTTAATGAGCGGTAGCGAATTTAGAAAAATGAGAGAGGGTTTGTAGTTAACACCCTCTCCTGTCAACTTCGTTGACATCCTCTCCGTAGGAGAGGTAGAAAACCTATCTCCCCTGCGGTGAGAGTAATTTTTCAATGTGAGAAATTTATTTTGAACATTTGAAAAATGAGAGAGGGTTAGGTTTATTATCAATTTGGTGCGTATAAACGCACCCTACTCACTGCGTTTGCTCGTAATGACATGTTATTGTGTCAGACAATTGCCTGACATACACCCTCTACCAACGGGAGAGGGTAGAAAATCACTTTGAGCAATAGCGAAAAGTAGATTTTCGGGTGAGGTGGCAATCCCGTTAGGGGTGAGATCCTGAACCAAGTTCAGGATGACATTGTACGACCCCTCACCCCACCCCTCTCCCTCGAAGAGGGATGCAAACTACTACTACTCCAAATCACCGACACAAACAGCCCTAATGCTCGAATTGTTGCGGTGGTTGCTGATCCTGTACGAGGTCGAACTGTCGAAGGTCCGGCGGTACGCGTAGGTGGCACCTCCCTCACTACCTACCCACAAGGAGTAACAAGAGCCTAAGCCCGAAAAACTCTCAGGTAGTTGGCTGAAATCAGGTGTGCCTTCGCAGCGTTGTGTTGAATCATTACAATTTGATTCTCCATAAACTTTCTTGGCTAATTCATACAAGTCATCTTCAGTCGGGAGATTTTGGACTCCGCCACATTTTTCCACAGCCGCAGCCCAGTAATCATTGTCATAAGGGCATGATTTAATCCCCAGTGATTCTTTTTTTGCTTCACAATCCGCTTTACTCATCGGAGTTGTGATTTCCTGCGGTTCCCATTTGTCAAACTGACGACGTTTTGCTAACTTTTCTTCTTCTGTTAATTCATATTCTTCTTTCCCGTTTCCTCCTAAAAAAGTCGCAAGTGAAGCATTTGTTGCAGGTTCGACCGCTCCGTCATGAAACACTACAGGGAAAATATCTCCCATACTGCCATTTGTTACTTTACAAGTGGTATTGGCACTGATTGTCGTTGTACCCTCAGCACACTGTACCTCTTTATTTGGCGGAGTAGGTCCGTTTACGTCTATAAACCCTATACAATTTGCTAATTTATCTGACAACATCGCAGTAGTTATTACATTCCCAACCCCAACACCACAACCTTTTGCGTTCGGATTAAACGCAACAATTGCGCCGTCAGCGAATGAAAAGAACAAAAAGTTTTCAACAGAAAAACTTTTCATATCCGCACTATAAGGACTAAATAAATTTGCACCTTTGACGTTGCCGTATTTGCCTAAATAAGTCTGACCTGCCAAAGTGTTGTTAAACAGTCCGCAAAAATTGTACTGACCACCTGCGAGAGTATCGCTTTTGCAAGTCGCATCATCATTAATTTGAGTTAAAAGCGAATAATCCAAATCATACTGTGCCTGCGCTCCGATTGCCGCCTGATTTAGAGTAGATAAAGATTTTTTAAACTGTGCTGTAAACTTTTTAGAGTTAGAATTTTGCATCAAAAGAGGAATAGTAATCGCCGCAACAACACCAATGATGCCAATTGTAATCATTATTTCTGCCAATGTAAAAGCGTACTTTTTCATGCTTATTATCCTCATTTATTAAACTCATGGTTAATATACCATATTTAAATATCTTTTTCAATATTAATAGATATTTAAAAAGGGTGCATAATAAATTTCAATGGGAATATCATTAGCAAAGAGGAGTTTTTTAATGAATACACAAAAACTATTTGGGCTTAGAGTTAAAGAATTGAGAAAAAAATGCAATATGACTCAAGAGCAACTTGCTGAAAAATTAGGTGTATTCCAAAAACAAATCGGGAATATTGAAACGGGAACAACATTTACCACAATGGCAAATCTTGAAAAACTTGCGAAAGCATTAAAGGTTGATATCTGTGATTTATTCTGTTTCAAGCATCATCAAACAAAAGAAGAACTGATATCGGAAATAAACATATTAATCAATCAGGCAACAAAAGAACAAGTACAAACGATTTATAAAATATCAAAAAATATAATAAAGTAGGACAATCAAAACGGTCTTATAATTTTTAGGTTTCGCTGTATTCCTGAATTGAAATCGAATCTATATTTTTAAGAGTTTGAAACGCTTTATACAAATCTTTGATAGGTTTTCTGTCCATAACATTAATAACACAGGTCAATTTTGTGGAATTTGCATCTGCATTTAGTTGCCTGCGATTTATTTCCGAAATATCCTGATATTTTTCGATAATAAAATCTTGAACTGTTTGAACATAATCATTTGCACAAACAATTCCGACTTTGACCATTCTTGTTTTCTTTGTACTTGACGGCAGCACATTTTTTTCGAAAATTCTTACCATAACAAGAGTCATAATAGCCATAGCCGTACCTGCAAATGCAATATCAAACATGCCTGCCCCGCAAGCCATACCGATACTTGCTGCAATCCATAAGGTTGATGCGGTAGTCAACCCCAAAACAATAGGACCGTTTCTCAAAACCGTACCTGCACCGATAAAACCGATACCTGTTACAACCTGAGCGGCAACTCTTGCTGTATCACGAACCCCTGTCGCCTGAGATATAACAACATTATCCCCTTGCGCAAATGTCGGGAAACCGTATATTGAAATCAATGTAAATATACACGCACCCAAAGCAACCATAATATGAGTTCTCAAACCTGCATATTTGTTTGTCAATTCTCTTTCCAAACCGATGCAAAAACCGAATGCTGCGGCTGCTACAATACTCAAACCGCAATTCAAATTCAATATATGATCAAAATTTAATATCATTTTTATCCCTCTTATTTACCTTACCTTACTTTTTGGGTCAAGTACATCTCTAATGGTATCACCTATCAGGTTAAATGCCAAAACTGATACAAAAATTAAAAATCCCGGAGTCAAAAGCCAAGGTCTGTATAAAATATTGGTAAACTCTTGTGCTTCTTTAAGCATATTGCCCCAACTTGCATCAGGCTGCTGAATACCCAATCCCAAAAAACTCAAACCGGATTCCGACAAAATATAAGACGGAACCGATAATGTCATTGCAACAATTACAAAACTTGTAGTCTGAGGCAAAATGTGTTTGGTTATTATCCTCAATTTTGAAGCCCCGATACTTTTAGCAGCCTGAACATAATCTTCGCTTTTTATAGATAAAACCATTCCTCTGACTACTCTTGCAAACCCTGCCCAGCCAATTAGCGCCAAAATAAGAACAATCAGCATAAACCTTTGCGAACTTGTCATTCCTGAAGGCAAAATTGATGCAAGAATAATTAAAAGATAAAAACTCGGTATGGACATAACCCCTTCTGCAAACCGCATCATTATCATATCAGTCCTGCCGCCAAAATATCCGGAAATCCCACCATACAATAACCCTATCGGAAACAGTACAAATAATGCCAAAAATCCGATAGTCATAGAAATTCTGCCCCCGAATAAAAGCCTTGAAAAAACATCTCTGCCGTTTATATCCGTTCCGAGTAAGAATATTCTGCCATCACTATCTGTTGTAAAAAGATGCCTTTTCATGGGAATTAAGCCTAAAAATTTATAAGGCTGACCTTTTGAGAAAAACTTTATATAATGTTTTTGACTTCTGTCTAAACTATATTTTATCTGCAAAGTCTCAGAATCAAATTCTCGTATATAATTATAGGTATATGGCATTGAAAATTTACCGTTTTCATCTATTGTGAAAACTTTTGACGGAGGAACATAAGCCATTGTTCTGTCTGAGAAATCTTTTGTATAAGGAGCAATAAAATCAGCCAAAAATAATGCAATATAGATTACCCCCAAAACAATAAGCGCAATTCTTGCAAATTTATCTTTCCATAATGCTTTTAATAAATCTCTAATCATGACTTACTCCTTATTCTCGGATCTGTAATGATTAGCAGAATATCCGCAATTAAATTCCCGGCAACGAGCATTATTGCACCCATCATAAGTGATGCCATGACAAGATTAATGTCTGATTTTAGTACCGCTTCCAAAATAAGCCTGCCTAACCCCGGATACTGAAAAACATATTCCGTCAAAGCCGCACCCGATAACAGCCCTGCAAATTCAAAGCCCAAAAGCGTAATCATGGGATTAACCGCATTTCTTAATGCGTGCTTATAAATTACCGCATTTTCACTTAATCCCTTTGCTCTTGCAAATTTTACATAATCACTATCCAATACATCAAGCATATTGGCTCTCATTTGTCTTTGCAAACCTGCAAGTGAAATAGTGAATAGAACAATAACAGGCAAAATAAGATGATGCGTAATATCCAAAAATTTTCCGCCAAAACTCATATCGGCAAAATTTGGGCTTGTCAAACCTCCAATGGGAAACCAACCCGATTTAACAGCAAACATCAAAAGTAACACCGCAAAGAAAAATGACGGAATTGCCATGCCAATACTTGTTAAAACAGTTAAAATTCTGTCTAAATTCGTTTTCCACCGAACTGAAGCAATTATGCCAAGGGGAACACCAACAAGCCATGTTAAAAGAATTACAATGGTTGTTAAAAGCAAAGTATTAGGTATTCTTTCGCCAAGTTTTTGCGATACTTTTTCACCTGTTGAAGTGACACCCAAATCACCCTTGACAAAAGAAATTGCCCACTTACCGTACTGAACAATAATAGGTTTATCAAGCCCTAATCTTGCCCTTTCTTTTTCAACCGTTTCAGGAGAAACTGACGGATTAAGTTTTAATTCTGCCAACGGGTCAACCGGCGACAATCTTATAATGAAAAAACTTATCATTGATACGATTATCAACAACGGTATGGTCTGAAGTATTCGTTTAATTATGTACTTTATCGTGTCCAATATAAATTTCCTCTATATTATGTGTCAATCCGCCTAAACTTGACGGGTAGATATTTTTGAATTTATCTCTTATTGCAACTATTCTTATCGGCGAATAAATATAAATCATAGGTTTTTGAGTGTAAACTATATCCTGATATTTATCATAATACACTTTTCTGTCCTCAAATTTTGTTGCAAGAGCACCTTTGTCAAACATCTCATCTAATTCTTTTTCCCAAGGTAAAATTCCGACCTTACCTTCCGCAGGAGTACGCATGTTAAACATGTGAAGCCGTCCATCAGACAGCCAGACATTTTTCCCGCCGTTTGGCTCTAACGGAGAGCCTGTCAAACCCATTATGACCATATCCCAGTCAAAAGTTGAAACAAGTTTATTTACAAGCGAATTAAACTCTATCGGTTTGAAATTAACTTTCATTCCCAAATCTTCCAAATCCTGTTTGACCATAACCCCGATTGCCTCGCGCTCGGTGTTGCCGGCATTTGTATAAAGGTTAAATTCAACTCTGTTACCGTCTTTGTCAAAGAGTCTGCCCTTTTTATCAGCTTTAAATCCTGATTTTTTGAGCAAAATTTTAGCGTTATTTACATCTCTATCATAAGGTTTTAATTTTTTATTGAGATAAATTGAATTAAGAGTTTCAGGAGTAAAAAGCGGAACTCCCATACCGTTTGCGATATTTAAAACCATATTTTTTCGGTCAACGGCATAATCTACTGCTCTGCGAAAGTTCAAATCATTAAACCATTTTTGTTTGACGGGTTCTACATAATATTTACCTTTTTCATTTTTTCTTGTATTCAGGTTCATTGAAATATACATAGTTCCCGTATCAGGTCCTAAATTATAGAGTTTAAAATCTGAATGCGGCTCTAATGACTTATACCTTGCAACTTTTGAGCCCTGCAAAGATATAACATCAAGTTCTTTGGCTTCAAATTTTAAAACTTCATTATTCAAATCCCCGACAATTAAATATACAAGTTTATCAAGATATGGCAATTTTTCATTTTTGGTATTTATTTCGTAATAGTTCGGATTTCTTTCAAACACAACCCTTTGTGCAGGAACATATTCTTTTAATTTGAACGCTCCTGATACAACAAAATCTTTAGGCTTTGCATTAGTAGAAAGGAATGAATCAAAATATGCGCTTCCCTTTTGGACTGCATTGTAAAATACATGTTTAGGGGCTATTGAAGTTGATAACATTCTCAAAAAAGGAGCATAAGGTTCAGGGGTAACAAAAACCACAATATCATCACCATATTTTCTTACAGTAGGAAGTTTACCGTTTATTACAAGTGAATCTCTTGTAGAAGTATCTCCTAACCCTGCAAAAATTATGTTTTGCCAAGTAAACACAACATCATCAGCCGTAATAGGTTTGCCGTCTGACCATTTAATCCCATGCCTTAAATATATTGTATAAACTTTACCGTCAGGTGAAATTGTGTAACCTTTTGCAAGTTTTGGAGAAACTTCACCAGTTATAGGATTAGTAGTAAAAAGCCCGTCATACATGACTCCTGATAAAATTGCAGATGTATTGTCTTTACAATTAAACGGATTAAATGTTTTTGGACCTTCACCTATAGTTGAAGCAACAAGAGTACCGCCAAAAGTTCCGACAGGCACCTGAGATTGGAGATAATCAATCCCTTTTAGTGTTACATTTTTAGGCATAGTATAAGCAGAGGCCAAATTAGCCTGATGCGTAAAGGTATTATTTATGATTTTGGGCGGAACATCACGAATTATACACGCTTTACATAAAAGCGCAATAAAAGCCAAAAACAATAAAACCCTAAACACTCTCCCTGTCATGCTTTTATAATAACATAAATTATAATTTTTGCATTAGTTATGTGTATATTATTGTATTGTTACGAAATATAATAAAAAACTTTACCAAGTTTGCAATAAATGAGTTGTATGTAGTACAATTTTTATAAGCACTCTTATTTGGGGCATGCTTATTTTTTGGGAAATGTATTAATATATTATAATTTACAGACTATGGAGGTTAATGTGTCAGACACTTGTTTAGAAGAAAAACTCGATCTTACCGAGAACGCAATTAAGGTCTTGGAAAGACGCTATTTGAAGAGAGATAAGGATGGGAATTGTATTGAAACTCCGTCAGATATGTTCCACAGAGTAGCAGATACTATTGCATCAGGAGATTTGAAATTCGGCAAATCGGAAGAAGAAGTTAAAAAACTTGCAGACAGATTTTATCGTGCAATTACAAACCGCTACTTTATGCCAAACTCTCCGACATTGATGAATGCAGGCAGAGAATTGGGGCAATTGGCAGCATGCTTTGTATTGCCGGTTGAAGACAGCCTTGAAGGTATTTTTGAAACAGTTAAAAATACCGCACTCATTCACAAATCAGGCGGAGGCACAGGTTTTTCATTCTCAAGATTAAGACCTAAAAACAGTGTAGTTCGTTCTACAATGGGTGTATCATCAGGTCCGGTTTCATTTATGAGCGTATTTAATGCTGCAACGGAAGCCGTAAAACAAGGCGGAACAAGACGCGGTGCAAATATGGGCATCTTAAGAGTTGACCACCCTGATATTTTAGATTTTATTGACTGCAAATCAGATAATAACCAGTTGAACAACTTTAATATTTCTGTTGCAATAACTGATAAATTTATGGATGCTTACCTTGCAAACCAAGATTATGATTTGGTTAATCCGCAAAATAATCAGGTTGTCGGCAGATTAAGCGCAAAAGCGGTATTTGATAAAATTGTTGACGGTGCATGGAGAAACGGCGAACCGGGCATTATATTTATTGATAAAATGAATTATGACAACCCTACTCCGCAAATCGGCGCTATCGAATCAACAAACCCTTGCGGTGAAGTACCGCTGCTTCCTTATGAAGCATGCAACCTCGGTTCAATAAACTTAGGCAGAATGATGAAAGAAACATCCAACGGATGGGTTGTTGATTGGGATTTACTTGAAGAAACAACAAGAACTGCTATGAGATTTTTGGATAATGTAATTGCGGTAAATAATTATCCGCTTCCACAAATTTCTGAAATGGTTCAAAATAACAGAAAAATCGGTCTTGGCGTCATGGGCTGGGCAGATATGCTAATGAAATCAGGTATTTCATATTCAAGCGAAGAAGGGACAAGACTTGCAGGACAGGTTATGGAATTTATTGATTATGTTTCTAAAACAGAATCAATTGAAATGTCTAAAGAAAGAGGAAGATTTAACAACTTCACAGGCAGTATCTATGATCAGGATAATTACCTTTACAACAAATACAAAGGCAAATCTGCAGGCAAAATTTCTGATGAACAATGGGCAGAACTTGATAAACAAATTAAACAATACGGTTTGAGAAACGCAACAACAACATGTATTGCTCCGACAGGAACCATTTCCATGATTGCCGGTGCATCAGGCGGGGTTGAACCGTTATTTGGTTTGGTATTCTCAAGACTTATCATGGATAAGACTGAAATGCTTGAAGTTAACCCGATATTTAAAGACTATATGATTTCACACGGTTTATACAGTGATGAATTGATGTCAAAAATTGCGGTGGACGGTTCAATTGCTCATGTTGACGGTGTAAGTGATGATGTCAAAAAGATTTTCTATACTGCGCATGATGTTACACCGTATTGGCATGTTAAAATGCAGGCTGCATTCCAACTTCACACGGATAACGCAGTATCAAAAACAGTAAACTTTGTTGAATCTGCAACAAGAGAAGACATTAAAGAAGCATATATTTTGGCATACAAAAATAATCTGAAAGGAATTACGGTTTACAGAAATAACTCACGCCAATTCCAACCGATGAATTTGGATGCTAAAAAGAAAGACAGTATTGAAATCAAGCCTGTCGTTGAAGATAAGATTGAGAGCGTTGAAGAATACAACCCGACAGGGGAAATTAAAGAAGTTAAATGCCCTGAATGCGGAACAAAAATTCAGATGGCAGAAGGATGCTTTATTTGCCCAAGTTGCGGATATTCAGGTTGCGCTTAATATTTAAAGATATTTAGGCAATACATTAAAAATACCATCCTTAAAATAAAGGATGGTATTTTTATATAATAAAATTTTTATTTAAAATACATTGCATAAAAAAACAGAGTCACAAATAAATGCGACTCTGTTTTATGTGTTTATTTAATGCTACCTGATTAATCATCTTTTAAGAATGATTCATAATTTCTCGCCAACAGGTGAGAACGAACCTGATTGATTAAATCAAGTGCAACACCAACCATAATGATTAAAGATGTAGCACCGATACCCTGAAGGGTCTCAATCTTGGTAATGTAACTACCAAATGACGGTACCAAAGCAATTATACCAAGTCCTATTGCACCGATAAATATAACTTTTGATAAGATTTTATCAAGTGCCTCAGCTGTAGGTTTCCCCGGTTTGATACCGGGAATTGATGAGCCATATTTTTTCAGGTTATCCGCAATATCCTTTGGCTGCATATTAGGCATAATTGAAGCATAAAAGAAAGTTAATGCAATAATTAAACCAACATATATAAGATAATACGGAATTCCGTCAGGACTCAAAAAGTGATTCATACTTATAATAATATGTTTCAACTGAGCGGATTTTATGCTTGCCTGACCAACCATTGCAAGAATAGTTGACGGGAATAACAAAATTGCGATAGCAAAGATGATAGGCATAACCCCGCCGGGATTAAGTTTAAACGGAATGAAAGAATTCATACCGCCATAAACCTTATTACCAATTTGGCGTTTAGGGTTTACAATAATTACCTTTCTTACCGCCTCCTGCATGATAACGATTAAAATCGTTGCACAGAAAAAGATTGTAAGTAAAAGTAATAAAGCAAGTTGCATACTCGGACTTGCCTTTACAAGTTGATAAGTTCTTTGGGCATAAACAGGAATACCTGATAAAATACCGCAAAAGATTATCAGCGAACCGCCGTTACCAATGCCTTTTTCGGTTATCAGTTCTGAAATCCACATAACAAGCACCGCTCCGGCACTAAGTATGCAGACTGAATTGATATAGAATAATACATGGTTTACATTCGGAATTACCGCTCCCGGCAAATGATGCAAGAAGAGCATAAATATAAACCCTTGGAATATAGCAAGTACAACCGTAAATATTCTCGTATATTGAGATAATTTGCGTCTGCCTTCTTCACCCTCTTCTTTTTGCAATTTTTCCAAAGCCGGAATAACAACTGAAACAAGTTGAACGATAATTGAAGATGTAATGAACGGTCCGATACCCAATGCCAAAATGGATACTTTACCTAACGCACCGCCGGAAAATAAATCCAAAAAACCTATGATATTGTTTCCTGATGCAATTGTAGAAAATACCTGATTGTTAATTCCATACAAAGGAATCTGAACCCCGAATCTCCAAACTGCTATCATTAACAATGTGAAAAGGATTTTTTGTTTTAATCCCGACGCATTCCACATCGACATCAAGTCTTCTGTAGAAGGTGCTTTAATTTCATTAGCCATTATACTATTTCAACCTTTCCGCCTGCGGCTTCAATTTTTTCTTTTGCTGACGGTGTAAAATATGCAGCCTTGACTGTAACAGCATTTTTAATTTCACCGTTGCCCAAAACTCTCAAACCAACACAGTCTGATTTGATTGTCATTCTTTCTTTCAATGTTTCCAATGAAACTTCTTTAAGACCCAATGCATCAAGTCTGCCAACATTGATTTGTGCATAATTAACTTTTGAATATACCTGGAAACCTTTTAATTTAGGTAATCTTCTGTATGCAGGCATCTGACCGCCTTCAAAACCTCTTTTTGAAGCGTTACCTGATCTTTGACCTTCACCGTTGTGACCTCTGCTTGAAGTTTTACCACAACCTGATGAACGACCACGACCAACACGAACGGATTTTTTTGTTGCACCCTTTGCCGGTCTTAAATCTTCTAATGTTATATTAGCCATTTTTTCCTTCTTTCTTTAAATGCCGGGCGAGTAAGCCCAACCTACTTTGTAATTTACATTATTAATATTTAAGCAGGCAACTATTTAACAATCTCAACCAAATGAGATACTTTGTTTACCATACCTAAAATTGTAGGAGTTGAAGCATGTTCAACAACCTGATCTTTTTTTGATAAGCCCAAACCTGCAACAACACGTCTTTGCTTTTCGTTTGAACCGATTAAACTTTTAACAAGTTTAATTTGAATTTTTTCTGCTGTTTTTTTATTTGCCATTTTTTTATTCCTTTATAATTTACTAATTTAAAAATTCTGCCATTGAAAGACCGCGTTTTTTAGCCATTTCGCCAAATGTTGTCAAAGATTTCAAAGCTTCAAATGTAGCATAAGCAGCATTCAAAGGAGCCTTTGAACCTAAGGATTTAGCCAAAATGTTTTCGATACCTGCAAGTTCCAATACTGAACGAACAGCACCACCTGCAATAATACCTGTACCTTGTGAAGCAGGTCTTAACATAACACATCCTGCACCTGATTTTGCCTGAACAGGGTGAGGAATTGTTGTTTTGAAAATAGGAACATTGATAACATTTTTTCTTCCGGCAGCAATTGCTTTTTGAATAGCAATAATAACTTCTGATGCCTTAGCACATCCGATACCGACCTGACCTTTTTTGTTACCAACAATAACGATTGCTCTGAATGATAATTTTTTACCACCTTTAACAACCTTTGTTACACGACTGATTTGAACTACATTTTCAGTCCATTCTGATTGCGGTTTTTCTTCTGCAACTGTTTCGATTTTTTGCTTTTTACCACGACCGCGTCTTGATTTAGCAGGTTTTTCTTCTGCTACTGCTTCGGTTACTTCTGCAGTTTCTTCTGCTGCCGGAGTTTCCTGTGCAACTTCAGTTGATGTTTCTTCAACAACTTCAGCCTTTAATTCTTCATTGTTTTCCATTGATTTTTACCTTTCTTAAATGTTAAAAATGCTATTTAAAGGGCTAACCTTTATGAAACAAATACGCCAAACACAAGCCAACAAAGGCTCTTTGGAAATCGTATTCAATTTATAACTTCTGACAGAGACAAATTAACATAAAAAATATATAGTGTCAAGTGATTACTATATTTCAAACAAACTGTGAAGACGACTTTTTATATCATCTTCGTCAAGTTCATCGGTTAATTTATTCAAATCCATTGCCATTTGATAATAATTTGCCGCATCATTTATAAATCCCATTTTTTGACTTGCTCTGCCTGCATTAAAATAAGCAAGTGTATAATTGGGATTGAGATTTATTGCTGTCTCAAAATATTCTAATGATTCTTCCGCATCTTCAAGTCCGTCTAAATACAAAATACCTAAATTATTTTGCGAATATTCATTATCAGGGTTAATTTCAATCGCTTTGTGATACGCTACTAATGCTTCCTCAAGATAATCTTTTTCCCATAAGGCTACACCAAGTTTTGAATACCCTCTTTCCTCATCAGGATTCAGAGTAACCGCATCACAATATGAATGAATTGCCTTATCCAAATCATAGTCAGCCATATAAATATCACCCAAAGCAATATATAAATCATAATTGTTTGGATCTAAGATTATTCCCGCCTGATAAGTTGAAACTGCCGCTTCAACATTTCCCTTTTCGCCCGCATAAATTGCACCAAGCGCCTGACATACAATAGATGTCCATTCAGGATCGGGGTTTAAGGAAATTGCTTTCTGATAATGCGCAATAGCATCATCATATAATTCCGCCTTTGCATAAGCATAACCTAAAGAATTGTTATAAAACGGATTTTCGGAATCATTTTCTACCGCAAGTTTAAACGCACTTATTGAATTTAATTTGTCCTCTTTATTCATATATAGATGACCGAGTTCATAATATATTTGCGCCTTATCAATATCAAATTCCAAAAGTCTTTCGTAACAATCAATCGCTTCATCAGTGTTTTCAGGGTAATAAGCCTGCAAAATTCCTGCAAGTTTTACTAAAACATCACGATTTAGCGGATTTTCTTCCAAAACTTTCCTGTAACATTCTGTCGTTAATTCCAAATCGTTACTTTTGAGAGCCAAATCTCCCATTTTTGAATAGAAATACTCGCGTTTTACAGTCTTTTCAACGGCATTTTTATAAACACTATTTGCCCTGTCATACATCTTGAAGTGTTCCAAGAACTTGCCGACAGTTGAATAAGAAAACACACTCATATCGCTTGATATGTTATTGTAAAACATCTTTAAGGCGGTTCTGTCCCATGCAAGCATAACGCTTCCTGATAAAAAGTAATATAAAAATCTTACATAGTCATTAAAATTGCCGTTTTGAGAATTAATTTTTTCAAGAATTGATTGCGACATAATCATCCTTGAACGACCGGAATTTATACCGCTTATATCAATTGCAGACTTGTATTCACTTTCTGCAGCCTGATAATCCTGAGAAAGTTGCATAAAATAACCTGTATATAAATGAGCATTAACACTGTCAGGAGAAAGCGTAACCGCAGTTTGGCACTGTTCGATTGCACCATGAACACTTATTTGCCCCTGTTCCCACATTAAAGATGCCAAACGATAGTATGCTTCAGGAATAGACGGGTCATATTTAACCGCATCAATATAGCAGTCAATCGCGGTTTGCAAATCCGAATTTTTTCGTTCAGTAAGATATTTTCTGTGTGCAATTCCCGCTTTTTCCAGATAATCCTGCGCTTTTTGCTGATATTGAGAGTTTGCCGCCCCTACTAACTTCGGCATAACTATTTGTTCTGACATTATAATGCTCCAATAAACTGATTTAATTAATTAAACGAAAAACAACTTCTTATCTTTAACAATTTTATAAAATCTCATACATTTGTATTAGATTGGTTATATATATAATTTTTAATTTTTTGAAGTGATTTTGTTTCTTCTCTTTCTTCTTTTATTGATTGGGCAAGTAGATTTTCTACAATTTTAATTTTTTCGGATAGCATAAGTTCTTTGCCAAAATCGCTCAGTTCTTCTTGATTAACTTTTTTACCGAGTTTTTTAAGTATTTTTGCGTAGTGGTAATCCTGTTTATAAGCATGTTCTTCCATTTGCATGCTAAAACGAATAAACTTCAGAAATACGATTTTTGTACTAAAAGGAAGTAAATTTATGAATTTTGATGTCGCATGCTCGGCAGTTTTTAAAATATCTTCGGGTTTAACATTTTCTGCGCCCTCATTATAAAAATATTTTTCGTAAAATTTTACAAATTTATGGCTCAACGGATTATCAAAAAACGCTCTTTCGCTTCTTAAAAATTTCGGATTTAGCAGGAAATCGAGTACATGAGTAGATTCGTGCATAAGGGTTGGCAGAGTCCTGATACTGATTTTATCATTTTTTGTAACCGGGAGTTCCATTGCATAACCGACATACATGCCCATTTTTTCGACAACTCTCGTGCCACCCGCCAAATCATCGTCACCATAGTCTTTGAGCGGTACAATCGCGACATTTTTATTTTCGGGAGTACAAAAATTGTAGCAATCTTCAATTATATCCGCAGGATAATTATTTCTTTTCCCCTGATAGAGTTTAACAGTATTCCCAAATATTTTTTGGTTAATCTTATCCGCAGCCGCAAATCTTTGTGCCAAAGAGCCTTTGGCATAAGCGGAAGAAAATTTTGTCAGTCGGGGATGAATAATCATATTTAAAATAAAATGTCTAAAAAAATTTTTTGCCATGCCCCAAAAAGCATGCATTTTCATTAAAAAAAGATTGTACCAAAGTACAATCTTATTAATTATTTACAAAAAAATAGCATCAAATTTTGTTTTTGAATAGACGCATAAGCGCACTACAAGGGTTTTTCAGATGTTTTATATTAAATACTAAGAAAATTTAATAAAATTTAATAAAAAGATTTATTCAAAAAATGTTTGTGATACTATGCAGATAGGTCGATATGTTGCAATATCACTTTTTTAGCGGATTGTGGTATTAAAAAAAAATGTTTAAAAAGTTGTCGGATATAAATATGCAAATTATTGGATATAATAGCAAATTAGGCATTGCTAAAAAAAATCTTATATCTACATTGTTGTTTGCATTGGGGTATGTTGAATTTAAATGGCAATAACTACTAGTGCAAAGAATATATTGTGGGTAGATATTGCGAAATTCATTGCGATGTTTCTTGTTGTTTTTGAACATGTTGTTCTTGCTTTTAAATTAGACCATACGAGTTACATAGCATACATTAGAAATGTTATTGTAACATTTCACATGCCTTTGTTTTTTTTAATTACATTTTTTATACCAAAAACCTATGAATTATTTCTTTTCGTAATTTTGTATTCAAGTTTGATTTATGGTGTAAGTTACTTTGTTATAAAAATTTGTCAAAAAACTAAATTGGATATTCTTTTAGGCAAATACTTACCTTCAAAAGCCATGGAGGTAAAAAATGTCTAACATCCCTAAAAAAATTTTTTACGTATGGGGAGCTGGCGAACCTAAAAAAAGAGATGTGAATCTCTGTATTTTAACGTGGAAACAAAAATGTCCTGATTATGAAATTATAGAAATTAATGAAGAATGTGTTGAATATTTTAATTTTCAGGAAGAACTTAAAAATAATAAATGGTTTAGAACAGTATATGAAAACAAAATGTATGCATACATTGCAGATTATATAAGAATAAAAGTTCTTTATAATAATGGTGGTATTTATCTTGATACAGATGTTTCGGTATTAAAGAATTTTAACGAATATCTAAACGAGCCTGCATTTGTCGGTATGCAAAAAGACAGTAAAAGCGGTTCAGACAATCTTGAGCCTGCAATATTAGGAGCTCAAGCCGGGAATTATCTTTTAAAACAAATTGCCGATTTTTATGACAAGGATATATGGAAACTTCCAATTTTTACTATGCCTCAGATTTTTAACCATTTTATTACTAAAAATTATGGGAAAATAATATATTCAGAATACGATAAACAAGAAATTATAAAGTTAAAAGATATAACAATATATCCCGAAAAATATTTGATACCTATGAGATGTGGTGAAGAGTTTTATATGGATTGCATTAAACCAGAAACTACAACGATTCACTGGTATGGCGGCAGTTGGACTGCGGGTAATATAAAAACTTTTTTACTGAATAAGCATAAAGTTCAAACAGAAAAACTTATAGAACAATGTTTTTCAAAAAAGACATATATTAACAATTTATTTATTAAAATTGAAAAATTACATCAAAATTTTTCAATAAATATAGATTTTTACTATTCTTTCAGATTTAAATACCACTTTTACGACAAACAAAAGTATTTGGTTTTATATCTATTTGGTCTAAAGATTAAGTTATTTAAGGTTGGAACATGCAAGTGAGAATAAATATACTAAAAATAAAAACAATATTACTATTTCTTATATCAGGACTTCCTGGATGCTGTTTAATTTTTGGTGCACTTAAGCTGCGTTTGTCATTAATTTTAACTTTTGGTTTTTTGATTTTTTATATTATTTTTGCATTTAAAAAGTTTTTAAAAGAAATTTTTCAAACATTTATTAATAATAAATATAGCAGATTCTTATTATTATGGCTTGGCTGGTGTTTTATTACCGGAATAATTGCCTGCATATTTGGTCACTATAATTTTGGAAAGTTTTTGTATTATTTTATATTTCATGGAGTATTGCTAGTATGTGTTCCGTATTATTTAGCTTTTAATATTATACAAAACACTCCTACTAATAAAATAATAAAATACTATTATATTTTCTTAATATGTATATATACCTTAGGGCTAATTAATTTCATATTTGTACATTCCGGAAATTCATTTTTACAAACATTTTTTGATTACACACTTACAAATACGAGGCAACAAACTATATATAGTGAATGTCTTAGAACAAAATCTACTTTTGTAGAACCTTCATTTTTTGCAAATTTTATCTGCCTTCATTTGCCGTTATTATATGAGTTTTCAAGAAATAAATATAAAATTTTTGAGTCAAAAAACTTAAATTTATTTAGTAAAAATTTGATGATACCAATAGCCTGGTTTCTTATTGTATCAACATACTCGCCTATTTTCCTTATTTTTGGAGTCTTATTAACCATAATATATTTTGCCTCAAGCATCAATTTAAAACGATTTTTTAATATACAAAATCTTGTAATTCTTGCTTTATTAATTATATTTTCAATTTTAATTGGGCTTGTTGTTAATATTAGCGGTGTCATAAACATAGATATTTCTGAAACATTTTTAAAAAGAATAACTAAAACAATAAATAATCTTAGTAGTTTTGAAGCTTTTATTCAAGCAGAGCCATCTCTTGCAACAAGAATTGTCAGTATGATAAATCAATTTATTATAGGAATGCACAATCCTATTTTTGGAGTTGGATATGGAAATCTTTCGGGTGTTTTAGATTCACAACTATTAAAGTCTCCTGTAATGCTTACATATGAACTTTTTGATGTAATTAAAGATGGCACATCAGTTGTAAATGTATTTATTTTTTGGACAACATTGGCAGAAACAGGTTTTATCGGACTTATATTGTTTTACTTATTTTTATTTGTGATTATAAAACAAGGACTGAAACTTCTAACATATATGAGAGGAAAGACAAAATTATTTTTTAAATCATTATGCTGGGGCGTTTGTTTTTTTACAGCAGTATCAATTTACGATGGAGAATTTGCAACACATATTTTGATGATAATAGGCTTTATAGCCGGATATGGTGTTTGTTTAAGCCGAAACGTAAAAAATAATTAAAAAGAGGGATTATTTTGAACGAATATATGAGAAACAAAAAAATTTTAATTGTAAATGCATTTTTTTCTCCCTGGGGAGGCGCAGAAATTATTGCATATAATACTTATAAGTTATTAAAAAAACAAAATTTTGAAACATATTTTTGGGCATCTGATAAAAAAGATTATTTTGAAAAAGTTAGTTATGATAATTATTTTTCAAAATTTAATGTAGGAATTAATAATTACATAAAGAATCCTTTAAAATATTATTACAATTATGAGGCAAAAAAACAATTAAATAAGTTCATACATTATATAAAACCAGACTTGATACATGTTCATTCTCTGTATGGTATTACAAATTCAGTATTAGAATGCTGTAAAAATGTTCCAACAATTATGACACTACATGATGCAAGTTTAATTTGTCCTTCTGCCGAACTTCTATACAAAAATAATAAATATTGCGAAAAACAATATTGTAAAGACAGGAATTTTTTACCTTGTATATTTAATAAATGTTCTAAGAATTCGTTGGAGGCAAGCATTCGTCATAGCTTGTTAACATATATAAATAATTTTAATTTAAAATATGTTAATAAATTTATAACTCCGTCTCATAAATTAAGAGAATTATTTCTAAGCAGTAATATTGGTATTGCGACAAGTGATATTAAAGTTATTAATAACTTTTTACCGCAGGAAGAATTAGAAATAACACCAAATTTAGCAAATAAAGGTTATTTTTTATTTATTGGTAGATTATCAAAAGAAAAAGGTGTTCATTATCTTCTTAAAGCGATGAAAGATTTACCAAGAGAGATTGAAGTTCATATTGTTGGGAAAGGTGCTGAAGAAAATAAATTAAAACAATATGCAAAAGAAAATAACTTAGATAATGTAAAATTTTTAGGCTTTAAAAATAGAGAAGAAATAAAAGAAGAATATCAAAATTGTATCGCTACAATCCTTCCATGCAATTGGTTTGAAAATTTTCCAACAACAAATATGGAAAGTTTTATTAACGGAAAACCTGTTATTGCGTCAAATATAGGCGGGATTCCGGAGCAAGTTGAACATAATAAAACAGGATTACTATTTGAACCGACAAATGTTGAGCAATTAAAAGAATGTATTATAAAATATTGGAATAATCCAAATTTAGTTGTGGAACATGGAAAAAATGCTTATGAAAAAGCTAAAAAACAGTACACAGAAGAAAGATATTATAATAAATTAATGAAAGTTTATGAAGAGGTATTAAGTAATGCAAAACAATATTAAATTTTCAATAGTCGTACCAATATATAATGTAGAAAAATATTTATCAAAGTGTTTGGATAGTTTGGTTAATCAAACTTATTCAAATATAGAAATCATTTGTGTCAATGACGGTTCAACAGATAGTTCATTACAAATATTAGAAGAATATGCACGCAAAGATGAACGAATAAAAATAATTAATCAAGAAAATCAAGGAGTTTCAGCTGCCAGAAACAATGGTATTGATAATGCAACAGGGGATTATTTCTTATTTGTTGATCCAGATGATTTGTTAGACATACATGCGAGTGAAACTTTAACCCAAATAATTACAGAGACTCAAAAACCTGATATCGTACAGTTTGATGTAGATTTTATTGATAAAAATATTATAAATAGATGGACAAATATTTCAAAATATGATAGTTATCGTAATAATGTAAAAAAAGTATTATTCGAAGATGATGCACTTTCTTATTTACAATTATTAAAATGTTATAACTGCTGGGATAAAGCCTATAAAGCAGATTATATCAAAACAAATAATATTTGTTTTGATACTGATGTTGCAATTGGAGAGGATGCTTTATTTGTTTATAATATTTTAGTTAATAATCCAAGCATTTTTATTTGTAGAAAAGTTTTATATTATTATTTTAAACATACTAATTCTGCAACACAGCACGAAAACAAATTTGATATATTTAAAAAACATTTAAACTATGAAATTAAACTTAGAGATTTTATTTATAAATATAAACAAAAATATTATATAAAATATTTTTATCAGTATTTATTCACATGTTATATAGGTTTTTGGTCAAATTTATATTTTTCTTCACATAAAGCTGAATATTTAAAGCGTATTGATAATTTTATGGCATTTGGTGATAATTTCGGATTTAATGCCAAAAGAGCAAAAAAGCATTTATTATTAGCAAAACTCCACTTATCTTGGTGGTATTGGAAATTAATCCGTCCGATTGGGAAGTATTGTGTCGTCTTGCCATATAGAAGATTTAAAGAATTTTTGAGGAGCAGAAATGGATAATAAAATATACATTACGAACTTTTGGTGGGCAGCAAACTACGGCGCGAATCTGACAGCATACGCTATAAATCAGATTGTTTCAAATTCTTACTTAGTTGATAATTCTGATTGTTATCAATTAATAAGAGAAAGTAGTTTTTCTTTCCATAAAAATTTCAAAAAAAAATATTTCAATAAAATAGAAAAACTTTGCAATATAAAAAATATGGACTCTTTGACATTTATAGTTGGTTCTGACCAAGTTTTTAGACCAATTATAAATAAAAATATTTCTGAAACTTTTATGCTGAATTATGCTCAACCTAATTCTAAAAAAATCGCTTTTTCCGCAAGTTTTGGAGTAGATAAAGAGCAATTCGTAAAAGAAAACTCTCAAGATACAATTGCAAAAATGAAAAATTCACTAAAATCTTTTGATTTCATCTCTGTTCGCGAAAAATCAGGTGTTGAAATTTGTAAAGATATTTTTGACATTGATGCACAATGGATTATTGACCCAGTTTTTATATTAGAAAAAGCGTACTATTTAGAACTAATAAATAATGTTTCATCAACATCAAAGTATAAAAATAAAATAGTTGCACATTTCGTTGCGAATAAGAATACTAAAATTAACAAATACAATGATAAAAAAGTTATAAAGTTGCATAACTCCAATATATCTGTAGAAGAATGGCTAAATGCAATTAGGGATTGTGAATTATTGATTGCAGATAGTTACCACGCCGTTTGCTTTGCAATAATATTTAATAAACCTTTTATTGCTATTACACAACAAAAGCACGGGAAAAACATTTTGGTTGTAAGATATGGGACAATAGGCGATACGATATTCACAGTTCCTTTTTTCAAAGAATTGCGCAATATAAACGGGAACGACTGTATTATTGACTTCGTTGTAAATAACGGAAACAAAACAATAGCAGAAAATATACCTTATGTTGACAATCTTGTAAACATTAACGAAATTGCTCCGTTAAAAATACAAAATTTTTATAAATGGATACCATTGTTAAAAAAATATGATACCGTATATTTTTTGTGCAGCAGTAAAGTTTTATCGATTTTTGCATTTCTTGCGGGAATAAAAGTCCGTTCGGGTTTCAAATTCAGAAATTACGAACACAATTATTTTTTAACCCGGGAAACCGAATACAAAAAAGATATTCATGCAACGCAAGCATATTTATCCCTGCTCGGCAATAAATATACGGAAATGCCGGAAATCGAATACGAAAATATATTCAAAAATATATGCGATAGCGTAAAATATGAAATAAACAACAAATATATTGCAATTCACCCTTTTTCGAGAATTAAGTTAAAAAATTGGGAGCCTTCAAAATGGATTGAGGTAATCAAATATTTGACGGAAAAAGGATTCAACATAGTGCTTTTGGGTGCGAAAAAAGATTATACTCAATCGAACGAACTTGTAATATCGGACAAAATTCATAATTTGTGCGGCAAAACAACCTTTGAGGAAACGATTTCAATTATACATTCATCCGAAATTTTTATGGGAATTGATTCGGGGCTTATACATATTGCTGCGGTTTTGAATAAGAAATCAATTTTATTAAACGGTTCAACCTCTTTGACGCATTGGAAACCTTTAAATAAAAATTGCAAAATTATTACCGAAAATTTCAAATGCTCTCCGTGCTGCTGTCTTATGACAAAATCGGACAACCCGACTTGCACGGATGTCGATTGTATGAAAGCAATCTGTGTGGAGAAAGTCGTATCCGCCATAAAAGAAATCATTTGAAAGGATTTTTAATGACAAACATAATAAAAACATATATAGTACAATCAAAAAATTATGATATCAATCAAAAATCTTCATCTGGTGGCATGTTTGCAGAACTTGCCAGATATGTTTTGTCGCATGGCGGTGTTGTTTTCGGATGTAGTATGGAACGGAGCCAAGAAGGTTTTGATGTTAAGCATATTTACATTGAAACCGAAAAAGACTTATACAAACTTCAGGGGTCAAAATATGTTCAAAGCCGACTCGGGAATTCAATAAAAAAAGCGAAAGAATTTCTTGACAACGAAAGATTGGTTTTATTTTCCGGTACACCTTGTCAAATTGCAGGTTTAAAGGCATACTTAAAACAAGATTACGAGAACCTTTTGACTGTTGATCTGAGTTGCACGGGTACTCCTTCTCTAGAAATTTTTAATGATTATATTAAATTTTTGGAAAAAAAATATAAACAAAAAATCGTTAATTTTGATTTTCGGAATAAAGAAAAATTCGGCTGGTCATGCGGAAATGCTTTAATTACTTTTGAAGATGGAAAACAAAAAATTATTTACAATAATACATCATCATACTTAAACCTATTTATAACAAAGCAATTACAAAAACCATCCTGTCAAAACTGTAAATATTCCGGCTTGGACAGAGTTGCGGATGTTACAGTTGCGGATGCTTGGGGAATTGAAAACGAATATCCCAAGTTATTAAAAAATAAATTTAACAAAAATAAGGGGATTTCACTTGTTTTGATTAATACACCTAAAGGCTTTGAGTTTATCCGAAAAAATTCAAACAATATAATATCGGAAGAAGTGAATGTTAATAAGTTTACGAAATACAATAATCCGTTAACCGGAGAAAATAAGAATATTCAAACAAAATATATAGAAAAATACAAAAACAATGGTTATGAAAGTTTAGACAAACTTTTTAAAAAAGATCTGGGGTATAAATTTTATTTCAATAAAATAAAAAATCATACTCCCCATATTATAAAAAACATTATCAAAAAACTTATAAGGAGAACAGAAAAAACAGACTGCCTTCTCTATACGTTTTTTGAAAACCCAAATTACGGTTCGTTATTAACGGCATACGCACTTCAAAAAGCAATAGAAAACAGCGGTTACACGAACAAATTAATTCAATTCAGGGGGTTATGCACCTTTAACAAACCATTTGTTAAAAAATATTTAAAAACAACAAAGCCCTGCAGAACATTTGATTTATTGCAAAAACTGAACGATTATACAAATACTTTTGTATTAGGCTCTGATAATTTGATTGATATGGTGGGAAATGATTTTAAATGGAGTGCGTTGGCGCTTTTAAATTTTACGTTACCTTCTAAAAAAAGATTAATGTTTTCATGTACGTTGGGTGATTGGGACGGGATGACAAAAAATCAAACTGAATACAATTATATGAAATATTTAATTGACAGATTTGATTATATTTCAACAAGAGAAGAACACAGTAAACAAATTTTTGAGAATATTTTTTATTACAAAGCGGATTGGATTAACGACCCGGTTTTTTATCTTGATAAACAAGATTACATCAATTTGGCAAAAGATGTGAAAAACGATTATTCAAACCTTATTATGCAATACATTCTTTATCCGGACGAGAATAAGCGCAAAATCGTTGAACATTATAAAAAGGAAACAGGACTTGAAACCGTAAAATTTGACGGGAATGAAAATATAAAAAATTTCTCACAACATAAAAACCTGTCGGTTGAGAATTGGCTCTCGGCAATTTTAAATTCAAAATTTATAATTACCGATTCTTTTCATTGCGTTGCATTTTCGCTTATTTTCAACAGACCTTTCGTGTGTATAAAAAATACACATAATACAGTGCGTTTTAAATCATTATTTAAAAGATTGGGGATTGAAATTCCGCTCATTGAATCAGTTGAAGATATTAAAATAGCAGATTTCTCTTATGACAAAGAATTGGTAAACAACAAACTGAATGATATAAGAGCATTTGCTTTGGCGAGAATAGAGCAAGTATTACTAGCTCCAAAAAAAGAACACACAGAAAATATGGAGATGGAAAAATATAACAAAGAATTTATGAAAAAATATACGCCTTGGTATAAAAAAAATAAATTATTTTACTACAGTTTTATTGTACCATTTGTAATTCCTATAAAAAAAATGATGGCTGATATAAAAAATGAACATAACAGAAAAAATAAATAATCTAATAAAAGACAATTTATACGCACTTTCTCTATATGCAAGACAAATTGCAGGAACACTTGTGTTATTTATTATTGCAAGATACTTATCAGTTTATGACTATGGAGTCTTTTCAAGTTATAAAGCAATTGCTTGTTTTATTCTTACTTTTGCGTGCCTGGGTTATAACGAATATATTTTAGTTTCAAGTCAAAATAATGTTAGAATGGTTTCTCAAAAAATCGCATTATTTATGACTAATGCATTCTTTTTAGTTTTTGGAACTATTTTTTGTTCTATGTTTATGCCAATTGATTGGCACTTGATATTTATTCTTGTGTTAATAAGATGTTTTTTTGACGGAACTTTTTTTGCTCTAATATTGCCTTACTTTCAAGCGAGTAAAAAACTAAATACTATTGGTATAATTAATATTACATATAGCATTTTGGTTATGGCTATTGCATGCATGTCATATATATTCAAATTATCATTATTGAAGTTTTTATTACTGAGTTGTTGTATCGGACTTATCAACTTTATACAATGTTCTTTATATACCAAAACAAATTATTTCTTTGTATTATTAAAACCAATACATTACTTAAAACTTTTGGATAAAAGTATCTGGGGATATATTGGTGTTATTGTTGCATTTATACTATATTCTCAAATTCCATCATTATTTGTATCAACATATTTAACTAAGGAAAATGCAGCACTTTATTTTTCTGCTTTTACAATAGCAAATATTATAGGGTTATTAATAACTGCTCAAAATCAAAAAATCGTCCCCGAGATGATAAATGCCTCTTTTGATAAGGTGAAAATGCTTATTAAAAATAATTTCAAATTTATAATGTCAATTAATACTATTATATTTATAATCTTTGTATTTTCAGGAAAACCGCTACTTCAATTAATCTACGGACAAAAATATTATGGTAACGCGTATTGGTTATTATTAATCTTTACTATTTCAAATATAAGTTTAGCGCTTGCTAATATTTACGGGGCTTATATTACAGCAAGTGGAAATCAGTATATGAAAGTTCGGTTTCAATTAGTATCAATAACTATTTCAATTTTTACGTTACTCATTACCTATAAATTAGGGGTTTATTCAGCAGCATTAGCTTATTTGTTATCCGCAGGATATATAGGATTTGCTTATATGCATAAAACAAAACAATTATTAAAAATACAAGAAAAAGGAGAATAAAATGGAAGAACAATTAATTGATTTTCAGCAAGAAAATGACGAAATTACAATTAACCTGAAAAACATATTTCTTGCATTGTGGAGCAGAAGATTTTTTATTATAAAAATTTTCTCAATAGTTTTGGCTTTTTTTATTGCCTTAACTTTTGTTTCTGCAAAAAAATGGAAAGTTGATGCAGATTTGTATATCAACAAAACTAATAACTCCAACTTTATGGAAGTAAATCCCTATGCTCTTGAAGATGTCGGGAAAATAGGTTCGGTTTTGGGTGGTACTGACCCGCTTGCTGATGAAATCGAACTCATTCAATCGCCACTTGTTATTGATAAAGTTATCAAAGAAAATAACTTAAGATATAGAAAAATGTATGGGTTTATCCCAACTAAAAAAACAGGGCAATATTTGACAACAGGCGCTTTCCTCAAAAAAGGTCCGGAGTTTGAAAGCAAAAAAGGTACTCATGTGCTATCTATATCTTATACAAGCAAAAAGAAAGATTTGGCTTACAATGTCGTAAATTCAATCATAAAAAATTACATTATTTTGCATAAAGAAGTAAACTCAAGAAAATCAAAATCTGACAAAGCCATCATTGAATCAGAATACAAAAAAGCAAAAGCGGAATTAGACAAGAATGTAAATACCGCCGGCGGATTACCGACTCAATCTCTTGCAGGAACAGGAAATTTAGCCGCAATGAGCGCATTTTCTCGTACAGCACAAAGCGCTATCGGAAACATTAAAGGTCAATATGTTGCAGGAGAAAAATCAAGAATTGCCGTTGGCGAAAGCGCAGCAAAAGTTGAGAAACTTGCATCAAAACTTGAATGGGCAAACCTTGTTGATGTAATGTCTGATTCTTCTAAAGTTATTGTCATAAAAAAACCACACCCTCTAAGAGATTGGGAATATGCCTCACCTAAATTATTTATAAATATATTATTAGGCATTGTATTTGGCATAATATTTTCAATTATCGGGGTTATTTATAAAGAAATTACCGATAAAAAACTATCATACTCAATGCTTGGCAGTGATGTAATTTATGACTTAAAAAATGACTATGTCAAATTTATGACAGAATTAGTTGCAAATTCGGATAAGAAAATTCTGTTTACGCAATTTGAAAATTTACCTGCTAAATATACAGAAGAACTCAAAAAATACCCAAATATAAGATATACAAATGCAGATATATCTACAGAATTTAAAAATTCGGTAAAAAATACGGATTTTGTAGTTCTTTTGGCAAGTATTAATAAAACGAATGCAGAAAATTACAAATCTGTAAAACGCATTATAGAAAAAACAAATAAAACTATATTGTATGAAGTTTTAGTATAAACAAAAAGAAAATAATATAACATTCAGCGAAAATCCGGATAATTTATTATTAATACAAAATAAAAGGCTGGATTGCCACGCCCTATCGGGCTCGCAATGACATTCTACTGTAGAATAGTATATAGTTGCAAGAAGTACTGTAAACTTATGTAACAATATACATCAAAACTATAAAGTTTCAGCAGTCATGTGCCGACGCATCAATTATAGAGTAATTATATAGGAAAGGACTGCTAAAACATGGGAATGTCAGCTTCACAAGCCAGATTTCTGAGTTTGACGGCTCGCAAGACCAATGTTGAGTACGAAGGTCAACAGATTAACCAACAGCGTACCACATTGTCTAACGAATCGTCTAACTATTATAGCCAACTGACATCTATGGCAGTTCCTGTTCCGCCATCGACTGCTGATTATACAAAAATTACTTATACTTTTAATGATGGTAGTGCTAAAAACACCATCACTTCACTTGTTGCGACAAAAAGCACTGCAAAATCAGGGTTATATATGCTTAATTATGTTCAGGAAATTCCGTCACAAAATATGGTTGTGAACGGAACTTCGATTGTTACAAAAATTAACGATAAATATAATATCGGCACTGTTGAATTGCAGGAAGCCGGAAATAATGATTACTCTATTAATAAATTCACGAAGGCTGGTATTCCTTACGAAGTAGTAGTAGCGATGTCCGAAGAAGAGAGAAAAAACAAGCTGGCGGTCGAACAGCAATATGTTGCAATGGCATCTGAAAAGTATGCAACTGATGATTGGCTTGTACGCTATCAGAGAAATTCTTCAACAGGCTCTTATGATGCAGTCTTATATAGCCTCAAAGAATTACAAAATGCTGCTTACAACCCAAAAACAGGTGCATCTTTAAGCGGTATCAAACAATATGTATTCGGTGAAACAACCGAATCAAGAGAAATCAAAAATGCTCAGGCAAAACTCACTCAGGATGCAACGGGCAGATACCAAACTATCACTATATTTGATGATAATGATATTACATCAAATACAACACAAGGCGACATAAGAACAGATGAACAGAAAAATGTAGCTGAAATTTGGGCAAGCCAAGAACCAAAACTTAGTGATTATGTTTTTGAAGAAACAAATCCTGTGCTATATAACATATTCTCTGATGCATCAGACGGGTGTTACAAAGGAGCACTTAACGGTAATATCGTATGTTATCAACATGTTTTAGCGCACATGTTAGACCTTACACTTGATAGCAACGGTGAAATTATAAAAGGTGCATATCCGAAAAAATATCAAAGTTCAATATCAAACAATACAGATGACACATTTATCACATACTCCAATGTCAAAAGCACAGCAATCCATGATAATCACGAAACACGAAATATGCTCCTTATATCCGATGCCATTCGTGGTGGTTATCAGCCCGAAGGTAAAAGCGGCAAATGTATTATTATGGCTTCTGATTATACAAATACAACAACAGAAGCAGATAAACTTATGAGCGCATACTATATAAGTCAAAGTAACCCTACCCCGGAACAAATATTACTAAGTAACTACTACAAAGACAGTAACGGTAACATAAAAAATAAAAGTTTAGAACAAAAATGTGTTGATATATACAAAGCACTTGATTTACTTTATAGTGCAGTTGGCGGTAAATATATAACTAAAGGTAGTATTTACGCAGATTACTATTATGATATTATGATTCCAATTTTGAGTTCAATGAATGATGATATGCAAAATTTCACATTAAATGACCAAGAAGGTTATGACAAAGCGGTAGAAGAATGGCAAAATAACAAACCGCAATATGCAGATCCTGTTATTGGAGACATAACAACATACAACATCAATGGTACAGGCACAACATACAATCTTACCTGCACAACAGAAAGTGATGATGCTGCATACAACCAAGCAATGAATCAATATTATTATGACAAAGCAAAATATGACCAAATGGTTCAGGAAGTTAACGCTAAGATTGAAATTATTCAGGTTCAGGATAAGAATTTAGAACTCAAACTTAAACAACTTGATACAGAACAGAATGCAATTCAGACCGAAATGGACGCAGTTAATAAAGTTATCTCTAAAAATGTTGAATCTTCATTCAAAACATTCAACGCATAATTTATAACAAAATTTGTCTGCAAAATTTGTAATTCGGATTTGCAGGGGGTAAAATTGACACAAAAAAACGGCTGTGTGCCGTTATTTTAAATGGTACCCCCAAGCAAATTCTGCAATTTTTGTTGGCGAGAATTGGATATTCGAGCCTACAAAAATGTATTTATTGAGCAATTTTGACAGACGGCAAAATTGCTAATTTGGATTTGCAGGGGGTAAAATTGACACAAAAAAAACGGCTTTGCGCCGTTATTTTAAATGGTACCCCCAAGCAAATTCGAATTGCTGTCTACACCGTGAAAGGGTGTTGTCCTAGGCCTCTAGACGATGGGGGCTTGTGTAATCCCTTTTGTACGAACTATCTTATCGTGAACAAAACTAAATGTCAACAATTAGATTTTAATTTTTTTATTTCCTCAATTATTTCTGCAATTTCAGGGGTTAAATCGGCTTTTGACGATATATTTTCCCTTACCATCTGCGCAAACTCTACTTTTTTAAACTCATGCATTCCTCTGTGCTTAAAAATTTCTTCAAGATATTTTACTCTGTGACCTTGTTCTTCTTTTATATTTATATCCGTTACCGAAATATTTTTGAGTTCATTGTTTAAAGTTCGTTCAACAAGGTCTTTTGAAAGCGTATCCTCAAACTCCCCACAGTTGATTATATGAATTTTATCATTTTTTCGTAATTTAGATTCAATTTCTTTTGAGTTTCTTATACCATCTTTGTCAAAAAGAACATATATAGGCAATTTTAATTGATTATAAAGTTCATAGTAAATTCTGACCACCTGATTTTTACCGCCTGCGGGCAAAACAAATACCCCGTTTTTATCAAAATCAAAGCCTGCAAGTTTGGCAAACTCAGGCAAAAGAGTTGATTCTGTAATCCCTTCGACAAGAACAACAATTTCAACAGGGAACAAAAAACCTTTCATTTTGCGCATCTGTAATATATCGTTTGATTCTGACAATGCCTTGAGCCATCTTAAATTAAGAACAGAATTATCATCAATAAACTGAACACATGACTGATAATCTATACTGTTTTTTACAAGCCATTGCATATTTTCATCAAGAAATGCTACAGAATTTTCATATTTATATAACTTTTTATTGATTGTTAAATCCGAAGAATTCTCGCCTGTTAATTCATTTATGGAATAATTAAGAATATCCTGACCGTATTTTCTTAATGTTTTATAATCCATGCGCTCAATATCAGACTTTGAAAACACCGGTTCTAAAAGATTGTGCGTAATCAAATCAGTAAAAACTCTGACATACTTAGATTCGGTAAACCGAAATCTTGTAAGCCTGTCAATTGATATTAAAATCTGTTCTTTTGTAAGCGGTTTTATTTTCAATTTTTATCCTTAATTTACATTTATTTACAAATATTATAACAAATTGGCAATTTTTTCTATATCCGTTTTTTAATATTAATGTGTGGAGTTATTATGGCAGTAGAAAAAATTAACAACGCTCTCGGGCTCTATAATTATAACATAAGCGTCAATGCAGTTGATAACAAAACAAAAAATCAGGTGCCAAGTCATGCTTTTACATGCCCGTCTTTTACTGCCAAGACAATACCGCTTAATCCGAATCAGCAAATTACATTGCGTACAGAATTAAACAATAAAGATGAGAAGAAAAAATATAACGAAATATGCGCAAAATTAGACCGTAACACAAAAAAAGTTGTAAACACTTTATTAAAAAACGGTGTACTTTTAAGTAATAATTCTGACGACAGAACTTCAGTTCTTGACAATCTTCATAAAATTGCAACAGAACCGAGAGCACAAGGTTTAACCAATAATGGTATTTTGCGTGATACAATTGCAACAATTGCTTATCCGTTTTTGATTACCCAGCAATTTGGAGATATACCGAACAATTACAGACAAACAGCCATTCAGGCTAACAATATGTTTAAAAATAATACGCCGGATATAAGACAAACATCTGACGATATAGATGTTGAGCATTCAGGCACATGCGTTGCGGCAAGTACGGAGTTTAAACTTGCAAAACAAATGCCTGCAGAGTTTGCAAGACTTGCGCAGGAATTGAGTTCTCCAAAACTTTCCGCAACAAAACATATTAAACTTGAAAATCTCGCAGATAACACTCTCAACGGAGTATGGCTTTTGAATGCGTTTGATATGCCATTCAAACTTAACAGCAATTATGATGATGCCGAACTTAAATTTGCACCTGACAAAAATGCAATTATAAGAGCGCAAATTCAGACAACAGACAAAGATCCTGAAGAAAGAACACCGCTTGATGTATTAATGCAGTCAACCTTTATGCAAATCGGTTCTCAACAGTCTTACAATACATTAACAGACAAAAGAGCAGGAAAATTCAACCAAAATGATAAGGGCTTGATTGAATTTGAAAAAACTTTTACTGAATCCGTAGTATTTGACAAAAATATTTTGTCAGTGACATACCAGACAGTTGATGAAAACGCAAGACTTGTAGGCTATGAAACCGATTTAGATACAATGAAACGTCATCTTTTAACCGCACTTGATATGGGCGAAAATATCATCATAGGTTATACTCAGACAAATGAAAACAATATTATCGTAAACGGTCATGAAATAACTATTGTCGGCTACAAAAAAGACGATAAAGGCAAATTGAATTTCATCTGCAACGACACTGACGACGGAATTTCAAGACCTATTGTATATAGTGAAGATTATTTGCTTCCAAAAATTCACCACGCAGCACTTCCAAAAGAAGTAGTTGAAAACGATATGAATATCGTTCCAAATTGGGAAGAAGGAATTGATATGTTTAAGCAAATGAAAAAGCAAGTTGCTTAATAGCAAAAATAGATTAATAAGATTTATTTTTGTAACAATTTGGTTATAATAGTAGCAATTTTTTCTTTGACAGGGGTTAATTAAAGTAGAAAAGGTTAGAATGTATGATTAGTAATATTTACAATTCATATAGTAACAACAATTTATTAAAATATTATTTTAATAATACAAATCGTTCTATACCCCAACAAGCACCCAAGCAATACAGCGAACCGACTTATACAAAATCCGTTTATAATGATTCTGACCTTTCCCATACAAGTTGGTTTTACATTAACGATTTGCATGGAAAAATGACAAAAATGGAGCGTATTTATAACATGGTTCAGCAATTTGACCGTAAAGACGCATCAAAAATTGACTTTTTCAAAAACACCACAAATAACAAGGTCGCAAAGTTCAAAGTTTCATCAGGGGACATTTCGATAGGTTGCAATCCGAACAACAACAAAGTTGCATACAAATTCCTTGACTGGTGCGGGTTTGATGCAACAGAACTTGGCAATCATGAAATGGATGTTGCGGAACCGGGGGATTTGGCATCACTTATAGATAATACAAATTGCAAAATGCTTGCGCTGAATGTTAAGGCTGATGAAAATTCTCCGCTTGCCAACAAATTCAAAAAATCGGTAATTGTTGAAAACAACGGAGAAAAAGTCGGACTTATCGGTATTGCGCCATCTGATATGTTTGACAGGGTTAAAATGAGTAATTCATTAAGCAGTATCAAAGTTGCCAATATTGATGAAACAATTAAACTTGTTCAGCAGGAAGTTGATAATCTGAAAAAACAGGGCATCAACAAGATTGCGCTTCTTTCTCACAGCGGGATAGATAACGATAAAAAAATTATATCAATGACAGACGGAATAGACATCATTTTCGGCGGTCACACACATAATTTAATAGAAGGAATTACAGAGGGCAAAAACCTTTTCTATTCAAAGAGCGGCGAGCCCGTTATTATGACTCAGGCAGGCAAAAACGGGGATTATATAGGGATACTGAATGTTGATTTTGACAAAAACGGCATAATCAAAAGAGTACAGAATAATGTTATCCCGACTTCACCTTACAACAGACCGCTTTATGTAAAAGATGCCGTTGAAAAGATTATCGGCAAACCTGAAATTGTCGGCAGGGTAGGAGAAGCCGTTCCGATGCCGAAACATATTTTAATTGAAGATAATCCGCACGGGAATCTTATTGCAGATGCAATGAGGTATGAATTAGATACAGATATTGCAATTCTTAATACAGGTAATATCAGAGGAAGATTCACGTCAGGTGCAGAAGTGGATTCAAGACTTTTGGCGGATATTTCTCCGTTTGAAGATAAAATGATGGTGCTTAAACTGAGCGAAAAACAAATTGTTGATGCGATAAAAACGGGACTTGAACTTTCGTTTAACAGTAAAAATCATAAACCCGGAATTTTACTTGTATCAGGAATGAAATATAAATGCAATAACAAGGGTGAATTATTGAACCTTGAATTTATTGACAGAAATAACAATTCGCACAAGATTGACATAAATAATCCTGATGAAAATAAAACTTATACTGTGGCAGCAGATGATTTCTTTGCAAAGGGCGGAGATAACTACTTGCCGTCAAATCTGCCGGAAAGCAGTATTTTAAAAACACTTGATTTTGACAAGAACAAACTTGCCTGTGATTACATCAAAAAGCAAACACAGCCAATTGACATCAAATACGACGGCAGACTTGAAATAATCAATGACACGTTGCCTTAATATACATGAAAATTTATAAACTGCAATCAGGCATGCAACCATATATTTTGAAAGCGGGAGAGGGCGTGATACAAAACCCTCTTTTAAACCCGCCTTTTTTATTTTGTCATTGCGATTATTAGCAAAGCAATCCGATTTATTGCCTATCTCCCCTGCGGGGAGAGAAATTTTTCAATGTGAGAAATTCATTTCGAACATTTGAAAAATGAGAGAGGGTTTGTAGTTAATACCCTCTCCTGTCAACTTCGTTGACATCCTCTCCAAAGGAGAGGTAGAAAATCTATCTGGTTAGGTTTATTATCAATTTGGTGCGTATAAACGCACCCTACTCACTACTATTGTTTTTCCAAATCTCCGACACAAACAACCCTGTACGTATTACTCTTACGAGTTCCACCATTAGATAAAACGCTAACTCTTGTCCTTGTAGCATCAAATCTAAGTCCTACAGCATTACTACTGGTCTCACTCCCAGACCATAAACGATGAATAGAACCACCTAAATCTGAAAGATTATCTGGCAGTTGACTAAAATCAGCGGTGCCGGTGCAGTTTTTTGTATTGTCGTCACATGTAGGATATACTTTTTTGGCTAATTCATACAAATCATCCATTGTAGGCAAGTTTTGTACCCCGCCACATTTTTCCACAGCCGCAGCCCAGTAATCATTGTCATAAGGGCATGATTTAATCCCCAGTGATTCTTTTTTTGCTTCACATTCGGCTTTTGACATCGGGGTTATGATTTCTTGCGGTTCCCATTTGTCAAACTGACGGCGTTTTGCTAACTTTTCTTCTTCGGTTAATTCATATTCTTCTTTCCCGTTTCCGCCGAGAAAAGCCGCAAGTGAAGCGTTTGTTGCAGGTTCGACCGCGCCATCATGAAAGACCACAGGAAATATATCCCCCATTGAACCGTTTGTCACTCTGCAAGTTTTATTTGCAACGATTATTGTCGGGACTTCTGCACATTGTACTTCTTTATTTGGCGGTGTCGTGCCGTTTACGTCTATAAACCCGATACAATTTGCTAAATTGTTTGTCAATTTTTCATTTGTTAATGTCTGACCGACACCGATCCCGCAATTCTTTGCGTTCGGATTAAATGCGACTATCGCACCGTCGGCAAACGAAAAGAACAAAAAGTTTTCAACAGAAAAACTTTTCATATCTGCATTATAAGGACTAAATAAATTCGCACCTTTGACGTTGCCGTAT
>CACYKF010000019.1:55132-74934 GCA_902774905.1 uncultured bacterium
ATCATCATTTATCTGCGTCAACAATGAATAATCCAAATCATACTGCGCCTGCGCACCGATTGCCGCCTGATTTAAGGTCGATAATGATTTTTTAAACTGGGTTGTAAACTTTTTACTGTTTGAATTTTGCATCAAAAGAGGAATGGTAATCGCCGCAACAACACCAATGATGCCAATAGTAATCATTATTTCTGCCAATGTAAAAGCGTACTTTTTCATATAACCTCCTTAAAATGGGTTATCACATGCTCCATTTTTAAAAGAATTATATGAGAGAATTTTATATATGTCAACAAAAGATGAAAGGTTAATATTACTTGGACAAAAAATTAAGCAGTTGAGAAAATCGAAAAAAGTTTCCCAACTAAATTTGTCGATTAAACTTGATATAACAAGAGAGCACCTTTCAAAATTAGAGCGAGGAGTCGCTTATCCAAGCGTAAAGATTTTATTTTCCATTCTTGATGCTCTAAATCTTGATATTAGCAATATTTTTAATATTAAACCCTAATAGCCGTACTGTTCGTGTTCGTTCAGATATTCACGAACAAAATTAAGAGAAGACTGAACTATACGAGTAACTCGTGAGGGTGAAAGCCCGATTTGAGTAGCAATATCTTTGACCTGCATATTACGGTAAAATCTGTATTCGACAACCGTTCTCTCTTTTGGCGGAAGTTTGGAAATCGCCGCTCTAATCATTTTACCCATTTCAGAAAGTTCGGCACTTTCATCAGGAGTGGCATGCGGATCTTTTAAGAAATCAAAAGGAGAATCATTGTCGGATGCATCAGCAGCAAGTCCATCAATAGACAAAACAGTTTCGTAAATTGCTTCACGAACTTTTGCCTGTTTCATATCCATGCCTTCTACTGCTTCTTCTTCGTCATATTCATCCTCTGCCTTATGTTTAATAGAGTACCATTTATAACGAATACGCAACTCGTTTCTTATTGCCCAGCGAACCGCAGTTGCAATATATGCAGAATTATATCTGGCAAGTTGTTCGGGGGTCTTATTTTTAACCATAACCTGAATGGCAATAATCCCAATTGACAGCAATTCTTCGTACTCAACCATGTGCGAAGGGATACGCTTATGCTCTACCCTCGCTACTTTTTGTACGATATCTATATATTCCTGTAAGTTTTTAGAATCCACACTTGCCATAATTTTACACTTCAATAATACTATAAATTTTTAAAATTACTGTCGTTTATTTGGTTGATTTTTCTTCATCCTGTATACAAACATTAAAATTTCAGCGACCGCCTTATATAGTTCAGGCGGAATAGGCTGATTTATATCACACATTCGAAATAACGCTCTTGCAACCGGCGGATTTTCAATAACCGGAACAGAGTGTTCTTTTGCAATATCAATAATTTTTTTGGCAATCAACTCGGTTCCTTTTGCTATAAGCATCGGAGAATCCATTTCTTCCGCAACATATTTCAATGCACAGGCTACATGAGTCGGGTTTGTAACGACAAAATCCGCCGTCGGTACAGAATCCATTGCGCCCTGCTGAAGCATCTGCATACGCCTTTGACGAAGCGCAGCCTTTACATTCGGGTCGCCTTCAGAGTTTTTATATTCATCTTTAATTTCTTTAAAAGACATCTTTTGGTCTTTTAAAAATTTCCACTTTGTAACCCCGTAATCTGCGGCAGAAATAATCAAAAACGCAATACACGCTTTGAAAATAAATTCCGTCATAAGTTTGCCAAACTCAATCATAACAGCAAAATTGTTATCAACAGATGCAAGCATCAAAATAGTTTCGATATGATCGCTGTATACCATCCAGCCGATATAGCCCAAAACCACAACCTTTACAATATTTTTAAACAATTCAAATAATGTTTTTACAGACATTATGTTTTTAAAATATTTTGTCGGATTAAGTTTATCAAGTTTCGGCATCAACGGAGCAACTGCAACCAAAGGTCCAACCTGAACAAAATCAGCCAAAACCGCAACAAGCCAAGCAATTGCCAAAATCGGACCGATAATTAACACCGCCCCCTTTACGGCAACAAGCAATATATACGAATACCCTATTTTATCAAGATTAGCATTTGGTATCTGTTCATACAAAAGCGTGAAAACTTGGACAATTTCTTTCCATATAAAAGGAGCCAAACCAAAGATTACGGAAAACAAAACAAGCAAAGACACCGCAGTCGAAAAATCTTTTGATTTTACAACCTGACCTTCTTTTCTTGCCTGCTCAAGTTTTCGGGGAGTCGCATCAAACTGCTTGTCCTCATCACCCATAGTTTGCCCTTTCTGATAGCAATATTATAACATGATTATAATGAATAATTTATAAAAGACGATTAACAAATTGATTTTTTACATAAAAATATTAAAATGGATATATGAAGAAATTATTATTGTTGTCAGTGTTAATTATAAGTGTTGCTTTGCCGTCTTACAGTGCATTTTGGAATCGAAATAAAAATACAAATCAACAGCAAAGTGCACAAACGCAGCAGCAACAGACCCAACAAACACAAGCACAAACTCAACAACAAAACACTAACGAAGCAACTTATCCGCAAGACGTTGACGGTGCTCCAATAAGTCAAGATGAATACATTGATGATACGAATGTGGAAGAAGCATACCGCAAAATGCCCGTCCCTACACATCGGTACATTCACAACATTGACCCCGGGGAATACCAGGACACCATGTATACAACTTGGTCGCCTTATCCGCTTTTCAGACTGACTGCACCTTTATATTTTAAATCAGTTGCAATTCAGCCGGGGTATTACCTGCTCACCCCAAGAGAACACGAAGGAAAATGGTATATTCTTTTTAAAGAAGCAGGAAGAATAAAATACATAATTCCATGCTATAAGCGTGATATGGTGCCGTTTGGGTTTTACGAAAACAATCTTCCGAAAGTCAAACTTACAACACCACAGAAAATTCGAGAAGAAGCACTCAAATGGATTGGGAAACACAAGAATTCTGCAAAAAGAAAACCGACACCCGATACATTCCTTGACGCAAACGATTTAGATAATAACTTTATTTCACTAATAGTATATTGGGGTAATTACAGGTACTATTTTGTTTTGCGATCAATTCAGTTATAATGACATTAAAAAAGGGGAAATTAAAATGAAAAAAATTATAGCAATATTTATTATTTTTTTAACAATGTTATGTACTTTGCCTGAAGCAAACGCAAAACGCGGCGATTTTCTTAATCCTAATCTCAATATAACAGAAATTCGCGCAAGCCATATTTTGGTCAAAAAACGCAAAGATGCAGTTGCAATAAAAAAAGATATTGAAAGCGGTAAAATAACTTTTGAAGAAGCAGCAATACGATATTCTCTATGCCCATCAAGTCAATACGGCGGGGATTTGGGATATTTTACCAGAGGTAAAATGGACCAATTGTTCTCCGATACCGCATTTGACCTCAAAATCGGAAAAGTGTCCGATCCGGTCGGCACAAAATTCGGCTGGCATTTGATTAAAGTTTATGACAAGAGATAATTGTTAATTAAAACGCTTTTCTTTCTGCGGACTTCACTATTCAAAATTTACAAAAAAAACCTGATTTCGGATGAAATCAGGGATAAAATTGTAGGGGAAAAATTAAATTGGAATTAATATAAAATAAAAACTTTTTGTAAATGTTATTCCTCGCAAAGCACCGGAACAACCTTTATGCAATGTGCAACAACGATTTGTTATACGCAGCAATAAAATTCATCTGCTCAAACAACAACTCCGAACGGTCAACAAACGGCTGTGGTTGAACTGCAACTGTCGTCGTTACCTGATCTTTGTAAATGTCTTGCAACTTTGAATCAATTTTTTTCAAATTTTTTAAAGCCATAATCTTGACCTCGTGTTATCTCTCTCTTGTATATATAAAGTATATACTTAAACCAAAATTTCACACTTTAGGTTTATTGTTACAATTCTTAATATATAAAAGTAAAAGTTAATATTTTAGCAAATTTTCAAAATAAATTGTTTTTATTAATATATAGGTATGGAAAAAAGGAAGTAGAATGTCCGAACAGGGTATCAATTTATTCAATAATTTTATAAAAAAACGCCCGAATTTTACGGCTAACGACCCTTCTATGCAAGGGGGAAATGATGCGGTTGCACAGGCTACACAGGCATCCGGAGCAGGTTATGTTAATAATCGTCTTAATGCTTCAAAAGATGCTGATCCTCTTACAACATTAGGTTTGACCACCGCAATCGGCTATGGTATCGGGCAAGGCATGGACTACTTCGGACCAAAATGTGAAGGTAAATACGAAAAAACAATACTTGGTAAACTCGGTTCTTGGGGAGATAAATTTTCTCAAAATACAAAAGTAGGAAGATTTATTGAAAAGAATTTAAGAAAATTAAATGTCGGCTGGTATAACCTTTCTAAAAAAAGCAGTGTTGTCTATACATTAAGAAATCACTCAACTCAACCGGAATGGCAGTTTGCGAAAATGCCGTTTCATGGGTTGCACGGATTTTTATCTATGGACACGCATAACATATTAGAGCAATATACAAAACCAATATCTAATGTTGAGCGCAAATTTTTAGGATTTATACCAAGAAGCAATAAAAATGATTTCAGCAAACTTGAACAGTACGGTTTGAGTGAAGATGCAATTAAGAACTTTAAAAACAGTCTGAACGGAAAAACATTTCTTGAGCAGGCTAAAGCATTACAGATAAAAGAACTTGAACTTTTAGGATTAAGAAATGTTGATTCTTCAAAGACTTTAGAGGAGTTACAATCAATAGCAAGAGAATTAAAAATTACCAAAAAACTCGGATTTAATTCTGTTGCGGAATTTGATACGGTAATGAAAGATGTTGTCGGTCATCCTAAAGAAATTATGCAGGCATTTAAAAAAGCAACCGCAGGCGGACAGGATTTGCATATTTCAATAGGCAGAGGAACAGGTTCGGGTTTCTTGGGTAAACTCAAATCTCATTTCTTTGGAAGAAAAGTAAGTATCAGTGAATACTTAAATAAATACAAAGCAACTTTAGGCAAAGGCAACTCAACTCACCTTGGCAGGGCTTTACCAAAAGCACTCGGGTGGCTTGTAGAAGGCTGTACAAACAGATTTGCAGGCGGTAAACTTGCACCGTTTATGCAGGCATTCATTTTCGCAGATATGGCATACCACACGGCAAAAGCACCTAAAGGTGAACACGGAAAAACTTTAATTGAAAGATTTGTAAATGACTTTTCTTATTTTGCCGCTATGACTCTTAGCTTAATGGGTATTCATAAAATCGGCGGAGGTAAATATATCGGAACTGATAATGCCGGCAGAGAAGCATACAGAGCCGCTTTAAAGGCTCATAAAGAATTAAATAAAGCAGGCGCATTTTTAACTAAAAAAGCATTTAACGACAGCCTAAAAAGTGTCAACGCACATCTTAATGTTGACGGGCTTAAATGGTATCAAAAAATTTGGCAAAAAGCGGCAAGATTTATAAACTTAGGAAATGAAAATGGCGGAGTCTGGAATAATCCCAACGCTAAAGTAATGAATTTTGTCAGAAAAATTGCAAATAAAAACCTTATTGGTGTACCGTTAAGAATTTGGCTTGGCATGGCAGTAATCACTCCGATTATTGTAAAGGCAGCAACAAAAACCGTTCATGCAATCTTTGGTCGTCCAACACATTCAGTTCTTGACGAAGATGAGGAAGAAGAAAACAACGAACAAATTCAGGACACAATTAATAATGCGCAAACTCCTGTTAAGGATCCGAACACTTTGCCTGATACAAACTTAATCAAACAAACAATCAACGGTCAGAATATAAACGACCCTAATAACACAAATTCAACAACGACAACAACACAAAACATAAATAATCCGACAAAAGATGAACAGGGAAGATTACAGGAACCTGTCAGAACATATATTCCGTCTCCGGTTTCAATGGTTCAGGGTTTAGACCCGACTGCTGCGGATATGGCTCTTGCCAATGCAGACAGAGCAGAACAGCAAATTAATGATATTCTCGCTTCAATCCGCAAAGGCTAAGTAAAATTATAGACATTAAATCTCCGATATAATATACTTATATCGGAGATTTTTTATGAACGAACTTGAAGTAAAAAGAGTAATAGGACTAATGTCCGGAACTTCATGCGACAGTATTGATGCAGGGTTGTGCGAAGTTTATCCTGATATGACGGTTAAACTTATTAAGGGGATAAATTACAAATATCCTGTTCATATAAAGGAAAAAATCTTTCAGATTTTCAGAAACGAAGTTACTGTATCAGATATTTGTCAGATGAACTTTGCAATCGGAGAATGTTTTGCCAACGCTGCAAACATTTTGATAGAAGAATTTGGCAAGCCTGATTTTATTTCAAGTCATGGACAGACAATATTTCATTACCCGTTTGATGAAAAAATTGATGATATTTCACTAAAAAGCACTCTGCAAATCGGAGAAAGTTCGGTTATTGCACAAAAAACAGGATGCACAGTTGTTTCAAACTTCAGAGAAGCAGATATAGCACAAGGCGGTCAGGGTGCCCCTTTAGTCTGTTTTGCAGACGAAAAATGGTTTCGCAACATTTCCCATCAACCTTTTGGAGAGGGTAAAAAAAATTATGCGATTCAAAATATCGGCGGAATATCTAATGTTACAGTGGTATCACAGGATTACGACACATTCGGGTTTGATACAGGTTTAGGTAATATAATGATAGATTACTGCGCCAACAAATATTTCTCGCTTCCTTATGATAAAGACGGACAAATCGCATCAGAAGGCATAGTATCAGACAGTTGGCTTGAATGTCTTTTGCAGGATGAGTATTATTTTGTTGAACCGCCAAAATCTACCGGCAGAGAATACTTTAATCAAAAATATATAGAAAATGCACTCAAATATGCTCCGAAAGATTCTAAAGATATTCTTGCAACAGTAACCGCTCTGACGGCAAAAACAATAGCAGAAGCCTATGAAAGATTTATTTATCCGAATGTCGGAATACACGAAGCGGTAATTTGCGGTGGCGGAGCATACAATAAAACTCTTATGAAATTTTTGCGTTCGTATCTGCCGTCATACATTGAATTAAAGACCTGCGAAGATTACGGGATTTCGAATAATTTTAAAGAAGTAATGGCTTTTGCACTTTTAGGCTACTGCACTTACTATGAAATCCCTAATAATTTACCATGCTGCACAGGCGCCCAAAAAAGAGTAGTTATGGGAAAAATAACTTATTAACAATGTGTAAATAATCTTTTATATAATGGCAAAAAAATAAATTTTCGTGTTATTATAATCATAGTAGCAAATTAGGATGTGTGTCATGGCTAATTTAAAAGAAGAAAAAATTATTGGAATACCCCGAGCAATGTCGTTTTACGGCAATTATCCGTTTTACTTCGGATTTTTTAACGACTTGGGAATAAAAATTGTTTTGTCGGATGTAACAACAAAACAAACAATGTCAGAAGGCGCAGGACTTGTTGTAACAGAAACATGCCTGCCTATAAAAGTTTATGTCGGACATATTTTAAACCTTATCAGAAAAGGGGTTCAAAACATTCTTGTTCCGTCGTTGCAGTCTATTGACACCAAAATTTATAACTGCTCTAAAATCAGAGGTTTGCCTGATTTAATCAGAAATGTCGTAAAAGAAAAATTTAATATGATAGAAGCAACACTTGATAAATCAGAAAAAAATCAGGGATTGTATGAATTTTTGGCTGAATGTGTTGCACCGTTTGGTATAACAGATAAAAAACTTATTAAAAAAGCATCAAAAGCAGGTTGGAGATGTTATAACAATTTTCATGTTATGACAAAATCCGGTATGCCTTATTCAAAGGCGTTGAGTTATGCACTGCAAGGCAAAGTTGTTATTGAAAATAATACAAAAGAATACCCAATATCTATCGCCCTTGTCGGTCACGGATATAATATCTATGACGAAAGAGTTTGTATGAAAATTGTTGATAAACTCGAAAAAATGGATGTAAAAGTTTGCACATCACTTCAACTTTCATCAGAACAACTTGACGAAGGCATTTTGACACTCGGCAACGAAAAGTATTGGGCTAATGAAGATGAAATGACAGGCACAGCGGGTCATTATCTGAAAGATAACAAAATTGACGGTATAGTCACGGTTACGGCATTTGGCTGTGGTCCGGATTCGCTTATGATTGAAAGAATTACAAGAAAAGCAAAACAGTTTGGCAAACCTTTGTTAAATCTTACAATTGACGAACAAACAGGTGAAGCCGGATTTGTAACAAGACTTGAAGCATTTGTTGATATGCTTTTCCGTAAAAAGCGTGCAAATATTGTCAATAATATAAATATTGGAGAAAAAGAAACCCCTCAATACACGCTGAATACAGATATTATAGAAACTAAATCATAATAATTTATGTTTGTTATATAATATTTTTTGCGAGGTATAGATATGCAATTAGAATTTTTATATTCAAAAATACACAGAGCGACTGTAACGGATGCAAATCTGAATTATGTCGGTTCGATAACTATTGATAAGGCACTTTTAGATGCCGCAAATATGAAAGAATGGCAAAAAGTTGAAATTTTGGACATCAATAACGGGGAGAGATTTCAGACTTATATAATTTCAGGGGAAGAAAATTCGGGTTGTATATGCTTGAACGGTGCTGCAGCAAGAAAAGTTCAAAAAGGTGATAAGGTTATCATTGTAACCTATGCCCAAATGGACAAAACAGAAGCCAAAACTCACAAACCGACTATTGTTATTGTTGATGATAATAATAAAATCGTAAAATAAGAATTAATAAATATATTTTCCCTTTACATAATCTTTACTTGACCTTTTGGCAATAAAATTTTATGCTATATAGGTAAATTTAATATATAGAACCTGAAACAAGTTCAATATGACAATTCATGTCAGTAGTTTTATTCAGGCGAAAAGAAAAGAGGGGCGTATGACAGAATTTACTCACAAAAGGGGAGACGGTAAGATATTTAGCCAGGATGATATCAAAAGGCTTATCGGCGAGCATAATATCAAGTTTATAAAACTTCAGTTCGTTGATATCAATGGTCAGGTTAAAAATATAACTTTGCCGTCAGAACAAATTGATAAAGTTTTGAATAATGAAATTATGTTAGACGGTTCTTCTATCAAAGGTTTCAGAAGTATTGAAACATCCGATATGTTCTTCCACCCTGATTTGACAAGTTTTCAGATTTTACCTTGGAGAGAACACGAAGGCGGAAACAGTGCGCGTTTAATCTGCGATATTTATAATGTTGACGGAACACCGTTTGAAGGATGCCCAAGATGTAACTTAAAAAGAGTTATGCAGGCTGCAGAAAAAATGGGATTTTCTATGAACATCGGACCGGAAGCGGAATTTTTCTTGTTCGCAAAGGATAAAGACGGCAAAATTACAACCACAACCCAAGACCACGCAGGATATTATGATGTCGGACCTGAAGATTTGGGAGAAGATGTTCGTTCAGATATCGTTTTGACTTTGCAGGAAATGGGCTTTGATATTGAAGCATCCCACCACGAAGTTGCAGACGGTCAGCATGAAATAGATTTTAAATACTCCGATATTTTAACGGCTGCGGATAATGTAGCGACATTCAAAGTTGCAGTAAGAGCAGTTGCAGCAAAACACAATTTGCATGCAACATTTATGCCAAAACCGATATTTGGAATAAACGGTTCAGGTATGCATTGTAATATTTCACTCTTTAAAGACGGAAAAAATGCTTTCTATGATGAAAAAGCAGAGTATCAATTATCCGATATTGCAAAATATTCTGTCGGTGGAATGTTAAAGCATGTAAAAAGCATTACTGCCGTAACAAATCCGCTTGTAAACAGTTACAAAAGACTTGTTCCGGGGTATGAAGCACCTGTATATTTGGCATGGTCTTTGGCAAACAGAAGCGCATTGTTAAGAGTTCCTGCCAAAAGAGGAATTTCAACAAGAGTTGAACTTCGTTCTCCTGATCCTTCATGCAATCCGTATTTAGCGTTTGCTGCAATTTTGGAAGCCTGCATGGACGGTATCAGAAACAAAATTGACCCTCCTGCGCCTGTTGAAAGTAATATCTACAAATTAACCGCCAAAGAGCGTAAAAAACAAAGAATTGATTCCCTTCCGGGCAGTCTTGCAGAAGCACTTGAACACATGGATAAATCACTCGTAACAAGAGCCGCTTTAGGCGATCATATATTTACGGAATTTATGACATCCAAAAAGAAAGAATGGGATTCATTCAGAACTTATGTTTCTCAATGGGAACTTGATAAATATTTGGCAAGATACTAAAAATAAAAAATCGGGTTATAAAACCCGATTTTTTTTGTTATTTCAAAATTTCATCAAGCAAATCCGCATTTTTGGAAGCGTTTTCTATCTGCGATTTAGATAATCTGCGCATATAATTTTTTAAAGCCTCTCTAATCAGTTCACTTCTTGAAAGTTTTTCACTTCCCGCAAGCCCGTCAACTCTGTTTAAAAACTCATCAGGCATTGTAACTAAAACCTTTGCCATATAAAACCCTTTCTTACACTTAGTTCACTCTTGCTGAAATTATATCATGGGTATATCCTTATGACAAGCGTTTGGGTTGTTTATGTTATAATTTGTTTAGATAAATAAGGAGTATAAAAGAGATGAAAGTAAATAAAAATTACCAAAATATAGCGCAGAGTTATCTTTTTTCGACTATTGCGAAAAAAGTAAGCGAATATACAAATTTGCACCCTGATAAAAAAATTATAAAACTCGGTATCGGAGATGTTACTTTACCTTTGTGTAATAGTGTTGTTAATGCGCTCAAAGAAGCATCTGATGAAATGGGAGTAAAAGAAACATTCAGAGGCTACGGACCTGAACAGGGATATGAATTTTTGAAATCCTCAATTCAAAAGTATTATAAAAGTCACGGAGTTGAACTTGAAAATGATGAAATATTTATCTCTGACGGTGCAAAATCTGATTTAGGCAACATTTTGGATTTGTTTGACAAAGATAATACGGTTCTTGTACCTGACCCTGTGTATCCTGTTTATGTCGATACAAATACAATGAACGGCAGAAAGATTGTTTATATAAATGCAAATGCCGACAATGAGTTCTTGCCGCTACCTGATGAAAATATTAAAGCGGATATTATTTATATCTGTTCTCCAAACAACCCGACAGGTGCAGTTTATGACAAAGACCAACTCCAAAAATGGGTTGATTACGCAAATAAAAATAATGCTGTAATTCTTTTTGACAGTGCGTATGAATGTTTTATAACGGATGAAAATTTACCGCGCAGTATTTATGAAATTGAAGGTGCAAAGACTTGTGCAATAGAGTTTTGTTCATTCTCAAAAATGGCAGGATTTACAGGTACAAGATGCGGATGGACAGTTGTTCCAAACAGTTTGATTTTTGAAGATATGAGTCTTAATAAAATGTGGTTAAGACGCCAGACTACAAAATTTAACGGAGTCCCGTATATCGTTCAGAAAGGGGCTCAGGCAGTATTTACACCTGAAGGACAAAAGGAAATCGCTCAAAACCTTAATTACTATAAAGAAAACGCCAAACTTATTTCTGATGTTTTGGAAAAGCACAACATTTGGCATATTGGCGGAAAACATTCACCTTACATTTGGTTAAGATGTCCGAATAATATGAAATCGTGGGAATTTTTTGACTATCTTTTGGAAAATGTGCAGATTGTCGGAACTCCCGGTTCAGGATTTGGCAACAACGGGGAAGGTTATTTCCGTCTAACTTCATTCGGAAGCAGAGAAAATACGCAAGAAGCGGTTGAAAGACTTGATAAATTTTTGCCGTAAAGTTTTAGCCCGAATTGATAATCGCACTTAACAGTAACGGTAATGTAATTTTGTATTAAAACTTTTAAACTCATAATGTACACCTAAAAAAAATAAGGAGGGATTATGAAAAAGATATTACCGTTATTCACGCTGTTGGCATTTTTAGCCGTTCCGCAAGGCGCATTCGCATGGACCTATGACGGCATAGGCAGTCTAAATCCGTTTACAAACTTCGGACGAGGTTTTGGCGGTGACGGCTGCGGCTGCAAAGTTGAACGCTGTCAAACCCGCAGATTAACAAAATGCGAAAAATTGCATGGCGTTAAACTCATCAGAGGTACAAACTGCGGATGCGCCGCTCCTGTCGAGCCAATCTACATGGAGCCTAAAAATTGCGCAGGATGCCATAGAGCATTCTAAAAACAAAAGCGATGTCTGAAAACAGGCATCGCTTTTACTTTATATCCTTGAAATGTAATTTACATCAAATTCAAGCAAATCCGCTATTTGCATTACTTCATTATAGGATATAGTACCTCTGTTAATTCTTTTTGACAATGAATTTAACGAGTATTTTCTCCCTGTTTTAGCCGTTAATAAATCCGCTAATTTTGTGATGTTTAACCCTTTGAGTGCTGTGAGTGATTTTATTTGTTCTTTTGCATTAAAATTCATAACTTAATTTTATTATATTACTCATTTATTGACAAAAAGTTTTATTTTGTATAAAATATTTCCATAAATGGCTATTATATATTTACTATTGGAAATATATATAAACAAATATAAAGGATTAAATATGGAAGAACACAAAAAAGAACTTTTAGAACAAGCATCAGAACTTTTATACAAAGCAAATGAAGTCCAAGCATTATTAAAGACCGTAAAAAACTCTATAAGGCAAAGTGTTGAAAATAGAGAAGATTTATCATACATCCTTACAGGGTGCAATATTATGGAACAAATGCAAAATGAATTAATTACTCTTACCGATATTCATGAAAGAGAATGTTGTAATTAATATTCAATATCTCTTAATGCTTTAAATATTTTATCGGTAATTTCCTGAATATATTCTTGACTTACAAGTCCGTTTATTATTGCATCAGCAATTTGGTATGTCGGACGAATAAATTCCTGAGCTGTCCGGTTTACATCAGCAAACTGCAAATCTGCAGCCGCGCCTTCTTTTCCTCTTTGTTTTGCGCGTCTGTACCAGCGTTCTTTTATGACTTCTAAAGGTGTAAATACATAGACTTTCACATCCATAATATCTCTTATACCTTCATTAAGGACATACAGACCTTCAGTCAAAATAACTCTCGCCGGAGTTTTTTCTTCTCCGTCAGGGAAAGATTCACATGTAACGAAATCATATCTCGGAGATTTTATTGTCATACCTTCTTTTAGTGCGACAAGATGTTGCTGCATAAGACTTAAATTTATTGCATCAGGGGTATCAAAACTAAATCCTGTTTTGAATAATTCTTCGTAACTTCCCGCTTCTTTAAGTTCTTTAGATGTATCTTTATAATAATCATCACAACGAATAACGGTATAAATACCGTCTTTTTTATCTTTAACGCATGCCTTAATTGTATTATCGACAAAAACGGTTTTGCCTGAAGCACTTTCTCCTGTTATACCGATAAGAAAAGTCTTTTTCTTATCCTGAACAACCTTTCTTGCTATGTTCATAACAAGATTATCTGAAATTTTTAAAAATAGCGGTTGGTCTTGTTTTTTATCTTCTTCCAAAATTTTATTAAGAGCATCAACAATTGTTGAAACAATTTCCATATCTCTGCGATTTGAATAAAAATCGTAGTTTGTTAATTCATAATCCCTAATCATATCTTTACCTTGCAATAACATACACACATTCTAATTCAAGGCAAATAAAACTTCCATAAAAGTTTTATTTTTGTAACAAAAAATTTATATTATTAAAGTTTTTGTTCATGTATGTCGAAGATATATTTGTCAGAAGATATGTAAGGAGTTATAGTTTATGTACGATGACATTTTATTGGAAGACTCTGTAAGAGAAGCACAAGAAGCAGGGTTAAACAGTTTGAAGTGCGAAGTAAAATCAGTTGAAGCAGTAATCGAGAAATTTTTATCACAGATTTTAGAATGTACTTCCACTCTTTCAGAAAGAGATTTTTTCGTTTGCGGGATATAAAATCTGACAAACAAAATAATTAAAAGAAAAAGAACCTTACAATTGTAAGGTTCTTTTTCTTATTAACTTTTATTTAAGGCATATATTGGAATTGATATCCCATCGGGTATTTTTGGAAGATATTTTCCCCCGGTTGTAGCAGAGAATTAGCCAATGCTGCTGCCGGATTATACATTCCGAACGGATTTGTCATTCCCATTCCCATATTCATCATAGGATTTGTCATTCCGAAACCTGTTCCGAACGGATTAGTCATTGATGTTGTCGGATAAGGTACTGACGGTGTTGACGGAGTAGAGCCGCTTGTTGAGCCTGAAGTTGAACTTGAAGTCGAAGTATCCGTTGAACCATTTGAACCATTCGAACTTGTTGAACCTGATGTAGTTTGATCGGATGTAGTTTGGTCAGAAGTTGCATCACTTGCATCAGTGGTATCAGCATCAGCAGAACCTTCCGCTTCGGTTTGTTCTCCTTCCTCTGACGGTTCAGGGAAAGTAAATGCTCTTACGCCCCAGCCAACAATACCACCGATAATACCGCCGACCGCAGAACCAATACCCGGACAAATACAACTCCCGATTGCAGCACCTGTTGCCATACAGCCAAGTTCAACACCTGCACCGGCGGTTTGCTTTAATGCGCCTTTTATTCCTTCCTTTTTGTATCCTTCATAGATATTTGGAGCCTCAAATACAAGAGTCAATATAGCCCCAATATATGGCATCTTTTTGGCAATAGTTGAGCCGACACCTTTTAAACCGCCCCATATTCCGCTTTTACCTGCGGTTTTTGCAGCGGAAAAACCTGTTTTCCCCGCTTTCCATAAATCCGGTAATAAATTTTTTGTGTTATTAAACAAACGACTAAAAAATCCGCCTTTACTTGCTGCCAATTTTCCTACATGACTTTCAAACGCCTTGCCGGCAATTTTTGCCTTTGAAAAAATTGAGCCTTTCGGTGCAGCCTTATATGCTTTGCCTATTACAGATGCGCTTTCCCCAAAAATAAATTCAGGTGCACATTTTGCTGCCCTTACGCCATAGTTCAGCGCTTTTGAGCCGTATTTAACTATAGAACTAATCAATCCCATGATGTTCTTCCCCTTTATATATCCCCTGTAAATATATAAAGTTTATTTACTCATGAGAATTGCTTTTTTATTTTAAATTATTAAGAAATATTACAAAAACCTATTCGTCAATATTTATAAATTCATAACCCTGACCGCTGTTTTGATAGTCTGTACCTGTATTTACAACTTCATTCGGTTTTGATTTTATTGAACGATTTAAAGTAGTTGAAAAGTCGGACAGGTTATTAATATTATAGAAATGACCGCCTGTTGTTGAAGATAAACAGGTCAACGATTTGGAGTAAGACGAAACCAACACTACATCAATGTGGACATCATTTCTTTTTGCCATCAGTCGTCTTGCAAATTCGCACGGATCTCCGCCGCAGTTTTCACCACCATCAGTTATCAGAACAATTTTTTTTGGAGTTGATGAATCCATTGATGCAAAATCCTGATATACAGTTCTGTCTAACGCATACACAAGCGGAGTCGCACCACCGACATCAACTGAATTCATCCCGTTAATGATAGAATTTGCATTTGCACTGCGAATTTGAGTAACCTGTTTTGTCGCAGAGCAAACTCCTGTTGATGAACCGATAGGACTTGTCTGCGTAACAACCTTCATCTTATTACCTTTTTTGATAATCTTTTTAACTTCCTGTAATTGCGCTCCCAAAGACGGGTTGTTGCCGTAATTGTCGTGCCCAAAAACTCTAAATCCTAACTTTGTAGAAGATGGAATTTGAGCAACAATTGAACTCATTGAGCGCTTTGCAACAAGAATCCAATTTGCCATACTGCCGGAATAATCCATTACAATCTCCACAATAGGTGCCTGTTCATCATTGACAATATTTTGGTTTACATAAGACGACACACTGTAATTATTAAAATAATTCTGATTGGTAGCATTTGCAGGCGAAGTTTGAATGGTACGCGCAGGCGATTTTACAACACCTGAAGTATTAACCGTATATTTTGCGCCAAATGCACAACAGGAAGATAAAACCAAAAATCCTAAAAATAAAGGTAATTTTCTCATAACATATTTCTCCGATTTCTGAAATAATACCACAAAAAATACTTAAGGTGTAATTTTAACCACACGATAATTTATACATATATAACGAAAAATAAAAAAAATTGTTCATTATAATTATTAAACCGGCTGGGTGTAGGTCAGGCAATTGCCTGACCTACACGCTTTTAAACCCGCCGTTTTTATTTTGTCACTGCGACAATCCGATTTATTGCCTATCTCCCCTGCGGGGAGAGAAATTTTTCAATGTGAGAAATTTATTTCGAACATTTGAAAAATGAGAGAGGGTTTGTAGTTAATACCCTCTCCTGTCAACTTCGTTGACATCCTCTCCAACTCCTGTCAACTTCGTTGACATCCTCTCCAAAGGAGAGGTAGAGTTTTTTGTCAGGCAATTGCCTGACCTACACGCTTGGGGATTATGTCGCAGTCGGTTCGCTCGAACAGACAGACAGATATATTTTATTAGATAAAGTTTTATAGGGTGAATGGTGAATCTTAATGGTGAATCGTGAATCGTGAAAAGTGAATAGACCTTTACGGGTTTAGTGGTTGTAAAATGTGCTTTAGCACCGATAACGACTATTCACCATTCACTACTCACTACTCACTATTCACTTAAAAACACTATTCACAACTCACTTAAGAGGTAGAATAAATGTTTCCGCAAACAAATACGACAACTGAAGAAACAACGGCAAACAGCGTAATCTCTGACGGTGAACAGATTTACAAAACAATTTGAGAGCCTAAAATTATCCTCTGACTGTCAGGCGCATTATCATTTTGGCAAAATACATAATTCAGAATAAATCTTAGAGCCTGACCTTTGACGAACCAGTTTATGCCTGCGGTATATTCTCTTTTTGTATCACCTGAGACAGTTCTGTCGGGGTCAAATTGATCTATTCTGCCAATAATTTGCAGATAGGGTTTAATCTTCCACCCCAATGTGTATGCAAAACCGCCTGCCTGTTTGTTACTCAAACCTGCTCCGCCATTGTAACCGTCAGCAATAGAGGCTTCAAAATTTGTCCATAATCGTTTGTGTTTATATCCGACATAGACTGTTCCGACAGTATAATTAAAATTATTATGTCCGGCGTTTAGCCCCCCGCCTACCGTAAGTTTACCCCATTTACCGTCATGAGAACCAAAAGGTTTTAAATTGACCCAGCCTATAAAATCTATCCCCGGCATACCGCTTGTGAAAGTTCTACCTGATGAACCTAAGGAAAGACTGTAATCTGCATATTCATAATTTCCTATCAATTTAACCGATGTTGTTCTTAAATTCCCAAAATTTCTTGCAATTTGCGAACGATTGACAAATGGCAGTGTATAGGTACTGCTTCCGCCTTCAACACCGACCTGACCTCTTGCCCGACCAACTTGAATTTTGTGATGCGGGATTTTGTTATAGGTAACATACAAGTCAGATAAAACATTATCTAAATAACTCTTACCCTCCTGCGGTATAGGCATTAAACTTAATCTGTAATCAATTGTTTTATCCTTTGTTGTTCCGAAAAAACCAATTTCAGTTGTTAATTCGTCATATTTAGTTGAATAACTGTGAGGATTGAACAAGGCAGATAAAGAACTTCTGTTTGTTGCGAAAAATTCTATACTGCCGCCATCTTTAAACTTATGAGTTAACACATCTTTTAACAAATACGAAGGCACATCAGTTCTTGTTATTTGTGTTTTAAAAATTTTTTGTGCTAATGTTTCCTCTTTATACTCTTTTTGAGGGGTTTTGCTTGCCATTTCAGAAATTTCAAACAACATTTCTCTAGTATCGGTTGCATTTTCCTGAGAATAAATATCGTTATCGTCATCAATAGTAACCTCATCAACTTGCGGAGTACTAAGAAGTTCTTGGGTTAAGTATTCATCCTCTGCTTTTACGGTGTTTGGGGTTAAAACTAATGCGAAAATAAATATTATCGGCAAAAATCGTTTCATTTCTTAATTATATCATGCAATTTTGTAGAATTTGTCATTTTTTTATTGTATATTTTTGCTATGAAAAATGATACCCGAATTTCTAAAAAAACAAATATACACGCCCCGATTGTAGAAGCATTGAAAACGGCTTATAACAATCCGACATATCAGTTTCATATCCCCGGACACACAAAAGGGCTTGGAACACTGACGGATTTTCGCAATCTTGTCGGCAAAAAAGCATTACAAGTTGATACAACTGATGAATTTGACAATTTGGGTACACTCACCCCGGCAACAGGTCCGATAAAAGAGGCGCAGGAACTTGCTTCTGATGCTTTTGGTGCGAAAAGAACATTCTTTTTATTAAACGGTTCAACAATAGGCAATCTTGCAATCGCAATGGGTTTAACAAAAAAAGGACAAAAAGTTATCGTAAACCGAAACTGTCACCGCTCTGTTTTGACAGGGTTGATAATTTCAGGGGCAGACCCGTTGTGGGTATTACCTGAAAAGTTTTCACAATGGGGGCTTTGGGGGAATGTCAAAGCGCAGGACATTGAAAAACTTTTAGATGAAAATGATGATGTATCAATGGTATGGATTACAAATCCAACTTATGAAGGTGTTGTCTCGGATATTAAGGCCATCGCAGACATTTGCAGAAAATATGATGTGCCTTTAATTGTAGATGAGGCACACGGCTGTTTGTGGAATTTCAATTCAAAACTCCCTGAAACATCATTAAAATTGGGGGCAGATATTGTTGTCCATTCTTTGCATAAAACAGGCGGAAGTATGAGCCAATCTTCTATGCTGCATATCAGTAAAGATTCTAAAATCAATGCTGACGATGTTGAACGAGCATTGATGCTATTACATACGACAAGTCCGTCATTGATGCTGCTTGGGAGTTTAGACGCTGCAAGAGCAAATCTTCAAAGCGAAAAAGGTCAAAGACAATTAAACAGAGCAATTTCAAATGCGAAATATTTACGCAGCGAAATTGACAAAATGGAACATATACATCAGTTAAAATCAGATTTTGGCTACAAAACAGATGTTACAAAAATATTTATTAAAGCTGACGGATTGTCCGGCAAACGACTTGAATCCATACTTGAAATTGATTTTGGGATAGAAGTTGAAAGCGCAAGTGATGAAGGTATATTAATATTAAGTAACATAGGTAACAAGCGTTCTGATTTTGAATACTTGGCTCAATGCCTGCACAAAATTGATACTCACGATTACAAAGATATTTATTATATGGAAAACAAACGCCACATGCCTATGCTTACCCCGATAATTAAAAAAAGCCTTAGAGATGCTTATTTTTCAGAAAAAGAAATAATCCCGAAAGAACAGGCAATAGGCAGACTTTCAGGTGAAGTTGTTGCAGAATGCCCTCCGGGAATTTCTATTCTGCTACCGGGAGAACTTATAACAGAAGAACATTTACCATATTTAACAGATTACAAAACTATTGAAGTTTTAAAATAAAATCAATGTTTTTACATATTATAGTGTGATTTGGGGTTAATGTAACAAAATCTTAACAAAAAGAGAGCAAATATTAAAGTTCCCAAACATGGCTGCCGACATGAAAATTATAGGAAACGAGAACAAGAAAGGACAGTCATTATGGGAATGAGTGCATCTCAGGCAAGATTTCTTAGCTTGACGGCA
>CACYKF010000020.1 GCA_902774905.1 uncultured bacterium
TGCGACACGAAAACAAGGCGGGATTTGTCTGAACGATAGTGAGTTATCCCGCCTGTATGTGGAGCATAGCCCGAGCAGATTTTACCCCACCTAACCTCCCCCTTTGGGGAGGAACAGTGCAGGGCGTACAAATGATTAGCGAACGGAGTGCAGGTCGTGGTTTGGAGGCACTTTTGCCCCCAAAAGTGCCCCCGTCCGGAGGACCCTGCGGAGCATATTTTATATACCGATAATATTTTTTATGTAACTAATTACTTGACATGTACAGCAATGACAGAAATATTTACTGTAACATTGTATATAGTTACCTAAATTATTTTAAATTTAAAAATTAATAAAAGTCCGACAGATGAACTCTATCGGACTTTTGAAATGATTATTTATTTTTGATATTAGTTATTAGCCAATTTGTTATATTTACCTTCAAGTAAAATATTGAGATATAACAATTGGTTAGCCAATGATTTATCAATGTTGACAAATTCAGCACCTGCTCTTGTTGCAGTAGTTGAAACAATTTTTGCATCGGCATTTATATCTAAATCCCCGTAAACAATGTGAACAGGAATAACATCACCGACTTTGAGATTGCCTTCGTGTGCAATAGCAATACCGCCTCTTGAAATATCAATAAGACTTGATGCACCTGCTTTTTGTTCAAAAGCAACAGGAATTTCATTTGTTGAAATATTGAATCTCATATATTGGCGTTTGTCTGTACCGTCAACATTTGAATTATCAACTTTTTGTTTCCACATTTGAGATGCATCATTTAAATTATCTTCCATCTCAAGCGGAGTAGCATCAAAAATATTGTCATCATTATCTACATTACTTGCTACGCCATTGTATACTCCGTCACCATCACCTTGGAAACGATAGTAATTTCTTTCAGTTTCACTTCTGCCAACAAAAGTTACATCATTTTCGCGAACTGAATGAGCAGTTGGGATACCATCAGCACCAACAACTTTATTAGTAGCAGTATTTCTGCGTTTTACTACACCGTCTTTATTTGAAGTCAATTCAATACCGTTTGCCTTAATATTATCAGCAGTAATGTCCATTTTGCCATTATCAAGTACGGCATTTTTAACAGTAACTTCTGACTGAGCATAGGCTTCGTGATTTCCGTCAACTAATTCCTGAGTTGGTCTGATATTATGATTTATATCAAGAGCCATCAACTCTGCATTATCAGGAAGGACTTCATTTGCGTGGTCAGCATTAGTATATCCGCCATCCGCTTTACCATTGTTGCGGACACCAAAGTAGTCTTTATTACCGTCTTTGATACTTCCCAAGTTTTCAATATCAAGTTTCTGACCTCTTGTAGTTACAACCAAATCACCTTCTGCAGTGATATTATCAATTTTGGTATTTCCGGCAAATTCAACTTCCAAGTCGCCTTCTCTCGCAATCATAGTTGTTACTTTGTTTGCTTTAATTTCCTTATCTCTGCCATAATTTACATCGTTGAAACTATTTTCGCTCAACGCGACATCTTCATTTGCTAAAGCATCCATTGTATAACCTTGTTCTGCACCGGTTTGGATGAATGTAACAGGAGTAGTTATTTCGAAACCATCAACGGTTGTTTCTGTTGTACCAATTGAGCCGTTAGAGATTAATGAAATTCCTTTACCTTCAACATTAGTTGTGTTTTTATCCAATTTTACATTAACCATATTATAACGAGCGCCATCGTTTGTTTTTCCGTAATCATCGTCAACAGTTAATATTACCTTACCGTCTGCTTTAATTGTATCAATATTCATATCTGAATCAATTGCAGCATAGTTAATTACGAAATCCTTTTCTTTCATTACGGTAGAGTCAACTGTTTGTTCATTGACTTTACCTTTAATATTAGCATTTATTGATTTTCTAAAATCTCTTGTAACACCTTTAGCAGGTTCTTCACCAATTGAACCGTCAACGGCTTTTATATCAAGATCTCCATCAGCCTTTAATAAGACTTTTCTTACACCAATATTTTTAAGGTTCCCATTTTTGATATCAATATTTATATCTTTGCCAGCAGTAATGTAATTTTCATTTTCAGTACCGTCACCAAGAACAATGTCACCACCGACTTCGGTCATATTTACATTTCCATTTGCATTGACAAGACCTCTGACTTTAGTTCCTGCAGCAGAAGTATCACTGATTGTAATATCAGCACCGCTTTTTACTGTGGCTTTAGAATCAATGTATGTACCTTTAGCGCCGGTATTTGATGATGTTACTGAATCTAAAGCTGTGATTTTACCATAGATATTAGTTCCGGCTTCACCACTATTTGAAAGGTTTACATGACCTGCTGTTTCGCTATTGCTGTTGCCTTGAGTTATATTTCCGCCGATATTTAAACCGCCTTTACCACCTTCGGCATTGGTTATATCAATATTTCCTAATGCGTTGATATCACCTCTGATATTTAAGCCTGCCTCTCCTGAATTATTCATTTCAACATCTTGAGCATTTACTTTGCCTGTTGAAATAATATTCAAGCCTTTTTCACCGGCATTATTTAGAGTCAATTTACCTTCAGTATTTGTTACCGAACCTGAAATATTTAATTGTTCGCCTTTAGCATTAGTGAAAGTAGCATTACCTTTGTTAGTAAACTTACCGCCAATACTTAAAGGCCCGTTATCATTAAGAGCAATTGTTGTACCTTCGTTATCGACTTCACCTGAAATTACAAGTCCATATTCACCATTGTTATAGTAATTAGCAGTTCCGCCGATATTTGACATTTTGCCTGATTCTTTTACATCTAAAGAGCCGGCATTATTTGTATAGGTTCCATCACCCTGATTATTAACGGTACCCCAGATATTCATACCTCTTTCACCGTTATTAACCATTTCAAGCCCTTGAGCATTTATCTCACCTATAGGTGCGACATTTAATCCTTTTGCTCCGTTGTTTACAATAGTTGCTTTACCGTTTGAATTTGACACTTTGCCGAATACATTTACGCCATCAGCACCGTCATTAGTAATATTCAAATTACCCTCATTAGCAACTGAACCGTAAACATTGACACCTTTGACTCCGTCTGCACTATTTTTAATATCAGCAGTACCTTTATTCGATACCTTACCATATACATTGATGCCATCAGCACCTGTGTTATTAATCTTCAAACCTTCAGAATTTACAACACCGGTATGAACAACCTGAATATCACCATTTGTATTGTTAAGAGTCAAAACCCCGTTAGTATTATTTACAGTACCGTGAATATTTAACTGTGTACCGTTATTTGTAAGGGTAGTATTACCTTTATTAGTAAAAGTACCACCGATACTCAATACTCCGTTGTCATTGACAACATTTGTAGTTCCTTCGTTATCAATAGTACCTACACCAACAAAGCCGTTTACACCTTTATTATAGAAATCAGCAGTTCCGCCTTTGTTTGACAATTTACCGGTCTCTGAAACTTTTAATGTTCCTGCATTATTTGTATAGGTGCCATTACCCAAATTATTTACGGTACCTTTGACATGCATACCGTTTTCGCCGTTGTTAACCATTTTCAAACCTTGGGCATTAACAACACCACCTTCTCTTACCTGAAGTCCGATAAAACCGTCATTAAGAAGTTCAAGGTCACCGTTTTCATTATTGATTGTACCTGTAATATTGAAACCGTTTCTTGCATTTTCATTATTTTTAAATGATGCATTACCATTATTAGTTACAGTACCTGCAATATTCAATCCTTGACGACCATTATTTTCGACAGAAATGTTTTTGGAGTTGACAATTGCAGTCTTACCAATATTCAAACCATTTTGACCATCATTTGTAAGGCTTAATGAACCATTACCATTCATTCCCTGGTCAACCCTACCTGAAATGTTTAAACCATAAGCGCCTGTATTTGAAATTTTACCATTGCCGTCAATTTTAACATTTCCGCGAATATTTAAACCTTGTGTACCGGTATTAGTAATTTCAGCATCTTTTGCACTGACATTTCCGCTGATATTTAAGCCTTGCGTACCGGTATTAGTCATTTCAGTATCCTTTGCACTAACATTTGCGGTAGAAATAATATTTAAACCTTTTGCACCGCTATTAGCTAAAATCAACTTACCATCATTATTAACTATACCTGAAATATTTAACTGTTCACCGTTGTTAGTGAAAGTAGAATTACCTTTATTAGTGAAGTTACCACCAATACTCAACGGTCCGTTTTCATTATTGGCGATTGTTGTTCCTTCGTTATTTACTTCGCCTGAAATTACAAGCCCGTTTGCACCACTATTTGTATAAGTAGCAGTTCCACCCTTATTCGACATCTTGCCTGTTTCATGGACTTCAAATGAACCTGAGGTATTTGTATAAGTTCCATCACCTGCATTATTTACAGTACCATATACATTCAAGCCATTGGCACCGCTGTTTGACATTGATAAGCCCTGCGCATCAACTTTACCTGTTTTTGATACATTCAAACCTAACACACCGGTGTTATCCATCGTTAGTTTGCCATTTTTGTTATTTACGGCACCTGTTATATTTAAACCATCTCTGCCTGTATTATTTATTGTGGCATTACCATTATTTGTAAATGTACCGGAAATATTCAAACCTTCAACTCCGGTTGTTGTATTGGTTACAATAGCAGTTCCATTATTGTTGACCGTACCGCTTATGTTTAATCCGTTATTACCACTATTTGTAATTTCAATACCTTCTGATTGAACATTACCTGTTTTAATAATATTTAAGCCATTTGCACCGCTATTATTTAATTTTAATTCTCCGTTTTTGTTAGTAATTTTGCCTGAAACATTTAACTGAGTTCCACTGTTTGTAAATGAAGCATTGCCGTTATTATTAAAGTTACCTGCAACACTTAAAACTCCTGCTTTGTTATCAATAGAGGCATTACCTTTATTATCGACATTCCCTGCCAATACTGTACCTTCAGCACCAGTATTATTTATAACAAGGTTATTATCATTTGTAATTTGAGAATCTTTTACAAAATATATACCTTTTCCTGTATTAACAATTTTGAGAGTTCCACCGTGGTTTTCAAGATTAGAAGTTTTTGCACCATATACGCTTCCGTCGGAGTTATTGATATTCAAATCTCCGTTTCTATTCGCAACATTACCTGAGATATAAATGCCTTTTGAACCGGTATTAGCAATATTTGTACTGCCTGTTCCTACATTCTGCACATCCCCAGAAATTGCAGTACCGATAGTTGAAGCAAATGAAATAACACCATTTTTTGCAGTAATTTGGTTTGCACTTGTCATTTTAGAAGTATTAACAATTGAATTGAATAATTCATCTGCTCTCTGACGACCATCAAATACCGCATCATTACCGGTTCCGGCAAGAACCTTACCGGGAACTTGAATGCGACTTGAAACAACATCAATATCATTAGCGGCAAAAACATGACCGTCAATTTTTACAGAACCACTGCCTACATTGTTTTTATCTGACAGAACACTTAAATCGTTGTTTGGATTATTTTTAAAACGATTATAAACATCTTTATTAGGGGTATAAACACCTAAAGAGCCGACATTCAATACACCTGAAGCGCCGACTACCATACCGTTAGGAGAAACGAAAATTGCTTTTCCGTTATAGAAATTACCGTTTCTCATTGTATTAACAATACCATTAATTTGTATCGTATTATCAACTAAGTTAAGGAAAGTACTGACATCTTTACTGCCATATTTATAAATAAGGTTGGCAATATCCCCCTTGCTCAACTCAAATCTTTCATACTTTCTTAAACCAATATCTGAATTTTTAAGCACAGAAGTGGGATTAATATCATACACCCCATTATTACCCTGAACATTTGTGATATTTGTTGCGAATGCAGACAATACCATAGTTTGCTGACTCAAGAACACCGCAGTTAACATTGCTGAAATTGCGCGTCTTGAACTTTTACGGAGATTTTTCATATTTTTATCCTTTCGTATATATAATGTTTAATTGTTTTCGATTAAATTACATGCTCATTTGCACACAAATGCACATGACATATTAAAAACTTGAGAAAAAAATAATTTGCTATTAATTGTATAAATTTAAAAAAAAATTATTTACATCTTGCAACATAACACTTTCATAACAAACCTACAAGAGATTTATCGAAAAAAGCATAGGTTTTATTTAATATCATCATAATTTTGTTACATAACTTAAAAATTTATATAAGATAAATATAAAAGGTCCTGTATTACAGGACCTTTTATACTATCAACTGCAATTACTTAAATGATATATTCTGACCGCTATCTAATAACATATTCAGATATAACAATTGGTTTGCAGTTGCCTGATCAAGATTTACAAATCTTGCTCCTGCTCTTGAATTTGTTGCAGTTACCACTTCGGCATTTGCATTAATTTCAAGATTACCATATTTTAGGTGAATTGGGATTATATCACCATTTTTCAATGTGTTGTTGTGTTTTAGAGCGACCCCGCCTCTTGATACATCTATCAGACTGTCAACATTATCGACTCTTTCCATTGATACAGGTATTGCCGTATTATTAACATTATACCTTACATATTGGCGTTTATCGATTGTATCAAGATTATCATCATCAATACGGTTATTATATAACTGTTTGAGTTGATCATCTTCCGGAGTTATCGTCGGTTCCGGAGTTGGTGGCTCATCCGTTGGCGGATCTGTCGGTGGATTAGTCGGAGGATCTGTCGGAGGATCTGTCGGTGGATCTGTCGGTGGATCCGTTGGAGGTTCCGTTGGAGGATCCGTTGGCATATCTGTCGGCTTATCTGTCGGCGGGTCCGTTGGAGGATCTGTCGGCGGTTCCGTTGGAGGATCTGTCGGTGGTTCCGTTGGAGGATCTGTCGGTGGTTCCGTTGGAGGATCCGTTGGAGGATCTGTCGGTGGTTCCGTTGGAGGATCTGTTGGCGGATCCGTTGGAGGATCTGTTGGTGGATCCGTTGGAGGATCTGTTGGTGGATCTGTTGGTGGATCCGTTGGAGGATCTGTTGGCGGATCTGTTGGTGGATCCGTTGGAGGATCTGTTATTTCTAACGGAGTTCCATCAACTACACCATCATCATCATCAACATGAGATTGTTCTCCATCAAATATACCATCACCATCGCCCGGATGATAATAATAATTTCTTTCTTTTTCATTTCTGCCGATACCCTCAACATCATCAGGTCTTACAGCATGACCTGTCGGAATATCAGGACCATTTTCTACATGAACACCCTGAACTTTATTAGTTGAAGGATCAACGGTTTTTGAGAAACCTTCTCTGCCGAAATGAGCAGCAACACCATTTGCATAAATATTATCTGCAGTAATATCAAGTGTACCTTGGTCTAATACGGCATTATCAATCTTAACTGTTGAACCTGCCCATGCTTCGTGACCACCATCAACAAGTTGTTCGGTAGGTCTGATATTATGGTTAATATCAAGCGCCTTAACTGTTGCATGGTTTGGAAGTGCTTCATCTCTGTAATCAGGTTTAGTGTAACCGCCATCCTGCTGACCGTAATTTCTTGGACCTAAGTAATCATTAGGAATTACTGACTCATCAGTAATATGACCTAAATTCTTAATTTCAAGATTTTTACCACGGGTAATTACTGACAAATCGCCTTCAGCAGTAATATTATCAATTGTGGTATTACCTGCGAACTCAATATTTGCATCACCTTTTCTCGCAATTATTGTGCAGGCTTTATTTGTTTTAACTTCTTTTGCTCTGCCATAATCAGAATCATTAAAACTATTCTCTTTCAAATTGATATTATTTTCGGCAAGAACATCCATGCTGTAACCCTGTTCTGCGCCTGTCTGAATGAATGTTACAGGATTACTTTCAGTACCAATGCTACCATTAGCAATTAGAGATATTCCGGTACCTTCAATGTTAGTATCAGAATTATTAGTTCTTGCATTTACCATGTTATAGCGTTTTGCACCTGTATTATTGTAACCGTAATCATCATCTACAGTTAAGATTACTCTACCGTCGGCTTTAATTGTATCAATATTCATATCTGAATCTATAGCCGCATAGTTGATAACCAAATCATCAGGTTTTGCAACCTTATTAGTTTCTGCTTTTACTTTGCCTTTAATGTTAGCATTGACAGATTTTGTAAAATCTCTTGAGCCTTCATTTTTCGGCCCTATACCTGTGCAACCCGAACCTGAACATGCTGCCTGCTGAACAGGTAAACCAATAGTACCGTCAGTAACATCCATTGTTAAATTTCCACCGGCATTCAAAAGAACTTTTTCGACACCGTAATTTAATATACTTCCGTTATCAACAGTAATTGCAATATCATTACCGGCATTTACATAATTGTTATTACTTGTTTCATCACCGATAACAACATTACCGCCACCTTTTTGCTGAATGTCAATATTATTATCGGCTTTTATGAAACCTTTTACATTAACACCGCCTGCGGCATTGTCATTAACATAAACATTTTTATTAGATTTTGCCAAACCGGAAGATGCAACATTGATACCTTTTGCACCGGTATTAGTCATATATAAATCACCTTTATCATTTATTGTGCCGGAAAGATTTATACCATTTGTACCTTCGTTTGTGAACTTACCGGTTCCGCCGATATTTACATTCCCTGAAATATTCATACCATCAGGACTCGTAGAAGTATTATAAAATTCTGCATCACCAGTTGTATTAAAGGTACCTGTAATATTCATACCTGCGGTTTGATTCTTAGCAGGTTTATTTGCAGGATAACCATTTTCGACATAGGATTTACCGGAAGTATTAAATGTACCTCCAAGTTCCATGCCGTTTTTGCCTTTGTTTCGAATAGTCAAATCGCCTTTGGTATCAACATTACCGGTTACTTTTAATTTTGTTTCAGTACTGCCTTGCATTGGAACATTGAATATATCAGTATTGCCACCGTTTTTAACATTCCCAGAAATATCCAAATCGCTTTCGTTATTATTAATTAATAAGCGACCTTTTGCATTGGCAACATTTCCGCTAATTTTTAATCCGTTTGCGGCATCGTCATAATTTCTTATTTCTAAAGAACTGCCTGTCCCCACTGCAAAGTTTTTAACAGTGCCGGCAATGTTTACACCGTTTGCATTTGGAGAACCTGTACCGCTTCCTTCTGCAGAGATAATAATATGACCGTTACCATCATTTGCAAATGAATTTGCGGTATTCAAATTATCTGTATTTACTAAGTTGTTAAATAAATTTTGAGCAGCACTTTCAGAATCAAATTTTTGCATTTTGTCTGCTTTGACTCCGCCAACAACTACAGCATCTTTTGCTACATCAACCGTTGAACCTTTTAAGACTACATCGCCTGATGTTACAATTTTACCGTTAATTTTGATGGCTCCGCCGACATTCATATCATTTGATTCAAGAGCAGCAAGTCCGCTTGCTGTCTGATTTTTCTTTATTTGTGCATAATTATATGAGTCCGGAGAATAAACTCCCAAAGAACCGACATTCAAAACGCCGGATGCACCAACAACCATACCGTTTGGTGAAATAAATACTGCTCTGCCATTATAGAAACCGTTGCCTCTGACAGAGTTTACAACACCATTAATATTAATTTGATTATCAACAAGGTTTACAAAAGTATTGATGTCTGCAAAATTCAAATTTGCGACATCCCCCTTGCTTAAATCAAATTTTTGGTACTGACGAAAACCTGTACTTCCATCAATTTTTGTAGGGTTAATGTTAAACACACCACTTGTTTGATTGAACCCTGAGATTTCGCTGGCTACTACGCTCAACGCCATCGTTTGTTGAAGCATAAATACACCTGTCATGAGAGATGCAATTATTCTTCTTTGAGTCTTTCTACTCTTTCTCATCATGCTTTAGTCCTTTCATTTTATAAATACATGTATTGCGCCATAAAGTTGTTCTGACTATGCTTTTGGTAGCACACACAGCCATAGTCATGTCATGATTTATCTTTATATTTATATAAACGAATTTTTGAATATAAATATTTACTAAAATTAGAGAAATGTTAATAAAAATTTACAAAAAAAATTAGAGATTAGTAATATTACTAATCTCTAACTCTTGTATTTTATATTATGAATTTATCTTACTGAAACTCTATTTGCTTCATCAAGCATCATATTCATATATAATAATTGATTAGCAGTTGCCTGATCAAGATTTACAAATTGTGCTCCTGCTCTTGATGTTGTTGCAGAAACAACTTTGGCATTTGCTCTTATATCAAGTGAACCATATTTCATGTGAACAGGAATTATATCCCCAACCTTGAGGTTGTTCTCATGTCTTACAGATACCCCGCCTCTTGAAACATCAAGTAAAGCATCGATACCTGTTGTTTTTTCAAGTGAAATAGGATTTTTGTTATTTGCAACAGAATATCTCACATATTGGCGTTTGTCCATAGTATCCAAATTATAGTCAGCAATTCGGTTATTATATAACTGTTTCAAACTATCATCTTCTGATACAGGATCTGTTGGATCATCAGTCGGAATATCCGTAGGCCCATCCGTAGGAATATCAGTTGGATTTTCGGATGGAACATCAGTAGGAACAGGCGTTGGTGGGTTCGGATCTATTGTAGGTTCATCGGTTGGAAGATCCGTAGGTCCATCTGTAGGTGCATCTGTAGGTGCATTTGTCGGCTCATCCGTCGGCATATCAGTTGGAACATCTGTCGGTGCATCAGTTGGAGCATCTGTCGGTGCATCTGTTGGAGCATCTGTCGGTGCATCCGTTGGAGCATCTGTCGGTGCATCCGTTGGAGCATCTGTTGGTGCATCCGTTGGAGCATCTGTTGGAGCATCTGTCGGTGCATCTGTTGGAGCATCTGTCGGTGCATCCGTTGGAGCATCTGTCGGTGCATCCGTTGGAGCATCTGTCGGTGCATCCGTTGGAGTATCAGTTGGGTTATCTGTTGGTGTTCCAGTCGGTTCATCAGTCGGAACATCAGGCATTGCTAACGGCGTTGAATCAACCACTCCGTCATCATCATCTACATTAGATGGATTTCCATCAAAAATACCATCACCATCACCAGGGTTATAGTAATAATTTCTTTCTTTTTCATCTCTGCCAATTCCGGTTACATCATCAGGTCTTACGGCATGTCCTGTTGGGATACCATCAGAACCTTCTATTTTAGAAGTTGAAGGATCCGGAGTTTTTGAAAATCCGTCTTTACCCAAATGAGTTGCAACTCCATTCGCATATATATTATCTGCAACTACATCTAATTTTCCGTTATCAAGTCTGCCATCATTAATTCTAACAACAGAATCCGCATACCCGTAATGACCATTATCAACATAAGTTCCATTTGGTCTTACAGTTTTATTAATATCTAATGCTTTTACAACTGCATTATTTGGAATAGAATCTTTTTCTCCTGCTCCAGTATAACCACCACCAGGCAAAGTCGGATTATCAGCCAAACCGTTGGTTCTTGGTCCAAAATAATCTACAGGAGTTCGTGGAACCGTTCCTAAATGATTTATTTCAACAGATTTTCCTCTTGCAATGATTTTCATATCATCTTCTGCTGTTACTTCATCAATATAAACATTGCCTGCAAATTCGGCATTTAATTCGCCTTCTCTTGAAATCATTGAACAGACATTATTTACTGAGTACTTATCATCTAATCCTTTAATATATATATCTTCATTTGCTAAAACATCCATACCATAACCACCGGATGGAGTTGTATTACTCTTAGTTGCCAAATCACCGGGTTTTGTCTGATTAAATGTTAAAGGTGCATTAGAAGAACCGATATCTTTGCTTGCAATCAATGATAAACCATAACCTTCAACATTAGGTTTTGCTGCATTTTTTGATGCGTTAAGCATACTATATCTTGTTACACCATCATCTTGATTATAATCAGTGGTAAGAATAACTCTGCCGTCAGCATCAATTGCATCTATATTCATGCTTGAATTTATTGCAGCATAGTTAATTACATAATTATTTTGTTTAACTGATGTTGTATCAGTAGTATTTGCAGTAACAGTTCCACTAATATTCGCATTGACTGATTTTGCATAATCTCTTGTAGTAGAAGCATTTGAAATTCCCGTACAATATCCGCCCGTGCAATTGTCCCCAACATTAAGCCCGATTGTGCCGTTTGTTACTTCCATATTCAAATCGCCGCCTGCTTTTAAAAGAGTTTTTGCATCTGCAATTTTCATAAGTTTTGCATCAGACTGTTGCCCTTCATAGTTTAAAATACTTCCGTTTTTAACATTTATATCGATATTTTTACCGGCAGAAACATAATTATTATTGTAACTTCTGTCACCAATAACAACATTACCGCCATCCGCTTTTATATAGATATTATCATCGGCATTTGTTACCCCCTGATGAGCAATTCCTGATTTAGATACATCATTCATCAAAACATCATGGTTTGAATCTACTCTACCGGCAGATGCAATCTTGATACCATCATTACCTCTGTTAGTGAGTTCTACATTACCGTTTGAACCCATATTGCCGCTTAGGATAATACCATTTGTGCTTATGTTATTAACAGAAGTAACACCTGTACCGTGATTAATTACATCTCCTGATATATTTGTGCCATTTACAGAAGTAAGAGTAATTGCTCCATTATTTTTCGATAATGTTTTTGCAGATTTCATAGCACTTGTATTAACTAACTGTTCAAATAAAGTTCCGTCAAATGCATTTACAGTCCCTGTGCCGGTTGCAACCATTTTACCCGGAATACTTATATTTGAAGAAACAATATCTATATCCTTTGCCGCAAGAACTTTACCATCAATTCTAACTGCACCGCTGCCGGCATTTGAAGGAGATTCTAACGCAGATAAATCTTTACCGGGATTATTTTTATAGTGTTCATAAGTTGATTGATTAGGAGTATATACCCCTAAAGAACCTACATTTAAAACACCTGAAGAACCGACTACAAAACCGTTAGGAGAAACAAATACCGCTCTCCCGTTATAAAAATTACCATCTCTCATAGTGTTTACAACACCGTTTATATTGATTTTGCTATCTACAAGGTTGACAAATGTATTAACATCCTTTGTTCCGTATTTAAAAATAAGATTTGCAGTATCGCCCTTACTTAAATCAAAATCAAGATACTTTCTCAAACCAATATCCGTATTTTTGATAATTGCTGTCGGATTAATTGTATATGCTCCATTTTGACCGGCTATAGGGCTACCGTTTGGGTTAGTTATACTTGTTGCAAATGCAGATATCATCATGGTCTGGTGAAGTAAAAACAATGATGTTAATGCCGCAGAAACAAGTTTTTGTGTTCTTTTTCGGCTATTCATAGTATTTATCCTTTCATATATATCTTTATAAATCTGTTAATATATCCTATTTTATCAAGAGCAAAACTGAAAAACTTAAAATGTTACCGTTTTTTAAGCACAATCATGCCATTGAAACATTAATTCTAAGTTCATCAATATTTTATTTTGCTATTTAAAATACAAATATTAAGATTTGTTAATCAGATGTTTTATACGCAAAAAACTTAATTCCTGCATACAATCCGTAGAATGTGGCAAGTACACAGAAGAATTGAATTGAACCTGCCAAATTGACCGCACCGGATTTAAAAATCAAATACAAGGCAGCAGTAGGAATACCTGCAAACAATATTCTTAACAAAGTATTTTTAGGTACTTTCAAGTGAAAATCAGGGAGTACAACAACCGCTGAAAGCAAGAAATACAAAAAGTTTGCGCTAAAAGTCGCAATCCCGACACCGATTAATCCCATCTTTGGAATAAGAATTATATTTAAAATTACGCCTATAATACCTGAAATCAATTTGATTATAAACTCAAGATGAGTTTTGTTTGCAAGGTGATACTGTAAAGTTGTATAGTCAGTCAGACCTAAGAAAAATACCCCGAATGAAAAATACGGAACAAGTACACTCGCCTCATAAAATTTTTGGTTTGTTTTTAATAAAACAGTATAATCCGAACTATAAGCAGAAATTATTGCAATCAAAGGAAGTGCAAGTAAAATGTAGTAGCCCATAAATTTTGTAATTACAGGTCTTACATCAATTTTCGCCTCATACATGTTAATCACTCTCGGTATAACTGCAACAGTAAGCATTGCAAACAATGGCATCAAAATAGGAAGAGTTAAACCATAACCAACACCGACAAATGCGGCCTTTGTAAAACCACTTATTCCACCCATTATAATTTTATTACTCTGAGTAATAATCCATGCACTCAAAGAAGTCGCCATTACAGGTAAACCGTATTTTATAATAGGTATAACAAAATTAAATTCAACCTTTTTAAAACGAAATACTTTTATTATATCGCATTGGTATAACAACAAAATATCAATCAGCGAAATTGCAACACCCATACCTAAAAGGATAGAAGCCGCACCCAAATTAAAGAATTTTGCAAAAAATACTGCTAAACCTATTGTAATAAATTGGTTCAAAATGGTTGTAAAAGAATAAGAAATCGACTTTAACTGAGCCCTTAAAATTTGCTGCAACAAAGCCCTTATCGCAACAGGAATAATAAGTACAAGCACCGCCATAAAGTACTTGAACGGAACATGGAAAAATGAATACATTGCATCTCGAAGCAAGAATGACAACCCAAACATCAAAAGCATGTTTACTGTCAAAATCGAAACAATCATTGTCAGATATTTAGGCAAATCCTGTTCTAACTGATGAATTCTGAAAAATCTAAGCCCCGCAAGACCAACCCAGTCAGAAAATATAATACACAAAAACGACAACATCGCTATTGATACGGTATATAAACCATATTGTTCAGTTGAAAACAGGTTTGTATAAATCGGTAAAGTAATCGCATTACCAAACATTCCGCACAATTTAGACGGCGCATATTTTAGCATATCCGTAAATATTGCACGCGTTTCTTTTTCTTCCAATTCCTTATTTACTACATATTCCATCTTAATTTCCTTTATATTATTTCGCCGTACAAATCGTATTCGTCAGCATTTGTAATTTTGACCTTCTCTATATCTCCCGGAACAACATCATGTCGTGAAACAGCATAAACCAAACCGTCAACCTCAGGAGCATCATGCTCGGAACGAAGAATTACCGTTCCGTCATCACTATATCCCTCTACGATACATTTTAGGGTCGTATCTATATATTTTCTGTTATTATTTAATGAAATTTCTCTTTGCAATTCCATTATTTTTTTATACCTTTGATGTTTAATTTTTGCGCTTATTTGTGGTTTTAAAGTGTCAGAATAAGTACCTTTTTCCCTTGAATATTCAAATGCACCCATTCGGTCAAACTTAACATTCTTAACAAAATTATAAAGATGTTCAAATTCATCCTCTGTTTCCCCAGGATAACCAACTATCAAAGAAGTTCTAACTGTAACATCAGGTATCATTCTGCGAAATTTTGCAACAAGTTCCTCATAATCCATTACAGGTCGCTTCATTGATTTTAAAACTCTCGGATGTGAGTGCTGAAGCGGTATATCTATATATTTTACGACTTTATCAAGTTTTGCTATTGCATTTATAAGTTCATCAGACATTTGTGTCGGATAAGTATACATTATTCTAATCCAACTTAAATTGTCAATTTTATTTAATTCTTCAAGAAGTTCAGCTAAAGCCTGTTTCCCATACAAATCAATACCATAAGATGAAGTATCCTGTGCAATCAATACTATTTCGGTTACACCCTTATCAGCAAGTTGCATTGCCTCATTCACAATATTTTCTATCGGCCTTGATACATATTTACCACGCAATTTTGGGATGATACAATATCCGCACTCATAATTACAACCGTCGCCAATTTTTATGTATGAACTGGCACCGACAGTAATTTGTTGTCTCTGGACATCTTCCGGGTAAACAAACTTCGGAGTATCCTGAATAATATCTCTGCTTTCGCCTTTAGACAGGCTTTTTATGATATTAACTATTTGTTCCGGAGTTGTAGCACCTAACATCGCTTCAATCTCAGGTATTGCATTTTTTAATTCATCTTTATGTTTTTGGGGTAAACAACCGGCAACAATAACCTTTTTACCGGCATCAACCATTTGCAAAATACTATCAACAGACTCTTTTTCTGCATCATGTATAAATGAACAAGTATTGATAATGACAATATCAGCGTTCGTTTCATCCAAAGTAAGTTCATAACCATGTTTAGCAAGCGCGCCAAGCATAAGTTCAGAATCTACAAGATTTTTTGCACAACCATGGTTTATTAATGCAATCTTCATAAATCTATTCTAACATTAAAAGATTTTTTTCCCTTAAATATTACAATATATTTATAATTTTGTAGTAATATATCTCTATGAAAAAAGTAGAATTATTATCTCCCGCAAAAAATTTTGAAGTCGCAATAGCCGCTATTAATAGTGGTGCAGATGCAATTTATATCGGAGCGAGTGATTTTGGGGCAAGAGTGAATGCTTCAAATTCATTGGAAAGCATTGCAAAACTTGTAAATTATGCGCACAAATTTTATGTGAGAGTTCATGTAACCATTAATACAATTCTTAATAATAATGAACTTCAACATGCAATAGAACTTGTAAAAAACCTATATTCTATTGGGGTTGACGCTATTATTGTTCAGGATATGGGACTAATTAAAGCCGCAATTGACGGAAAAATTCCGCCTATTCAACTTCATGCAAGTACACAGTGTAATAACAGGTCATTAGAAAAAGCAAAGTTTTTTGACAAAATAGGAGTTTCAAGAGTAATACTTGCAAGAGAACTTTCATTAGAGCAGATCTATGATATTTGTCAAAATACTGACTGCGAGATTGAAACATTTATACACGGGGCATTGTGCGTATCATACAGCGGGCAATGTTATATGTCTTATGCTAACGGCGGCAGAAGCGCAAACAAAGGACAATGCGCCCAACCATGCAGGAAAAAATATACTCTTATTGATGAAGACGGAAAAATTTATCTAAAAGACAAATATTTGTTATCCTTAAAAGATTTCAATGCCTCTAAATACATAGAAAAACTAATAAATTCAGGAGTAAAATCTTTTAAAATTGAAGGAAGATTAAAAGACGAAAATTATGTTAAAAATGTCACTTTATATTACAACAAACTCATTAATAAATACGCACAAAGAACTTCATCAGGAAAGGTTTTTACGGACTTTGAACCGGATGTAAACAAAACATTTAACCGTACATACACAGATTATTTTTTAAACGGAAGAAAAAACTGCTATAATTTTTTAACCCCAAAATCAATGGGCGAATACATAGGAAAAGTAACAAAAATAGGTAAAAATTATATTGAAACAGACTCAAAAATAAAATTAAACGCTCAAGACGGCATTTGTTTTGAATACAAAGACGAATTTTACGGATTTAAGATAAATAAAACCGAAAATAACAAAATTTTTCCAAACAACATGCCACAAATAGAAATCGGAACAAAATTATACCGAAATTATGACAACGAGTTTGAAAAAATATTATCAAAAACAAAAACAACAAGAAAAATCGGTGTGAAATTTCAAATTTTTGGGGATAAAATTATTGCAGAAGATACCGATTTTAATAGGGTTATAACCTGTTTTACAAATCAACAAAAAGCACAAAACCCTGACAGAGCAAAAGATACAGTCCTAAAACAACTGCTAAAGACCGGTGACAGTGACTTTTATGTTATCAATGCAGAAATAAAGTCAGATGACATCCCGTTTTTACCCGTATCAGAGATTAACAAAATTCGAAGATTGACTTTACAAAACTTAATGAATGAAAGGATTAAAAATTATCCTAAATTAGTTCAAAACCCTATCAGTTACGCACCTATTGGGATAGGAAATTTAGATTCAAAATTCAACATTTTTAATGATGAAGCAAAAAGTTTTTATGAAAATTGCGGCTGCAAAGTTTGTGACAAAGCGTTAGAAAGTAAAAAAATAATACCGGCAGAATTTGAACTTATGCGATGCAAACATTGTTTGCGCTATGCCTGCGATTTATGCTCAAAGAAAGTTAAATTAGGGAAAAAACTATATCTGCAGGATGAGCAGGGCAAAAAATATCCTTTAAGATTTGAGTGTGACAAGTGCGAAATGGTTATACTAAGTCCTTAATTATTTTATTAAAGCCTGCAACTGTTTAAATTTTTCGTGAGAAGATGTTTTCAATAACCCGAACAATGTAATTTCAACAGTAACAATTTTGGCTCCGTACTGCTTTAAAAGTTCAATCCCAATATTGTATTCAGATGCTTTACGGCTTGCGCATGCATCACTAATAATAAACACCTCAAAACCGTTTTTAAGTAAATCTAAAGCCGTTTGCAAAACGCAAATATGCAACTCTATTCCACATAAAATAATTTGCTTTTTACCTGTGTTTAATAAATAGTTTTTCAATTCTTCATTCAATAATGCCGAAAATGAAACTTTTTCAAAATATTTTGCACCGGAAATATTATTTTTTAATGTATCATCTGTTGCCCCCAAACCTTTAGGATATTGTTCTGTTACAACAACAGGAATATTTAAGGATTTGGCGATATTAGCAATTTTTATTGAATTTTCAAGCGCAACGTCACCTTTAAAAACAGATTTTATTAATTTTTCCTGAAAATCAATCATTAATAATAAGGTTTTATCAGAATCTAACATTAAACCAAGCCTTCCATAAATTCTGAATACAATTTATTTATATATTTTGATAATAATTTTTCATCAAGAATATTCAGAGCAATATTCTCATCAGTATTTTCGCTTGTATCCAGCCCTTTGTGAACAATTTTAAAATTAAGTTTTGCAAATCCGTCATAGCGAATAATCAATTCACTGTGTCTTTTGCCTTTTTTCAAACTGAAAACACACTCAATTTTATTTGCATACTGACTTATTGCGATACCTTCATCTCTTGCATCAAATTCTTTCTGAAAGCGATAAAATAAAGGTTCAATAAGAGTGGATAATTTTGTTTCAAAGGCTTTTTTAAATAATTTAAAATGTTTTTCTTTGATTGCACTATCCGAATCATCAGGAGTAACATTACCACCAAGATAAAAATACAATTCATCATTTATAGCCGCTGATTTTAATCCGTCATTGGCATCTTTTTCAAGTTCATCAAAACTTTTTGCCCCTAAAATTGAAATTCCACAATGCAGTTTTATATCATTTCCCATAATAGAAGCCACTTTTTCCGCAACAGATTTTGCTCCCTGCAAATCAGTTTCAGGTAAAAGCAAATAATATTTACCTGAACCTTGAGCAATAATATCAGTTTGCCTTAAACATTTTTTTAAATTCAATCCCAAACGGTTCATCGAAACTCTTGTTTTTACCGACTCATCAATCGTTAAAACCATATAAACACCCGTTTTAAACAACTGATATTCACTTATATAATAAAAATTTTCTTTCAACGCTTTATGGGTAAATAACCCTGTTTTTGCATTGATTGACTGCGTATTATTTATAAACAGAGATAAAATATCAACATATTTTGACAATGATATTGATTTCAGACAGTTTAAAAATCTTGTGTTAAATTCACTCGGGCAAGAATCAGTACGGATAAAATCATACACCCCTAATTGCTGACACTTTTGCATAAATTGTTCATTATTCTGTGATATTGTAACGATTACGAGAGTATGGGGTGCAACTCTTTTTATCATTTCAAGAGTTTTAAAGATTTCACTTTGAAAATATTCGTTATCTTTTATGACAACCAATTGTACATTTGGATTGATAGCGCGCTTTATATGAGTTATAGATACAATATCAGCAGTTTCACTTCTTCTCAATACCGATACATTTGAAAACAAGAACTCAAAATTTGATTTATCTTCAGTTATAAATAAGATATTATCAGCCATCAAATTATACCTGCAAGTGTTTTTTAATACACCAATAACTGCCGACAGAACCGAACAAAATGCTCATTGTAAACATTACGAGAATAACCAAATTCTGCGCATACAAAGGCGACGGAACCATAAAGAATTTATGGATATTGAGTAATCCGTTTTGAATATAATTTAACGGAAAAGTAGCAATCAAAGAACCCGTAAATCCGTAAAATGCCCCCTGCATAATGAACGGAAAACGGATATACCAATTGTTTACACCCATAAGTCGCATAATTTCTATTTCTTCTTTTCGAGACTGTATAACAAGTTGAATAGTATTATTAATAATAGTAACCGTTAATAAGCCCATAATAATAATTACAACCAAAGTAATAGTTTTGACAACATGATTAACAAGTTCAATTTTCTTTGCCAAATCCTTTGCATAACTCATATCTTCTACGGACTTAATTGATTTGATATTTTCAAAAACCGATTCAAGATTTTCAGGATTATCAACTTTTACATGCAAAGTATCAGGCAAAGGATTATCTATGTTAGGCAATTTCATTTCATTTCTCAATTTACCCCAGGAAACATTTTTTGGTATAGCAGTAATTTCTTCAACATGCTCAAAACGAGCAATTTCAGACTTTGCCTCACGCATATCGGTAGAACTTTTGAGATATACAGAAATTTCTAACGCACTGCCTAACTCTTTTGAAAAAGATGATATAGATAACGCCGTACGGAAACATGCACCAAAAATCATCAAAATAGCCGCCATTGTAGTAATAATAACAAGATTTACAAGTCCGGTTCTTTTGATATCACTGACAGTCTGTACTCCGAGTCTGTATAGAATACGCAGTTCACAAAGCCAATCCTTCGGTATATGTTTTTTTACATTCGATTTTAAATTATTATTCATAAGTACCTGCCTGCATATCTTTTACAATTTCACCATGGTCGAGTTTGATTACCCTTTTTCTAAAGTAGTCAACCATATTATTATCATGTGTTGATACAATAACGGTTATGCCTCTTTGGTTAATTTGGTCAAGAATCTGCATAATTTCCATTGAATTCTGAGGGTCTAAATTCCCTGTCGGTTCATCTGCAATAAGCAAAGGCGGACCATTTACTATTGCTCTTGCAATTCCGACTCTTTGCTGCTCTCCGCCTGAGAGTTCTGAAGGTGTTGCATTCATTTTTTCATATAAGCCAACTATTTTTAATGCCCCTTGAACTCTTGCATTTATCTCTTTACTGCTTATACCTAATGTTCTGATTACATAAGCGACATTATCGAAAACTGTTTGGTTTTGAAGAAGTTTATAATCTTGAAAAACAATTCCCATACAGCGTCTCAAATTAGGTATTTTGTTACTTTTAATATTCGCTATATTAATACCGCCTATAGAAACAATGCCGCTTGAAGGTTTTTCTTCACTATATAAAAGTTTCATCAAGGTAGATTTACCAGCACCTGAAGAACCGACAACGAAAACAAATTCCCCTGAATTTATCTCCAAATTGACATTCTTAAGTGCATAGTGATCATTTTTATATTTTTTGGTAACATTTTTCAGTTTTATCATTAATTAACTTCCTTTGCATACATGCTTTTGATTCTTTTTACAAGATTTGCAGAATCCAAGCCGTAATATTTAACAAGTTCATCTGATTTTCCGCTTTGCCCAAACTCGTCATGAATACCAATCCTAAATACTTTAGCCGGATAATTTCCGCAAACAACTTCGCACACGGCAGATCCTAACCCACCTGTTGTAGAATGATTTTCAACCGTAATGAGGAATTTTGTTTCCTTTGCACAATCAATAATTGTTGTTTTATCAATAGGTTTTACAACCGGTACATTTACAACTCTGACAGAAATACCGTCTTTTTTCAATTCTTCTGCCGCTAAAATACACTCACAAAGCAACTCACCGTTTGTAAGCAAAGTAACATCAGAACCTTCTTCAACAACAACAGCCTTATGTATATTAAAATGATAGTTTTCATCAAACACATCCGGCAAATTACATCTTGAAAGCCTTATATACATAGGTCCCTGATGTAAAGCAGCATATTTAATAACCTCTTCACATTCTTTGGCATCAGCAGGTACTATAACGGTCATATGAGGAATTTCACGCATAAGTGCAACATCTTCCAAAGCCTGATGTGTTGCACCATCTTCTCCAACTGTTATACCACCATGCGTTCCAACAATTTTTACATTCAAATCAGCATAACAAACACCATTTCTGATTTGGTCATAAGTTCTGCCTGTTGCAAACATTGCAAATGTCGCAGCAAATGGTACTTTACCCTGAGATGCAAGACCTGCCGCAGTTGCAATCATATTTTGCTCGGCAATTCCGCAATTAAAAAATCTCTCCGGAAATTTATCGGCAAACATCTTTGTTTGAGTAGAGCATGACAAATCTGCATCAAGCACTACAATATTTTCATTTAATTCACCCATATAAGCCAAGGTTTTACCGAAAACTTTGCGCACTGATTGAGTTTTATTCTTATCTATTTTCATCCTAAACCTTATATACTCTGCATTTACAGAATATTTATCCCCTTCTTACAATTATAGTAACACAAAAACATTTATCTTTCCATGATATTGTTATAATGTATTATGGTTTACAAAAAAAACACATTATTACGGACTTTAAGGGGATTTTTGTAAAGTTTTATTAAAATCGTATATAAATTTAGCAATTATTTATGTTCACGAACATTTAATAGGTAGAATGGTAGTATACCCAATTTTTATGTAGGAAAGGAAGAATTTATGAATCAAGTACCAATGATGCAGCCGATATATCCGGTGCAAGGTGCAAATTATGCACTACCCCAACAGCCAAGTTACAATGCTGTAAAAATCGATATTCATAATCCATCGGTAGGAACTCCGGGCATGGCTCAGCCTCAACCGATGTATCAACCGCAATATGCTCCGGTGAATGCACCAATTTATAACTATCCGCAGGCTCCAATCTATTGTCCCATGCCTGCACCGTCAGAACCTGTAGCAACTCAGGCTCCTGTATATTATCCGGGACAGCCTTTGCCACAGGCACCTGTAACATATCCACAGGCTCCTGCAGCAACTTACCCTCAACCGGTTCAATATCCGCAACAACCGGCGGCAATAGAACAACAAAACGTAAATTATCCGCCGCAAATGCAACCGGTTCCTGCTCCAACACAGGCTCCTGCGCAAGTGCCGGCTCCACAAGTTTCAAACGCACCTGTAGTTGAAGCACCTCAACCTGTTGAGCCGTCACTTGACCTCAACGGATTTATCTCAAGATTAGCAAATCCTGATTTTGAAGGACAGGCTGCAGCAATGGAAGACATTGCAGATATAGTAAACAAACAGCCTGAAAAAGCGTCTGAATTAGTTGATAAACAGGTATTCAAAGCATTAAACGACATTATCTCTTTTGATTCTTCAAAGGTAGAAGGTCCTTCACAAAAGCAAATTGAAATCAGACAAAAATTAGTTCAGGGAGAAAAAGTAAGCGCTGAAGATGAAAAATTAGCAAACGCTTATTCTCCAAAAGAAATGGCTGAAAGAAACAAAAGTTATGCTTTGTTCTCAATCGCATTATTAGACAAAGTTTATGCACAGGAAATCAAAAAATTATCTAATAACACAGTACCTTTAACAGATTTACCAAGTGCAGTAAATGTTGTAAATCAATTAAAAGACAACCCTAACCCAATGGTTAGAGAATCAGCAATTGAAGCATTAAGTTACATTCAGGAACCTGAATACAAAAAAGACTTAACGACTTTATTCACAGTTGCTAAAAACGACCAAGACGCAAGCGTTGCAAATGCAGCACAAGCCGCTCTTGATAAATTGGACAAAGTAGCGTAATAATACGCACGGATTTATAAATTTCCTTTCTTCAAAAAGCCCCTTACAAAGGGGCTTTTTATTATACATTTGCAGTTTCTTCAGATTTTACAGTTTCAGGTTTCGGAACGCAGTTTTCATAATCAGCCATTTCGGATATTTGCTGAGCCCACTGATAAATTATTTCTTCATGAGAAAGTTTATAAGAAATCGGCTTACCTATTTTAATTATTACATGTTGTCTTTTAAAAGGGAAAATAGGCCAAACCTTTAAATATCCGGTCCATTCTGCAATAGCAACAGGAACAATATCTGCTTTTGCGACTTTGGCAATTTCTGCAAAGCCTTTTTTAATACCTTCTAACTTGCCATAAGGTTTTACAGTTCCCTGCGGGAAAATACCTAAAGACCAAGATGTTGTCAAAACATCTCTTACAGTCTTAAATGTAGCAATTTCAGGTTTTGTTCTGTCAACTGCAAATGCTCCTAATCTTGCAACTAACCATTTTATTTTACTATCAGGCTCAAATAACTCTTTTTTAGCCATGAAAGCAATAGGACAGTGTGCACCCATTACAACCATAGGAGGATCTAATTGCGAAACATGGTTTGCTGCATAAATGTATTTACCTCTTTTTGCCATTTTAGGCGGAAGATTTTCTCTGCCCAATACTTTGTAATCATAATAAATGTTGTAAATAGGATAAACAATAAAATACAAGAAAGACATGTAAAATAATGTTCTGAACCAATGATATTCTTTTGCAAATCTTCTGTTAAAATTTCTTACTTCTTTAGCCATTTATTCTTTACTCCCATTATCAGATGCATCACCAATATATTTGAACCCGGTTAATTCTTGAATTTGCTCAATCCATTGAGATTTAACAAGCTCCAAATCTTTATTATAAGGTATTATCTTACCAATTTTTATAACTATTTTTCCCGAAAAAGGTTTCCATTTGGCTTCATTTGTACCTGTAATACCAACAGGCAAAATATCGCATTTAGTAAGCCTTGCAAGCCCCGCGAACCCTTTCGTAACTCCTTTAATTTCACCGGGAACCCCTCTTGTACCCTGAGGGAAAATACCGAGAACCCACTTACTGTCATAAATTGCTTCAACGGTTTTAACGGTTGACGGTCCAAGGTTTTCTCTATCTACCGCAAATGCCCCCAACCAGTCAAGCCACCATCTCAAAAGTCTTATATTAAACAACTCTTTTTTTGCCATAAAAGCGACATTCCTTGGCATGATTGCAACCATCATAGGAGGATCAAGGGTTGATAAATGATTTGGACATATAAGATACCTGTTATCTTTTGGTACATTTTCATAACCATGAACTTCTATTCTGTATATCAATTTTAACCGTATCATGTAAATAATTTTACAAACTATAAACTGCCACATTGCTCTGAACCAGTTAAACTGAGAAGATTTTCTCTTTGAATATTCTTTTTTAGCCATACTTCTCTCCTAATCAACAAAAATATTATACATAAAAATTACTTAACATTCCACCTTTTAAACTTTTTTAGTGTATTATCAAAATAAAGCGACAATGAGGGAGTTATAGATATGTTAAAGCAATCAGACAATATATTGGAAAATGAATTATTTAAAAGTATTTATGAAAAAACACCTGACTATATTAAAGACCTTAATTTAATGGATTTCTCGAATAAGGGAGAATTTACATTTACATTAAAAAAAGAACATTTAAAACCTTATGATGAACAAACAAATCCGCAGGGACTTAACCTTGAAGAATGGTTTGCGGGATATGCAAAAGAAGCCAAAGTGTCGACCGCTGGCATAAGGGGACCTCAAAATATTTTAAATCCGCAGGATACGAGATTCCCAATCAATTTAGTCGGAATAGTTCTTGCAACCTTAGCAAAAGCACTTGTTGCGAAAGAAAAATACCCGAACAAGCGAATTGTAAAAGTAGCAGGATGCGAAGTTCGTTATAATTCACAACTGTTTCTTGATGCAATTGCAAGAATTCAGGCAGCACAAGGAATTGAAACACTCGTACCACAGGCAAGAAAAACTATTCCTATATGGCTTGCTTCGTTTTTGGCATTTAAACTCGATTTACTCGGAGGGGAATACATAACATCAAGTCATGGTATTTCTGTTAAAAACGCAACAAAAGACTTAAACTGTCAGGGAAGTCAGTATTTACCCGAGGAATCAATGGAATTTGTAGATAAAATTCAACAAATATTTGACGAAACAAATAAAAACGGCTCTTATGAAATTAAGATTTCTGCACAAAATAACCCGCTTATTAATGAAAAAGCAATGGCAAATATTCAAGACGGGGTTAATCTTTATGTTGAATACCTCAAATCAGGAGTGGCTCAGGATATTAACCTTGACTTAATCAAAAAATATGAGTCAAAAATTGTTGTTGAGTGTGTTGGGGGAAGTGCTTACAGAACTTTATCAAGAGTTCTGGACAAACTGGGAATTTTGGATAAATTTGCGTGGTTTAACACAGAAGAAACACCGTTTTTCCATGGAATCGGCAAATACAATCACACTCCCAAAGGAGAAAAAGCATTTTATGATTACTCGGTTGATGCAACAGTTGTTGCAAAGAAATCCGACGGAACAAAGTTTTTCCCTGTAATTGAAACTATGGGTTATGATAAAAAATTAAAAGATTACCCTATCGGAACTGCAGTATTGATTACAGACCCCGATCATGACAGACTGACCGTAACACAAATTGAAGGGGTTAATGCGATTGACACCCTTAACACTCTCGGTATAGATTATGTAAAACTTGATAATGAAAGAGTATTAACAGTATTTACTGCAAATCAGGCATTTTTAATGATAATGGATTTTTGGACAAAACAGTTAAAATCAAAAGGTGCATGGAATACACACCCGCGATTTATGATTAAAACTACCGCATCGGCTCTTTCTTGGGATGAATGGGGTAAAAATAAGGGTGTAAAAGTCGTTAATGTACCTGTCGGATTTAAAGAAATTGCCAATATAATGAAAAAAGTTGAACTTAAACTAAAAACAAACCCGAATGATGAAGTAATTATTGATGATGTTTTGGGTAATCCGATTAATTTAGGGGTAAATCCTCGTTTGGTATTCGGCGGGGAAGAATCAGGCGGAATGATTATGGGTACAGAAGAACTCATTAAATCCGAGCATGGCAGACTTGCAGTTGCTATGAGAGAAAAAAGTGCAACTGAAGCAATAGTTGTTGCATCAGCCTTAATTGCAAAACTTGGGACTAAGCCGCTATCTCAATATTTGAATGATGTTTTTGATGAAAATAAGATTATCGGCAGATTTGACACAAGGGTAGATATTGCATACTACAACGAATCCGAGCCTGATATTAACAAATTAAAACTTGATAAAATCGCAGGAGAAGAAAAACGGACATTGAACGATATTTTTTACCTTTCAATGGCTATTGCGCTTAAAAAAGGCCAAATAACTCTTGATGGAATAAAAGATATATTAAATAACAAATTCAACAAAGACGGATTAACTTTTGATAATCTTAAGTCCGTTAAATTTGTCGGAGATGGAACATATTTGGAATTTGCAGATAAATATATTGAAATCAGACCGTCAGGAACGGATGCCAAAACAAAAGCCTACGGTGGCGGATTAAATAAAGATGATATTCAGAAATATGCTACGATTTTAGGCAACTATTCAGGCGAAAGAACTCAACTGCATAAAGAGTTGATATCTGAAGAACTTTACAAAAACTGCAAAGAACTTGCGATGGAATATTATCTTGCATTTGTGGATAAAGATGCAAATAATGAACCGTTTGAGATTCCGCAGTATAATTTTTAACTTTAATAAATAATATTATCGGTAGTTTTTATATTATCAAAACTACCATGCCCCATTTCTTTGACCGCAAAGAAACGGGGCGCAAAGAAACTCCCCGACCTGAACTCCGTTCACTAATCATTTGTACTTGCTCCACATACAGGCGGGATAACTCACTATCGTTCAAACAAATCCCGCCTTGTTGTCGTGTCGCAAACAATGATTGCTCACTG
>CACYKF010000021.1 GCA_902774905.1 uncultured bacterium
CTTGCGATGAAAAGAGAAAGAATGAACCAAGAAAGAGAAAATACGCTATTTCACTGCAATGCCTGACGGCATCGCTCCGCGCATAAGATATAAGTATAAGATGTTCATACATTTTTGTCCTTACGGACAAAAATCAATCAGGCGCCTAAAACTACGGCGCCTTTGATGATAATCTTCCAAGTGCGCGCCGTTGTCCTTAGGTGCGCTAAGAGATTTTTGCCGACAGGCAAAAACACATATTACTGCGTTAGCAGTCTTATGCCGCCGTTAGGCGGTATTGTAATCAGCGAAGTTTTCTTTTCTTTGGTTCATTTCTTTTTGCCTCGCAAACAAAAGAAAAGAAATGAACAGGTAGAAAGTGCTAATCTCTCAATGACTACAGATAATATAGTTTATGCAAAATTTGTTTACTGTAAAATTTGTAAAATATTTTTGTTTTTATAAAAAATTTTGTTTATAATCAAGTTACAGGGATAATATGGGCAAAATAAAACAGGATAATCTGAATAATTATGAAGAAAAACGCCGTAACAGACAGGCGGGTTTTTATTATTCTTTTTTGACTATTGTTCTTGTTTTTTGCCTTATTCAAATCGGTTACGGAGCGATATTGAATGTAGGTAAGATTGTTTCTTACAAGTCAAAAGTAATTACATTAGAGCGTGTTTTGGAACAGACCAGACTTCATAATCAGGATTTGAAGCGTCAAAAGAAAATGGTGACTTCGGATAACAGTCTGGAAGGGATTGCAAGAAATAATCTTAAAATGGCTGAGTCTGATGAAGTTTTGATTATAATAAACAAAAAGGTAGCAAAACCGAAAAAGAAAAAGAGACAATTTGATTTTGAGCAGTGGTTCAAACCAAAACAAAATACAAATCAACAGGGAGTTAATGAAATCCCGTATATCCCGCAGACAGTTGACGAAGAATAGGAAAAATTATGGAAGATAATCAGGTAATAAATTATATAAAACAGGCATTTGAGTTAAAGGAGCAAAAATATTATAAACCTGCGATAGAAATGCTTTATAAGGCTTTGGAAATTGAAAATGATAATGTTGAAATTCTTTATCAAATCGGTGAGTTATATTTTTTGCTTAATAATTATGAACGCTCAATGCAGTACCTTGAAAAGGCTCTGGGCTTTGTATCAAATCATGAGGCTTCAAAAAAACTTGTATGCAAAATTTATACAAGAACGGGTGATTTGAATTCTGCGCTGACTGTTGCTCAGGAACTTTTTGAACATAACCAAAACGGAGATAATTTAAAAAGACTTGTCAAAACTCTTATAAGGCTTAAATTGTTTACTGAAATTGAAAAGTATGAAAGTAACCCTTATTTTGATAATGATGTAAAAATTGAATGTGCAAATTCTTTTTATTTGAATGGTGAAACTGAAAAAGCGAAAGAATTATTGACAGGTTGTGATGAAAATAACGAAAAAGTTTTGCTTTTAAAAGGTAAAATGAAATATGATGAAGGGGATTTGGATTCTTCAAAAGAAATTTTTAACAGAATAACTTCAAACAGCCAAAATCCAGAAATATTAAACTTTTTAGGTTTGTTTGATTTAGAAAATATGAATTTTGTGGAAGCAATAAAGCATTTTTCAAGAGCGATAGAGTTAGATAAACAAAATTCAAAGTACTATTACAATTTGGGTAATGCATATTTTTATAACGGCTGGATAAAAGAAGCGCAAAGAGCATATTCTCAGTCTATATATTTAAGCCCTGATAATGCAGATTATCGCTATTCACTTGCTTATCTATATTATGAAAATAAAGAATACCAAAAAGCATCAAATGAAGTTGAAGCAATATTAGGTATAAATCCTGAACATAGCGGGACACTTGTTCTGAAAGCACTTTTACTTGCTAATGATAAAAAATTTATTGAAAGTGTTGAGATTTTGGAAAGTTGTGTTCTGAAAAATCCGAATGATGATTTTGCAAAAACTTCATTAAGTTCAATATTTGTGCAATTGGGAAATTATGATAAAGCACAAAAGATTCTTGAGCAGACTGATGGTGTCAATAGAAAAATTCCGTCATCACTTTGTGATTTGGGGGAAATTTATATTTTTCAAAAGAATTATGATAAGGCACTTGAATTATCAAAAGAAATTATAAATGAGAATGAAAACTACATTAGTGCATATATTTTAGGCGCAAAGGCATCATATCTGAAACAGGATTATGAAAAGACTAAAGAATTTGCACAGGATATTCTTTCTCTTGATATAAATTGTGCGTCAGGGTATTACTATCTTGCACTTTCAAGACAAAATACAAACGATACCGAAGAAGCGATTGAATGTATGAAACGCGCAATTTTATATGATTTGAATAATCCCAAATATTATGCAAAAATGAGTGAATTTTATCAGGCAAAAGAAGATTACAAATCCGCACTTGAATATATGTCAGAAGCACAAAATCTTGATGATTCAAATGAATACAAATACAGGTACTCTGAACTTGTCAAACTTAACAGAAAAAAGTAAAAATAAATTTGCCTTTTGTAAAAACATAAATATAATAATTATATCAGAGATTAATGAGGGATATAATTAAAGTATGAAATTTAGACCAAAAAATGTATTAGCAAAATTTTTAATCGGAGCGTTACTTTTTGTCAATATCGGTACTTTTGCATTTGCGGAAGATAAAGATATTACAAGTCAGGTCGTTCCAAAACAATATCCGGCAAAATATACACCTGTTTATATAAAACAAATTGCTCCGGGGTATAAATCTGTCGGTCAGGATGAAATCTTTTATGTTGCTCTTGATATGCTGAAAGATACGACAGGAATGTTTTCCCGCAATGCAATTTTAGGCAGTAATTTATCTCAAAAACCTGTCAAAATTGAATTCAGGGATTTGAGCAAGATTAGTGCCGATTATGCGACATTTGATGCATTAGGGTGGAAAAGGGGCAAAAGATTGTATATTTATATAAATCAAAAACACCGTAACGCTCCGGCAGGTGCTATTGCCGCATTGTTATCTCATGAAGCATTGCATCAGGACGAATACAATTCTCTTGCTGAAGAAACTTATGCGTGGCACATGGAAGCAGTTGTGTGGGATGAGATATTAAAACTTTACCCCGAATGTAATGATGAAAGTTCATCGCTTGTAAAAAGAGAAAATACATTGAAAAAACTTCTTGAAAAAGGCAATTATACAAATAAATATATCAAAAAATCAGTTATGCAAAATTCAGGGTATAAAAATTTGCCTTCATATTCGCCGGGGTTTGAAGATTTGTAATAAGTTTTGAATACTTTGAATGTCTTACTCAAAAAGTATATTGATAAAAAAACTTCGTTGATGTTAAATTGTTTGTATGAAACGGAGGATTACCACTTTAATATTGCTTGCAGGGGTAGCACTTGTATTTTATACAGGTCATTCATTTTATATTGCAAATAAAAATCCCGTGTTGTCCGGCAGCCAAAAAGTAGTTGACAGCCGTAAGGTTACTCCCCAAAAACTTTTTGATAAAAACTGGCATGTTATAAAAAGTGAATATTATGATTCGACTTTTAATCATCAGCATTGGAGCAGGTGGAAACATCATTATCAGAATAAAATCAAAACACCTGATGATGTAAAAGTTGCAACAGATACAATGCTTGCAAGTCTGAATGATCCGTATTCGAGGTATTTGTCCAAAGAAGAATTTGCAAGACAAAATACAAATATCGCCTCAAAAATTTACGGAATTGGGGTGAGCATAGCAAATGACGGCGGTAAAATAAAGATTATTAATGTACTTGAGCAGACTCCTGCACAGTTTGCCGATTTGCGAAACGGGGATATAATTTTGTCCGTGAATGGTAAAGACACTAATGGTCTTTCGATTTCACAGGTTTCAAATTTGGTCAAAGGTCCGCAGAACACTCTTGTCAGTCTTGATATTTTAAGGGGAAATACAAAATTAACCAAGCAGATTATAAGAAAAGAGATTGCAATAAAGAGTATAAAAAGTTCTATAGAAGATGAAATCGGCTATATTCAGATATCAAGTTTTATCAGCAGTACGGTTCCAAACGAATTTTTAGAAGCGTTAGAAAATACTTCAAAATCAAAAGGTTTGATAATAGATTTAAGGGGTAATACAGGCGGATTACTGTCAAATGCGGTATTTATCGCCAATTTGTTTATAGATAAGGGCAGGCTTGTCAGTATTGTTGGTCGAAACGGATACCGGTATGATGTAATGGCACAGGATACAAATGTTGGTATTCAAAAACCTGTTGTAATATTAGTTGATGAAACAAGCGCAAGTGCAACTGAGATTTTTGCGGGTGCGATGAAGGATTACCACAAGGCAAAACTTGTCGGAACAAAGACTTATGGTAAGGGTATGGTGCAAAAAATTATTCCAATGCCAAATGAAACAGGGTTAAATCTGACTATTGCAAGATATTTAACTCCTAACGGTGCGGATATAAATAAACGTGGTATAAGTCCTGATTATAAAGTGTATTTTACAAAAAATGATATGGAAACAAAGACCGATTCTCAACTCGAAAGAGCGAAAGAAATGCTTGGCAAAATGCTTTTGAGCAGGGCGCAATAAATTATCTTGACATAGGTTTATGTCTTTCGTATATTAGAAATACGAATTAGGGAGACATGGCCAAGTGGTAAGGCAGAAGCCTGCAAAGCTTTTATCCCCGGTTCAAATCCGGGTGTCTCCTTTTTTATTGGGCGATAGGCACTCAATCTTATTCCCCTCGCCCGCAGTGTTTGTGAGCGGGAGAGGGCAGAATTTCTTAATAAGCGTCAGCGAATTTAGAAATTCGGGTGAGGGAACGAGAGGGGTAGTGCAGTCTCGAAAAAGCGGAGCGTTTCGGTAAGGGCGCAAAACAATTAAATAATTTTATGGGCGATTGGCACTCTGCCGAGAAAAAATGATTAAATATTATTTTTTCGAGAGGGGTAGCGCAATCCCGAAAAAGCGAAGCGTTTCGGTAAGGGCGCAAAACAATTAAATAATTTTATGGGCGATTGTCACTCTGCCGAGAAAAAATGATTAAATATCATTTTTTCGAGAGGGGTAGCGCAATCCCGAAAAAGCGAAGCGTTTCGGTAAGGGCGCATAACAATTGAATAATTTTTAAGGGCGATTGGCACTCTGCCGAGAAAAAATGATTAAATATCATTTTTTCGAGAGGGGTAGCGCACTGTTGAGAACGAGAGTTCTCAACTAACAATTAAATAATATATGGGCGATTGGCGCAGTTGGTAGCGCACTTGAACGACATTCAAGGGGTCACAAGTTCGAGCCTTGTATCGCCCACCATAGAACCTCCGAGGGAATCGGGGGTTTTATAATGCGATACTTTGGCGAGAACTTGTAATATCAAGTTCGGCGACCTGCGAGCAGAGGCTGGAGCAGATTTTGGCTGTGCCATTAGGCACAAAAGCCAAAATGCGTAATGCCGTTTATTGCGAGCAGGTCAAGACAAGCCTTGTATCGCCCACCATAGAACCTCCGAGAGAATCGGGGGTTTTATAATGCGATACTTTGGCGAGAACTTGTAATATCAAGTTCGGCGCAAGCAAATCAATAGTTCCTCCCCAAAGGGGGAGGAACTATCAACTATAATAATTTCGCCCTATATTTATATTAAGATATATTAAGAACTTTATGCTCTGGGGTGTGTTTGGTCGTAAACTTCTTTCATGTGCTGCATTGAGACATGGGTATATATTTGAGTGTTTGAAATGCTTGCGTGCCCGAGGAGTTCTTGTACGATTCTCAAATCTGCTCCGTTTTCAATTAGGTGTGTTGCAAAACTGTGGCGAAACATGTGTGGAGTAACCTTTTTGGGCAGTTCAATTTTTTCAACTGTTTCGTTAATGACATTTCTAATCATACGGGTTTGGAGTCTGAAACCTGTTTTGTTTATAAAAACGGGAGAATTATCACTTATTGGCGGAATATCGTAACCTTTGGCAATAAGCGGTCTTGCTGTTTCAATATAGTTTTGCAGATAGGTTTTTGCTCTGTCTGTAATTAGGATAATTCGTTCTTTTGCACCTTTTCCAAATACGGTAATTTCGTTGTTTTCAAGGTTAAGGTTGCCGAAATTAAGGTTGCTTAATTCAGAAACTCTCATTCCGCTTGCCCAAAGCAGTTCAAGTATTGCTCTGTTGCGGAAGCCTGCCGGAGTTGAAATATTTATATTGTTTAAAATATCTTCGATCTCCTCTGTTGAGAGGAATTTTGGCAAAGATTTCGGTCGTTTGGGGGAAATTATATTTTGCGCCGGATTGTTTTCAATTTTTCTTTCTCTTGACAAATATTTGTAGAAAGTCCTTATGGATGCTATCTTTCGGGCGATTGTTGTTTTTTTGTAGTCAAACTTTTGAATAAAGTGTAAGTAGTCACGAATTTTTGAAAAATCTGCCCCTTCACAACCCTCATCTCCGAGCCATATAAGATAACTCAAAATATCTGAACAGTAGGCTTTTGCGGTATGTTCGGAGAAGTTTTTTTCTACCAAAATATACCCTTTAAAATCTTCCAAATCTTTTTTTGAATTTGAATTTATTGCCATTTTTTAACTCTATTGCTTTTTTATAATAACTATTATACAATATCCTCATAAGATTTGGAATAATATTAAGCGATAAAGGTTAGGAGAAAACAATGAATTGTAAAAAGTTGTTAGTAACATCAATGATTTTGGCTTCATGTGTTCTTTTTGCTCCTGCGTCATTTTCTGCAGAACCGTTAAAAGCGGGGATTTCAAAGAATTATGTTGATATCGGCAGAATGATTGAATATACCAATTATGCAGAAGCAGATGCGAAGTTGAAAGAGATTTTGCAAAAGAACCCTAATGATTTGGAAGCAAAAGCGTTGCAATTGATGTCATTTGCAAAACAATGGAAATTAGCACCGGCGCAATCAGAATTGGACAAATTATTGGAAAAATATCCGAATAACCCTCAATTCCACTATGCACAAGGGCTTGTATATTTGATGAGAGAAACCTCATCTGATGTTGAATATATTAAAAACATCACAAATTTGTCTAATGCCGCAATTCAGGAATTTGTAAAAGCGGTTGATTTGGACAGCACATATTTTGAAGCATACAACGCAATGGGTGTTGCAACTTTAAAACTCGGTAACAAGAAAGATGCCGCTGATTTATTCAAAGTTGCATTGAAAATTAATCCTAAATTTGCGCCTGCTTATGATAATTTGGGTAATATTGCAATGCTTGACGGTGATTTGGATCAGGCAGAAAAATATTACTTGCAGTCAATTAAATGTAATTCTCACAACGCTACTTCAATGTACCATATGGGACAGGTCGAAGCACGCAGAGGAGATTATACAAAGGCTTTAACTTGGTTAAACCACTCACTTCATATCAATCCGCAGTCTTCACCTGGCTGGAACTTGCAGGGTGAGTTATACTTAAAACAGGGTAACCAGGCAGCGGCAATCAATTCATTCAAAAAAGCAAAATATGTAAAACCTGAAAACTTCAGACCTTATGTAAATTTGGCAGGTGTATATGAACGCCGTGCAGACCACGAATTTGCTATGGAAGAATTGAAAACAGCAATTATATTGAACCCGAATTATAAAGAAGGTATTTACAGAGTCGGTAATATGTCTTTGGAAACAAAGAAATATCAACAGGCTTTGGAATTTTATTCAAGATTATTGGGTGATGCAACATATAATAATGCTGCAATCGTAGGTCTTGCAAATACTTATTACGAAATGGCAAGAGATACGGCTGATTCAAGAGATTTCACAACAAATAAAGATGTATATTTGGCTTATGATTATGTAAATGAAGCAATTCAAAGAACTCCTAATGATTTGAAACTTCATCTTGCAAAAATTAAATTGGCTAAATTGACTCATCAGGTCGAAATGACTGAAGATAATCTGAATTATATTGTTCAGTCTGCTTCAAACAATTTGGTTGATACGGTAATCAAAGGGGAGGCATATTTATCATTAGGTCGTGAATCGGATGCGGTTTATACATTTGAAAATGCAATTAATTTTGCAAATAGTATTGATGATGAGTTGTACTTGTCAGAAATTCTTGTTCAACATAAACAGTTCAGAACTGCAAGAAAGGCTTTGGAAAAAGTTTTGATGTCTGATCCTGATAACAAGATTGCGTTAAACGGTTTGCATTATATTGATTTATGCGAAATGAAATCAAATGAATTCTTTGAAATTGCTTTAAGACAGTATAAAGAAGGTAATTTCGCATCAACTATCGAATATTGTAACAGGGCAATTGATTTCTATCACAATGCTCCTTCTATAGCAAAACTCAAAGCGCAGGCTTATGAAGCAGAGAAGAACTACGAAGGTGCAGTTAAATACTATAAGCAGTATTTATCTTTAGCGCCGAATGCTTCTGATAAATCTGCAGTTGAACAGAGAATTCAGGTGTTCTCTCAGGAAATGTAATTATTATAATTCATAATATTGAAAAAGTTTGCGTGTTCTGCGCAAACTTTTTCTTTTTATGTTTTAATATTTCATGAGTATGAAAAAGAAAAAATTTGATATTAGAAGAACATTTGAATCTTTTTTAGCAGAACCGTTGAGTGTTTTGACAAACGGTTTGTTCCAAATAGTTAATATAGAGGGTGAAAATTTTTTTGCGAAAGAAAAATCATTCAATATTGATTTTGTAAACGGTAAAACTCAATTAACACTTGTAAATAACTCAAAAATGTATAATCTTTTTCAGACCGTATTATATAAGAAGAAACTTTTAGAACAGAAAGATAAGATGTCAAAATGAGTAATTTTATGCAAGCAAAATTTATACAGAGCGCGGAAAAACTTTCACAGTGTCCGAAGTTCAACCTAAATGAATTTCCTTTATTGGGGCGTTCAAATGTAGGGAAATCATCGTTTATAAATTGTTTGTCAAATAATAAAAAACTTGCCAAAACCTCAAATACTCCGGGTAAAACAAGGCTTATCAATTTTTTTAATTTCAGTGACAAATTCATTATTGCGGATTTGCCCGGATATGGTTATGCCAAGGTTTCAAAGGAAGTTCAGAACCGATGGCAGAAGAATTTGGAAGAATATTTATTAAAAAGAGAAGATATAAAATGTCTTGTTCAACTTATTGATGCAAGACACGAAATTCAAAAAAATGATTATCAAATGAGAGAGTGGGTTAGTGCTTACAATTTGCCGATTATAACGGTTGTAACAAAAACTGATTGTATTTCTTCGCATAATAAAGTTGCGCAGGCTCTTGCCTATGTAAAAAGAGAATTTGGCGGCGAGGTGTTTCCGTTCAGTGCAAATAATAATCGCTATAATGATAAAATTTTGGAGTTTTTTACTGTATTATAATATATAATTCCTATTAAAATGTAAAAAATGTGAAAAAAGATTTTTCTTATTGTATAATAAATTCGTAGGTCGGTGTTTATATTCCGACAATATCAAACGGAGAGTTAAATATGGAAACATTAGTTGCTTCAGAGGGTTTAATTACAAAGATTATCGGGCCGGTCATTGATGTAGAATTCCCTGACGGGAATCTGCCAAAAATTTATACGGCATTAAATATTTATAATGACAACGGAGAAAAAATCGTTGCGGAAGTTGAGCAAATGCTTGGTTCAAACAAAGTCCGAACAGTGGCGATGTCATCAACCGACGGTTTGAGACGAGGAATGAAAGTTGTTAATACAAACGAGCCTATTAAAATTCCTGTCGGAGATGCAATTTTAGGCAGAATTTTGAATGTAACGGGAGACCCTGTTGATAATGCAGGCGCAATAGAAACAGATACTTATTTGCCGATACACAGAGATGCCCCTGCGCTTGTTGACCAAAATACTGATGTTGAAATTCTTGAAACCGGTATCAAGGCAATCGACCTTTTACAACCGTATCAAAAAGGCGGGAAAATCGGGTTATTCGGCGGTGCCGGTGTTGGTAAAACAGTTTTAATTCAGGAATTAATCCATAATATTGCTATGGCGCACAACGGCGTTTCAGTCTTTGGCGGTGTAGGTGAAAGAACCCGTGAAGGCAACGATTTGTGGAACGAATTTAAAGAAAGCGGAGTTATTAATAAAGTAGGACTTATTTACGGTCAGATGAATGAACCGCCGGGAGCAAGAATGAGAGTCGGTTTGTCCGCTCTGACTGCTGCCGAATACTTTAGAGATTATTCTAAACAAGATGTATTGTTATTTATTGATAATATCTTCAGATTTACACAGGCAGGTTCAGAAGTTTCGGCACTTTTAGGTCGTATGCCGTCAGCGGTTGGTTATCAGCCCACACTTGCAACAGAAATGGGAGAATTGCAGGAAAGAATTACATCAACAAAAGACGGTTCTATCACATCAGTTCAGGCAATTTATGTTCCTGCGGATGACTTGACTGACCCTGCTCCTGCGACAACATTCTCTCATTTGGATGCTTCTACGGTATTATCAAGAGAAATTGCTTCATTAGGTATTTATCCGGCTGTTGATCCTTTGGAATCAAATTCAAGAGCGTTAGACCCAAATATTGTCGGGGAAGAACACTATGAAGTTACAAGAAAAGTTCTTGAAATTTTGCAAAAATATAAAGATTTGCAGGACTTAATTGCAATTTTGGGTATGGATGAATTATCTGAAGAAGATAAAGAAACTGTAAACAGAGCAAGAAAAATTCAGCGTTTCTTATCTCAGCCGTTCTTTGTTGCCGAACAATTCAGCGGAAACAAAGGTAAATATGTCAAAATAGAAGATACCGTAAAAGGCTTCAAAGAAATTATTGAAGGCAAATATGATGATTTGCCGGAACAAGCCTTCTATATGGTCGGAACAATTGATGAAGCGGTTGAAAAAGCCAAAGGAATGGAAGAATAAAGTGAGTAGTGAATTGTGAATCGTGAGTCATTGTTATCAGGGTTAAAGCACATTTCACAATTCATAAACTTCTAAAGGTCAATTCGTTTTTCACAATTCACGATTCACACTTAAAAGGATTTATATGAATTTAAAAATAATTACACAGGAAAAAGTTGTATTTGATAGTGATGTCGATGAAATCTACACAAGAGGTGTAGATGGAGAGTTCGGCATTTTGAAAGGTCATGTTCCTGTTATGGCTGCTTTGGATATCGGGGTTACAAGAGTTAAAATAAATAACGAAACAAAGGCTTTTACCACTATGGGCGGAGTTTTGCAGTTTAAAGACGAAGAATGTCTGATCTTGACTACTCTTGCAGAACCGGGGGAAGAAATAGACGAAATGCGAGCAAGAGAATCATTAGAGCGTGGGCGCAGACTTTTAAAAGAGACCAATGCAAAGATAGATTCCAAAAGAATTGAAGCCTCTATTGCAAGGGCAAAAGCAAGACTAAAAGCAAAACTCAATGATGCGGATGTGTAAATGTAAACTCTGATTTATCATATTTCAACTTTTGACACATCAATAAGTTCAGGCAGAGAAATTTCAAATGCATTTGCAATTTTTGCAAGTGTTTCTATTGTTGGCGACCATTCTGCTCGTTCGATTGCGCCAATAGAAACTTTACTTAGATCGGATAATTCCGCAAGTTTTTCTTGCGATAATTTTCTTTTTGTTCTTTCCAATCTGATTTTTAGACCAATTTTTATATTAATATTCTCTACATTAGTTTTCATTTCAACAACAATACTATATAATTGACAAAATATACTCAATAAAGTATTATATATTTATAGTAAAGTATTCTATATATTAAAGGCATATACTATGAATAAATTATTAGAAAAATTAGATAACTTATATGAAAATGCACTAAACCTAAAAGATTTTATGCAAACAATCCGTGATGCCATACAGCATAATGCAGATGAAGTTCAAGACGGGACACATGTTTTATCAGCAATGAATTATTTATTGGCTGAATTTGAAAAAATGACTGAAAACATTGAAAATTTGAGCCAAATCGTATTATTAAAGAAATAAGGCAATAATTCGTAAATGAACTTATTGCCTTATTTCCTTATTGTTCAATTGTTTTTTATTAAGCCTGCGCTTTTCTTTTTCTGATTTTTTCAAATATCAAAAGAATTGTGCAAATCACAACGCAAATAACTGTTGCAATCATCCAGAATGAAATTGCACCGTTCCAACCGAATTTATCAACAAAGAACCCTGTTCCGCTTGCAGATAGTGCCGCACCGACATAACCAAAAATTCCGGTAAATCCGATAGAAGCCGATGCTACACGCTTTGAACTGCTTTCAACTGCGCAAAGCCCGCCGATTAACATTTGAGGCCCTGCTGTAAATACCCCTATCATTGCGGCATAAACATAATCCAAAACTTCAAATATCGGTTTGCCTGTCGGGTTAGTTGCAAACAGGAATAAACTTAAAATCAACAAACATAAGAACACAATATTAACAGGTGTTCTGTTGCCTTTGCAGAGTTTATCGGATATTACTCCTGCCATAATAGCCCCTGCCGAACCTACAAGAGCGAGTGTACTCAATTTTGCACTCGCAATCGGCAATGTATTATTCTTAACTTCGACAAGATATTTTACAAGCCAATCTTCCGTACCAAAACGAATGATATATACAAAAGTATAAGCAATTGCAAGCATCCAAATAATCGGGTTGCACAAAATATGTTTTTTAAATATCTGAACATAAGAAACATTTGCCTGCTCATCTTTTTCTTCTTCTTTAACGGGTTCATTATTGTATTTTTCAATATCAGGCAATCCCAAAGACTGCGGTTTATCTCTGAGTCTGTTAAACAGCCAAATACCTGTGATTAAACAAATAATTGCAGGGACATAAAATGCAGCCATCCAGCCAAATTTGTCAATTACGATACCTGACAGTGCAACTGATGCAAAAACTCCAATCTGGTGAGAGGTTGACCAAATAGACCATTTTGTACCTCTTTCAGAATTTGAAAACCAATATGAAAGGCTTTTTGCAACAGGCGGGAATCCGCATGATTGAAACCAACCGTTTGCCCCCCAGAAAAATGACAATAGCCATAATAATACTGTTGCTGATGGCAACCCGAAGAAACTTATATGCCCCGGAGTTACAAATAACGCACTTAAGACAAAACATATATTACATATTGCAGACAAAATAAGAGCGGTCGGCAAAAATGTTCTTACATTTGATTTATCTGCAATTACACCGTTTACAAATTTACCGATACCATAAGTTACATACAAAGTTGAACCTAAAATACCGAGTTGGGTATTAGTAAGATTTAGAGCCTGACCCATAGACGGAAGCGCTACGGCAATATTTTTTCTGCACAAATGAAAAACTACATAAGCGATAAAACTTGAATAGAAAATTCTCCATCTCCAGTGTTTATACATAGATGCGACTTTTTGTTCATCTTGTATCGGTTCTGCCGCAGGTGGTTCTGCAAAAAAAGCCCCTAATTTTTTAAACATTTATTATTTTCTCCTTGTTATAGATTAAATATATGTTATTCCGAATTTATTCCGGAATCTCTTCCTTATGCAAATTTAGGAGATCCTGAAACAAGTTCAGGATGACACAATTATTATTTATTATTTTTTACTATCTGCACATTTCTTGTTTCGGTAAGTTCAGTTCTTGCATTTTTAAGAATTTCTCTTTTCTCATCATCAATACTGTGACCGTTTGCAAGTCTGTCAATAAATCCTGTGTTTATCCTTGCTGCTTTTGATAATGCACCTATTTCTTCCAAAACAGGTTTTATTGCGTCAAAATCATATCCGAAAGTTTGTTTTGAATTATAAATGAGCAAATCACCTTCTTCGGAAGTCAAAGGTTTTCCGCCCAAATCAAAGTATAATTTGAATACTGATTTCAAATCCTGTAATTCGGACTGTAAAGTGGTAACAGTATTTTGTATTCTTAAAAATCTTTCAAAAAGATATTCGACATTTTCAAGTTCTTTATTTGCCCAGTCGTTTCTCTGAAGATAAAGTTTTTTCAATTTCGGATAAGCAAGCGCAAGTCCCATAGTATCACCCATCGCTCTGTGGTGGTCTTTTAATTCTACTTTAAATTTATCTGTCAGGGCATTAAGACCGTGAGCGTCTAAATCAGGATAAATTTCTTTGAACATTTGCTGAGTATCAATTCTTTCATTTTCAATACCTTTGCCTGTAACTCTTTTTGCGGCTTCATTTATAAATGAATAATCAAAAATTGCATTGTGGGCAACCATAGGGTAATCCCCCATGAATTCCAAAATTTTTGGCATTGCTTCTTCTTCTGTCGGAGCATCCTCTACCATTTCAGGTGTAATTCCGTGAATTGCGATACTTGATTTTCTTATATGCTGCTGGGGATTAATCAGAGTTTGAAACTGGTCTTTTATTTTGCCGTTTTCAAGTCTTACCGCTGCAAATTCGACCATTTTTTCTTTTGTGTAATCAAGCCCCGTTGTTTCAGTGTCCAAAACTATCTCAATTATCTTTTTTCTTGCCATTTCTCTATCCTAAGTATTCCTACTTTAGATAATAGCATAAAAATATTTTCTATGTTAAAATATGTCATGTTACAAAATTATGGAGAGGAATTATGGCAGAAATATTAGAATTAACTGAAAATATCTTTGAACAGGAAGTTGAACAATCTGATATCCCTACTGTTGTTGATTTTTGGGCAACTTGGTGCGGTCCTTGCAGAAAATTAGGTCCTGTATTGGAAGAAATCGCAAAGGATTATGATGGTAAAGTAAAATTTGCAAAAGTGAATGTTGAAGAAAACAAAGAAATTGCAAAAAAATATTCAATTAGCGGTATCCCTTGTTTATTAGTTTTCGACAAAGGGCAACCTGTTGAAAGAATGGTAGGTTTGATGCCAAAATCAACTATTATTTCAAATATTGAAAAACATATTTAAAAAAATTATTTAATAAAAAAAATAATGTCGTTTTAAATTGTAACAATTTGTAACGGCATTATTTTTTTATGCTCTAAATGTTAAAGATTATGAGAATTTATGCCGTCAAAGGACATGAGTAAATATTAAAAAGGCGCGCTTAAATGACATCAACATCAGGAACATCAAGTAATTTTGGACATTTGGACTATCCAAATTTAGGAATGGGGCTATCTTCAGGCTCTACTACCGGATATAGTCGTGATGTCATTGATCTTGCAGAGAAATTAAAATATCAGCATGAATGCATAATGCACCAACAGTTTAGTGATGAATTTTATTTGCAATATGCAAAAAATATGCTGAATATGACACAAAATTCAAAATTCGACAAAGTTTTACCAGGTGTAGATGCTGTACCGGACTCTGATTATGCCCAATATTCTTATGAAGAAATTATTACAATGTCCAATAACGGTGTCAACATTCCGACTGAAGTTCTTGCATGGGCTCAAGCGCAGCGAGAAGCAGATGTAATTGATTATAGCATTGTATCTGATGATGTTGAATATAATGATGTAAATTCTCAGGATAAAGAAACAGGTGAATCTGAGATAAACAAAATCAGAGCAGAAGTCAAAGATAATGCCATAAAATCCAAAAAAGCACAGGAAGATGTAGAAAAAGACAGAGAAAAATCAAGGGAATTAACTGATACCGCTATTAGTATTGCAAAAAAACAAAAAAATATTTTGCAAAATAACTCAATTGACAAAATAAAAGATATGGCTGATGAGTGGAAATCTCTTGATAAAAAGAAACAAGAAGAAGGTAAACTTGATGCTTCTGAAGAAGCAAAATATAAGAAATTATCAAAAAATCTTAAACAAGGCGGAGCAGTAATTGATGAACTTCAAAAAAATTCCGTTGATTTGGATAATTTCTTAGAATCAATTGATACCCTTGCAAATGATTCAAATGAAGGTTTAATAACAGCACAAAAAACAATAGATTCGTCAAAGAACTTTAGCAAATTAGATGACAGACTTAATATTTTCCACAAAGTACACGCATATAAAATTGCTGAAAAAGGAAGCGGGTTATTAGAAGATGCATTGGTCAATGTAAACGATACGCAACTCGCTTATGTTGCTGAGAAAATCGGTCAGGATTTGTTAGACATTGGTAATGAAGGAATTCTGGATGTAACAAACGAAAATACACAGGAAGCCATACAATTCTCCATAGACTATACAACAAAGGCAAAACACATTGAAAATACTTTAGGAATTGAAAATATAGAAAATTCTGAAAAAATAAGCACTCAGGAAGAAGAAAGCAAAGAATCTGAACTTGAAACAAGTTCAGATTCAAAAGAAGAACTGACTGTTTCAAACGCTCCTGAAGTAAGTGTTGAACCGCAGGAAGAAACTCCTGTCGCAAATGCTCCTGAAGTAAGTGTTGAACCTCAGGAAGAAACTCCTGTCGCAAACGCTCCTGAAGCAAGTGTTGAACCGCAGGAAGAAACTCCTGTCGCAAATGCTCCTGAAGCAAGTGTTGAACCGCAGGAAGAAACCCCTGTCGCAAACGCTCCTGAAGTAAGTGTTGAACCTGAAGAAGAACAGGTTACTGCAAACGCTCCTGAAGTAAGTGTTGAACCTGAAGAAGAACAGGTTACTGCAAACGCTCCTGAAGCAAGTGTTGAACCGCAAGAAGAAACTCCTGTCGCAAATGCTCCTGAAACAAGTGTTGAACCGCAGGAAGAAACATCTATTCTAAAGACACCTGAAACAATCGTTGAATCTCAAGAAGCACAGGATTCTGAAAATTCTTCTTTGTCTCAATTTTCCCCGGCGATGACAAGAGCCGCATCAGTTTCACCATCAGGAGAACCTCAGGAAGAACCAACGATTGCAAATGCACCTGAAGCCACATTTGAACTGCAAGAAGAACCAACTGTCGCAAATGCATCTGAAACAAGTGTTGAACCTCAGGAAGAAATTACAAATGAAAATCCTGTTCAGAAACCATCAGAAACTCCGACAGAAACAGAACCTATATATGTTTCTGAAAATGATACAGCATCTAATCTCACAAATGCGGCATCATCAGGTCGTTCACCTCAGGATATCCTGAATACTTCTACAACGACTCGCAGTGCAACTACAAATACAAGTACAAGTAATAATGTGGATGGTTCAAATAAAACTGGGCAGTCTGATAAAACTGAAAAAACAGAACAAAAAGAAAAAGAACAAATTGAAGATACTCAAAAAACAATGAAGGCATTATATGGAACAAATGTTGATTTTACAAAGGCATTTGTCGGTGCTGAAGTTGCAGCCGCAGTTGGTATGGGTCCGGCATCTTATATAATGCAGATAGCCGTATGGGGCGGGATTGTAGCCGCTTCAGTTTTAGATTTACTTGTCAAAAATCTTATTGTAGGAAAAAGTTCCGAAATAGCAGAAAATGAAGTTAAAAATTCTGCTGATTTTGTTAAATCATTAGATACAAGTTCAAAGACCATCTTAGCAGAGCATACTAAAAATATGGCTGAAGCAAAATCAATTTCAAATGAATACAAAGAACTAAATAATCAATCTATTGATTATCAGTTCGCAATGATGCAAGATCAGGCAAAATTAGTCGAAGCAGGAAAAATATCCGCGGAGGATGTAATAGAATATCCTGACCCGTTTGCAGGTAATAAACAAAATCTCGAAGCAAAACTTCAAGGATTGTCTGACAAAGATTCTCAAAAAATTAATACAATCAACGGACCATTGAAAAACAGTGAGAAAATTTCAAAACAATCAATGAAATCTAATAATGATTTTTCCGGTTTAAATGACAAATTAGGCGAAAGAAACAGCAATAACAACCAATTAGGTGATTTTATCATTGTTGATACCGCTATTGCACAGGGATTAATAACCGTAATAATGGCAGCATTGGCAGTAATGGGATTTTTCTCGGCACCTATGCTTGCGGCTTGGGCAATTGCATTGGCGAAAAACGCAGGACTTGCTGCAACCGGTGTAGGTGCAAAATTGGTAAGTAATCAAGTTGACAACAGAATAGATGCAAATAACGAAACTTTCAGCGAAGGTCAAAAATCTTTGATGCACGATGACAAAGTAAAAAATGATGTCAGAAGAGTCACAGCAAAAGCCGCTGCCGATAAAATGGGAAATATCCCTGTTCAACAAGAACAGCAAGCAGCCCAAAATGCCCAACAAAATAGCAATTCTGAAAATACCCCTGAAAACGAAAATTCTCAAAACAATTCTTCCAATAATGTCACAGTACCTTCACCAAGCGTTAGAAAAGAGAGTGACACTCGTTCAGGATTTGATAAATCATCTCTAAATTCAGAACTTGATATAAACAATCCTAATGATGTTAAAAAGGCTAATGAGTATGCTATAGCATATACAAGAGATGTAAATGTTTATGATGAAAAATCGAAAGCGGCAGCAAGCACAAATTCAAATACCTCTGCTGCGGATTCAAATACAACCGCAGACATTAAACTATCAAGGTTCAACAAAGATGGTGCAATTAATTCAAGCAAACGCTCACAAAAAGTAAATGCTGCATCTGCAACTCATAACGGTAGAAAAAGAAGATAATTTTAAACGCATTTCAGCGTTGTAATATTGTGTTTGTGCTTACTACATCAGGCAGATGATATATACTTGAAATTTTTTTGAATGGTTATAAAATATATATATCAATTAGAATAATAGGAACTATTTATATATGACAAAAATTGAATATAAAGAAGCGGTCAGAGAGTTTGTCACTTCTTCAAAGTTTATCAAATTCATGTATTTGATATGTTTTACTCTTGTGATTACGGCTGTAATATCATCTCAAAATTTCTTTTTCCAGAATGTTATTGAAAATGGCATAAGCAAAAAAGAAATCATTGCAGAAAAAACAATAACTGTTGAAGATGTAAAAAGAACTGAAGCCCACAAAAAAGAGGTTGCAAAAAAGGTTGAACCCAAACTTGTTCCTGCAGAAGATGAATTTATCAAGACAAATCTTGAAACTTTGCATAATGCAGTATTACAGATAAGAAAAAAAGAGGGTGAAAAAGCAGAAAAAGAAGAAGAAATAAATATTCTTTTTGACCTTACCGATAACCCGAAACGCAGTTTTATCGTAAATTTTTTGTTAGATGTTGATGAGCCGAGTCTTAATGAGGCATTTGAAAAAGCATCATTGTCCCTTGCAAATGTTTTGCAAAAAGGTATCACAGAAAGTGATTACGATAAAGGCGATATCAAAAAAATCATAATGGAAAATCTTGTTTCCAATGTTTCAAAAAGACAAGTCGCGGTAATATGTGCAGTATTAGAACAAGTTATTGTGCCAAATCTTGTTGTTGATGAAGCGGCAACTGAACTTGCAAGAATAAATGCGCAACAATCCGTAAAACCGACTATGGTTACATTTGAAAAAGGACAAAAAATCGTATTCAAAGGTGAACCTATAACAAGACTGAAAAGGGATGCTTTGCGTGAAGCGGGTTTCAATGTTTATGAACTCAACTGGCATGGAGTTTTATCAATATATATTCTTGTATTTTTGGTCAGTTTTATTTATCTTGCGTATATCAAATTTTTTGAAAAAAGTTATAACGAACCCCGCTATCTTGCTTTATCGGCTGTTTTGGCAATAGTTACCTGTGCAATAGGAGTTGTTTTACCGACGGGATTTTCCCCTTATGTCATACCTATTCCTGCGGTTGTTGTTATTACTTCAGTATTTATGAGCCCCCGAATTGCGTTTTTACTTTCAACACTGATATTATCCGTAATGACAATAGGAATACAATATAAAGCACAATTTATTATTATATTTATTCTGTTATCTCTTATTGCAATGATTGTTACTTCAAAAATAAAATATACAAGACGCTTTGATTTAATCAGACTTGGTTTTCATCTCGGCATTTCCGGTGTTTTAATAATGCTCAGTTTGTATCTGATTGATAAGTGTCTGATAGATGTTGATAACTATTTAATAATGCGTGATTGTACATATATATTCTTAAATGCAATAATAAGTTCAATTTTAGCATTAGGACTTTCGCCTTTATTGGAAAGCACTTTCCACATCATAACTCCTTACGGATTGGCAGAACTTGGCGATCATAATCAGGCATTATTAAAAAGACTGCAAATGGAAGCCCCGGGGACATATCATCACAGTTTGATGGTTTCTACTTTGTGTGAAGCGGCAGCCGAAGCAATAGGCGCAAATCCCGTTTTGGCAAGAGTCGGTGCGTTCTATCACGATATAGGAAAACTCAAAAGACCACTTTTCTTTGTTGAAAACCAGTCTTACTTTAGTATTGAAAATCCGCATAATAACCTTACTCCAAGAATGAGTAAAATGGTTATTACGGCGCACCCAAAAGACGGGGTTGAACTTGCAAAAGAATACGGTTTGCCAAGTGTAATAAATGATTTTATTCTTCAGCATCATGGAGAGGGTATTGCAAAATATTTTTATAATCAGGCAGTAGCAGAAGAAGGCAAAGAGAATGTAAAAGAAGAACAATTCCGCTACACAGGTCCTAAACCTAATTCAAAAGAAACCGCAATTCTTATGATTGCAGATGCTGTTGAATCCGCTGTTCGTGCAATGAAAGGCGCAAGTGCGGAAGAAATTGAAAATATTATTGACAAAATTATTGTTGAAAGACTTAATGACGGACAATTAGAAGATAGTCCGCTGACACTAAAGGATTTAAAAGTAATCGCAGTTACTTTCAGCAGAGTTTTAAGAGGCATGCAGCACGATAGGATTAAATATCAGGAAGATATTGCTCAGGAATTTAAGAAAAATAAAATTGAAATACCTGCAAAAGCACTTGACGCAGACTTAGAAAATAAGATAAAGGAACTTGAAGCATCGAAAACCGTTGCACCGTCAGACAAACCTGATAATGACGATGATGATTTTCATGTATTATAACTAAACTATGAATATAAATATTGAATGTACAAATGAATTTGGCAATTGGAATGTAGATTTTGATTGGGTAAAGAATACCGCAAAATCCGTTTTGGAATACTTTATGTCGCAGGAAGAAATCAGCAAAAATTCCTGCCTGAAAAATTATGATTATAATACTGTTTCGTTTGATTTTTTGTTCACTGACAGCGGTCAGACTCACGGCATAAATCTTGAATACCGCAGCAAAGATTATCCTGCGGATATAATTACATTTGCGGTTTTTGCAGATTGTGCCGAAAATGAAAGATTTGTACTTGACGGGGATATAAACTTGGGCGAAATCATAATTGCACTTGACAAAATGATAGATGGGGCGCATGAAAAAGGGATTTCAAAAGAATATGAACTTGCCTTTTTTATAAGCCATGGGATAATGCATTTATTGGGGTTTGACCATATAACAATGTCGGAATATAATTTTGTTGTAGAATGGCAGAAGAAAGCATTAGGAAGTATCAATATTAGTTATGACAAAATATAAGTCACAGGGATTTATAAATACATTCAGAAACGCACGTAAGGGTATGCGTTTGTCTATTAAAAGCGAACAAAATATCAGGGTGCATATTTTGTGCGGAGCGTTGGCTCTGGCTTTGGGGTTTGCATTGCATTTTTCCTGTGTTAAATTTTGCATTCTGTTATTAACTATAGTAATGGTAATTTCAGCCGAGATGATGAATTCCGCAATAGAATTTGCGCTTGATTCAATTTATCATAACAGATATTCCAAAATGGTCGGAATGGCAAAAGATATTGCTGCCGGTGCGGTTATGATAGTAACAGTTGTTGCGTTGATGGTCGGAGTTTTACTTTTTGTTCCGCCAATTTATAAAATAATGTTGGGTTAATTTTATCAGGTTATTTTTTATTATACTTTTCATACAAATCGGGGCGGCGGAGTTTTGTGCGTTCAATTTGCTGCTCAAGCCTGTATTTGGCAATTTCTTTATGATTACCGTTTAGTAGAACTTCCGGAACGCATAACCCTCGGTATTCTCTCGGTTTTGTGTATTGCGGATATTCTAAAAGCCCGTCCGAAAAACTGTCTTCATGCGCCGATTCTATTTTGCCTAATGTCCCCTCAATTTTTCTGCTAACCGCATCAATTAAACAAAGCGCAGGCAATTCGCCCCCTGTTAAAACAAAATCACCGATAGAAATTTCTTTCGGTTTTATAATCTCTCTGATTCTCTCGTCAAATCCCTCATAATGTCCGCAAAGCATAATTATTTGGTCATAATTTGCCAAATCACAGACAAGTTTTTCACATAACGGCTCGCCCTGCGGAGATAGCATTACACTTATCGAATTTTCAAGTTTATCTATACTTTCATATGCATCCACATAAGGCTGAGGCGCTAAAACCATTCCCGCTCCGCCGCCATAAGGAGTATCGTCAACTTTTTTGTGCTTATCAAGTGTAAAATCACGAGGGTTAATTGCGCTGACTTCAAACACTCCGCCATCCTGTGCGCGTTTCATAATACTGACATTACAATAATGCTCAATGACCTCCGGAAATAATGTTAAAACATCAAATCTCATTCCAAAAGTCCCTCAATATTATTTATCATTATCTTTTTATTTTTAATATCCACATCAGGAACGATAGCCTTTACAAACGGCACAAGACAAATATGTTTGGTATTTGTTTTGACAGATAATAAATCGGTTGCGCCATTGTTTGAAACCCCTATTACAAACCCCAAATTTTTGCCTGATTCTTTGTCATAAATGCCCATTCCGACAAGTTCATCTATCAAAAATTCATCTTCGTCAAGATTTTCTCTTATTGTTTCTTCGTCAGTAAATAAAAGCATACCTTTGTAAGGCAAAAGGTCATTTATTGAATCAATACCTTTAAATTTGACAAGCAAAAAATTTTTATTTGTACGACAGGATTCTATTTCTAACTTTTTGTATTCGTTATTATTTTTTATATAAACACAGTCTAAAGACATAAAAAACTCTTGTCGGTTTTTAGAAAACCCGACTTTTGCTTCTCCTTTTATTCCGTGAAAATTCAAAATCTTGCCGACAGAAATGTACTTATCCATAATTATTCTTCGGAGTCTGACTTTTTAGGTCTTCCTCTTTTCTTTTTTGGTTCTTCGTCAGCAGTTGATTCTTCCTGCGCTTTTTGGTTTTTAAATTCTTCAGGGACATCAGGTCTGTCCTGATTCCAGCGTTCCATACCCATTTGGGCACGAACAAGACCAATACCGACATGAACTCTCCATTCATCCATTTTTAATTGAGCTGCAATTATTTTGTGGCAACCGATTGGAGGTATCGGCAATAATGGTTCATATAACATTTTTATTGCATTTAACTGGTCAGGAGTAATCGCAAGTTTGCGTTTCGGATACGGAAGTTTCGGAAGCATCATTTTTTGTCTGATTAAATTGATTCCGAAAAATACTTTTCTCGGTTCCAAACCGATTTTTTCACCGATTACTTCATGTGCATCAGGATTTGGCAGCGGAAGCATTAATTTATACAAAAGTTCAATTTGTTCTAATTGCTCCTTGCTGACTAATAATGGTTTAGGTGCCTTATTCCTGTTATTTTGCGGACGCCTGTTGTTAAATCTGTTATTTTGAGGGCGTCTGTTATTATTAAATCCGCCCTGCTGAGGTCTGTTATTATTGTATCTGTTATTGTTATACCCGCCCTGACGGTTATTGTTATAAGGTCTTTGACCGCCCTGACGATTATCTCTGCTATATCCGCCCTGATTGTAAGCACCCTGACGATTGTTGTTATAACCGCCCTGACGATTATTGTTGTAATTATTCTGGCGAGGTCTGTAATTTCCCTGATTATATCCGCCCTGATTGTTATATTGGCGGGAAGGTCTTCTGTCCTCATCACCTCCGCCGGCTGAATAACTGCTGTAAAACTGCGGAGCCGTTTCACCCTCATTTTGAGGTTGTGAATAACCCTGCTCTGCCGGTTTTTCACCTTCAGGGGTATCAATCATCATATTTTTGTCGGGGTATAAACAGTCGGGGCAAACAACCCTTTTAGGATTCTTCGTTTCAAACTCACGACCGCACTTAATGCACTTGTTTACATACATAATAAAAGCCTCTTAATTAGTAAAAATAAAAATCACAACAAAATAAAATCTAAATAAAATTCCTCACAGTATAAATCAATTCAAAAATAAAATTCAACTCTGTATTATAATTGTAACATGTATTTTACAAAATGTAAAGTCCTCCGTTTAAATTAGATTAATTTCTGAAAAATCATTTGTTTATTCCCTTTACAAAGGGGAAGCAATCATATATTATTTTTACAGAAAAGGAGAACTATATGAAAAAGATTGTAATGGGTTTGTTGGTCGTATGTACCATGTTATTTATGACAAATGCTTCAATGGCTTGTGATTGCGGCTGCAACAAGGCTACAATATCCGAAAGTGTTGAGTGCAGCAAAGATTGTGATTGCGGATGTCAAAACGGCGAAGAATGTAAATGCAAAAAAGATTGTGACAAAGAAAAATGTGAAAAGAAAAAAGAATGTTGCAAAAAATGTCCTTGCGGATGTCAAAATGGTGAAAAATGTAAATGCAAAAAAGAATGTGATAAAGCAAAATGCGATAAAGAAAAATCTTTGTTAGATGAAATAAAAGATTCAACTGCGGCAGAAGAAATTTCACAATCCCCAAAATCAAAATGCTGCAAGAAATCAAAAAAATGTTGCAAAAAATTTAAAAAATGCGGTAAAAAATTAAAATGCGCGAAAAAATGCAAAAAATCTAAACAAAAATGTAAAAAAGGATGTCCGTTAGAAGATATTATCGAAACGGAAGAAAAATAAGAACTGTAAATAAAAAAAGCCAAGATTTAATCTTGGCTTTTTTATGCAAATTTTATACAACAGTTCTAATATTTTGTCCCAGCACATCTGACGCCAATCCAAAGTGTTGTGCCACTTTAAGATTTACTTCTCCTTGTTGAGAAACAACAGATTTTATCTCTCCTTTAGTTGTTTTGAGCAGTATTGTTTTTGGAAGGATACTATTTTCGGATACAAAATCTTTAGCAAGAATTTCTTCAATTTGTAATTTGCTTGATGCCCCTGTATAAACAGGTGTGCCGTCAGGTCCTTCTTTTGGCAAAAATATTTGTGATTGCGGATGCTCTTTGTTAATTTTCATAATGAGTTTTTCGGGAGTCATACTTCTCAAAATCCACTTTGCGGCAAGAATTAAAGGAAATCGACCGTTTTTATCCGGACTTGCAATCATTTGTCCTTTTACTGTGTTATCATCAACTCTGCTGTATTGATAAACCCTTTTTACACCTTGATTATCAAGAACATCCATTATTTTCCCGTCATTTGTATAAAGTTCTCTTTTCGTGCCGTTTTCAGTCAAAAATAACTGTATGGATTCGCCACGCTCGTTTGTACGACTTGCAATAACACTCCCGTCCCCGCATAATGAACGAACTCTTTCCCATCTGGAATACAATTTACCGTTAAAAAAATTGGGTAATGTATCAATTTTAATCATGTTTTAATCCTTCCCTAACGGACATATCATAGCATATACAACAGGAAGTGCCAAATTTCTTGTTAAGTAAATTTAAAAAAATTATTAACACATTTGTCAAAAGACCTGAAACATGTAAAATACTTTATATAGGGATAAAATTAAGGAGGGAATATGAATAAATTATTGAAAATGGTTTTGTCGGTTGCAGTATTTTGTTTTACAATAATGCCCGCAATTGCGTATCCTGATGTGGATGAGAATTATTGGGCATATCCGCAAATCAATATGCTGACAGAAAAAGGGGTTATTATAGGTTATCCTGACGGAACATTTAAGCCTGATGCTAATGTAACAAGAGCGGAATTTGCGGCTATGGCAATTCGTGCTTTAGGTCAGGAACATACAAAAGTTGTTCAGCCTGTTCATTTTACAGATATTGATGAAGAACACTGGGCTTATTCTGATATTCAAAAAGCATTGTATTTTGACTTAATTTCGTGCGATAAAAACGGTGAACTTTTCAGACCTGACGATTCCGTATCAAGAGCAGAATCTTTAACGGTTGCGGTAAATGCGTTGACAACCGAAACAATCACACCTGCTAAAGCAAAAGAAGTTTTGGGAAAGAAGTATATTGACTCACATACTATCCCTGAGTGGTTTGTTATTCCTGCAGGGAAAGCGGAAATCTTAGGTATGGTTGTTATTATGCCATCAGCCAAAGATGCTGAACTTGCGGCAGAAAGACCTGCAACAAGAGCAGAAGTTGCTGCAATTTTATTTAATATGATGGAACAGGCAAAACTTAATCCGAACGCTAAACTTGCAGAAGCAATGAGAAAGAAAACAGGCGAAGGTTTTGTTATTGAAGAAGCAACCGTTCAGGGAAGTATCGGCACTATTCCCGAAGGTACATTTGTGCCTATCAAAATGAACAGTTATTTAAGTTCTCAAACTACTGAGGGCGGAGTTGTTTATACTGCAAGAATTCCGCAGAATTATGTAACAAGAGAGCACTATATTCTGTTAAGGGAAAATGATAAATTGCAGGGACAGGTATTACAAGTTCAACCGGGTAAATACTTTGTAAGAAACGGTATTTTGGTATTAAAAAATAACATTGTAACAACTGAAAACGATCAGATAGCACCGCTTGTCGGAGTTGCTGAAATTAAAAAAGACAGAAACTGGTGGATGAAGTTTGTAAGATGGGCATTCAAAGGAGAACAACAGGAAGTTATGACAAACGGCGATGCTTATATGAAACTTTTAAAACCAGTTAAAGTTGATTTGACAAACGGTTGGATTTACACCGAATAAAATAATATTATCAAATCAGAAAAACGGGAATGTTTCAAAATTCCCGTTTTTTTTGTTAAAAATCAAGTAAAATTTTAGAAGAAGATTTTAATAAATCAAAAGACCATTTTGCAATAATAAAACCGCCGACAACTCCAATTGCAGGATCTAACAGAGTTAATCCAAAATATTTGCCCAAAAGCAATGCCCCGATTGCAAGAACTGATGTCATTGCATCTGCTAAAATATGCAAATATGCCGCTTTGTAGTTCAAATTTTCTTCGTGTTCTTCATGTTGATATTCACTGTGTCCACAATGACAGTGTGCGTGTTTGTGATTATGCAAAGGATTTTCACCACCCATAATAAACACGCATAACAAATTTACGATTAAACCTAAAATTGCAACCAAAATCGCATCACTAAACTCTATTGATAAGGGATTAAAGAATCTCTCAACAGATTCCCAAATGATACCAAGTGAAGTAAAACCCAATAGAATAGCACTTGTATAACCGCCCAAAGCATTGAGTTTTGTAGTTTTATCTTCGTATTTTGCCGCAATTAAACAGACAATAAGAGTTATAGTAAATGCAAGAACATGTGTTCCCATATGAAAACCGTCAGCCGTCAAAGCCATTGAATTACTTGCAATACCGTAATAGATTTCTGCCACCATCATAAGCGCGGTTACAATTATTACGGCAAATGTACGCTTTCTTAAAATTTTGTTATCCATAATTCCGTTTCCTTTGCCTCAATGTTAACCCCTGACAACTTTTTAGTCAAGTAAGATAAATAATAATTGAAAAATATCGTAAATATTTCAGGTAATTATATACGATTTTACAGTTAATTATTTGTCGTTTTGACACATATCAAGCAATTATTTACATAAAAAATATTATGAGAATATCTCGCTAAGATATTCTTGTTATGTTCATTTTTTCTTTTTGTCTTAAAGCAAAAAGAAAAAACGAACCAAAAAAGAAAAACTCGCTAAGGTATA
>CACYKF010000022.1 GCA_902774905.1 uncultured bacterium
ATCTTGAAAGCGCGCGCCGTTGTCCTTAGGCGCGCTAAGAAATTTTTGTCCGTCAGGACAAAAACACATATTACTGCGTTAGCAGTCTTATGCCGCCGTAAGGCGGTATTGTACCTTTGCGTTTTTCTCTTTCTTTGGTTCCGTTTCTTTCTCTTTTACTCGCAATAAAAGAGAAAGAAATGAACAGGCAGAAAGTTTCAATCTCTCAATCACTACCGATAATATGTTTTATGTTCATTATTAAAAAGTATATTTTGTTGTATAATCTTTTTATGAGAGAAGATTTAAAAATTTCAATAGCGCATTTATATCCGAAATTACTCAATCTTTACGGAGATTTGGGTAATATTATTACATTAAAAAAACGCTGTGAATGGCGCGGAATAGAGGTAGAATTTGAACAGATTAATATTGGCGATAAAATAGGAGTTCACGACTTATATTTTATCGGCGGGGGGCAGGATAAGCAGCAGGAAGAAGTTGTGGAAGAACTCTATTCTCATAAAGATAACTTACTTTCGCAAAGAGATGATGGAGCGGTATTTTTGGGCATTTGTGGCGGATATCAACTTTTCGGGCACTATTATCAGCCGCATGGGAAGGATAAATTGCAGGGCTTGTCACTGATGGATGCCTATACTATTGCGGGTAACAAAAGATTTATCGGGAATGTTACAGTCGAAACCGAGTTTTTAACTCCGAAAACGCTTGTCGGATTTGAAAACCATAGCGGTTTAACCTATCTTGAAGGAGAATCAAAGCCCTTAGGCAGGGTATCAGTAGGTAACGGCAATAACGGTAAAGACGGATTTGAAGGCGGCAGATACAAAAATGTTTTCGGTACTTATCTGCATGGATCGTTGTTACCTAAAAATCCGCATTTTGCTGATTATTTAATCTCGCTTGCACTTGAAAAACGCTATGGCGAAAAGGTAGAACTTTCACCGCTTGATGATAAGTTTGAACTTGATGCACATTATAGCGTTGTCGGAAAAACATACTAAAACCAACTGATTTCAAATTAATAAGTAAGTTGGGCTTTTAGCCCACAAAATAAATGTTGGGGTAGAAACCCCAACTTACGATTTTATGTAACACTTTTTTAGTGCAAAAATCTGAAATATAAATATACGGAACTCAATGTTAGTGAAATAAATGTTACTAATGCTCCGTATTTCATAAATCTCATAAATGAAATTTTATGTCCTTTTGATGCTGCGGTTTCACTAACCAAAACATTTGCAGCCGCCCCGATGATTGTGAGGTTCCCGCCAAGACAAGCACCTAAAGATAATGCCCACCATAGTGCGTGAGTGTGTCCTGTTATAGCATGCGGATTTGCAGGGTTAATAAGTTCCGAAATTAATGGAGCCATTGTTGCAGTATAAGGAATATTATCAATAATACCAGATAAAATACCTGAAGCCCACAAAATTACAAATGTTGCGGCATTAAGACTGCCGTGGGTTAAGGTAATCAAGCCGTCAGCAAGGAATTTGATGCCGCCGTTTGCTTCAAAACCGCCGATAATTATGAATAAACCGACAAAGAAAAAGATTGTAAGCCATTCAACATCACGGTAAATTTCTTTCGGCTTTTCAAACAAAAGCAAAAATGCCGCCCCTGACACTGCAAAAACAAATGCCGGAATGTGAGTTATATCGTGGGTTACAAACCCTAAAATTACAAGTAATATCGTCGCAACCGAGCGTATCATAAGATTTTTATCTGTTATTGTTTTTGTGTTATCAATGGTTGCAATTCTTTGCATTGTTTCAGGTGTTGCTTTTAAACCTTTTCTGAATAATAAAATTAAAACCGCAATTGCAACTAAAAATATTGTTGTTACGACAGGTGTAAGTTCCATGACAAAATCCATAAAACTCAGCCCTGCTCTTGTACCGATAATAATATTTGGAGGGTCACCGATAAGAGTAGCCGTTCCTCCGATATTCGATGCCAATACTTCCGTTATCAAAAACGGTACAGGGTCGGTATCAAATTCTTTTGCGATTACAAATGTAATAGGCATCATAAGAACAACCGTTGTAACATTATCCAAAAATGCCGAAGCAATAGCGGTAAACGCCGCAAGAGAGAATAAAACAGTTTTCGGGTGTCCTTTTGTTAAATGCAAAAGTTCTAACGCAAGCCACTTGAATACTCCACTCCTGCTTGAGATATGAACAATAATCATCATGCCGATAAGCAAAAAGATTACCTGAAAATCAACATGCTGAAATACCCCTTTTATTAGAGTATTTGTCGTTTTGTCAAAATGTGTTTCAAACGGTATCAGCCCGAGTAACATCGTAAGAGCTGCACCTGCAAGTGCGACAACAGATTTTTGTATCTTTTCGCTTGCGATAAAAATATATGCAACTAACAGAATTAAACCTGATATTAACATCCCGTGCGTGTGTATAAATTCCATAAAATCCTTCTCTCTTGTAATAAATGTATATTAATCATGTTTATTCTATCACAAACATATTTTAAAATGTTAAAAATACTTAATAATGCTATGTATAATAAGTATTGTCATTCCGAAATCGTTTCGGAATCTCACGCTTAATGCCCTTGGGATGAGATGCTGAAGCAAGTTCAGTATGACAGTTTTGCCTTTTATCTATGCCCCTCTACCTTTGGGAGAGGGTAGAATTTGTTAATGAGCCAAAGGTGAATTTACAAATTCGGGTGAGGGTATGTTCTTGTCTATTAGATAAATGTCAAACTTACATATTATTTTGTTTTAGATTCTCTATTTCCGCTCTCAAATTATCAATTTCTGTTTTAACAGGGTCAGGAATTTTGTTGTGCATAAGGTTGCCGTCCTCGTCAACTGTTGCTCTCTGGACAATTCTCCCAGGAACTCCGACTACCGTTGAATGTGACGGAACATCAGCAATAACAACCGAACCTGCACCTATTCGTACATGATCAGCAATAATAATATCACCTAAAACCTTTGCTCCCGCCCCGATAATAACATGATTTCCTATTGTAGGATGGCGCTTACCACTGTCATTTCCTGTTCCGCCAAGAGTTACCTGTTGATAAAGCAAAACATCATCGCCGATAATTGTCGTTTCTCCGATAACAACACCTTCGCCGTGGTCGATAAAAAATCTTCTGCCGATTTGCGCAGCAGGGTGTATTTCAATCCCCGTTATAATTCTTGTTAAATACGAAATCATTCGTGCAAGCAGTTTTAAACCCCATTTGTGAAATTTATGCGCAAGTCTGTATGCAATTATTGCGTGTAATCCCGGATAACAGAGTATTACTTCCGCTAAATTTCTTGCGGCAGGGTCGTTATCATAAATTACCTGTATATCCTCTTTAACTTTTGAGAAGCCTCGTTTTATTGTTTCAAACATTAGTGCACCAGTTTTGCAAATTTGCGCTTTCCTGCCTGTAATACTACACTTTCATCAAATTCAACGATATAGGTCATATCGGCAATTTTTTCTCCGTCAATTTTTACTCCGCCGCCCTGAATTAAACGCTTTGCTTCCCCTTTACTTGATGTAAAACCGAGTTCAACAATTAAGTCTAAAATCCCTTTGCCGTTTTCAACTTTGACTTGCTGTATATCATCAGGAATACCTTTATTTGAAACAACATTGATAAAATCTTCCTGCGCTTTGTCTGCGCCGTCTTTGCCATGATATTCTTCTGTAATTGTATGAGCAAGTTGCATTTTCAAATTACGAGGGTTGATTGAACCATCAGAAATTTCTCTGTCATAGCGTTCCAAATCTTCTTTTGAAGTATTTGTCAATAAACTGAAATATCTTGTAATCATATTATCAGGAATACTCATCAACTTGCCGAACATATCTTTTGCGCTGTCGGTTAGGGATATGCAGTGTTCCGGGTAAGTTTTTGACATCTTAACAACCCCGTCAGTACCTTCCAAAAGCGGTAAAAGTACAACAAGTTGAGGGTATTTTTTGCCGTAAGCACTCTGAATATCACGACCTAACAAAGTATTAAATCTCTGGTCTGTCCCGCCCAATTCGATATCCGCATCAATCGCAACCGAATCATAAGCCTGCATCAAAGGATAATAAAATTCAACAATAGAAATAGGTTTACCTTCGGCATAGCGTTTTGCAAAATCATCTCTTGTCATCATTTGTGCAACGGTTACTTTTCCTGCAAGTGCAAGAAGTTCGGTAAACTTCATCGGATGTAACCAATCTGCGTTATTAACAACTTCTGCCTTTGAAACATCAAGAACCTTAGCCATTTGTTCAAAGTATGTTTTTGCATTTTCTTCAACCTGTTCTTTTGTAAGCGCAGGTCTTGTTTCGGATTTGCCTGACGGATCACCTATCATAGCAGTTGCACCGCCGACCAAAAGCACAATTTTATGCCCTAAAGCCTGAAATTCTTTCAATTTCCTCATTACGACCGTATGTCCTAAATGCAAATCCGGTCTTGTCGGGTCCATACCGAGTTTTACTCGCAAAGGAGTATTAGTATCGCTTGCGTGTTGCAATTTTGCTGCAAGTTCTTCAACTCCGCCCGGTAATACTTCCGCATTTCTTGCTATATACATTGCTTGGTCTATAAATTCTTGTCTGATTTCTGTTGTCATTGTGTTATTTCTCCTTTGTCGGCATAGTAATGCCGACCTGCGTTTTATTATGTAAAAAGTGAGTCGTGAATCGTGAATTGTCGTTATCGGTGCTAAAGCACATTTTATAAATCACAAAATCCGTAAAGAACTATTCACCATTCAATATTCACCATTCACTTATACTATCTGTAATTAGTGAATTGCAAAGGTGTATTGTAGTTATCTTCATTCTGTCTGATAACCTGAATTACAGCCTGCAAATCATCTCTGCTTTTGCCTGAAACTCTAATCTGCTCGCCTTGAATTGAAGCCTGAACCTTTAGTTTTGTATTTTTAATGTCATTTGTAATTTTTTTTGCAAGTTCTTGTGTTAGACCCTTTTTAAGGTTTACGACTTGACGAACATTTCCGCCTAATGCATTTTCAACTTTTTGCGGGTCTAATATTTTAAGGCTCAGATTTCTTTTAGAAAATTTTGACTGCAAGATATCATTGATGTTGCGCAGTTTCATTTCATCTTCGGTTGTGATTGTAATTGCTTTTCCTTCTTCGAGTTCAACTGTGGATTTTGAGTTCTTAAAATCAAAGCGTGAAGCGAGTTCTTTTTTTACTTGTTCTACCGCATTAACAACTTCCTGCTTGTCGTATTCAGATACAATATCAAAACTGCAATCTTTAGCCATAATATTACCCTCTTATTTTAAAGGAGATTCTTCGCTTGCGTCATTCTGAGGGCATCGCCCGAAGAATCTCATAACATTCTCTCAGAATGACGATTTTATTTTATCATAAACAAAAAGAAAGGTAGAATTTTATAAAATCCTACCTGCTAAATCACACTAACTATTTTCTATTACGGGGAAATTTTGGTTTTAATTTTATTAAATAAACTTGTAATACCGTTTTTACCTTTGTTGAACACATTAACTACCATATTTTTGCATTTGGTAAAAACATTTTTTACCGAACCTGTGCCGGGTGTTGGTGTCGCAGGTGTCGGTGCCGGCTTTCCGCCTTTAAACAAATTTTTTATATAACTATATGCGTTTTTGATACCTTTTGTACCTTTTCTTATTCCTAAAATTCCAAGGGCAACAACACCTAAACCGACAAGCACTTTTTTGATTGTAGAATATTCTTTTTCGCGCTTTGTTTGGAATGTATCAGCATAAGGCTGTTCAAAATATGCGGATTTATTTGTAATATTAGCCGGAGTATAACCTAACGGTGTAATATTTGTCGGATATTGTCTTTCTATCATTGACATTCCGATATCTTCCGTCATTGCAGGGTTTCTCAATCCGTATATAATACTATTGTCCATAAAATTTATAACCTACTTATAACCTTTACATTTATATAAAGTATTTTTTCGTAAAATAATTTACTTTTTTTGAAAAATTTGGTTAAATATTCTTAACAATTAGTAAAGGGGTAATAATTATGAACATGTTCAAACGCTGGTACGATGCTGATGCAGTCGTTAGTAAAACAATCAATGATATGGAAAAGATGCCTGAAGAATATCAGGTCAGATGCGCAGAATATATCATTGACGACTTGTTAAAAGATGTTGAATTGCCGAATATGAGTCTTGAAGATCAGTACAATTACATTCTGCGTCGTTGGTATGATAAAAATATCAAAGTTTCTCATGCCATTGAGTATTTAAGGCTTTGTCCGGATGATATCAGGCGTGAAACTGCATTGAAAGTTCAGAAGTTTATGAAAAATCTTAACAAATAGACTTTAATTTAAATATATTGTTTAATATATTTTGGAGGGATATTTGTGTCTGAAGAAATTAATAAAAAGGTTATAAATTTATTTTCAAGTCACAGTAAGAATAAATTGCCTGAAAAAGACCAAAAACAGATAAAATATTATGCCGGATTTGGTTATGTCAAAGTTAAAAAAGACTCTAACGGCAAAAAATTCCGCAAAGATTTTTTGTTGAAATATGCTTGCGCTTGTCATTATATGGTGACCGTTATGAGAGAAGTAGATGGAGAAATTGTTCTTTATTCTTATGATGTGCCGAATGAAGATTTGTTTAAATTTATGAAATCTTTTGAGGAAAATACTTTAGACGGGACTATTATTGAGATAAACAAATATTTTCCGAATGAGATAGTTTAATGTCATTCTGAGGCGTTTTATTATGAGATTCTTTGCCTAAAGGCTCAGAATGACGAATGCCGAAGAATCTCCCACAGAAAGTTTTAAATGTGTTTTTTTACGAAATATAATGAAAGTTTGTATAAATGTTTTAAGCCTTACCAGTATGTAGGGGGCGAATTTTTGTCGCATAACAAAGATTTTGAGAAAGCAAAAGTTCGTGTTGCGATGGCTTTTCCGGATAAATACGAAATAGGCATTTCAAATTTAGGTGTCAGAGTTCTTTATGAACTTATAAATAAAGAGCCTGACTATATGTGTGACAGAGTTTATGCCCCTGAAAAAGATTTTGTTCCTGAGCCTTTGTATGCGCTTGAATCAAAAAGGTCATTAAAAGATTTTGATGCTGTTGGGTTTTCTTTGCAGTATGAAATGGCTTATCCGACTGTTTTAAAAATGCTTGAAATGGCCGGTATTCCTTACAGAAATGAAGATAGGACTGATGATGATCCGATAATTATTGCAGGAGGTCCTTGTACATTTAATCCTTTGCCAATGTCTGATTTTATTGATGTATTCACTATTGGTGATGGTGAAGATACAATTATTGAAATCTGCAAAATTTTAGAGGAAACAAAAGGCCTGCCAAGAAAAGAGCGAATTAAAAAACTATGCGAAAACCCTGCAAACGGTCGTTGGTCAAAGTTGGTCGGCGGACAAGTTGACAAGCGAATTGCGCAGTTAAAACTTGATACTGCGTTAACATCATACCCTATTCCGTTTTCATCATCAATTCAGGATAGGGCAGTAATTGAAATACGCAGAGGCTGCGGAAGAATGTGTCGTTTTTGTCAGCCGGGGCATGTAACTTTACCTGTCAGAGAACGCAGTGCGCAGGATATTATAAGAATTTCAAAAGAACTTGTAAAAAATACGGGTTATGAAGAATATTCGCTTTTGTCACTTTCGTCAAATGATTATGCAAATATTAACGAAGTTATAAAAGAACTTAGTCTTGATTTTAATGAGAAAAAAGTATCTGTTACTTTGCCGAGTCAAAGAATTGACGGATTTAATCTTGAACTCGCAAATTTGGTTCAAAGTGTTCGCAAATCGACCATGACACTTGCTCCGGAAGCAGGAAGCCAAAGGCTTCGGGATGTAATTAAAAAAAATATAACAAAAGAACAAATTGAAAATGCTGTTTTGACTTTGTATGAAAATGGCTGGAGTCGCGTGAAACTTTATTTTATTTGCGGTTTGCCGACAGAAACAATCGAAGATATGGATGAAATGGCAAATCTTCTGTCAGGTTTGAGGTATAAATCAAAACTCATAAAAAAAGAAATAGGGTTAAATCATACACTTGAACTCACATGCACTCTGTCAATCTTTGTCCCGAAACCTTTTACTCCGTTTCAGTGGTGTCCGCAAATGCCTTTAGACGAAGTAAAGGCGCATATTGATTATCTTATGGAGCGTATTAAAAAAGTTAAATGCGTAAAAATAAATTACAGTGACAAATATTTGTCTTTACTTGAGGCTGTTTTAACAAGAGGGGATGCATCTTTGTGCGAATTTATTGAGGCGCTTTATAAGAAGGGTTCATATTTGGCATCATGGGGTGAAAATTTCAGTTGGAAACTGTGGAATGAAACTGCACAGGAATGTGGGTTGGATTTGGTACAACTCGCTCAGAAACAATATGATATACATTTACCCCTGCCTTGGGATTTTATTAATGTGGGTTTAGATAAAGATTGGTTAATTAACGAATATAACAAAGCGTTTGAGATTGATGAAAATTCTTCTCATGTCGTTCCGACATGTCAGACGCAGTGTGTCAATTGCGGAGTATGTAAGAATTTTAATACTCATAAAGTCATGGCAGAACCTTTTGTCGCATCAGATAAGGCTCAACTGCTTGCATCTGCTCCGAAAAGACACATAGAAGATATTGACCAAAATGATATTAAACCTGTTTTCCGATACAGGGTAAAACTTACCAAAACTGGAATTTTAAGATACTTTTCACACTTAGATTGGCAAAATACTTTTCTTAAAGCAATGCAGAGAACAAATCTTAAAGTCGCCTATTCTTACGGCTATAATCCGAAAATGAAAATATCAATGGGGATTGCGCTTCCTTTGTTCTGCGAAAGTGAAACGGAACTTGTGGATATTTGTTTATGGGAAAATGCCGATATTGATTATGTAAGAAATGGAATTCAAAAAGTTCTTCCGCAGGGTTCTGAAATTATTGAGGTAAAACAAATTGATACAAGTGCGCCTGCTATTGAGGAAGAAGTCTATTGGGCAGAATATCGGATTAAGATTTTTGACGAAAGTGTTTACGATTTTGGTCAATTCGTGTATAATACTCTCAGAGTTTTGGAGTCTGAAAATATTTTTATTGACAAAAAAACTAAAAAAGGTTTAGAGAAAACAATAGACTATAAGCATTCAATCGGAGAGTACAGATTTGAGAGCGGAAGTCTGTTTATAGTATTAAAAGCAGGTAAAAGTACGGCAATACCTCCTTTGAGAGCAGATGCGCTTATGAGTGTCATTGCGCCTGAGGTTATGTTTGATATCAAGCGTACAAAGTTTTTAACGGAAAACCTGCACGAGTTATAAAGAAGGAAAGATTTTTATGGGTAACAACAGAAACAACAATCAAAGACAAAATCAAAATCAGCAAATTGACAAAAAAATTGTGATAGCAGAGCGCGATAATATCGCCGCATTGTTAGAAAACAAAAAGGTTACAGACTTTTTTATCCAAAGAGGAGATGTTTTGTTAGGTGATGTTTATCTTGCAAGTGTAGATAACATTCTGCCAAGTATTGATGCGGCGTTTGTAAATGTCGGAACTGACAAAATGGGATTTTTGCACGCAGAAGATGTCATGGGCAAAGGTTCGCTAAAAGAAAAACTTTCTCCGAAACAAAAACTTGTAGTTCAGGTTGTAAAAGAACCGACAGGGCACAAAGGTCCGAGAGTTACAACTGAAATCAGTCTTCCTGGCAGATTTTTGGTTTTAATGCCTTATGAACCGGGAGTCAGCGTATCTAAAAAGATAGAAAATTCAAAAGAAAGAGCAAGATTAAAGGCTATTGTTAATTTGATTAAGCCTGTCGGAGTCGGTGTTATTATCAGAACAGAAGCAGAAGGGCAATCCGAAGCAGACATTCAGGAAGATTTGGAAATCCTTTTGGAAAAATGGAATAATATTATTACATCTTCAGAAACTCTTGAAGCCCCGAGTTTAATTTATCGTGATCAGGATTTGCTCTATAAGGTTATTCGTGAAGCATGTACGGAAGATGTTTCTGAAATCATTGTTGATACTCCGTTTGCGCTGAACAGAGTTCAGAATATATTACAAAACTGGCATATTAATAAGGGGGTAAAAGTTACCCTGTATAAAGGAAATGAGCCGTTATTGATTGCGATGGATATACACAAAGAAATCAAAGCCGCTTTGAATGTAAAAGTTAATATGCCTTCAGGCGGATATTTGTTCATTCAGCAGACTGAAGCCTTAACGGTCATTGATGTAAACAGCGGAAAATTTATCAGTTCTGCGACTCAGGATGAAACAATTTTAAAAACGAATATTGAAGCGGTGCATGAAATTGCAAGACAACTTCGTTTGAGAAATATCGGCGGTATGGTTATTGTCGACTTTATTGACATGACAAGCAGAGCAGACAAACTTGCTATGCTTGAAGAACTTGAAATTGCGCTTGAAGCGGACAAGGCAAAACCTCAGGTTGGTCAGTTGTCTGACTTAGGACTTGTAGAACTTACAAGGCATAGACAGGGGCAGTCTTTAGCGGAAATCTTTACCAAAAAATGTCCTCACTGTCAGGGTTCAGGGTGTTCCGTTATTGATTTTAATTTTGCTACTCCTGTTGCGGAAGGAGAATACAGGGCAAAAGCGGCGAAAGTTAAACTCCCGTCAGGTGCGTTTAAGAAAAATAATAAATTTAATAAAAACAATAAACCTCAAACAGAAGAAACACCTGTTGAAACGATTGAAGAAACAATTGAAAGACCGACAGTCGATACTGAACCTGCAGTTGTTGCATCTGAAGAAACAGCAAGAAAAGAAAATAACAAACGCAACAGAAAAAATCGTTTCAATAAAAATAACAAACCTCAAACAGAAGAAGCACCTGTTGAAACTGTAGAGGCTGAAGTTCAAACAGAGGTTCCGACGGAAACACCTAAAGAAGAAAAGAAAAAGCCAGCAAGACGCAGAACTTCTAAAAAAGCCGTAGCGGAAGAAACTCCTGTTGCAACTGAAGAAACTATAACTGTTGAGGAAGTTAAAGAGGAAAAACCTAAAAAGCGACCAAACAGAGGTGCTTCAAAAAGAAAAACAACAAAGAAAAAGGTTGAAAATGAAGAATAATTTTTACAGAATAATAATGACGGTTATGGCGGTATTATTTACGGCCATGCCGTCATTTGCTTCGAAATTGACTCCTGAAATGAAGACGGTTATGTCAAAATTCGGGCTTGCAATGGGCGGTGTTGTTGCATTTTCTCTGATTTTGTATATAGGATTATCTTTGTATAACAAGTTTTTTGTCGGAGAACAGATTAAAGATTTTAAACTCAGAAAAGATTCATTGCGTACACCTGCAGATAAAGATGAAGCGGTTATGATGTTTATTGCCAAAAATCGCTTGAGGTAGTTGTGAAAAAAGGTTTTTCCGCTATAGAAATGTTAATAGTTCTTGTTGTTTTACTTGCCTGCTTTTTTATTTTTAAGGGTGTTAATCCTGTTAAATCAGTTATAAATGAGCATAAGGAAATTAAAACAAGACAGGAATATATAAATCATCAACTTGATGAACTGCAAAAGGCAAAAAATCTTCGTGATGTGCGAATTAAGCAAGATTTGGAACGGAGTTATTAATGAAAAAATCTACTTTATTTGATATAATTTCGCCTGTAATGGCAGGTCCCTCAAGTTCTCATACTGCAGGTGCGGTTCGTCTTGGGCTTCTTGCAAGAAATATTTATAAATCTGTGCCGAAAAAAGTAGTGTTTAAACTTTATAATTCCTACGCACATACAGGCAAAGGTCATGGAACCGATAAAGGTCTGCTTGCCGGAATTTTGGGACTAAGTGTTTCAGACAGAAGAATTAAAGATATTTTTAATAATGATATTTCAAAAAATATTGAATACAAATTTGAGTATTTTGACAATTTTCGCAGACATCCAAATGCCGTAGATATTGAACTATATGGTGACTATAATATGAAAATTTCAGGTGATAGTGTTGGTGCAGGCGAAATTCTTATTACAAAAATCAATGATTTCAATGTGGCTTTGTCAGGGAACTATAACACTTTGATTATTGTTTATAAAGATAAACCGGGTATGATTTCAAGCGTAACCTCTCAACTTCAGGGCGCAAATATAAATATTGCGTCACTAAATTGCGACAGAAGTGCGAAAGGGCAGGATGCATCAATGATTATTTGTATTGACGGAAATCTTAAAGACGAAATTGTCGAAAGTATTGAAAAAACTGATGATATTTATTTTGTAACTTATGTAAAAAAATTGGAAAATTAAAATGGATATAAATATTAGCACATTTGAACAACTTCATAATGTATGTATATCTGCAAATAAAATGATTTATGAAATAGCACAGGAAGTTATGGCAACATCTCAGGATATATCTGTTGATGAAGTTCGTGTCTTTGCAAATAAAAGCCTTTTTGCAATGAAAGAAGCAATAAATTCCGGTCTAAACAGTTGCGAGCCGTCTTTTAGCGGTATGTGCGGTACAGACTGTAATAAATTACAAAAAAGATTTGAAAAAGAGGGCTCAATGTTTGGTTCTTTATTTGAAAAAATCGTTGAGTATGCGCTTGCAACATGTGAAGAAAATATTCGAATGGGGACTATTGTTGCCTGCCCGACTGCCGGTTCTTGCGGAATTTTGCCTGCCGCATTAATAGGGGTGAGCAGACAGTATAATTATTCTGAAACTGAGCAGTTAAATGCGCTTATTACCGCTGGTGAAATCGGCAGAATTATTTCAATAAAAGTTGCGCTTGCCGGTGCGGTTGCCGGTTGTCAGGCAGAATGCGGAACAGCATCTGCTATGGCTGCAGCGGCTGTTTGTCAGTTGAGGGGCGGGAGTGTAAAACAAATCCTAAATGCTTCTGCACTTGCTCTAAAAAATCTTTTGGGACTGACTTGTGACCCTGTTGCGGGGCTTGTTGAAGTCCCGTGTGTTAAACGCAACCCGTTTCTTGCTGTTCATTCAATTACAGCGGTCGAACTTGCACTCTCAGGTGTTGAATCAAAAATCCCGTTTGATGAGGTTGTTGATTCCATGGCTCAAACAGGTGCGTTGATGTCGCCTATGTTAAAAGAAAGTTCGCAAGCGGGACTTGCAACAACAAAAACAGGTTTAAAAATCAAAGCACAGGTTTTTGGAGGTTAAATGAAGCAAAATATAATTATTGGTATTTTGATAGCAGTGATTGTAGTTCTCTTATATATCATTTTTCATCCGTCACCTGTTACGCAAAGAAAAACGGAACATGCTTCGCAACTTGCGGCTCAAACTACATTGGAACAACCTGAATCGGTTATTGAAACTTCACCTCCAAGTCAGTCAAATTCTTCCCCCCTTGTGCCGGAATTCAGAATAAATGACAGGCATAATTCAAATTCCTATAACCAACAGGCAGAATCTTCTTCTGATAAATATTTTACAAATTCCGAACCGCAAAATTTTAACCGTTCTTACCGTGCTGAACCCGAACAGAATTATGCACAAATTCCCAAAGAGCCAAATATGCTATCTGACAGGGGCAGAGATGCAGGTGTTTCCGTATTGCCGCCTGTTCCTGTTGTGAAGCGTCAAAAAAATTTTGAAAATAATTTGTCAATGTGTGAGCCTTATAAGGAAACTATGACAACAGAATATATGGGGATGAAAATGAGGTATAACATTGAAATTCTGGGCTGGATAAAAAATAAATGTGTCCTGAATTTTGATGCAAGTATGCTTGATGCAGGTACGACATTTGAGGATACTTACGGTTTTGCACCGGGCAGTGTTGAAGTTTTTGGTTTTGCGCCAAAAGTACGCTGCGAATTTACCAAAAAACAACTTTTATATGTTGGAGATAATATTCTTCAGGAAAAGAGTAAAGACCGCAAAATGCTCAAAGATCCAAATCAGATTGAATTTCCCGAAATGAAAGATATGTCGATTTCTGATATAAAACTTTTGCAGATTATTCTAAACGATCGTGCCTGCAAAGTTGTAAACGCAAATGATTTTATTCAGATTTTTCAAAGTTTGTTTGAGTTTTAATTTATTCATATATTGTTACCAAAAGTTATGTAATTTTCTTGCACTATAAGTATTTTGATAGTAAAATATTTGTTATAGGGGAGAAATTATGGAATTTTTCAGAAAACACCAAAAAGCCTTTATAATAGTGATGGGAACTTGTTTTCTATTATGGACTTTCGGGTCTATGCTGTTTATGGCTTTTTCTTTGATGAAATAACTTGAAGTATGAAGATTAAAAATATATTAAAATATGTATTTGTGTGCATTATTGCATTCGGTATCATCGGATTAGTCGGTGAACCTGTTTTGAGTGCGCCTGCGCAGTCTTCCGCTCAATTAAAACAGAAATTAAGACAGACAAATAATAAAAGAAATTATCTGCAGCAGCAAAAGCGTAACGCAGATTTGCGTCTGCGCAGAGAACAAAATAAACTTAGCAACAATCAGCAAAAACTTGAAGTTGCTCACGAAAAACTCCAAAAAAATACTATTCGTTATAATAACCTTGTAACAAATCTTTCGTCTATGGAAGTGCAATTAAATCGCGCTCTTGCCGAGTTTCAAAAACTTGATGCTGCTATGAAACAGCGTATTAGACAAGTTTTTATGCACCAGAGAACAGGAATGTTTGATTCAATATTGAATGCGAGAGATGTTAATACTCTTTTAGACACATTCTATTTTGAAAAAATTGTTATTATGGAAGATTACAGGCGTATTCAGGCACTTAAAGCAAAAGCACAGCATATTGCAGCCCTAAAATCACAGGTTGAGCACCAAAAACGAATGATTGAATCTTCTATAAGAGATATCAATAATCAGCGTACGGCTATTCAAAATTCAATCGCTGCAAATAAATCAATGATTGAAAGGCTAAAAAAAGATAAAGCGTATTACGAAAAAACCGAAAAAGAACTTGCTAATCAGTCAGCAAACATTCAAAACATGATTGCAAAATTATCTAAAAACAATGCAGGTTCATCATCTCAGGTTAAAATAACTTCAACAGGATTTATCAGACCGATTTCAGGGCCTATAACATCTCCGTTTGGATATAGAATACACCCGATATTCAAAAGCCGAATATTTCATTCGGGTATAGATATCGGAGGGCCTAACGGTGGTGCAATAAAGGCTTCAAATGACGGTAAGGTAATATATTCAGGCTGGTACGGCGGATATGGTAAAGTTGTAATATTAGACCACGGTGTCGTAAACGGTCAGCCGATAACGACTTTATATGCTCACATGTCATCTATCGGAGTCTCAAACGGTCAGATGGTTAAAAAGGGTCAAACTCTTGGCAGAGAGGGTTCAACAGGGTACAGTACGGGGCCTCATTGTCACTTTGAGGTTCGTGTAAACGGTAAACCTGTTAATCCGCTAAATTATGTTAGATAAGGAATAGATAATTGAAAAAATACTTAATTCTTATAATTTCATTTATGATTATGTCAATAATGCCTGCTATTGCGCAAGAAGGCATTGATGCATCGGTGCAGGAACCGGAAGATATTATATTCCAGTCTTCGGCAAGCAAATTGATGGATGTATTGGAAAGTGATGTTAATTTTGACCCGATACATGCCACATTCAGCGGGAATTCTTACAAATCTTCTGATACTGATCCGACACGAATGCCGCTTTTTAAGCAAATACGCTTAAGAAGTACTTACAAATACAGACAAATTGTATCAAAAGATAAGTCTAAGCCTTCTGAGCATAAACCGTTTTGGAGGAGAAATGAAGTCAAATTAGAGCCTGTAAAAATTGAAGATACTTCCGATAATTCTTCAAATGAATTGCTCAATTCTATTGATAATGCTGCAAATATTGAAACTTCGGATGTTTCTCTTGAAGCAGGTATAAGCGAAGAAAATGTCGAAAAACAACTTTTGCTTGATGCTTCTAATATAAATTATGACAACCAAACAGGACAGATGGTTGCAACCGGCCGTCCTATATTGTTTTTACCCCCGCAAAATACCAAAGTTATTGCGGACAAAATGACTTATGATGATCAGGGTAATATTCTTAATGCCGAAGGTAATGTTGTAACAATAAGAGACGGTAAAGAAACACATTCTGATTATCTTGTTGTTAATTTAAACGAAGAAACAATTGATGCGGATAATATTTTTTCAGAATTCCCGAATCTTAATATCACTGCAGAACATGGTACTCAGCAGGATGGTCTTTTGATATTTAAAAACGGTAAAATGTATTCTGATAATGACACGATTTACCGTTTGAGAACTCAGATGGTTGGTCCGAAAATATCGGATATGATTATTGATGATGATGAAAGAGCCCTGTTTTTTGGACATCCTGACCATACTGTTGATATAAAGGTAAAGAGTATTGAAATTGATGCAAGAAAAAATCATGATGTAATAAAGGCAAAAGGTATAAAAATAGGTCATAATGATAAATATTTTTTCAAGTGGCCGACAATTACAATGTATACAAATAAAGAGCGTGATTATTTTGAAGGAAATTATCCTGAATTTGGTTCTCAAAGAAAAATAGGTATGTTTGCAGGTCCGGGGCTTGCTTTTAGCGGTCCGTTCGGCTCAGTGTTAAAAGTTATCCCTATGGTAACATATAAAAACGGTTTTGGATTTGGTGGAATGTTAAAATATGTCAATAAATTCAACCGTACGGAGTTTGGATATTCTACAAGAAGAAGCACTTTTATTTTGAGAGGTCGTCAACAACTTGATGATGATTTATATTTGCATTATGCATACAACAATTATGTTGATGAGTGGTTTACCGGAGCGAGAATGCCAAAATATATTGCTGAAATTGTTTACAATAAAGGCTTTATGCACCAAGGGTTCTTAGGCGGTAACAGAGATATGACATTCTCTCATCGTGCAAGTTTTGGGTTTATGAAAGATGATGATGAGAATACAAATGGTGAACATTATCGTAATAATACAAACTTCTCTACTACAAGAACAAAATACATGGCGCAGATTTATCAGACATTGTATCATTATGCCAATCCTAATACAAGAGTTGCAATCAGGGCAGGTGTTTCAATGCAGGGATCTGCAGCAATTTATGGCAGTGGAGATACACAGTTTATCGGTAGGGTAGGTCCAAATATACGCTCTCAATATAAAAATTGGATTCAGAGTATTACATATTATCTTTCCGGATATCAGGATGGGACACCAATGCCTCACTATGATGCGTACCGATATGGTTCAGGTAGTTTGCGTTTATCGGAAGCGTTAAGAATAAACAAATATATAACGGTTGCTTGGCAAACTTATATAAATTTAACTCATGATGCTCCTAACAAAAAGACTTTTCAGGAAAATGCATTTCTTGTGTCTTTAGGACCTGATGATTTTAAAGTGATATTAGGGTACGATTTTATAAGAGAAAGAACTTATTTTGGGGTTGATTTAGCATTTAATCCGAAAGGTACCACAGTAAAATATGATAAAATGGTCATAAAAAATCCTGAAAGATTAGGCAAAGATTCTGATAGCGGTAAATCGGTTGCGTATATTCGTCCTGTTCCTTTAGAACCCGAAAATAAGATGTTGTCATTATTTGATAAACCCGAAAAAGAAGCCAAAGTTCTGAAGTATGCAGAAGTTATTGAACTTGAGGATCCTGATAAGGAAAGGATTGATTAGTGTTTGAAGAAATAAAAGATGAAATAATTAAGTATGGCAAAATCGCCGGAGACAGAAATCTTACTCCCGGAATTTCAGGGAATATTTCTGTCAGATGTAATGATAAGATTGTTATCACATCATCAGGCAGTGCCAACTCCTTTCTAACGAGAGATGATATATGCGTAATTGATTTTGACGGGAATTTGATTGAAGGTACAAGAAAGGCATCAAGCGAAAAGTTTGTTCATATAGAGTTTTACAAAAAACGCTCTGATATTTGTGCGATATGTCATTTTCACAGTCCGTATTTAACCTCTTTTGCTTCAAGCGGGATGTCTGTTAGTGAAAAGGTTTTACCTGAAATTGTTTTTATGTTTGATGAAATTCCGCTTGCATCTTATGCAATTCCGGGGTCAAAATTGTTAGCACAAGAAACAGCAAAATACTTTGATAAATATAGTGTCGTTCTGATGCAGAATCATGGTGCAATCGCAGGCGGGAGAGATTTAAAGGAAGCATATCTGAATATTGAATTATGTGAAACTTATGCGCAAACATTGTTACTTTCAAAAATTCTTGGAGGTGCTAAAATGTTATCAGAAGAACAGGTAAAAGAGATTTATTCGTTAAAAAATTAAGTTATAAAAAGGAAATATAAAGTGAGTATTACATTAGAAAATAAGCAGGGATTAATAGCAGGTGACGGTATTTTGCCTATCAGGATGGTTCAACATGCAAAAGAAAACGGTTTTGAAGTCGTTTGTATTTCGCTTGCTCAGGATAATTATTCCGAGTTAAAAAAATATTGTTCAAAAATTTATTCTTGCCACCCCGGAGAAGTTGACAGAATTGAAAATATTTTAAAAGATGAGGAAATAAAGCAACTTACATTTTTGGGGAAAGTTCATAAAAAAGTTTTGTTACAGTTAAATAAGTTTGATAAAAGGGCGGTTGAATTTATAAAGGCTGCAGTACGCTTAAATGATGATCAGGTTATGCTTATGATTGTTGAAGAACTGCAAAAAATTGGTGTTGAAGTTCTTGACCAAACTATATTTATTAAAAATTTAATGATTCCTGCCGGAGTGCTTGGTAAAGTTAAACCGACAAAAGAGCAGATGGATGATGTAAATTACGGTTTTTGGCTTGCAAAAGAAATGGGCAGATTGGATGTCGGACAATCTGTTGTAATTAAAGATAAAATGATTATGGCAGTTGAAGCACTTGAAGGTACTGATGCCTGCATAAAAAGAGGGGCAAAACTTGCCAAATCAGGTGCGGTTGTTGTTAAAGTTTCTAAACCGAAGCAGGATAAAAGATTTGATATTCCCGCAATCGGTATGCGTACTCTAAAAGGAATGCACAGGAAAAAAGCGTCTTTAATTGCGGTTGAAGCAAATGAAACAATTATTGTAGATCAGGAAAAAGTTATAGAATATGCGAATAAGCATAATATAGTTGTAATGGCGGTATAATGAAAAAGAAAATTTTTATTGTAACAGGTGAATACTCTGGTGAAATGCATGCTGCAAATGTAGTCAAAATGCTTCGTCAGATAAGTAAAGACTATGTTATTGAAGGAATTGGCGGAGATAATATGAGTGCGCAGGGAGTAAAACTTTTTGAGCATATTCACAATTTGTCAGCCGTTGGGCTTTCGCCTCAAATTATTTGGCATCATTTTAATCTCGGCAGAAAACTTGTAAAGTATCTTAAAGAAACTTTTAAACCTGATTTGGTTTTGCTTGTAGATTATGGCGGTTTTAATCTTTCAATAGCAAAATATTTAAAAGAAGCTGGGATAAAAATTTTTTACTATATTCCTCCTCAGGTTTGGGCAAGCAGGCAATATAGAATAAAAAAAATCAAAAAGTATGTAGATAAGGTACTTTGTATTTTCCCGTTTGAAGAGCCTCTATACAAAAGTTACGGTATTGATGTTCATTATTGCGGGCATCCGCTTGTGTACGGGCTAAACCCACCAGCGTATAAAAAAGGATTTTATGAAAAATATAATCTCGATATGAATAAAAAACTTGTTTCTGTTTTTCCGGGATCAAGAGTTTTTGAATTAAAGTATCTTATGAAGATATTTAAAAAATCTATTGAAATTTTACAAAGGAAACATCCCGATATTCAAATATGTATTTCTCAGGCTCCGAATATTGCAGATTCAGTGTTTGATAAATATTTGGGTGACTGTGATTTGAAGGTTATAAAAGGCGATAATCAGGCGCTTTTAAGTGTTTCAGATGCGCTTATTTTGGCATCAGGTACGGTTGCATTAGAGGCTTGTTTATACAAAACACCTATGGTTATTGCATATAACGCACCGAAATTTTTCTATTGGATTTATTTACTTGTAAGATGTATAGATAAAGTGTCTTTACCAAATATTATTGCAAATAAATTTATTTTACCCGAACTCATTGTAAAAGATGCAAAATCAGAACTTATTGTTAAAAAGATTGAAGATATTTTATACGATAGTACAAAACGATTGATTATGGTTAGTGAGTTGTCAAATGTAGGCAAATTATTATCCGATAAAAACTCTGCTTTAGAAGCGGCAAAAGTTATAGATAGTGAACTTCTTCCTTAATATATCTTTACCATAGTGTAATCCGAGGCAAAATATTCATTGTTTTCGTTTTATTATAAATGAAGGCAAGTGTAATGATAAACTCAATAAATGGTACAATTCCGCCAAAGAATAATCCCTTTGGTAATGTTTCAAACCGCAATTCAGTTGCGGATTATTGGCTTGAAAAAAATTCTCTGCCTAATATTAACAATTCAAATACACTTGGTTCTATTTTGCCTGAAACTATAATTTTAAATCCTGAAGAAGCGAGAAAAACAAACAATCTGAAAATTATTGGTTTATCAATCGCAAGTGCTACTGTTCTTGCTGCCGCAGGAATATTTTTTGTTTTAAGAGGCGGGCCTAAAGGAGTTGCAAAGGGTTTTCGGTCTTTGAGAGATTTTCTTGAACGTAAAGTCCAAAAATCAAAATTATCAGGTGTAAGGGCATCCGGTTATGAATATCTTTTAGGTAAAGCGGATTATTTGCTAAACAAAGCACAGGCAATAAACAATTTCACTACAATAAAAGATTTTACCTTTAAAAAATTGATGTATGGGGGAAACCGGAATTGGAAATATACAAGAAAAATTCACAATGGCATAACCAATATGTTTGAAAAGTTAGGCTTAAAAACGGTTGCAAAATCTTATAAGAATTCCATATCAAAATTTAATAATCTTTCTCAAACAAACTCATCTATAATTGCAGAACTTGAAAAAAATATTGATTTATCTCAAACGGTTAATATGTATGGAGGAACAATTACCAAAAAAGAATTGGTTGAATTTTTAAAAAGACGCAATAATGAAACGAATATGCTTATAAAAGAAAATTTTAACGAAGGTGTCAGAAAAGCAAGGTATCTGAATATCAAAAAAATTACAAAAGAACTTGAACAAAGTTTTGAAGAAAAGGGACCATTGTGGTTTCTATCAAAAGATACTTTAAAGGACTTTGTTGCAGAAGCCGAGATACTTCCTAAAAAACTTGAAATTCAGAAGCAGATTCTTGATACTAAAAAGGAAATTTCTTATTCTCCGCATGCTCTATATAATGATGCAGATGAAATAATAATGAAAATTTCATCTACGCTGAAAGCAACTGATAAAGATGCATTGGAATCATTGAATAAGGTGCGTGAAGCGTTTAAATCATTTTCCAAAACAGGAAAAATAGATATTCGTAAAATGACAGAAGATTTGGCCGTAATGGAATATAAGATATCTAATAAATCATCCGTGATGTTAAATGCTGATGTTTCTAAAATGGTTCAAAATCTTAAATCGTTGTATTTGGACTACAAACAAGGCAAAATTGAAGATATTTTAGAGGTATATAAGGTTTTACTACCAAAGGAGCAATATGTAAAAATTGAAAAAGAATTTAACAATGCCGTAAAATCACTAAACAAATCAATAAAACTTGAAACAGAAGATTTTATTAACAAATCGAGAGATTTGACAATGGGCAGTGCGCCTACTGATATTTTGACTGTGTTGGGAGGTTTTGGAACACTTGCATATTATCTTGGGAAATCTGACAATGCACAGGAACGAACTGCCATTACTTTAAAATACGGAATACCTGCCCTTGTCGGTATAGGTGTTTCATTATACGGAAATGCAAGGCTTTTTGCGGGTTCAAAATCACTTATGTTTGCAACAATATCCTCGTTTTTGGCAAACAGAATAGGAACTTTTGCAAATAATTTATATGAGAAGCACTTAAAAAATACCGGTAAATTTATTGAACCGTTTGATAAATCCTCGCATAATACCTAAAATACATTAAAGACATGATAACAAACCCGATTTATTACTTTAAAATGTAGTAAAGTGAGGTTTTTATGTCAGAAAATATAAGAGAGCAATTGGAAAAAAGAGAACACGAATTTTTAAGTCCTTATGCTACAAAGGTTTCGCAGTCAAAAGGACGAAAAGAGTTTGAGCACAAGGATGAACTACGTACTGATTTTCAGCGTGACAGGGACAGGATTTTACATTCAAAGGCTTTCAGACGATTGAAACATAAAACTCAAGTGTTTTTATCTCCCTTTGATGACCATTTCAGAACTCGTTTAACTCATACACTTGAAGTTTCTCAAATTGCAAGAACTCTTGCTCGCTCTCTAAATTTGAATGAAGATTTAACTGAAGCGATTGCTCTTGGGCATGATTTGGGACATACTCCGTTTGGACATTGCGGAGAAGGTGTTTTAAACGAACTTGTGGAAGGCGGATTTTTCCATAATCTCCAAAGCGTGAGAGTTGTAGAAGTATTGGAAAATCTTAATCTTTGTCAGGAAACCATTGATGGCATAAGAACTCATAGTTGGGGCTTCAAACCTCTGACACTTGAAGCAAAAGCCGTTCAACTTGCTGATAAAATCGCATATATAAATCACGACATTGAAGATTCAATAAGAGCGGGAGTTATATCTGAAAGTGATTTACCCAAGGACTGCATTGAATATTTTTCCTCAAATCCAAGTGAAAGATTGAATAAAATGATAACTGAAATAGTTTATAATTCCGTAGGAAAACCTGATGTATCAATGAGTGAAGAAGGCTGGGAATATACAACAAAACTGCGCAGTTGGATGTTTGATAATGTTTATATAGAATCGCCGGCAAAACTTGAAGAAAGTAAGGCAAGACATGTCGTAAAAGAACTTTATTATCTCTATATGGATATGATAAAAGATATTTGTCCGCATGATAAAGCGCAAAGAGTGGTTGTTGACTATATTTCAGGTATGACTGACCGTTATGCGATAGAAAGATTTAAGCGTAACTTTATACCTGAAGGTTTTAAAAACAGTACAAAAGACGATTTTCTGTATAAACTTGCCAATATGGCTGATAAGATTTAATAATGGACATACAATATTTAAGTGAATATCTTGAATTTATTGAAGTTGAAAAAGGATTGAGTGAAAATACAATCAATGCCTATCGCAGAGATTTGAGCGGTTTTCTTGACTTTTGCACAAATAAAGGTATTCTCGGTGTTGAATATATTACAAGAAATCATCTCAATTCATATATTTTGAATTTAAGGCAGGAAAGTCTTAATCCTCGTTCTGTTGTTCGTAAAATTGCGTCTTTAAGAGGCTTTTTTAAATGGCTATGTGCAAATTCTTACATCCAAAGTAACCCCGCATCTGCAATTGAACAGCCAAAATTACCCAAAAGACTTCCTAAGGTGATGACATTGCAGGAGATAAAAGAAGTTTTTCATTCCAATCTGAATTCAAGAGAAAATTTGATAGTTGAACTTCTTTATGATTGTGGTTTGAGAGTTTCAGAACTTGTTAATTTGAAAACAAGTGATATTGATTTGAAGTCAAGATATATTCAGTGTTTTGGGAAAGGTTCAAAAGAAAGACTTGTTCCGTTTGGTAAAAAAGCAAAAGAATCTTTTAATAAATATTATAAAGAAAGAGAGATTATTTTAGCAAAATATAATCTTAACTCCAAGCGGCTTTTAATAAATGACAGCGGCCGTTTTATTACAAGACAGGATGTATATAATTTTGTGCGTAAACTCGGTGAAAAAATTCACAAACATATTTCTCCGCATACATTGCGTCATACTTTTGCAACACATCTTCTTGAAAATGGTGCTGATTTGAGAATTGTTCAGGAACTTTTAGGGCATAGTGATGTATCAACAACCCAACTTTATACTCATATAACCAAAAAGCGCTTAAAAGAAGTTTACTTTGCAATCAATAATAAGTCGTGATATTATGTTGCTATGTTAAGCGTGTATGTTGCCGGAATAAAGAAAGGAACGGGTAAAACCCTTTTGTGTGCAGGACTTGCAGGAACAATGCAAAGTCTTAATTATGCCGTGAGTTATTATAAACCTATTCAGACCGGTGCTAATTTGCTCAATGATGATGCGGAATTTGTTAACCGCATAGATAAGCACATAAAAACATCTTCAACCTATAAACTACTAAGTGCTTCTAATCCTCTTATTGCATCATATCTTGAAGGAATTAAACAAATAGATACAATGAAAATTATGCATGATTACAAGCAAAATATCATGCTTACCGAGTGTCATATTGTTGAGGGTAATAATGGTATAACTTCTCCCTATGATGAGAAGAAAACCGAAACTAATCTGATAGAACATTTTAATTTGCCTGTTATACTCGTTGTAAATCCCAATATCAATTCTATTGATGAAGTTATCGGAGCAGTAAATTATATTCATTCAAAACACGTTACCCTTATGGGCATAGTGATAAATGACTTTGATGATAATAGTCAGAATTTGGAAATTAAATATTATCCGCAATTGATAAAGGAATATACAGGAGCAAAAATTTTAGGCACTTTACCTCATTATGAAAATTTTGACAACATCTCTCCCCAGACGCTTATTGCGGACATTCTGAACAGGCTCAATGTAGAAGAAATTTTTAGTCTAAAAATTTCAAAACTTTGCTAAAATCATCTGTATCAGATTATAAATTATTTATTGACATTTTGTTAGGCTTGCCTTACAATTTTGACTGAGGAGAATGAAAAGTGACGAACTCATTATCATCAGGATTACAGGATTATATTGAAACAATCTATGTTTCAACTGAAAACGGTGAAGATTTAAAGGCTGTCGATTTGGCAAGAAAATTAAATATATCCCGTGCTTCTGTTTCAGAAGCATTGTCACGGCTCATTTCAAAAAATTTGGTTCAATATAGTGCATATAAAACTATTTTGCTGACTAAAAAGGGTGTCTCAGAGGCAAAAAAAGTTTATGCAAAACACCATGCTCTAAAGGATTTTTTTGAGACTGTTTTGGATGTAACATCTGACGAAGCAAGTGAAAATGCCTGTAAAATAGAGCACATAGTTTCTGAAAATATATTAAATAAAATGGAAACATTTACCAAATTTTTTAAAACTCATAAAAAGATTTTAGATTTATACATAGAAGAAAGTGAAAAATAATGCCCCAAATTAGTGCAATAGGAAAATATTTAGACCAGCCGTTATTAACCGCAAAGATTAACAAAAATGTACCCGCGATGCTTACCTTAGGTGCCGGTGCAGTGTTTACAGATACAGTTAAAAATTCACCCAAAGATGAACGCAAGAAAAACGCACTAAAAATAGGCGCAACGCTTACAGCAACTGCAATTTCTGCCGCTATGGCTCCAAAAATAGCCTCCTATATAACGGGCAGAACTGCAACCAAAACACTTTCTCAAATAAAGAAATATAATACTGAAATTGTTGATGAATATATCAAAAACAATGAAGTAAATGAAAATCTTAAAAGTATACTTCAAAAAGCCAAGAAAAATGTTTTATCTCTTAAAGAAGTTAAAGAATTATTCAAGGACGAAAAACATTCTCAAATTGCGAATAAATTAATTCCACCTCCTGATAATATCAGTTCAAAAGATATTTTCAGAGAAATCGGCTGGCTTTCAATTTACGGAGCCGTTCCTGTGGCAGGCGGTATAGCAGGCGGAATTATCGGAGATAAAATCACGGAATCAAAGTGGAAAGACAAAGTTCCGAATAAATTAAAAGAAGGCATCTATCAGTATCTTGCAAATATATTTCTTTGTAACATAGGCGCAGGTGCGGCTCTTGGTATTTTAGAAAAATTTGATATAAAATCAAAGACTGCAAGATGTCTTGGTATGCTTGCCGGAATACTTACAACAGGAGTCATTGGCGGAAGCGTTATTGCAAATTATATCAGCAAAAAAATTATTAATCCGCTCATATCCAATGATAATAAAAACGAAGTGAGAACTCCGGAATTACTCGATTTAAGTCTCCATACGGATGATATTGCAACTATTTCACTTCTTTCGGGACTGAAGTGGATTGAACCGTCTTTGCCGCTTTTATATTCCGTATCAGGATACAGAGCCGGTATAGGTTACCGCAATAATAAAGGAGACGATTCAAAACGCAAATAGACTTTTTTTATATAAAATGTTAGGTTTTCCTAACATAAACACTTTATTTTTATTTAACCACAACTGTACATTTAAAAGGGACAATTTGTCCCTTTCTTTTTACTGTTCGCTATACCAAAGTCCGTGAATATTGCAGTATTCAAATGCCGAATTAAAATTGTCATCCGCATTAATTGTCATTGAAGGCTCTTGTTCTGTATTTAAAAATTTAGTTTTAATACATTTTTTATCATCGCTTATTGCCTGAATAAATTCAATGTGGTGTTCGGGTAGCATTGGATGTGGTTCTGAGCCGACCTTAATCTTGTTTTCAACAAAAACAGGTACATGTTTTTCCTGCTTTTCGTCTTTTTGTGAAAATGGTTTTAATAGTGACATAGGCTTTCCGCAGCAGACAAGTTCTCCTGCTCCTGCGTGCATAACCTGAACAATGTTACCGCAAATTTCACAGCGGTAAAACTCTAAATGACTTGTCATAAGTAAACTCCTTTAAAAAAAAATAGACCATGATACCCTGCTCATCGTCTAAACTCTGAGCTACGATATAGGTATCCAAGTCTTCCATTTCCTTTGTTGCAATGTAGCCATTCATCTGCTTTTTGAACTCTTCTCTCACCAGAGGAAGCATCTGCAGTTGATGGCTAACGCCGCCACCAAGGATAATACGCTGTGGGCTGGCGATACATACATAATCTACCAGAGCCTGGGCGATATAGTAAGCTTCCAGTTCCCATACGAAGGGCTGATCCTGTAATTCAACGCCCTTTTTGCCCCATCTTTTCTCGATGGCCGGGCCTGCACAAAGACCTTCAAAACAGTTCTTATGGAAAGGACAATTTCCAGGGAACTCTACATCCTTTTCATGTCTGGTAAGAAGGATATGACCACCTTCCGGGTGCATCATACCATGTACCAACTTGCCATCTAAGATAATACCTACACCTACGCCGGTACCGATGGTGATATACAGTACACTGTGTAAGCCTTTTCCGATTCCCCAGGTATGCTCACCAAGTACGGAACCGTTTACATCGGTATCAAAACCGATTGGAACCCCAAGTCCTTTGAAGGCGCCTACCATATCGTAGTTCTGCCATGCAAGCTTTGGTGTGGTAGTGATATGTCCATATTCCGGCCTGGACTTATCTAAGCAAATCGGCCCAAAACAGCCGATACCCA
>CACYKF010000023.1 GCA_902774905.1 uncultured bacterium
CCCTTGGGAGAGGGAGCAGTTCTTGAAATTTTAATTTCATAGAAATGCGGGTGAGGGTTATTATACGACCTTTACGCAGTGAGCAATCATTGTTTGCGATACGACAATCGTAAGTTGGGGTTTCTACCCCAACATTTATTTTGTTGGGCTGAAAGCCCAACTTACTTACTTACTTACTTACTTACTTACTTACTTATTTATTTATCCCGTCTGTATGTGGAGCAAGTACAAATGATTAGCGAACGGAGTTCAGGGCGGGAAGTTTCTGCTTGGTTGCTCGCCATCTACAGCACTACGCATTTTGCTTTTTGTGGCTTTTGCCACAAGCAAAATGGCTTCGGCTTTGGCTCGCAATCCGCTACCGCCCAAAGAAAGCGGTCATGGTAGTTTTGATGAAACAAAAACTACCGATAATATAGATTATGTATTATTGTAAACTTTAGTGGCAATTTTTGAGAAGAAAATGTTTTTATATATGTATGGTAGATAGTAATTTTTATGTAGAAAATCCTGCAAATAAGCCTATGCATTACGGCGATAAGCCTATTGTCGGGGTCTTTGATATTCCTGATAAATCGCCTGTAAAACGCCCTTATAACTATTTTGAAACACAGGCATTATATAATTCCCTTCAAATGGATTCTTGGGAAAAACAACAACATGCAAATCCTGAAAATGCTAAAAAAGGAGTGCCTAAAATTATAAAACTTGCGCTCGGGGCTTTAGTTGCAGCTCCTATAATCTTTATGGGGGTAAAAGGTATACAAAAAATAATTGCAAAATTTAAACACTAATCTTTTACTTCAACTTCTCTTAATTGCGTGTATATTATAGGAGAAAAGTCTTTCATTGTCACAATATCAATGATTTTATAAGAATGAGGCATCGCAAGTAATGATGGTGTCGAAATATGGTAAACACCGTTTTTCATATTTTCGCCGTTTGTGTGCAAATGTCCTGAAATTATTGCAAGTACATTGTTATGTTTGTCTATTATATTAGTATAATCTTCCACTTTATAGGTTTTGTGTGTTTTTAATCTGCCTTCCGCTCCCTCAGGATAAACTACAGGAAAATGTTGAAAAATTACTGTCGTCTTTTTCTTGTTTTTGGTTAATGTTTTATCAAGCCATGCTAAGGTATCTTTTTTGAAATAGCCGGCAGGTCCGGGGATAACTTCTTTTGCTCCGTCAACTATCAGGAATAAAAACTTCTTCTTTTCCCATTTATAATTAGGTTTTCTTTGGTGTATTCTGAAATTGCTTTCTCGCATAATTTCAAGATAACGAGTTTTAGGCATTCCGTTTGTTTTATATACATCGTGGTTTCCGATTACAAAATAGTACGGAACATTCAGTTTTTTCACGATTGAAGCAAAGATTCTTAAATCTTCTTCCTGAGCATAATTTACATTATCTCCCGTAAATACGACAAAAGACACTCCTGTTTGCTTATTTATATCGTCAACGGTTGCCCTTAAAACCTTTTGAGAGTATTCAGAATTTTTTGCAAGGTGTGAATCTGTTACCTGTATGAATTTTATATTTTCGGCAAAAGATTTTGGTGCAGTTATTAAAATACACAATATTAAAACAAATAATGTTAAAAACTTTTTCATTCCACATTCTCCATTATAAAAATTATATCATAAATAACCGATATGTGCTAAAATCAAGTCATGAGATTAGATAAATTTTTAAAAGTATCAAGACTTATTAAGCGCAGAACTGTTGCGAATGAAGTTTCAGATATGGGCAGAGTTTTGGTAAACGGAAATAGCGCAAAACCTGCCAAACAAATTAAGGAAAATGATATAATAGAAATTGAATACGCAACAAGAACTCTAAAAGTTAAAGTTCTTAAAGTTCCTCAGGGCGCTGTGAGTGTGCAGGAAGCACCCACTCTGTACATTGAATTGTAGTATATTAAAATCCAATGAGTGAGGTGTGAATAGTGAATTGTGAATGGTTGGTTGCATATTTGGTGAAATTATCAGTCGTTCTGTATAATATAACAACTATTTCCTTAATGTTTTATTTACCATTATCTATTCACAACTCCCATTAAAATGTTAAGTAATGTAACAAAATAACTCAATTCTGAAATTGTGATTTTTCAAAATACTTTATTAAAGTATAGAGAAGAGAACATGGAGATAGTAAGATGAAAGATTTAACAACTAAAGGACTTGGTGCTACATCAGGAGTTTCAAAATTATTTAATATAGGTAAAGCAGATAAAACCGCAAAAGCAGGCAAAATCGGTGCAATTCAGATGACCGGTATTTATGCAAGTGGTGGTGAACTTTCAATCAGACCGAAATCATCAACCGTTATTCCGCAGACGATTGTTGATAAATATGATGATGTAGCATTTGCAGGTGCTCCAAGAGGAAAAGCCCCTCAATTAGTAATTGCAGATGCTGATTATATACCGGACAAAGAATATGCGGATGCTGAAGTTTAAAAAAAATCAATAAAAAAGCCGAGGTTAATTTAACCTCGGCTTTTTTATTAATTATTTGATTACGCAGAGTAAACTGAAACTTGTTTTCTGTCGCGTCTGTGAGGCTCAAATTTAACCTGTCCGTCAATCAATGCATACAAAGTATCGTCAGAACCGATACCTACATTGTTACCCGGATGAATTTTTGTTCCTCTCTGGCGAACGATAATGTTACCTGCTTTTACTGTTTCTCCGCCAAACTTTTTAACACCCAAGCGCTTCGCTTCGGAGTCACGTCCGTTTCTGGTGGATCCCATACCTTTCTTATGTGCCATTTTTATATTCTCCTTTTAATCTTGTTTGTCATTCTGAACTTGTTTCAGAATCTTTTTATTGTATTGCTTCGCTGTTAGCGCGCAATGACATAATTATTCTGCTGCTTCTGTTGTTTCTTCTTTAGCAGATTTCTTTGCGGAAGTTCTGATTTTTGAAATCATTACTCTTGTAAATTCTTGTCTGTGACCCTGTTTTTTTCTGTATCCTTTTTTAGGTCTTTGTTTGAAAACAATGATTTTCTTTGCTTTATCCTGTTTAAGAATTTTTCCTTCAACAGATGCACCTGATACATAAGGTTGTCCGACTTTTGATTTTTTGCCGTTTACTATCATAACGATATTGTCAAAAGTAACTTTTGCATCTACATCGCCTTCTAATTTTTCAATATCAACATAGCGTCCTTCTTCTACTTGATACTGTTTTCCGCCTGTTTCTACAATTGCGTACATTTCTTTGTCCTTTCAAATTGTGGGTTCGTAACCTCTTTAAATGCTAGTGTAAAAGGTTTTGTAAACGATTGCCCGAGTAATTACTATTGTAATTATTATCCGATAATAACCTGTTGTCAAGAGGTAAAATAAAGTGAATAATGAGAAGTGAGTAGTGAATAGTCATAATCGGTGCTATTATTCAATTTAATAAAGTTAATTTCGTAAAGGTCTGTTCACAATTCACTTTTCACTATTCACTTAACAGATTGCACCTTAAAAATATTTGCGCTAAAATACTTCTATGTTTAATAAAGAAGATTTAATTAAGGCTACGGGAGCGAAAGTTTTAAAAGATAGCGGGATAGATACAGATTTTGGTATATCAACCGATACAAGGACTATAACTCAAAATGATATTTATTTGCCGTTAAAAGGGGAAACATTTGACGGTGAAAAATTTATAGATAAGGCACTTGAAAATGGCTCAAAAGCATATTTTACGACAAGTGATTTTGTCTATGATAATGCAGATTTTGTTTTGAAAGTACCTGATACAAAAGATGCTTATATGAAAATTGCGCAGTTTTACAGAAACAAAATTAATCCTGTTGTTGTCGGAATAACCGGTAGTGCCGGCAAAACTACAACAAAAGAAATGGTTTATTCCGTTTTGAATTACAAATTTAAAACTCATAAAACTTTTTCCAATCATAATAACGAAATCGGATTTTGCCAAACGGTTTTATCTATGCCTGAAGATACTCAAATGCTTATTGTTGAAATGGGTATGCGGGGGTTAGGTGAAATTGAATACATAACTAATCATCTTCATCCTGATTATGCAATAGTTACAAATTGCGGCAGTGCGCATGTCGGCAGATTAGGTTCTTTAGATAATATAGCGATTGCAAAATGCGAAATTGCTGACGGTTTAAAATCTGACGGAACTTTTATTTCGCTAAATCAGGACATAACAAAAAAACACTTAAATTTTAAAGGTGAAAAGATTTTTTATTCATTAAACGATGTTGAAGTTTTGGAAAGAAAGCCGTCTTATTCAAAATTCAGGTATAAAAATTTTATTTATGAACTTAATGTTGAAGGTGATTATAATATTGAAAATTCTCTTTCTGCAATAAATGTCGGACTAAAAACGGGTATGACCGAACAGGAAATTTCAGACGGATTAAAAACTTATCATCCGATAGAAAAGAGATGGGAAGTAGAACAGATTAAGGGCTTAAAATTCATAAATGACAGTTATAATGCTAATCCTGAATCAATGAAAGCATCCGTTAAAGCATTTATTGAACTCTATCCTAATCCTGTTGTTGTCTTAGGCGATATGGGTGAACTCGGAGAAAAAGAAATCATGTATCACAGACAAGTCGGAGAATTTTTGTCAGGGTTAAATAGATATGTTAAGTATATTTTAGTCGGTAAACTTGCCCATGAAATAGGCAAACCTCTTGAAAATAACGGCTTTGAGGTTGTATATTTCGATACTAATGTTCAGGCATCTGTTTACATTGTTGAAAATTCAAATGAGAGTAATACAATATTTTTAAAGGCTTCACGCTCAATGAAGTTTGAAGAAATACTTGAAAAAATAAAAGAATGAGGGATATATAAAAAATGATAATGGTAGCGGTGGCATTTCTGCTCGGGCTGATATTATGCTCACTTTTCGGGGTGCCTTATATAGATTTTTTAAAGAAAAAAATGATTGGTCAGTATGTTAAGGACCTTGCTCCTGAAAGCCATGCGCAAAAACAGGGAACTCCTACAACGGGTGGTGTTTTTATTGTAGGTGCCGTTATTATGGCATCTGTAATTGCATTATCACTGGCTCAGGAAATGTCTACAAAGGCGCTTATTACGGTAATTACATTATTTTTCTATACGCTTGCCGGTTTTCAGGATGATTTTATTAAAATTAAAGGTAAGGGTAATGACGGACTCACCCCGAGGGGAAAATTATTCAGACAGATTGCTATTGCTCTTTTACCTACAATTGCGCTTGTAATTTCACATCCGGAAGCAACAAATTTTACAATCGGTCATTGGTCTGTTGATTTAGGCTGGCTATATCCTGTTTTTGCTGTATTTGTAATAACAGGTTCTTCCAATGCTTATAATTTGACAGATGGGCTTGATGGACTTGCCGCAGGCTGCGGTATTCCTGCATTTATTGCCTGTTCTGCTATTGCTTTGATGCTCGGTGATATTGATTTGGCAATAATTTCTGCAACAGTTGCCGGTGCACTTTTAGGTTTCTTGCGCTATAACAAACCAAAGGCGCAAGTGTTTATGGGGGATACAGGTTCGCTTGCTATCGGCGGTTTGTTAGGCACATTAGCAGTATTAGGAAAGTTTGAATTTTTACTTATATTTTTTGGTGCGGTGTTTGTTATGGAAACATTGTCGGTTATTATTCAGGTCACAAGTTTTAAAACGACAGGAAAAAGAGTCTTTAAAATGGCTCCTATTCATCACCATTTTGAACTTTTAGGTTGGAGCGAAAAGAAAGTCGTAATTGTATTTTCTGTCGTATCATTATTGTTTTCGATATTTGCCGTTTTGTTGTGTGAATTATTTTCTAAGGGGATTTTATAATGAGTGTAAGAGGTAAAAAGGTTCTTGTATTAGGTTTGTCAAAAAGTGGTATTGCGGCGGCTAAATTTGCCAAAAAACATGGGGCAGATGTTTATTTGACCGAATATAATGATATTACAACAAAGGAGCAATCCGATAATGCGAAAATGCTTGAGGATTTGGGTATTCATGTAGAATACGGCGGTCATAGTGATGAATTTATTAAAAAATCCGATTTCGCCGTTACAAGCCCGGGTATTTCTCCGCACAGTCAGATAATTAAACGTGTAAGAGCAGAACAGATTCCTGTAATATCGGAACTTGAACTTGCTTATAGAGAATGTGATATTCCGTTTATTATAATTACAGGTACTAACGGTAAAACAACGACAACTTCTTTGACTCAGCATATATTAAGTAAGAAACTGAAAACAGAAGCGTGCGGGAATATAGGTACTCCGCCATGTCTTGTTGCTGACGAAAATTTAGATTATTTTGTATGTGAAGCGAGTTCTTTTCAACTTGATATGAGTACATCTCTCAAACCTTATATTGCAGTGTGGACAAATTTTACCCCTGATCATATAGATTGGCACAACGGACTCGAAAATTATTTTAATGCAAAAGCAAGAGTGTTTAGAGAACCTCAGACCGCAAAATATTGTGTATTGAATGCAAAAGACCATAAACTTCTTGAATTTTCAAAAGAAGTTAAGGGTAAAGTCTTTATGTTTGGTGAAAATGTTGGCGATAATTGTTGTTATGCGCAAGGCGGATATATAGTATATAAACAGGACGGTAAATCCGAAATCATAATATCTGTTGATGAATGTCCGTTGATTGGTGAACATAATTATCAAAATATTGAATGTGCTATTATTTGTGCAAAATTGACAGGTATTGATAACGAAACAATAAGAAATGCTATTATGGAATTTAAGGCTCCTGAACACAGATTGGAAAAAATTGCACAAAAAGACGGCATAACTTTTTATAATGATTCAAAAGCAACTAATCCCGAAGCATCTATTGTCGCAATAAATTCATTCAATAACCAAGATGTAGTTCTTATTGCAGGTGGCAGGGATAAAAATACTGATCTAAAAGAATTTTGTCATAGCGTAAATGAACATATAAAAACGGTAATTCTTATAGGTGAAGCAACAGAAAGATTTGAACAAAATTTAAAGAATAACGGGTTCAATAATATAATAAAAGAATCAACAATGGAAAAAGCGATAGATAAAAGTATAGAATTAAAACCTGATGTAGTACTTTTGTCGCCTGCTTGTGCAAGTTTTGATATGTTCAACAGTTATGAACACAGGGGTGAGGTTTTTAAAGAATATGTCTTATCAAGGCTACAATAGTCCGCTTAGTCAAAATAAAAATAATACTAAACGCAAGAAGTCTGATACTATTCTGACTGCTCCGGATAAGCATTTGCTCATAATTGTTACTTTTCTTGTTATAATAGGTTTCCTTGCAATATTTTCGGCTACCGCACCTAAATGTATGCGAGAAGGTGTGTCTTTAGTTAGTTTTTTGGTAAAACAGGTGATTTTTGCAGGGGTAGGTTTTTTTGCTTTAGCATTTTTTACAAATTTTGATTATCATAAATTGGAAAGATTTAATAATAAATTTTTATGGATTGTTGTTATTTTGCTCTGTATTGTAATGTTTACTCCTATGGGTATGGAAATTAACGGAGCAAGACGCTGGATGAATTTGGGCTTTATGCAGTTGCAACCGTCAGAGTTTGCCAAGCCTTTATTTTGTATGATGCTTGCAAGTGCTTTTAAAAATAAAGTCAATGTTTTTGACCCTAAATTTATTGTAAGTGTTTTTATACCGCTTTTAATTGTGTTATTGCTTGTATTCAAGCAGCCGAATTTGAGTATGGTTATAATATTGTTTTCTGCAAGTATCGCAATGTATCTTGCGGCAGGCGGTCCATGGCTTTTGATAGGTATTGGCGGCGGTATAGCAGGTGTTGGTATAATATCAATGATTCCTAAACTGTTGCATGGTTACCAGATGGACAGAATAACGATTTGGTTAAACCCAGGCAGCGATGCACAGGGAAAGGGTTATAACATAATTCAGTCTTTAATTGCATTCGCATCCGGCGGATTCAGCGGAACAGGTTATGGTGGTTCAATTCAAAAACTCGCTTATCTTCCTGAGTGTCATACGGATTTTATTTTCTCAATTATTGCAGAAGAATTCGGATTTTTAGGGTGCTTTTTTGTGATAGGATTATTTGCGGTACTTGTTCACAGGGGGCTGAAAATTGCCAAAAGATGTCCTGATATGTACGGAAAACTTCTTGCTATAGGTATAACATTTATTTTGGGATTTCAGGCATTTTTGAATATGGCTGTTGCAAGTTCTTTGTTCCCAGTAACAGGTGTAACGCTGCCGTTTATCAGTTATGGCGGAACATCAGTGATTGTGTTTTTGTCAATGATGGGGATTTTGTTAAATATCTCAAGACAAAGAATAAAGAGAATAAGGACAGATGTTAATGAATAAAAAGACATATTTTATAACAGGCGGAGGAACAGGCGGTCATATTTACCCCGCTATTGCCGTTGCAGATGCTCTTTTGGAACAAAATGACACAGGAAAAATATACTATGTCGGTAATCCGGATAATCTTGAGGCTTCTATTACTGCGGATAAAAATTATACTTTTTTGCCTGTAAACAGTTCCGGAATGCCAAGAAAAGCCACTTTAGAATTTTTTGTATGGTCTTTTAAGATGCTTCTTGCATGGTTAAAATGTTGTTTTTATATATTGAAATACAAGCCTGATGCAATTTTTGGAACCGGCGGATATGTGTCTGCTCCTGTTTTATGTGCAGGCATGACAATGAAAGTTCCTTTTGTTATGCACGATTGTGATGCTAATCCGGGACTTGTTACAAGAAAATTCGCACCGTTTGCAAAAAGTATTTCTGTCGCTTTTGATGTCGAATGTGAGAAATTGCATAATAAAAATTGTGTTGTTAACGGTAATCCTATAAGAAAAGAATTTTCTACACTGACCAAAGAACAGGCAAGAGAAAATCTTGGGTTAGAAAATAAACTGACAATTTGTGTAATGGGCGGTTCTCAGGGCGCAAAAAAAATTAATGAAGCCGCGACAGGCATATTAAAAGAATTATCAGCAAGAAATATTCAGGTTATTTTCCAAACAGGCAAAAGAAATTATGATGATGTTATTGGGGTTTTAAATAATACTTATCCTGAATATGCAAGCGATAAAAATGTAATTGTAAGACCATATTTTGATAATATGGTGGAAGTCCTTAAAGCCAGCGATATTGCTGTGTCAAGGGCAGGTTCTCTTAGTATATCCGAGTTATGCGCAAGCGGTATTGCATCCGTATTTGTACCGTATCCTTATGCCGCCGCTGACCATCAGAGAAAAAATGCAAAATATATGTTAAATAATGGTGCAGGTTTATATATTGATGACAGTGCTACAAATGCCGAAACACTTTTGAAAAAAATCGAAATGTTGACTAATGATGCTGAATTTTTAAAATCCGTTCAGCAAAAAGCACTTTCGCTTGCCAAATATGATGGAGTTGACGGCATTGTTAAACAAATTAAAGATTGCTGATTATATATTGCACAGTAATTTGCTTTTTGCTTCTTTAATCAGTGATTCAGCATTGTCTTTTTCATTTTGAATTTTTTGTGCAAATTTCATTGATGTATCTCTGTTGCGTTCAAGTTTTGCTTTTCTTTCCAGCATACTTGCTCTTTTTAAACATGGCTCTGCAGGTGAAAATTCTTGTATTGGCATATTCAATTTCCCAAGTCCAAAGTGTTCTTTTCCAAAATTAATAACTTTTTGAAATGCGTCACTACTAAGAGCATCATGTCCAAATGATTTTTTATTGTAAATTTCGGAATGAAAAAATTCATCTTGTTTATTGTAATTCCCGTATTTTATTTGCCAAAGTTGTTTTTGAGGTACCCCGATTTTATCTAATACAAATTCGTCTCTTGTTCCGTCATTTTTAATCTCTTTTATTGTGTTTATAAACATTTTGAGTTTTACCCAATCGTTATCTCCTGCCTTTATCCCTTTTGCATATTCAAGTGCATAATTTTTAAATAAATCAGTATTCTTAATTACACCGTTAAAATTTGGAGTGTTGCTGCTATAATTGTTAATTTGCATAAGTTGCCCCTGTATTATCTGTTCTGATAATATATAAATGTTCTAAAAATTTTTTTTGCTATGATTAAAAATTATTTAAGACTTTCAAGATACCCTTTGTTAAAGTCAAGTGCCTCTTTTGTTCCTGATATTGAATACACCGGTTTGCCTGAGAAAACATTTTGGGCGGTATTCAAAATGTCCTGTGTGGTTATTGTGTCTATAATTTCAAATTCTTTGTTAATGTAGTCAATGCCGTAAGGACTTGTGTTGTGGTCACTTAATATCGCATTTCGGTCAGAATTCATTTCAATAGAATAAAGAATTTCCGATTTTAGAGTTTTCTTTGCTCTTTCAAGTTCTTCCTTGGTAACAGGCTGAGAAATAATCTTTGCAATATTTTCATTAAATCCGTCAATTGCTTTTTTGATGTTATCAAGCGATTTTTCTCCTGTTTCATTGTTGTTTGTTGTCGTTTTAATATGCATGTTCAAAATTCCGCTATCACCTTGTTTTTGGTATTTTGATTCGACCATATAAGCAAGATGTCTTTGTTCCCGCAGATCTTTAAAGAGTCTTGACCCCTGCCCGAGCCCAAAAATATTATTCATAAGATTTATGCATACTTCATCTTTAATATTTCCGTTTTGATTAAATTTAAAACCTTCAATTATTTCAGCCTGATTTTTGTTTGTTTCTGTTGTGAGAATTTTTGTTTCATTGTTTTGGATATGACATTTTGTCAGATTTGTGTCTTTTGGTGCGACGGGTAAATATCCTGCGCAGTTATTAAATATCATTTGTTTTAATTCGGGATGTTTTGAAAACGGTCCTGTTACAACAATTTGCCCCTGCCCTTTTGTTATAAGTTCGTTATATAGTGAAATTACATCATTGTAAGTTATCTCTTTTAAACTGTTTAATTTGTCTTTTGTGTCGTATGCTCTTTGAGTATGTTCAAACATAACTTTTTTATATGGCTCAAAAGCATTTGGTTCAACTGCCGAATAGTTGTCAGTGCAGTGTTTTATTGCATTATTGAATAAATCAATATTCAAATCAGGTTGAGAAAGATTTTCCCTGAACAATTCAAGTCCGATATTTGCTTTATCTGCCGGAAAATTCCCGCTCAACCCGAGATTATTGGTTGTTGCTATTATTGAACTGTCTATTGCATTTTTGTCGCTGATTTGGGCTAGTTCGTTCCATTTATGAGAACGGGTACCGCAATATTTAAGCATGTCATTCAATATATCACCTATTGCTGCTTTTTTAGGAGTGACATCTTTTGTAAACCAATCAATTGAATAATTTACAACATCTGTGTCACTGTCTATAAATGCTATTTCAAAGTTATTTGGCATTGTATAACGGGATATTTTGTCATTAGGAATTGGTGTTTTTTTGTTTGCTCCTGTAAAAGATAATTGTTTTACTCCGTTGTAGTTATTTTCAATGCTTTCTTTTGTCGAACTTTTCGGATGAACAACTGTCAATGCGGTTTTATTCAAATCATAGTATTTTGATGCCGTATTTATAAAATCGGTGTAGGTCATGTTATCTATAATTGATGCATAATTAGCAGTTTTATATGGCGTACCGTTTAAAAATCCCAAACCAATGTGGTCACATATTTCATCTGATGATTGCAAAACGGTTGAATTAACTTTTTTTATGCTTGTTTTTATTGCTTCAAATTCATCAGGTGTTGGCGGATTTGTCGCAAGTGAACCAATAACTGAATATATTTCCTTTAATACCGGTTCAACATATTGCTCAGGCACAGATGTCTGGACGATAATTGCGTTTCTGTCTGATGGTCTGGTTCCTAATCTTTCTATACTCGGGAAAATATGTGTTGAATATTTTTGTTCTATTTGTTTTATTCTTGCATTTGCCAATCCGTATAAAAATTCGTTGACGGCTCTTAAATATACACTGTCTTTTTCGTTGTTGTTTTCGTGTCCCGCAAAACCGAGAAATATCTCTGCCGAACCTGTTTTTTTAGATGATATAATATCTTGCCTTACAGGTTTGTCTGTCGGAATCATCGGTTCATGATAGCGTTGATTTGCTCCTGTTTTTGTTGAGGTAAAGTATTTTGAAACGAGTTCCATCGTTTTTGCTTCGTCAACTTCCCCTGCGATTACTGTGACAGTATTTGCAGGATAGTAATTGTTATTAAAATATTCAACTACATCATCTCTTGTCAAAGCATCAATGTTATCAGTTGAACCTGCAATAAGATCAGGTGCTTTTGATTTTATGTTAAATAAATTCTTTAGAGTTAAAGTTTGCGCTTTTGTTGTGTCATCAGACAGGTACATGTTTATTTCCGAGTCAACGATTTTTTTCTCTTTATCAAGTTTTTCCTGCAAAAATTTCGGAGTTTGTAACATACCTGCATGGAGTTTTATTTTGTTTTCCAAATCTCCGTCTTCAAGTAAATTAGAACTTATAACATAGTCTGTTACCGAAAATGCAGTTGAAGCGTTTGTGTATGCGCCCATTTTATTAACTTCTTCAAAGAAATCCTTATCTCCAAGCGCATCTGAGCCGTTAAACAAATTGTGTTCTATATAGTGACTTATTCCTCTCACCCTGTCAGGTTCATTTAAAGAACCGGTGTTTACATAACTTTTAACAACCGTAACACCGTCTTTTGGAATAATTATTACCTTTTGCCCGTTTGATAACTTGTAATATCTTGCAGTAAGGTTGTTAGGCAGTTTTATGTCCTCAATTTTTTTGTAACTGACAGGTGTATTAACATGATAATCCGCAGTAAAGTTTGGTACAGAATTCACTTCCTTTTTGTCATTTTGCGGATTTTGCGCAAATGACGGTGTATTCTTAACCGTATTGTTGTTTGTAATTGCAAAATTTGGAATAATTTTCATAAATCTACCTATGTATTTATAAAAACATCTTATCAAAAATTATTGCTCTTTTTTGTGTAAAATTATGTAAAATTTGGCAGGATAAATAATTATGTTATAATAATCTTAACGGAGAGGAATTTATGGAAAAGACTTTAATTAAATATCCTTATTTAAACAAGGATGTTGAGATATATACAAATGATAACGGACATAAAATTGTTTTGGCCCATAAAGAAGGTAATATGGTGAGTGTATCTTCATGGGTAAAAACGGGTTCTATAAATGAGGATGATCACAATAACGGGATTTCTCATTTTTTGGAACATTTGATGTTTAAAGGTACTCATACTCATAAAGTCGGAGAATTTGATAAAATTCTTGAATCTAAAGGTGCTATTGTTAATGCGGCAACATGGAAAGATTACACCTTTTATTATGTAACTTTACCTAAAGGTGAAAATAACAAATATTTTGATATGGCTCTTGATTTACATGCTGATATGATGATGGATCCTGTATTTCCTGCCGAAGAACTTGGTGCACCGTTTGATATCAACGATTCAACCGTAACTGATAAAAGAGAACGTCACGTTGTTATTGAAGAAATCAGAATGAGAAAAGACCAGCCTTGGACAAAGGTTTATAATCAATGCAACAAAAATATGTATTCAAAGCATCCGTACAAAAGGGATGTTATAGGTACTCCTGAAATAATATCGCAGGTTACAAGAGAGGATATTGATGCATATTACCGTAAATTCTACACTCCACAGAATGTTACAACTATTGTTGTCGGTGATTTTGACCATGAAGAAGTATTAAATAAAATTAAAGAAAAATTTACTTTCCCTGACAGGATTGATACAATGCAGAAAATTAATGAAATTGATGCTCCTGTTACTCAAACAAAGTATATAGAAACAAAATCAAACGTTCAGACAGGCTATATGATGTTTGGTTGGCTTGGCCCAAAGGCTTGTGAACTAAAAGACTCAATATGTCTTGATTTAATCAGTATAATTTTCGGCGACGGCTCAAGTTCAAGGTTGCAGCAAAATTTGATTGAGAAAATGCCGGAGCAAATTTTTAACATGGTCGGAACAGAGCATTATCAGTTTAAAGATGGTAATAATTTCTTTATTCAGGCAAACTTTAAACCTGAAGCAAAAGAGCAGGCTATTGAACTTGTAAAAAAAGAACTTTCAGGGCTTTTAGATAACAAAATTACAAAAGAAGAACTCTTAAAATCCAAAAAGCGCATCAAATCAAGATTTGCCAACGAAGCGGAAACTGTGTCTGAAATCGGTGAAAATATCGGATACTATGAAACCGTTTGCGGAAGCCTTAAACTAATCGAAGAATACTTAAACGATCTTGAAAATATAACCGTTGAAGATTTGGAAAACGCAATCAGAAAGTATTTATCTGTCGATAATGCTGTAATTTCTGTTTTGATGCCTGAATAATATATAAATCTTGACAAAAATCGAGAAAATTTTTAAGATGGTAGTGTCATTCTGAACTTGTTTCAGAATCTGCCAGTTAAGTTAAATAATAAATGTAAAAAGTATTTAGACAAAAGTCTTATGAATTAAGCATATAAGGAGGTTAAATATGCTAAAATGCAGCAATATCAATGTTTTAAGGGGGGGGGCAATCGCTAAAACCTCCTTATAGAGTGGCTTTTACTTTGACAGAACTTTTGATGGCACTAACAATAGTAGGTGTGCTTGCGGTTCTTACCGTGCCGATTTTGATAAATAATTTCCAAAACAGATTATTTGCGACTCAAATAAAGAATTTCTCTGCGGAAATAGAGCAGTTTGCACAAGACCAACTTATTACCCACAAAACTCGTGATTTGATGGACACTGACTTTGGCGAACCGTCAAAACTATTAACCGACGGACATTTTAGCATAGTAAAAATTTGTACGGCAGAAGATTCTCTCAAAGATTGTTGGAAAATCGAGGCGACAGGAAAAGATAAAGTGACTTATAAAAGATTAAATGGTACAAATGCTAGTGGTGTGTCAAAAAGGGCTACGATAATTCTTAAAAACGGGCTAATGTTTAAGTATGAAATTAAGACTGTAAATAAAAAGCAATATGCGTTTTTTCAGGTTGATGTGAATGGTAATGATAGACCAAATATTATCGGCAGAGATTTCTTTTCATTTTATTTAGATTCAAAGGGGCATATTCCTAATTATCCTTTAGATGTCCCTGATTATAAATATTCAGATAAAATTAAGCAATGTAAAACTAATATATCCCCTTATTGTTACGGTGCCTTGGTTGATAATAATTGGAAGATGGATTATTAATAACTATCTCTCCTGCGGAGAGAGAAAAATTTGTTAGCGAGCCTTAGGCGAGGTTACAAATTTGAGAGAGGGTAAAACACATGACCCTCTCTTGAATTTCTAATGCTCAACTTCGTTTCACATTGAAATTCTTTTCTCCCCATTGGGGAGATAGTGTATAACCCTCTCTCATTTTTCAAATGTTCGAAATAAATTTCTCACATTGAAAAATTACTCTCCCCGCAGGGGAGATAGAAGTAACATGTCATTACGAGCAAACACAGTTTGCATCGTAATCTCATCTAATCAACAATTGAATGATTTTGAACTAATGTGATTGCTATGCTCGTTTTACTCGCTTGCAATGTCATGCTGCTATAAGATAGTATATTGTAGCCTTTAATTATTTATGTTAACATTGTCCTATGTCAACGCAATATGATGAAGCATTAAACTTAATTAAAACAAAATGTCTTAATTGTGACAAGTGTTCTTTATGCAAGACAAAAACGAATACCGTTTTCAGTGCAGGTGTTCCTAATTCAAAAATTATGCTGATAGGCGAGGCGCCGGGGTATTATGAAGATATGCAGGGCGAGCCTTTTGTTGGCAAGGCCGGACAACTTTTAGACAAAATCTTAGGTTGTGTTGGTTTTTCAAGAAAAGAAAATATTTATATTTGTAATACTATTAAATGCCGCCCGCCTGATAACAGAGACCCTTTGCCTGAAGAAAAACTCGCGTGCAGTGAATATTTAAACGCACAAATAGATATATTAAAGCCGAGAATAATATTACTTTGCGGCAAAGTTGCGGCTTATTCGTTTATTGATACAAAATTAGGGATTACAAAACTACGGGGTAAGTGGTTTGAAGGTCCTAATTTTTCAAAAATGATGCCTATTTTTCATCCGTCATATCTTTTAAGAAATGACAGTCGTGAAAAAGGGTCGCCCAAATGGCTTATGTGGCAGGATATAAAAGAAGTCCGCAGAGTCTATGACCAAATGAATTAATTTTGTTATTTTATATTCTGTAAAATCATCATAATCAAAGCAATAAATTTGTCTTTGACTTCGTTTGCAGTTTCAAGAACTTCCTGATGGCTTAGTTTTCTATCGGAAACACCGCTTGCATAGTTTGTCAGGCAACTCAGACCTATAACTTTCATTCCGCAATAATTTGCTACAATTGCTTCAGGAACGGTTGACATTCCGCAGGCATCTGCTCCTAATGTTCTTGCCATATTTATTTCAGCCGGTGTTTCGTAACTTGGACCTGTTGTAGCCATGTAAACTCCGTGTCGTAAATTCATATTGAGCATTCTGCCTGCCGCATCAGTAATTTTAATCAAACCTTTGTCATAGACTTCTGACATGTCGGGAAATCTTGTTCCGAATTTTTCGTCATTTCTTCCAATAAGCGGATTTGTACCCATAAAATTGATATGGTCAGTAATTACCATCAAATCTCCGGGACGAAAACTTTTATTAATTATTCCTGCTGCATTTGTAAGTATTATGGTTTTTACACCAAGTTCTTTCATTACTTTAATAGGATAGGTCACCTGTTCCATAGAAAAGCCTTCGTAAAAATGCATTCTTCCCTGCATCATTACTACTCTGCGTCCGACTATATTTGCGAATACCAACTGTCCTTTATGACCATCTATACCTGAAAGACGGGGAAATCTCGGAATTTGTCTGTAAGGTATTGCAAATTCTCTGTATTTATCAGCAAGTTCACCCAGCCCCGAACCTAAAATTATCCCGATTTCAGGTTTAAAATTGTCGGTGTATGTGTTGATATAGTCTAATGTATGCCTCATAAAACTATCCCCGTATATCCATAAAAATACACGGGTTTTGTGATTACCCGTGCATTAAAAACTAACCTACTAATCTGTTGTCGTCTGCTTCTGATGCTTTTACCATCAATGCATGTTCAACAGGATTTTCTTTTGTGTATGCACTTTCATGTGCATCTTCATAACCAAAACCTTCTCTTGCTTTTCTTGCCTGACTTTCGTCAACTAATTTCTTCGCAAGTTCAGCAATTTCATACACAAGTTTATATCGGTTTTCTGAATTTTCGTTTAATTCCCACGCTACTTTGATTATCTGATTCATTTGTAAACCTCGCTTTTTATCTGATATGTTTTATCATATAACAGATTTTTTTAAAACACAAGTGCAAATTATTTTCTGATTTTGCACCCGTCATCTTCAGAGTCGATTTTCCCGTCAAAATTATTATCAACTCCGTCATAACAAGAGCCTATCGAGTCAAAACTCTCCGCTTTTGGGGAGTATTTTAAATATTTATCCGGTATAATATTCCACAAATATAAGAAAAATTGCTTATAATTTCTCGCAAAATTCGGATTTTTTATTACAAGCATATTTTCATCATTTTTATTTTCCCCGCTGTTTGAAAAGTTCATTGAACCTATAATAAGGTATTCATCATCAACTATCATTGTTTTTGAATGTAGTTTTCCTGCATAATTTTCTGCTTTTAATAAAACTCCGCTCTCCCGCAATAATTTATGTTTTGTATTTCTTGTATTCACACTGTTTGCATCAATTATAATTTTTACATCAATATTTCTTTTCTTTGCTTTAATTAGTGCTTCTGTAATGTCTTTATGAGTTATTAGAAATGTCGGTACATATATGTAATTTTTAGCGCTGTTAATAAGTTCAACAATTCTTTTTGAAGATTTGTCCTGCGGTGAAAAATAAATTTCTATTTCAGAAATTCCCAGTATAAATTTGCTCGGCAAGTTGTGTCTAATTTTTGCCCTGTGAAATTTCCCCTTTAACATCTGTTCAAATTCTGCTTCATATAGTTTTGCAATTTCAGGGGAGTTTATTACTGCAATATCATTAACATCATATCCGCTCAAGCCTGATTTTGAAAAATTCATTGAGCCTGTTATAACTTTTTGCCGATCAAATATTAAAAATTTGTTGTGCATAATTTTTCCTGCTTCCGAAGAATTTTTATCGCTTGTGCTTTGATTGGATAGATTTTTTATTATGTAATTGTCGCTGTAAAATGTCTTGGCATTGTTTGGAACTTCGTCATAAACAAATCGGATTACCACTCCTTTTTTGTTTGCTCTTGACAGAGCAGACGTTATGGCAGGAATGTCATCATAACCGTAGATTGCTATATCTATACTTTGCTTTGCGTTGTTTATTTCATTTACTATCAATTTGCAGACATCTGTTGAACAGTTTGAATTCGGTTTTAACTGCTTTGTGTAATCAAATTTATATAAGGCAATATCTCCGCCAAAGAGTTTCAGCGCAGGAGATATACCTGTGATTTGATGTTTTGTTTCAATTTTATGTTTTTTATCTTTGATTTTGTGACAAAAGTGGCACGGGTGCATATCTTTTGGTAGTTGTTTAAAAGGGATTATAATTTTGTCGTGCGCCATCTTTCCGTATTCGCAGTCAAGTGTATGGTATTTGTTTGAATGGTGGTTCAACACAACAAGATTTAATTTCTTTGAAATTTCAATGTTTTGTTTAAATTTCTCAATATTACCGATTTTGCCGTTTTTTATGCCGAATCCGCTGTTTAACAATAAATTTCCATAATCTATGTCGTTAATTTTTATTTGTGCAGTTTTACATGAACTATTTTCGCGAATGTATTTGTATGAGATTTTTTTATTTAGAAGTTGCTTTTGTGTGTATTCTTTGCCTAAATACCAAAGCCCGATTTTATCTGTATAGGAAAGTTTAAACTCCTTAGATATTTTATTTTCGTTTTGAGGCTCTCTTTCAAAACTCGATATTTCATTGATGCATACAGTTTCTCCGTTATCTGCAATTCCGTTTTTATTAAAATCAAGTACGATTTTGTCAGCACTCAAAATCTCAATGACTTCATATTTATTTTTGTATCCTGAAACAATTACAGCGAATACTGATAATAAAAATATTAAAAATGTTACTGCTAAAATTCTATTCTTCATTTTAACTGAATGATAATTGAAATAGATTCTTATTTCAATTGTGTTTTACTTAACAAAACTTAATATAAATTTTGCGTGTATTTCAGATTGTAAATTTGATTTTTTTATTCACAAAACTTGTATAATTTTTGTTTTATTGAATTATAATTTTTTTATTTTTTAAAATGAAAAGTGCTGATATGACGCAAATAGAACCTCTTTTAAAATGTAAAGTTTTGTTAAAATTGTAATCTTTTAATTTTAGAAATTATAAAAACATGTCGTTACATGTGTTATAATATTAATAGAAGTTATACCATTAATTTTAATGCTTAAAGTACCCCATCAAAAAAATTGGTATAATCTTAGCAGAAAGGTGGCGAATATGAGCAACCTGCAATTACAAAATGATATTGAGAAATTATTAGAGATTTTACCGGAGAAAATTCACAGGTGTCTGAATCCGCAAATGCTTGATGATGCTATTGAAATTGTTTTGGATTTAGGCAGAGTACCTGAAATTCGTCGCTCTGATAAAACGATTACTTATCTTGAAACAGATATTGTTAATGATGAAGATATTGAATATATAACCTCAAGAGTTCAGGAGTTTACATCAGATAACCGCTCAGGAATTGCTGGTACATTACACAGAATTAGTGCTATAAGAAACAGACAGGGCAAAGTTGTAGGTTTAACCTGCCGTATCGGGCGTGTTGTTACGGGTACAATCTCATGCATTAAAGATATTTGTCTCCAAAATAAAAGTATATTGTTCCTCGGGCCTCCGGGAGTTGGTAAAACTACAAAATTGAGAGAAATTTCCCGACTTGTTGCGGATGAACTTGCTAAGCGTGTAATTATTGTTGATACTTCAAATGAAATTGCAGGTGACGGTGATGTACCACATCCTGCTGTCGGACACGCAAGAAGAATGCAGGTTCGTCAGCCTGAGTATCAAAAAGATATTATGATTGAAGCGGTAGAAAATCATACTCCTGAAGTCATAATTGTTGATGAAATCGGCACCGAAGAAGAAGCGCAGGCTGCAAGAACTATTGCTGAACGAGGAGTTATGCTTATTGCGACTGCACATGGTAATACATTAGAAAACTTGATAAAAAACCCGACATTATCTGATTTAGTCGGTGGTATTCAGTCTGTTACTTTAGGTGATGATGAAGCAAAACGCCGTTCTTCTCAAAAGACTGTATTAGAAAGAGAAAAGCAACCGACATTTGATATTGTAATAGAAATATTAGACAGAAATACATTAGCCGTATATAAAGATACTGCAGAGGCGGTAGATTATATTTTAAGAGGATGGCCGATTAAGCCTGAGATTAGAAAAGTTGATAAAACTTATGAATTTACCGCTTCTGCACCGATTTCTGTTTCTAAAACTCCAAATGTTATTGATAAGATTAATATGCTTGATAATAAAATTGAACATCCTGAAAGTCTTAAATTTTCATTTTCAAGACAGAAATATGTCGAAGAAGTCAGAAATTACAAAAAGATTTATCTTTATGCCGTATCAAGAAGTATTGCGGAAAAAGTTATTGAGCGTCTTGATTTAAATGCAGAAATTACAAGGAATATTGATGATGCTGATATTGTTATTGCGCATAAAAACTTTGTCAAAGGCGGAGCAAAAGTTCTTTCTACCGCTGAAAAAGACAGACTGCAAATATTCTATGTAAAAACAAACTCAATGGCGCAGATTCAAAAAATTATAAAGCAGGCACTTGATATTGCTGAAATGAACGAAAAACAGTCTTTTTATGATGTGACAGAAACTGCATTGGACGAGGCAAAAGAAGCGATAGAAAAGATTTTGACAGGTGTTGTCAAAGATATTGAATTAAAGCCTCAAAATCAGCAAATAAGAAAACTTCAGCACGAACTTGCCGAACAGCATAATCTCGATTCTACTTCAGTAGGCGAAGGTGAAAATCGTCATCTGCGGCTGAGAGTTGTCGGCGGAACAGATTTTGAAAAAAAACAATAATTATAAAAATATAATTTACCCTAAGTTTGAGCCCCTTTTTAAAAGACAGAAAAATTACGTCATTCTTAAAGTTCTTTTATTAAGGGGTTCGTGTTTGTACTGAAGCCTAAATTGCTAAAATGATGTTTTTAATATTCTCGTTTGAAACTTTTTCAAGTGCAACATTCTTATCATCAGTTGTCAAAACTCCGTTTTTTTTCAAAATTTCAACAGTCTTTAGCACAAGTGTCTGATTATTTGAATTTAGCAATTCTTTTATTTTTTGAATATTTTTGCTAAATTCAAGGGCATTAAAAACAAACAGACTGTTTGGTTTTAGTTCATTATCAGCAACTTTAATTAATTCGTCTTTGTTCAATTCCGATAACATATTTTTAATATCATAAATTTCCTGTTTTGTTTCTTTATTTTCATCAAATAGGTATTCATCATTTTCTGTCAGAGTCTCAAATTTATCAATTGCATTTAATAAAACCGTTGCAATTTCAGATGTAATACTCTCTTTGATTAGATTTTCAAAGATTTCATACAATTCAAAATCAAATACCTGCGATAATGCGCTTACTTCTCCAAGTCCGTTAATAATGTGATTTAGTATAAATAGTCCGTTTGTTTTATCAGATTCAATAATTTCTTTTAAAGAAATCAGATAAGGCAGTTCGGATGCGATATGTTCCGCAAAAGAGGATGTTTTAACTGTTTCTATAATTGCATCACATGCCGATTTATCACCATAAGATACAAGAAATTTTGCCCCTGATAGTTGCTCAAATTCATCATCAGATTTTAATTTTGCGATTGCTTCGTTATAAATTTCTCTTTCGCCAAATGACGATAATGCACTAATGGAATTCGAACTTAAATAAGAATTTTCACTATAAGCATTTTCTTTTAAATATTCAATCGCTAACGGGTCTTTTATAAATGAAAAATATTTTGCGCAATATGTTTTTTCATCTTCATTGCCGTTTTCAATCAAATCAAGCATAGAATCCGTCAAATCTTCATTTGCATATTTTACCAAAACAGAAATAATAAAATCTTCGTATGATGGCGAATAATATTTAAGTAATTGAAGTAAATTGCGATAGTTATCCTTATTGCAAACTCTTTCAAGTCGCTTGGATACATTTTGTTTGATAAAATCATACAAATAATCCTCTTTATCGACAAGTTCTTTGAACAAATCGACATCAGGCATATTTATAAGACTATAAGCTACGGGTTCAAAATCTTTGGGATTTTTACCCGTTAATTTTTTCAAGTTTTCAGACATAAAACTGCCTCAATATTATAATCAAATTAGTCTAAATAAAATACCGTAATAACTTTATGACCTTCTTCTGCGTATTTTACGGCATTATACAAAGTTTTACTTGTATGTGACAAGAAACAAATTAATTGATTACATTCGTCAATAATTTCTCTGTTACAAACTCTTGAAGCATCCGCAAGCGTCATCATTGCCCTGTCTGCGTGTTCAATAATATTTGGAACTCCGATAAGTTGATCCTGAACATCACTTGGTTGCTGTCCTATTGTTTGCGGAAGTATAACACTCAATTTGTCAGGATTTGCTTTCATTGCACCTCTGATAGCGGCTGCATTTGTTCCTGATGAACCGCCTGATGTAATAATTGTATTTCCCTGCATCACAAGTGCGGTTGCAAGAGTTTCTATCATTTGTTGGTGAGTAATAGGAAGATTACGACTTCCGATGATTGCAATTTTCTTTGCTGATTGTTTAATTGTTGCAAGTTCCATAGCAAGTTCATCAACCGTATTTGGTGAATCTGCTTTTACTGTATCCATATCGTCATCAATAGGCACTACAATTGAACTTTCCTGATTTTCTTTTTTCTCATCCGAACTCATTAAAATTTCCATCTCACTTTCTGTCATTTTTTCTTCACTTTCTGATTGCATTAATTACATTTTTCAAATATGCTATAAGTATAGCATATTTTTTTTGATTTGGGAAGAGGTCATGGTAAATCTGCTCGAAAATTTGAATAAGGAACAATCAGAAGCGGTGCAAACTACCAAAGGTGCTTTGCTGATTCTTGCGGGTGCAGGCTCAGGGAAAACAAAAGTCCTGACAACACGCATCGCATATATGATAGAAAACGGTGTAAAACCGTGGAATATTCTTGCTGTTACTTTTACAAACAAAGCCGCTAAAGAAATGAAAGAGCGTATTGGTAATATTATCGGCGAAGATAAAGTTAAATCCATGTGGGTTGGAACTTTTCACGGTATCTGCGGCCGTATTTTGAGAGAAAATATTGAAAAATATAATACATCAACCGGTAAAAAACTCGATAAAAATTTCACTATATATGATGATTCTGACACTAATCAAATTATTACAAGAATAGTTAAAAAATTAAATCTTGATGAAAAAATTTATCCCACCAAATTAGTAAAATCAATAATTTCCAATGCAAAAAATAAAATGCAGGATGCGGATATGTTATATAGAACCGCAAGAGATTATAAAGGTCAAAAAATAGCGTTAATTTATGAAGAATACGAAAAATCTCTCAATTCCAATAATGCAATTGATTTTGACGATATGCTTATGCTTTCGGTTCGTTTGCTTGAACAAAATGAAGAAGTAAGACAAAAATATTATGACAAATTTCAGCATATATTAGTTGATGAGTACCAAGATACAAACCTTGCACAGTACAAGTTAGTTAATTTGTTATACACAAACTTAATGGCTGAAATTCCGCCTGAACGCTCTTTGTGTGTTGTTGGAGATGTTGACCAGTCAATTTACTCGTGGCGTGGTGCGGATTTTAAAATTATTCTTAATTTTCAGCATGATTATAAAGATGCAAAACTAATTAAACTTGAACAAAATTACCGCTCAACAGCAAATATATTAAACGCTGCAAATGCCGTTATTGAAAATAATGAACAAAGAGTTGATAAGATTCTTTATTCTAATCATGGCGAAGGAGATAAATTAAGTTATTATGTTGCGGCAGATGAAAGTGATGAAGCAAATTATATAACAAGAAATATTAAAAAGAATGCTTACGGAAATTACAGTCAATTTGCAGTTCTTTATCGTACAAATAATCAGTCAAGGGCATTAGAAGAAGCCTGCATGGCAAAAGGAATTCCATACAAAATTTATGGCGGTATAAAATTTTATGACAGAGCAGAAGTAAAAGATATTCTTGCATATTTAAAATTAATTAACAATACCGAAGATTCTCAATGTTTAAGACGCATTATAAATGTTCCAAAAAGAGGAATCGGTGATACTACTCTCAAAAATTTGTCTGATTTTGCTTCCGAACGGGATATAAGTCTTTATGAGGCTATAAAAATAAGTGACGAATGTGAAAATCTCAATGCAAAAACTTGTGCCAAACTAAAGGATTTCGCTCAACTTATTCACCGCTTCTCTCAGGCAATAAACTCTTATTCTTTAAAAGATTTTATGTCTTTGCTTATCGAAAAAACGGATTATTTGTCATACTTACAGAATACTTATTCTGATCCGGATGAATATAATGATCATAAAGGCAATTTGCAAGAACTTGTCAATGTTGCGGAAGAATTTCAACCGGAAGATGAAAATGATAAATTATCAGAATTTCTCCAACAAGTTGCCCTTGTTTCCGATTTGGATTCAATGAGTGAGGAATCCAATAATGTTACTCTGATGACTTTACATTCTGCAAAAGGTCTTGAATTCCCGACAGTATTTATTGCAGGGATGGATGAAGGTATTTTCCCTTCCCAAAGAACTCTCCAAACTCCGTCAGAAATAGAGGAAGAACGCCGTTTGATGTATGTCGGTATAACAAGAGCAAAAGAAAAACTCTATCTTGTATCTTCAAAACGCCGTCAGACTTGGGGTGAATATCGTTACTATAATCCGTCAAGATTTATAGAGGAAATCCCGCAAAATCTTATTGAATCATTTGAATCTGATGAATATTCAGGTAGTTCTTCAACATTTAGAAGTGCGGTTTCAAAGGCAAAATCTTATTCTAATTCGACTATTTCAACAAGTCCTGATGGGTATGTAAGACCATCAACCGGATTCGGGTCGAATTTTGTAGCGCCACAAAAACGCGGTCTATCCGTGACAAAGCCAATTTCAAACAGAACTTCAAATAAGTCTTTTATTGTAAAATCTGCAGTAAACAAAAAGCGTGAAGAAGAAAAATTAAAAGCCTTTTTTGCTGATAATAAAATTAAAAGAATGGCAGATGAGCGCAGAGCAAGACTTGCACAAGAGGCACAACAGGCAAAACAACGGGAAGAAGAAAGAATTAAATCCCAATCTGTAACTGAAGTGTTTGATGTCGGACAAAGAGTATTTCATGACCGGATGGGTATAGGGCATGTAACCAATGTTATGAAATTAGGTGACAGTGTTATGTATACCATCGATTTTGGCAGTTTCGGAAAAAAAGCGATGGATGCTTCCTATGCGAAATTGAAAAAGTTTTAACTTTTTTGCTCTGCTCGGGCTTTATTCCGCCTGTGCAATCAAAGATTGCTTCGTTCACTGCACTTTCGTTCCGATCTCAACGGCGGAGGTATAATGTTTCGCAACCTGCTTGCCCTGCTTATCGCAGGTCAACCCGTTGCTCCACACCGGCTATTCAATCTTCTACGCCCTCGCATTAAACGCCAACGCTCAAAACAAAATCGAAAAATATTCATTTTACGATTATTGTTTTTCGTCTCTCCTCTT
>CACYKF010000024.1 GCA_902774905.1 uncultured bacterium
CCACGCTCCAGTGGCACTCTGCCGAGAAAAAGTTGACTAAATGTCAAGTTTTTCGAGAGGTCGGTAGACGCGCTAAAGCAGAGCATTTTTGAAAAATTAATAGAACTTAAACCACGCTCCAGTGGCGGAATCGGTAGACGCGTTGGACTTAAAATCCAATCGGGGCTCAACCTCGGTGCCAGTTCAAGTCTGGCCTGGAGCATTTTTTAGAGGCTATTTTGTTATTATACAAAGCCAGCCTTTCACTTCCAGTTCAGCCTTCGGTGCTTCGCACCTCGACATACAGGCTCACACCCATCGCCTTACGGCTCTGTGGTTCGCTTTGTAAAGTCTGGCCTGGAGCATTTTAAAAGACTCAACAATTTGTTGAGTCTTTTTTAGATTATAATTTAGGAGTAAGATATGAGTGAAAAATCAGAAAAAGCAAAAGAGTTATTCAAATCCGGCTATAATTGTTCGCAAGCGGTATTAGGTGTTTTTTGTGAAGAATTAGGTTTAGATTTTGGGACTGCGATGAAACTTGCATCGTCTTTTGGTGCCGGCATGGGGAGGATGAGAGAGGTTTGCGGTACTGTAAGCGGAATGTTTATGGCGGCAGGGCTTGCATTTGCAGGTGTAAATGATTTCCCTGTTGAAAAAGGTGAACACTACAAACGCATACAGGAACTTGCAAAAAGGTTTAAAGACCAAAACGGCAGTATTATATGCAGAGAACTTTTGCAGGGTGTACCGACAACAGACGGGGTAAATCCCGAACCAAGAACAGAAAATTATTATAAAAAACGCCCATGTGTTGAACTTGTCGGAGACAGTGTTGAAATTTTTGAACAATTTTTAAAAGAGTCAAAATCAAAAGTTTAATCCTAAAATAAATAATATACCCCAAACAATTAGCAATCTTTCCGATAATTAAGGCAAGGTTTTCATTTAATATTTTTTTGAGTGAAACTATGCCAAATAAAAATGATTACAAAAAGATGAAAATTGATGAACTTGTTGTTTTGTCGCAGCAAGAAGATTTTTCTGCACTTGAAGAACTGATAAGAAAGGTTCAGAAAGATGTTTTTGCAACACTTTCATATATGCTAAAAAGCAATGAAAATCTTTATGACTTGACTCAGGAAGTTTTATTAAAACTTGCAAGAAATATCAGTAATCTTCACAATCCAAAGTGCTTTCAGGGTTGGCTAAATCACATAATTACAAATACTTACTACGATTATTTACGAAAATTAAAAAACAAACCACCTGTAATTTCGATTGAATATTCCTGCCCGTCGCAGGATTCGGAAATAAATATAGAAATTCCCGATAAACATTCAAAGCCGATTGAAAAGTGTATAACAAATGAATGTGAAAGGCAGGTAAAAAAGGCAATAAGAGGATTGCCCGAAGTATTTAGGATTGCAATAGTATTGAGAGAATTTCAGGGATTGAGTTACGAGGAAATCGCATCTACGACAAATTCAAGCATAGGCACGGTAAAATCAAGAATCTCAAGAGCAAGAATGAAATTGCACGAAGATTTAAAAAATTATACCTAAAGGAGTTTTTATGAATATACAGTTTACATGTAATCAGATAGAATCACTTATCGGCTACTTTATAGAAGGAAAACTTGCGCCGTCATTGTTAGAATTTTTCAATCAGCATTTGAAAAAATGCCCTAAATGCAGAAAAAAGGTTGAACAATTACAAAAGGTCATAACAAAGTATGCACCTGAGAACAACCCGCATGAATCAAAACCTGACAAAGAACTCATTGGCAATCTTTCCGCATATATGGATAATGAACTTGATACCGGAGAGAATGTCAAAATCAAAAAAATGACTATCCTAAACCCAAATGCAAGACAAAAACTTGAATCAATGTATAAGTTTAAAAAATTAATGCACAATGCCTACGAAAAGACAAAAAATGACACAAAATTTGATTATTCAAAAAGTATAGTTGCAACTTTGAACGAAGGACAAGGTTACACAACAACATACTTTCGCAATATAATCATACTTTTTGTTCTTCTATTAATCGCTGTTATTACCGGTTTTATTTACTTATACTTTTAAATTGCCTCTATTCATAAAAGCCTGCATATAAGTATTATGAATAACCGCTCTTGCTCTGTCACGATTATTTTGCGGATTTAGAAGCGCAGGATTCGGATTATTCATCTTTGCAATATTTTCCTGCTGACGACGAGAAGCATACATATTTCTTGAAAGCGGTGTTATTATGTTGCAGGAGAAAATAGAGCCTAATGTTGATGCAATTACCCCCATACCGTTTTGGAATAATTCAAAACTTCTTTTTGGTCTGCCTGTCAGTTTTGTTTCTTTTAAAATATTAAATTCAAATTTTCCTATTCTGTCTTTAAATCCGTTTTTGATTAAATGATTTTTAACATTACTCGGCAACCATTTACCGCTTATAATCATCTTATCGACCATTGCGGTACAAGAACGGGTTACAACATAGAACGATAAAATATTAAAGCAAGCATCAGCAAATTCCTGCGGAATAAGAAACATTTTTTGTTCCTTTGGAATTTTATCATTCATTATTATACCGGCAATTTGAGCGGCAGAAGAAAGCATCCATGAAATTACACCGGTATGAATAAGCATTTTTCCGGCATCTTTATGGTATGCTTCATAAATTTTTCCAAGCAGAGAAAAGGCGGCTTTTGGATTTGACATTATTTAGCCTCCTTTCTGCTTATAAAAGAATCCATTGAGGGACGGTGAATATAAGTATTATTTTTCGGTTTTTCTTTGTCATTAGAAACCGTCGGTATAGGATTTGTCATTATGCTATTATCAACTTTTTTTCTTTCGTGTTCCTTTATTTTTTTAACAAACATGTTTGTTAAAACTTTTGTTAAAGGTGCATCAATGGCAAAGTTGGTAAACATCATAACACCTAACGAAATAAAGGTTCCCAAAGCAAGTTTGTACTGCTGCATGCCTTTAATTGTCGTATTCACACCTCTTGGGAATAACAAACTTTTAACGGTTCTGATTGTTTTGTCGGGTTTTAGTGTAAAGAAATCAACAGCCTTAATTGCATAATATCTTACAAAAAAGCCTGTTGTTGTACCTGCAAGAATTTTTGCAACAGTTCTTGCGGCAGAAACTTTTCTTGTTTCATCATCTACATTTCTGTTGTGTAAGTCTATAAACGGCTGGCTCATTAATGCCGTAGCCCCTAATATCACTCGGTTTTGGGGAGAAGATATGTGTTGTCCCGCCCATTTTACAGCGTTAAGTACTCTGCCGTTTTTTAATTCCATAGACGGCAAAGTATTAAAGACCCACTTTGCGACTCTTTTGCCATAAGTTGTAAATGGTTTTACACTAAGGTTAGACATACACACATTCACCCACTATATAAAAAATTTCAGCCGTGCAATATTGCTAAATTTCAAATACTATATTAACAAAAATTTACAATAATTATAAATATTTTTTTAAGTAGCAAAAAATATTTTTATAGATTTTAAAATAAAAAAGGAGGAAACATGAAAGTATCATTTACAGGAAATTATTTATACACATACAAAGACAATACAACCAGAAATAAAGCATTTGAGCAAATGAAAAAAGCAAAAGATGACATGATTACACAAAATAGTTTTGATATTTTTGATATTGGTAAAGACCAGATATTATTACTTAATGGAGAGGACTATAAGGATTACCGTCAATCAGTTGCTTTCAATAATTCTGTAAACATAAAAGGAGAAAGTGTAAATGCACAAAATATGCAGGCTTTAAAGGATAAAGCGGTGAATGTTGATCTGAGAAGAATAAACTTAAACCCAAGTTACAAACCGCCGGTCAACATATAAGTATAAATACAAAAAATGTGCGGATTATACAATTCGCACATTTTTATATCTTATAGTATTGCACCTTTCGGAACAACTGTTACCCCGCCTTCGGAAACATGAAATCCGCGTCTTATATCTTCATCTCTGTTAAACCCGATTTTTGTATGCGGAGGAATTACAACATTTTTATCAATAATTGCTTTTCTGATTTGAGAGTATCTGCCGACTTCCACATTTTCCATCAGAATACTGTCTGTTACGCTTGAATAACTATTAATTCTGACTTTTGGCGATAATACGCAGTGAGAAAGCCCCCCGCCTGAAATAATACAGCCTTCAGATACCATTGAATTTGTAGCCATACCAACTCTGTCGCCTTCTTCCCAAACAAATTTTGCCGGCGGATAATTGTAATTAAAAGTCCTTAGCGGCCATTCTTTTGAATACAAATTAAGTTCAGGATTATATGATAACAAATCCATATTAGCCTGCCAATAAGCATCAATACTTCCTACATCTTTCCAATATCCCTGTTCTGCTTCTGTCATTCCGGGGAATGTATTTTGTGCAAAATTATAAACATAAATATTTTTACCCTCTCCTAAAAGCATAGGAATAACATTTTTACCGAAATCATGAGAAGAATCCTCTCTTACCGCATCACGATTTAGAGCATCAAGCAAAATATCTTTGTCAAAAATATAATTCCCCATAGAAGCCAAACACATATTCGGATTGCCCGGAATTGATTTCGGTCTGTAATTAGGTTTTTCAACAAAATTTATCAAACGCCAATTTTCATCAACCTCCATAATTCCAAACTCTGAAGCCTCTTCTATCGGAATAGGAATACCGGAAATTGATAAATCCGCATTATTTTCTTTATGAAAATCAAGCATCTGATCAACATGCATTTTATAAATATGGTCTCCGCCAAAAATACAAACATAACGAGGGTCCTCGTCGGTTATATGAAATATATTCTGATAAATTGCATCGGCAGTTCCTTTATACCAATCGTTGCCCGTTCTCATCTGAGCAGGAGCAAGGTCAACATACTGATTTAGAAACGGTGACAGTGTCCAGCCTCTTGTTATGTGTTTGTTTAGCGAATCCGATTTATACTGTGTCAAAACCTTGATTTTGAAAAAACCGGAGTTTATAAAATTATTCAGCACAAAATCAATGATTCTGTAACGACCGCCAAACGGGACAGCAGGTTTGGCTCTGTCTTTTGTCAACGGGTATAATCTTTTACCCTCTCCACCTGCCAAAATCATAACCAATGCGTTGTCAATTGTCATATAATGCCCTCATTAAAATATGTCTTCATTTTATAACAAAATTTAAAATCCGTCATTAATCCAAAATAATTAATTTTGTCAATCTTAAATTGTTAATTTTTTGTTTATTTTTTAAGAAATGACAAAAACCGGTGTTATAACTTTAGTATAAGAATAAAAGTCATGTAATTTAATTATAAGGAGATAAAATTATGGCAAAAACAATCGGTATTGACTTGGGAACAACAAACTCCGTAGTCGCAGTTATGGAAGGCGGTAAACCAACCGTTATAGCAAACGCAGAAGGTTCAAGAACTACACCTTCTATCGTCGGATTTTCAAAGACAGGTGAAAGACTTGTAGGGCAGTTGGCAAAAAGACAGGCAATCGTAAACCCTGATAAAACCATTGCATCAATCAAGCGTCACATGGGCGATAACTACAAAGTAAATATTGACGGAAAGGATTATACTCCGCAAGAAATTTCTTCAATGATTTTGAGAAAACTTGCAGATGATGCTTCCGCATATTTGGGAGAAAAAGTTACATCAGCAGTTATTACCGTTCCGGCATATTTTAATGATGCACAGCGTCAGGCAACAAAAGATGCAGGTAAAATTGCAGGGTTAGATGTGCTTCGTATTGTAAACGAACCTACAGCTGCTGCTTTGGCTTACGGACTTGAAAAAGAAAAAGCAGAAAAAGTTTTAGTATTCGACTTAGGTGGTGGTACATTTGATGTTTCAATTCTTGAAATAGGTGACGGTGTTCACGAAGTATTATCAACTTCAGGTGATACTCACTTGGGTGGTGACGATTTTGACCAAAAAGTTATGGATTGGATTTGCGAAGAATTTAAAAAACAGGAAGGCATTGATCTGACCGGGGATAAACAAGCAATGCAGCGTGTTAAAGAAGCCGCAGAAAAAGCAAAGTGCGAATTGTCTTCAGTATTTGAAACAAATATCAATTTACCGTTCATTACTGCAGATGCTAACGGACCAAAACACCTGGATTTGAATTTGACAAGAGCAAAATTTGAAGAATTATCTTTTGATTTGTTGGAAAGATGTAAAGCACCTGTTGAAAAAGCAATAAGTGATGCAGGCATTTCAAAATCCGAAATCAATGAAGTAGTTTTAGTCGGTGGTTCTTCAAGAATCCCTGCGGTTCAAAAATTAGTTAAGGATTATACAGGTAAAGAACCTAACCAATCAGTTAACCCTGATGAGGTTGTTGCAGTCGGTGCTGCAGTTCAGGCAGGTGTATTGGCAGGTGAAGTTAAAGATATTGTATTACTTGATGTTACTCCGTTGACTTTGGGTATTGAAACATTAGGCGGTGTTATGACACCGTTGGTTCCTCGTAACACTACAATTCCTGTTTCAAAATCTCAGGTATTCTCTACTGCAGAAAACAACCAAACCTCAGTTGATATTCAGGTTCTTCAGGGTGAAAGACCAATGGCAAAAGATAACAAGTCATTAGGTATGTTCAGACTTGACGGTATTGCGCCTGCGATGAGAGGTATTCCTCAAATCGAAGTTACATTTGATATTGATGCTAACGGTATTGTTAATGTATCTGCAAAAGATAAAGCAACAAATAAAGAACAAAAAATTACTATTACAAATTCTTCTAACCTTTCTGAAGCAGATATCGACAGAATGGTAAAAGAAGCAGAAGCAAACGCTGCCGATGACAAGAAGAAAAAAGAAGAAGCAGAAATTAAAAACAATGCATCAAGTATGATAGCATCTGCTGAAAGAGTTTTGAAAGATTTTGAAGGTAAAATTGATGAAGCCGACAAATCAAAACTTGAAGAACAAAAAACAGCACTTCAAAAAGCAATTGACGAAAATAAATCAACAGATGAACTTAAAAAACTGTCTGAAGATTTACAGCAAACAATGTTTGCAATTTCTCAAAAAGCGTATGAAGCAGTTCAAAAAGAAGGAGCAAACGCTCAAACTGATAATGCTCAAACTGATTCTTCTTCATCAGAATCAACATCAAACAATGACGATGATGTTATAGATGCTGAATACACAAAAGAATAGAATTTGTTATTATCAAATACAAAAAACGACCGGTGAATATATTTTCATCGGTTGTTTTTTAATTATATGCTATTTCCCCGAAATATGTCATTGCTGCGAATATAAAGTAATTATTCACATAAAAAATATTATTACTATAAATTTATAGAATTGTAACAAATTTGTTACTTTCTGACAATTAATATTTTCTTTTGATTTAAAATAAATGTATCAATTACTAATTAAGGTGTAGCATGAAAGTAGATTATATAAATTATCCCGTGTTAACTAATCAGCACAGGCTCAAGTCTGTTCCCGAGAATAGCGGTATGAGTTTGCGCGGAGAGTTGTGTAAGAATAATAGTGAAAGTGTGAATAGAGGATATTATAGCGGCAGTTCGGTGAGTTTCGGATCTGCCGCTAAACTTTCCTCAAGAATGTTAGAAAATTTGCTTGATGCATGTAACAATCACACAACAATCGTCCAAAACCTCGTTGCGTTGGTTCTTGCTCTCGGTCCGAGACCTTTAGCGATTATGTCTTTGCCGGGTAAAAAGAACAAAGAAGATAAGATTTACGCATCAGGACACTCAATGGCTTCAGGACTTATAGGTTTCGGCTTCGCAAGTATTATTATGTATCCTTTAGGAATTGCGGCTGAAAAAGTTAAGAAAAACGATGTTCAGTTAGTTCTTGACCGGATAGAAAAAAGCAACGAAGTGAAACTTGTTACAAGGCGTCTTAAAAAATTATCGGAGATGAAAGAAATTCCGCCTGAAAAACTTACTGTTGAAAGTATTTTAGATGATACTTCTCATTTGGAACCGGAATTTTTAAAACAATTCGGAGCATTTGAAGAAAAAGACGGAAAACTTACAAGACTAACCGCACTTAATAGTGAAATCGATTTTGAAAAAGTTTATAAAGATTACAATATTACAAATCTTGCAAAAGAAAAAATTAAACAAGGCACTAAATATGTCGGCGAAAAATTCTTTGATAATTTTATTGAATATGACAAAAACGGCAAATTTGTAAAACTGAATAAATCGGTAGATTTTGATAAAGTATATAAATGCCTGAATATGGCACCTGATGTTTTGGTATTCGGGATATTAAAAGCAATGCTTACAGTAGCACTTATTCCGCCAATCTTAAAGCATGTATTCGGAATTGAAAAGAGTAAGCCTCAAACTCAAGCACCTCAAACTGAACAGGTTAAAACAGAAGGGGGTAACAAGTAATGATTACTTTAAATACCTCCATTTCTAATACAAATTACAGATACCAAAGAAATTCTAATCCGTCATTTAACGGTGCCATGCCTACAAAATCTGCATTTTTAAACCCGTTTAGAAAAGGCTTTGATAAATTAACTGACGGAATAGCCAAATATTACTATGGTCCGTTGGTTTCTTCTAAAATTACGCACTGGCTATCGCACAGAAACGATATCGGCAGAATAGTTGACCACATGCAGGCAATTGGTTCTTATGTAATTTCCGGTATGTATATGCTTCAAACCATCAGAAACAAAGATATGGATGAGGACAGAAGAAGAACTCTTGCAATAAACCAAGGTTTGACTCTTGTTGCTTCTACGGCTATCGCATATTTGGTAAGCGAAAGATTAGTTGGTCCTTGGAACAAACATGTTTCAATGAAATATGCGGCAAATAAAAGAGGTATAAGTGTTGAACAATTAGAAAAAGACCTCAAAGCACATCAGGAAAAAATCAAAAAAATATATACAGAAAAACATCCTGAAGATTTGGAATTAAAGAAATTCAAAAAACCTAACCTTATTCATTATGTAGAAAAAGGCTTAAAGAATGAAAAACTTGCAGGGAAATTAAAAGGTTTGGATGTTCTGAAATCACTCATTATCTTTGGTTCGGTATACAGATTCTTCGGACCTGTTGCGGTAACACCTGTTGCAACATGGCTTGGCAACCTGCTCACAGGCGCAAACAAAAAAGCCAATGCGCAAAAACAAAATGCTAACCCCGAAGTACAAACTGCTCAAGAAGTAAAAAATAACAACGATTTGAAAGATTTTAAACTTTTGCAAAGACCTGAAATGGCAAAATTTTTAGGCAAAACAGAAGTTGCATAGTCAAAAATACTTGAATTTTATTTTACTTTGTTATATATTTATCAGGTACAATAAGTCATTAAAGGTGGTGAAAATATAAAATGGCAGAAGTTAAAGTAGGCGAAAACGAATCAATTGAAAGCGCATTAAGACGATTCAAGAAAAAGATTCAAAAAGCCGGTATTCTTTCAGAAGTAAAAAAACGCGAAAGATATGAAAAACCGAGTGTAAAAAGAAAACACAAATCCGAAGCGGCTCGCAAAAGAAAAGTGTAAGATTTAAAAATAAACTAAAAAGACTGTAAGTGCAATACTTACAGTCTTTTTGCATGTTTATTAAGAAATGTAACAAAATAATAAATATATAGCAATTATATACTTCAAAAATACTTTATATAAATGTAAGAGATAATTACAATAAACACGAGACATAAATTATACACTACCTACTACACACTAACCTTCTACACACGAGGAATTGAAAAAGATTCCAAACTCTTTCTTTAAGAAAGGGTTTTTTTTTGCGCTATAATTATTTTATGGAAAAGGAATGTTTATTCAGCGGTAAAAAAGTTCAGGTCGGAATTGATTCCGGATACGATAATTACATCATGGCAATCGAATCGAGTTGTGATGAAACGGCTTGTGCAATTGTTAAAAACGGCAGAGAAGTGGTAGCAAATGTTGTTGCTTCACAAATAAAAACCCACGAAAAATTTGGAGGGGTTATCCCTGAAATTGCGGCAAGAGAACACATGGATGCCATAAATATAGTTATAGATGAAGCATTTGAGCAGTCGGGGTTAAAACCAAATGATATTACTGCATTTGCGGGTACAGTCGGCCCGGGGCTTGTAGGGTGTTTACTTGTCGGATTAAATGCGGCAAAAACTCTTGCATTAGTGCATGACAAGCCGTTTATTGGAGTAAATCACCTCAATGCGCACCTTTGTGCAAATTACATTGATACGGATTTGAAACCACCATTTATGGCACTTTTAATTAGTGGCGGTCATACTCAGATTATTGATGTAGAATCCTATTCAAAACAGACAATATTAGGTGAAACCATTGACGATGCTGTTGGTGAAGCCTACGACAAAGTTGCAAGATTAATCGGTCTGCCATACCCCGGGGGACCTAAATTGGATAAACTTGCACAAAGCGGGAATCCAAATGCTTATGAACTTCCTATATCAAGAGTTGATGGGTATAATTTCAGCTTCAGCGGATTAAAAACTGCAGTTTTACGACTAGTTAAAAGACTAAAGGAAGAAAATGACGATGGTTCTTTGACTGAAAAGCAGGTGAATGATGTTTGCGCAAGTTTTCAGGAATGTGTATCAAAAACTCTTGCTAAAAAACTCAAAAAAGCATTACAAGAAAAAGGTTATAAACAAGTAGTAATTGCCGGCGGAGTAGCCGCAAACTCTGAAATCCGCCGAAAAATATTTGATTTTGAAAAAGACGGATACAAAGTATACGCACCGATTATGAAATATTGTACCGACAATGCTTCAATGGTTGCATCTTGTGCTTATTTCAACACAAATACCTATGATGATGTTGATGTTGAAGTGTTTTCAAGAGCCTGAAATTTATTGACTTAGGGATATCCCTGATATATCTTAAAGTAAAAGGAGTACATTTATGCCAAAAATAGTAAAATTAGGAAATGTAAAATTATGTTGCTTTACCCCACACGAAGTAGATAGAATTCCTAATGTACCATTAGGAAAAAATTGCAGGGTTAATACAAACAATATTTTGAAAAAAGACCCTCGATTAAATCAGTTTTTCAATAATGAAACAATGGGCGCATTAGATAACTACGCAGAACATGAAAACTTGCGTATCTATATAAAACCGCTTGAAAATGATATGTTTAATGATGTTGCAATATCAGTATATAAAGACCACGACACAAAGGCTTATTTTCCTATGAATGTTGCCAAAACAAAGGAAGAAGTTCCGCAATTTTTCAGAGATTTATATACAAAAATACACAATGCAACCCACAAATCCGTAGAATCAAAACTTGCGCCAAAAACAAAACATTCAAAATGGACAGATGCCAAGATGTATTTTGAGAATGTTGTTGAAAGATACAACGAGAAAAGACTTTCTATTTTAGATAAATTTAACGATTAATTTAGTATGACCCTTTTCTCATTAATTCAGACAATCTGAGTTCTTGCGCAGGTTGCTTGGTAAATATTGATTTACGCTTTATAACAGGAATTGTTGAAGTTTGTTTTTTCTTAAATTCGCTCAAACCAACTCTTGTTGTGTCTGTTTCTTTACCTAAAAATATCGATTGTAAAAATTCTATAAAATTTCCCATAGTGTATCTCCTGATATCATTATAATATTTGCCTGTTGTTATACATCATGCATTTAAACGAATATAACGGAATAATTCATTATACTTTGTGTTATATTTGATTAAGAGAATACGGAGCATAAAAATTTGAATAATACTTACTATGAAAATTTAGACCAAAATTTTACCAATGCGTTGAATTTTTATGAAACAAACTATTCGCACGAACAACTTATTGATATGCTAAAAAATGGAAATATAGTGCAAAAACAAATTTCTGCGCTAAAACTTGAATCAATAAATTCCTCTGATGATGCAAAGATATTATTATCAAACCTCACGGGACAAGACGGAAAAATCAGAGAGGCAGTATCTTTGCGTTTATCTGAATTTATGGGGAATGATAATTATATAAAATATTTTGAACCGTCAAAAAACACCCAAAAATTTCTTGATGCCATAATTGATATAAACGGAAACATTTGCAGAAATGTTATTCAGGCAATATCAAATCTTAAAGAGGATGAGAATTTTTGTAAAAATTTCTGCGAGAAGTTGGCAAATTTAACGCTTGAACTTCTTGAGGTTGTAGAAAAATTTGATTTTCAGGACGGCAAATATAAAGTAAATAAAGAGGCATTCAAATTATATTGGTGTCTTGAAACTATTTATGTATTTTGGGATAAGATGGATTTCACTAAATTAAAAGAAATTTTGCAAAGAGGTTCAAATATAGGCGAATACACCATAAGAGAGAAATGTGCCAAAATTTTAACTCACGATTTTGAGGATAAAGATTTGGCTAAAATAAAAGAAAAATTAAAAAACGATTCAAATTATTATGTAAGAAGATTTTAATATCTTCGTGCTAAAATAATAAAAAAGAGGGCAAATGAATGGGACAAACTTTAGTAGAAAAAATAATTTCACTTCATAGCGACCATCAGGTCAGAGCAGGCGAACTTGTAATTGCAAAAGTTGATGTATGCGCAGTACAAGACGGAACAGGACCATTGACGGTTGAAGAATTTAAAAAACTCGGTAAAGATAAATTGTATAACCCTGAAAGGACAATACTTTTTATTGACCATGCTTCCCCAAGTCCGAGAAAAGAATTATCAAATATGCACACAACTTTGAGAGATTTTTCAAGAGATTACGGCGCAATATTATCAGAAGTCGGCTCTGGAGTTTGTCATCAAAGACTTGTTGAATCATTTGTAAACCCTTGTGAAATTTTGGTCGGTGCCGATTCACACACATGCACATCCGGCGCTTTAGGCGCATTTGCAACCGGTATGGGTTCAACAGATATTGCGGTTGCAATGGCATTAGGGAAAACTTGGTTAAAAGTTCCGCAAACATTTAAAGTTGTTGTAAACGGCAAATTCAGAGAAGGAATTTGCGCTAAAGATTTGATTTTACACCTTATCGGAATGATAGGTGCTGACGGTGCAACATACAAAGCATTAGAGTTTCATGGTGACACGATTAAAAATATGGAAATGTCCGAACGCTTTACAATTGCAAATATGGCTGTTGAAGCGGGTGCAAAATGCGGACTTTTTGTTGCAGATGAAAAGACTAAAGCATATTTGGAAGAAAAAGGCAGAGGGGATAAATTCTCAACTCTTGAACCTGATGAAGATGCAATCTATGAAAGAATTATCGAAATTGATGCATCAACAATTGGACATACCGTTTCATGCCCGCATACCGTTGATAATACAAAACTTGCGAGAGAACTCAATGATGTAAAGGTTAATCAGGTTTATGTCGGGACATGCACAAACGGCAGAATTGAAGATATGAGAACAGTTGCAAACATTTTGAAAGGCAAAAAAGTTCATGACGGAGTAAGAATGTTGATTTGTCCGGCATCAAGAACTGTTTATAAACAGGCTTTAAAAGAAGGTTTATTGGAAACCTTTATAGATGCAAACGCAACGATTTTGCCCCCGGGCTGCGGACCTTGTGTCGGGATTCACGCAGGCATTCTTGCTGACGGCGAAGTTTGTCTGACAACCCAAAACAGAAACTTTATCGGGCGACTTGGCAACACAAAAGGTTTTATTTATCTTTCATCCCCTTATGTTGCGGCATACAGCGCAATTAACGGTTATATAAGCGATAAGTAAAATTTAGCGTTTTTTACCGCCCTCAAAATTGCCTTTCCTCAAAACTTTTGAACTCATAGCATCTACATATTCACGGTAAAATCCGACTAATGTAACTTTGCCTTTAAGACCAAGATAATCCAATACTTCTTTTTGTTGTTTTGTAATTTCAGAGTATTTTCTCAAACTTAAATTAGCATAATCAGGTTTTGTCAGCGGTAATTTATATTCCGGCATTTTATATCCCGATTCTTTCATTTTTGCTAATATTTGTTCTACTTCCCACGAACAGAAAACCCTGTTACAATCTAAAAGCAAAGCAGGACTTTTAGTTCTTGTGTATAATTCGGTCAAATGATTTACAAACTCTGTCGCATATTCAGCATCAAGGAGTTCATTATGAATACTACCCGTTATTTCGAATACTCTTGCCAAAGTTTCAGGTTTTTCAGATTTACTGATGACATTTGTTAAAAGCCTGTTATTAAAAGATACATAATCGCTTGTGCAGTTTGGCTTTCCTTCACGAAAATTCTTGTTATCAGATAAAACCCCCATACGAGATTTTTGAACAGGCTTTTGACATTCCTTCAGCGACTTCATAAATCTCAAAATGTTACTTTGTCCTTTTTTATCATAGCCCTGTGATGTGGCTTCAAAAAAATCTTTTATTTCTTTTGCAGACAATATATTACCGTTTTCTTTTCCTATATCAAGCAATGACTTTATCAAATCGCTCGGTGAAATTCCTCTTGATTTGCGTGCTTCTACAAGTTTTGTTATTTCGTTAATTTCTTCATAATTAAATCTGTCTTTACCCCTGTATGTTGCAAGTTCCAAATATTTCGGAACCATACGAACATCTATCGGAAGAGGCTTTGGAGTTCCGCCACCGGCTGTTTTACTTCCTGCTTTTTCCATAAGTCTTATCGGTTTGTAAAAGAAATTATTTACACATTTAGTTATTCGAACCATTTTTATCCTTTCAGATTATTAGTGTTGTTTATAAACTTTATCAGAATACAACTGAATATTGGGGGTATCAATTTCAAATACATGGATTCTGCCGGGCCCTAAAACAACCGAAACACTTCCGTCATTTACCTGAAACTTACTTTCTTCTCCATATTTTGGCAGTAAATTTTCAAGTTTTTGGGTTGATTTTAAGGTCGGAACCATTACTTTGCATGCAACAGGATGATTCACATCTTTGTTTGCAAGTACAAGAACAGTTCTTCCCTGTCTGTGACGGGCAAATGCAATAACCTGATCCTGTTTATCCTTTTCTTTATTAAGAATAATATAAGAGCCTCTGCGTATTATATCGTCATATTTATCTCTGAATTTAAAACATTCGGTCATAAATTTGCCGATTTGCGGTTCTTTTCCGCCCGGTCGCCTTGAAAGATTGAATATATCGAGTTTCCCCTGATGCGCTGTCATCTCATGATTATCTGTCATTGTATCAGGGTTGTATGTATTTCTGTACGGATAAACATAATAATCACCGGATTGGAAACCGTCAACAATATACGGATTCATCATAGGCAGGGTTGCCTGCAAGCCTGATGTCAGGTTACAATAAACTTCTCCGCCGTGAAACATCGGAGAAACATCATCATGAGTAGCAAAAGAACCGATTAAAGATTTTCCGGCATCAACTCTGTATGACATATTCAAATTGTCGATTACGTAGTCATGTAAATCTTTTGCACTCTGCCATTCGTGGAAGATGTGATATTGACCATAGTACGCATCAAAACCTGCACGCAAAGAATCTTCAGGTCTGTCAAACGGCATATTTGCCTGAGGTGAAGCATCTTCATAAGTATAAGTTTCAGCAAGCCATGCAAATTCAGGATCTCTTTTTCTTGAATAAGGAATTATAATATCCCAAAATTCAACAGGCTTAGCCCTTGCTACATCGGCTCTGATACCATCTACTCCCGCATCTATCATCATATCAACAAATTCTCTGTGATATTCAAGAAGTTGAGGATTTAGTGTCCTTTTTCCTTCATCATCCCACGGCTGAAACATTCTGATATCTTCCCACCCCTGAGGAGTTTTCGGGATACCGTTTTCTATCGCCATTAATTCAGGTTTTTCTTTGTATAAGTTATATGATGCACAACTTGGCATATCAACCATAACTTTTATTCCTCTTTTGTGGCATTCGTCAACAAAAGCCTTAAACTGCTCTTTATCCGAACGAGGGTCATTTTTATCAATCAAAACAGGGTCAATTTTTAACAAATCTTCGGGAGAATAAACAGAACCTGCTGTTCCCATTGCATTATCCTTGCCGGGAGGATTTATCGGAAGGATATGTAAAGTATTGAACCCCTGTGCTTTAACTTCATCAAGTCTTGAAATTGCGCTCAGGAAAGTCCCTGCTTTTTCTTTGCCGTCTATGTAACCATTATCATTTTTATCCTCTGCCGTAAATGTTCTTGGCAATATAGCAAGAATTTTTGCACTGTTTGTAGTGAACAATTCTCTTAAATTGTTTTTATAATCAACAGGCGCAGATGTTTGAACAGGAGTGACTACAGGTGCATTTATAGCAGCCTGAGCCTCAAGATATTGAGTAATTAAATTTGAAGAATCCGAACTTTTAAATGTGACCGAAGATACAGATTTTTCCTTTGCCACATAAGGAGAATTAACCTTTAACGCTATTAAATTTGTAGAGATATTAGAAATCATTACTTATTCTCCTTAACAATTTTATCTTTCGGCATTTTTCCCATAAAGAACTGCGATAATATTGTCAAACCTAACAATCCGGCACCAAAACCGCCAAACATTTTCAGCCATGTTTTACCGTTATATTTTTGGTTAAACAATTTTGTAAACATATCATCAACTGCACTACCTAAAAGTTGGAATCTGAATTCGGTTGTAGAATTTGCATTCCCGCCTACAACTTTATGATTCTTTTTGGTAAAGTACTCATCACCGCCCAAATAACTAAATAACTCCTGACGGTATTGTTCAAAGTTTTTGAAAAACATTGAGTTTTCAATTTTTCCCTTTGTTTTTGCGCTTAATTGATCAGTATACATAAGACGCATTGCAGAATCATAGAAAATTCTGTCGTGAGGATTGTCTGCAAGTTTTTCAAATGCCTGCTTGCCGTAAAATTCATTTACAACCTTGCCCATATCAGTTTTAATATCAGAGAACAAAATTCGTCTTTGTTCATCTGTCAAATTATCAGGATTTAACTCAGGATTTCTCAAGAAAAAGAACTTGACGGCATAGTCTGAAGAATGACCGCCTAATAAAAGTTGTTTTGACATTTCAATCATTTCTTCTTTTATCTGACGGGTAAACTGAACATGTTTCAGCAGATTGCCTGCAGCATCTGTATATTTATACTCATACATTGAATCAAGGTGCTCTTTATCTGAAACACGCTTAAAGAAATCAAGAGTATTTAACAAACGATAGAACGAACTTTTAACACCTCTTACTCTGTCCTGAACAAATGATAATTGAAGATCTTTTAATGTATGTGAATCAACGCCGTTTTGAACATCATAGCCTGTTAATCTTCTTGCAGTATTATACATCTGTTTACTTTTTAATTCGCCTGATGCTTCATCAAAAGTCGTATCAATATAAGTTTTATAAGAATTTTTTTCATCCGGATTGTATTTGTCATATTGAGCAAACTTTGTTCTTTCTTCAAGGAAATTTAGTTTCTCAATGATTTTATCCATCACTGCATTATATTTTGCATCGTCAGCAACAATAGCTTCAAACTTTTCTCTCAATAACTCATTAACAAGTTTGGAGTCCATTCTTGTATTTTTAATTTCTTTATCAGTTATATTAAGAGTTTTGAGCATATCGCCGTCTAAAATACTGTTCCAGGTATTAGCAAGATATGTTTCCTGCGCCTGTGCAGATTTTAGATATGCATATTTATTGAGGACTCTTTGTCTTGCATGGAAAGTATTTAGAGTTTTATTAACATCTTTGATTGTCTGAATTGATGAATCTGTCAAAACAGATGTCGGAGTTGCTTTGAAAAATTTGTTCAGTCCCGACTTGCCATCATTCATACCATCAAACATTTCATCTGCAAGAAATCTTGCTTTTTTAACATTTTTATTCCCCTGGTTTGCCTCTTCAAAAGCATTTAATTTCTCATCAATTGCATCTTCAAACACCTTTACAAATGATGAAAATTCCCTTTGATTTGTAAGCATTTCACCTGAAACTATTACACCTTTTTTGCCATCATCAAGTTTTGATATAATTTCATCTGCATTTGGAATAAATTCATTCATTTCGTTTTCAGGAATCCCTTTGAAAACATCTTTTAAGGATTTACTCATATTTTCAAAAGTTTCTCTTGAAATATTGTAGCCTCTTTGCTGCATGATAACATCTTTTAAATCTTTAGCGATTTCTGATGCGGTTATTGAATCCATACCTTTTGACAAAGTTTTTGAAATTTGTCCGAATAATTCCGAAGTAATTGTTTTGCCTTTATTTTCCTCAAGTAAAGTTTCTAACGCTTTATTCTTTTCGGAAAAATCATATTTTGCTATTTCGTTATTAAAGTTACTCAAAAGCGCATTTGCTTTTTTGTTTAATTTTCTGTCCTGATAATTGTGAATAGGACCGCTTAAACCTTCACAAATAAGCGCACTCATAATAGGAGTTGCAAAACCTGCAGTTAGCATCCACATTGTATTATTTTGCAATGCGATTTTTCTCATTTTTTCCTGAATAAAATCTCTGCGGTTTTTCATATCCTTAGGAACTCTTAAACGGTCACCGATTTTATTTATTTCTTCATCAGAATACAAATCCCAAGGGATAAATTGATGGTCCTGAAATACCGGCTTTTTAATTCCGTAATTATCACGATACTGTTGTCTGATATCAAAACCATGAATTAAATAAGCAGGAAGTTGAAGAGCAAGTTTCGGCCATAAATCCATTGCAGCAAAGAATGAAACCAGACCTACAAATTCCATAGATTTCGCAAGTGGTGCAAATTTTCTTGAGAACAAATATGTGGCAATAGTCAAACCACCGAGTTTCATACCCAAGTCATTGAGTTTGCCAAGTTCATTATCGTTTGCTTTTCCTTTGACGGCATGAACCAAAGCCTTGTTATTATCTTTTATAACTCTGAAAAATTCTGACGGATAATCAAATAAGGTATTTTTAACTAAGTGACCGTTACTTGGCAATGGTTTAATAAATGTTCTGTTTGAAAGTTCTTTTTTTACATCAAAATTCTTTCTGACATTATCGGAATGATACTGCTGAACAGCCTGAGTGTTATTTTGCATGTATGATTGGATTAAATTTGTTCTCATTACCCGACCACACTTTCTTTATTCTTATCCATAACATCTTTTTCTGACACTTTTGACGGTTTTTTGCTGATGTTTAGAGTATTTAAAACTCCGATAACAGTGGATAATACGGCAAGTGCGAGAACACCCTTACCGGAATATTTTTCCAAAATATTTTTCGGATTTTTAGGATTATAAAATTCTTTTGCACTTTCAACAAAACTTTCACCAAAGACTTTTAAAGAATGATTAAAGTTTTTGGTATCCCAGAATTTGCCTGTTGCAACATTAAAATATGTTTCCCAAGGTTTTTGAGCGGCAAGACATACCCCTGCAGCAGCCCAAAGATATGAAGATATACTTCTTGCAAGAGTCGATTTTACCAAAACTTCTTTATAAACAGGTTTTACAGCCTGATCGGAATCATTAAGATTTGTTCCCAAGCCGTTGCGTTTTGCAATCTTATCATAAATTTTATTTAATTCACCTTTTTTATTCGGATCCCCATAAAGCAAATCCCAACGGGTAAATTCAACGCTTTCTCCCACCTTATGATATTCATAACTTGTCAGGTCAAAATCATCTTTGCTTTCAGGCAACTGATGATTTACCTTTAAATACGGGAGTTGAGTGTCAATACCTGTTGCCCATTTTACAGGTAAATTAACAAGTGATTTTGACAAAGATTTTGCCAATGCATAAAACACAACGCCCAATGCCATTTTATTGCCTATTTTATAAGCAGATGACTGTGCAAATGCCTCAAAGTGCTTTGCGGCAGAATTGAATACTGACATCAAAGTCAAACTACCGACAACATAAGGAACTGTTCCCATTGTCAAAAATTCGTAGAAGTCGGAATTAATGCTCCCTTTTAGCCCTCTTGCAGGATAAACGGTAAATGCTTTGGTAAACTTGTCCATAGCAATTCTTGTACGAGTTGAAAGATTATTTTTTAAAAGCGTATCGCTCTTAGGAAGTTCATTTCCCTGAGAGTCATTGGCTTTGAATATTAAATTTTGTTTGTCGAAACTGCCTACCGGTAAAATCATGTCAACTCCGCTTACGATATTTAGAATGCATGTCAATATTTTTTTTTGACATAAAAATGAATTAAATTTACAATTTTTAATATAAATTTATTTAAAAATTGAGAAAAATATTAATGTGAAAACTCCCATCAATACACAGTACCAGCCGAATATATTTAGCGAAAATTTTGAAATAAATTTCATAAAATATTTTATACAAAAATATCCGACTACCGCAGAAACAATCGTTCCAAAAATTATTGATGTCCAATTATAAGTAAGTGCTTCTTTAACATCTATTTTTATAAGCGGATAAACCATCGAAGCCCCCAAAATTATCGGAATACTTAAAAGAAAAGAATATCTTGCCGCAGTTTCTCTGTTTAACCCTGAAAACAAACCCGTTGCAATTGTCCAGCCGGAACGGGAAAATCCCGGAAGCACTGCCAAACCCTGCGCCAAACCGATTAAAATTGATTGTTTTAAATTCGGAGTATCAAATTTTTCAGTTCTCTTTTTAGACAAATATTCGCTGAAAAACAAAACAAAACCTGTCAGAATTAACAACCCTCCAACCAGTGCGGGATGATAAACCAAATGCTCTGCAACATCATTTATCGGAAGTGCCAATGCAATTGTTATCACCGTACCTATTATTATATAAATTCCGAGTTTTGCATTAATTGCGGTATTATTTTGTGCTTGTTTCAAAATCTCTTTATTTTTACATACTTCAATCAAAGCCTTGCAAATGTCCCAAATTTCTTTTCTGAAAAATATTATTACGGCAACCAAAGTTCCCAAATGAAGCATTATATCAAGAAAAATTTCTTCATTAGACTGTTGAACTATTTCAATATTTTTAAAAACCTTGTAAAAATTTGATGTAAAAACCAAATGCGCAGAACTTGAAATCGGCAAAAACTCACTCAAGCCCTGAACTATCCCCATTAAAATTGTCTGTAATATCGGCATTATTATCTCCTAATAAGTGAGCAGTAAATTGTGAGATGTGAATAGTTGATTTCAGTGCTTTCGCAAATTCTATAAATTTAATAATTGTAAACGACAATTCACTATTCTCGATTCACAATTCACTTCTCACACTCTCTTTTACTCTTCCTCAAAATATGAACAACAAGATGTCTGTGTTTCCCAAACAGAAACTTTATACAACTGAACTATTTTTTCTTTCAGTTTTGAATATATATAAGAAGCAATCATTTCACTTGACGGACTTTCACCTTTAAAATCAGGTAGTTCATTGATGTCTTTGTGATCTAACCCTTCTAAAACTTCGTTCAGTTCTCTTTTCAAAACTTTGTAATCAATTAATATATTACTTTTATCTAACGCTTCCCCACGAACGAATGCTTCAACCATCCAATTATGTCCATGCTGATTTTCACACGCACCGTCATAATTTAATAAATGATGTGCGGCTGAAAAAAATGCCTGTGTTTTAATTTCGTACATTTTATTACTCCAACAATGAGATTCTTCGGCTTATACCGTCATTCTGAGCGAAGCGAAGAATCCCATTAACTAACCGCCTCAGAATGACATTTTATTTATTCAAACTGTGATTCATAAATCAAATCACACAATTCTCTTACTGCGCCTTTACCTCCGCCTTTTTCGGAAATAAAATCGCAAATATCACGAACTTTTTTTACGGCATCAGACGGGCAGGCACTAATTCCTACTTTTTCTAAAATAGGAATATCAGGTTCGTCATCACCCATATAGGACACCTGAGAAAAATCAAGTTCGTATTTTTGCATAATAGCCTCTAATATTGGTAACTTATTTTTTACCCCCTGATAAACTTCCGTAAATCTTAAATCTACAGCTCTGCGGTCAACTGTTCCGTTTCTTCGTCCTGTAATAACAGCCGTCATAAGTCCGTTTTTAATCATTTTTGCAAGACCGTGACCGTCTTTTGCATTAAAAGTTTTATACTCCACTCCGTTTTCGTCATAAGTAATACTGCCGTCAGTCATTACACCATCTATATCGAAAACAAGAAGTTTAATCTTTGAAGCTTTTTCTTTTAAATCCATTAAATATCCCCTAAAAAGTACAAATTTATTATACAATAAATATTTTGTCGTTTGTAATAATTTACAAATATTAAATAATCTCATTGAAGTATTTTAAGAGATTTTATATTGACACAAGTCATTCTAAACCCTATCATAGAGAATAAGAAAGAGTATTTTAGGAGAGCAAAATGGTAAACGAATGGCCGGAAGCGTATATGCACAATCCTTGTATTGATAAACCCATTGAACAAATTTGGGATGATATCGATAATTACAGTTTCGAGGACAGATATGAGGAAACAGAAAGACTTCACGCAAGTCTTAATATGGTTGTTCCGTTTCCTCCGTTAAAATACAAAGGAAAACTTGTTAAGGGTGTATTTTATTCTCAGGCAACAAGAACCATAATGAAAAAGTATCCGGAACTTAGCGAAATATTTTTTGTAATCGCTAATTCAATGTTCTCATCTTACCCGAGAAACCATAAAGCAGACTACTTTTTTACCTGCTATAAAAATGAAGCAAGAGAAAAATATTTCAAAAATAAATATCCTGAAACAAAGGATATAATCTGCCTGCCATTGCAGGATGCAGATTTTTTAAACGAATACTACATTGCACCCGTTCCCTATACTCCGAAAACTATTGATGTATTTTGTGTTTCAACACCGTTTCCAGTTAAAAATTTACCGTTGATTGCAGTTGCATTAAAGGAATACGAAAGAAAATACGGGCGCAGATTAAAGGTTGTTTATGCAATCGGGCAAAAGACAGCCGTAAGACGAGAGGACGGTTCATTAGACTATTCAAAACTCCAGGAATACGGAAGCAAACAACTGCGCTATGTTGATGAAGTATTTGACGGGAAAACTAAAGAGTATATTGACTTTTATCCGTATATTGATTACAAAGATTTGTCAAAATATTACTCATCTGCAAAATGCTGTGTTTTGGGTTCATTAATTGAAGGTAAAAACAGATTCATCAGTGAATCCCAAAGTTGCGATGTTCCTATAATTGTATTTAAAGATTTCAACAAATATACAAGAGGGGATTTTCCTGTATTTTTCGGCAACGCAGGAGAGTATGTTCCGGAATTTACGCCTGAATCATTGGCAGACACTATTCATAAGGTTATAACAAACCCGCAAAATTACGACCCGAGAAAAAATTATCTTGAACACTACGGCAGGAAGAATTTTGTAAATACAATTATAGATTCAAACCCATACTATGCCGAAAATATTCCCAATTATGAAAAAGGCAAAACTCACGACAATTTTTGGGTTGATTTGGCATGTTACGATAATTATCAGGTTTGTTATCACGACTTTTTGTATGACAAAAAGGCAAATTTATCGCATGTTGTCGGGCTGCCAAACATAGAAAGGCTAATAAAATACTATTACCAAAAATTTGGTCTTCCTTGGAAATATGACTAAATAATTTTAAATTTACATAAAAAATATTATGAGAATATCTCGCTAAGATATTCTTAATATGTTCATTTTTCTTTTTGATTGCGACGCAAAAAGAAAAGTGAACCGAAAAGAAAAACACGCTGAGGTACAATACCGCCTTACGGCGGCATAAGACTGCTAACGCAGTAATATGTGTTTTTGTCCTAACGGACAAAAATCTCTTAGCGCACCTAAGGACAACGGCGCGCATTTAACCCCTCACCCCTACCCCTCAGCCATACGGCATACAGGCACACGCAACTCACAAGTTCGTTGGTTCGCTTTGTATCCCTATCCCCTTGGGAGAGGGTAGTTTTTCTATGCGAAGTATGAGCATTTGAAAAACGGGTGAGGGTTATTATACGACCTTTACGCAGTGAGCAATCATTGTTTGCGACACGACAATCGTAAGTTGGGGTTTCTACCCCAACATTTACTTTGTTGGGCTGAAAGCCCAACTTA
>CACYKF010000025.1 GCA_902774905.1 uncultured bacterium
GCCCTGCTTGTCTTGCTCCCGCAAGCCAACTCCGGCACTTCGCACTCTGCTCACAATCCGCTTTTTGGTTCGTTTTTTCTTTTTGCTTCAAGACAAAAAAGAAAAATGAACAATATAAAAGAAGTCCATAATATACATTAAGGTGTGAAAATAGTGCTTTCATACAAAAAAGACCTGAACTTTTGTTCAAGTCTTTTTATACTTTCTAATAACCGTTTTACCCTGAGAATAATATTTTTTCCTAAGAAGTTCTTTTATGCTAACAAATTTTCAAGTAATTCTGCGTTAGCCCTTGCTTTCTTTGTTCTGTACAAATATCTTTCAACTGCTGATTTTATTGTTTTCTCTTTTTGTGTCAAATTCTTGTCAAGCAGTTCAACATACTTGTTAACCGTAGTCATTTGATAATTTTTCATTTCCCCTATTCCTTGCTTTTGATTTTTTTATCCAAGCAGTGCGTCTAAAAGTTCCGCATTTGAAACTGATTTGCTTGAATTTCTTACCTGATTTCTATACATGTAAGTTCTCAATGCTTCTCTGATTAATTCAGATCTTGTTCTGTTTTCATTGTTTGCTACTGAATCGATTTCATCTAAAAATTTTTCAGGCATTGAAATTAATACTCTTGCCATTTTAATTCTCCTTTATTTTTCCCTATTGTTTTCCCCGACATTAATATAAAGTATTAATTCAATAAAAAATTGCTAAATTTTACCTATTTTGTATATATTTTTGTAATATTTCTTAATTATTCTCAAAAGCCTTGACTACTCTTATGTTTCTTTGGTATAAATATTCAGAATATCAGGTGATAATATTTCTGTTTTTTCAATGACAAAGTTATAACATTGATCTATTTTTTCCTTATCAAAACCTTCAAAGCATGATTTACCTTTTTTGTCTGCAAGTATTTTGGGTGCTGTAAAGTGATATATTTTGTCGGCAAATGGGAGTAAACTTCCGCATAATTTCCCTCCTGCTTCCGTAAACACGCTTGTAATTCCGAATTCATAGACTTTTTTTAGTATAAAATCAATATCAAGTTTGTCGTTTATAACCGGTGTTTTTATGTAAGTAATGTTATTTAATCGGTCTGTTTTGGGTTGTTCGCAAAAAACATATATATTCCCGTCTTTGTATATTTGTGAATTTGTGTTTGTTTTTAGTTTTCGGTCAAGGATAATTTTATTTTTATGTTTCATTTGCGGATTATCCGCAATTATGGTAGAAGATGAGGTCATTATTGCGTCATAAAGGTTTCTTAGTTTATGACCTTTATTCCTTGCTTTTTCAGCGGTAATCCATTTTGAATCACCTTTGTATGTTGCAATTTTTCCGTCAAGTGTTGTTGCGGTTTTTATTGCAATAAAAGGCAAGTTTTGTGTTTTATTTTTAATAAAGACTTCATTTAGTTTTTGGCATTTTTGTTCCAAAACAGGACCTATGACTTCAATACCTTTATCTTTAAGAATTTGTAGTCCTTTTCCTGCTACAATCGGGTTTGGATCTTTCATTCCGTAAACAACTCTTTTTATTCCTTTATCAATAATTATGTCTGTGCAGGGTGGAGTTTTACCGTGGTGACAACAAGGTTCAAGGTTTACTACCAGAGTACAATTATTTGCGTTATCAAGTTTATTCAGTGCATCTCTTTCTGCATGGTATTCCCCGTATTTTTTATGATATCCTGTCGCAATCTCTTTTCCGTCTTTGTCAATTATTACACATCCGACCATTGGGTTTGGAGATGTCTTGCCAAGTCCTTTTCTTGCAAGTGTAATGCATTTTTTCATTAAATTCTCATAATTATTCATATTTGTATTTTAGCAGAAATTATGTTAAATTTATAGCGTAGGAGTTATTATAAGGAGAGAAAAATGGTTGATCTAAAATATATAGGGCATAGTGCTTTTATTATCAAAAACAATGATAAGGCTGTAATAATTGACCCTTGGGTAGAAAAAAATGAAAAATTTAATTGGCATGATGAACCCATAACTGATATTTTGCTTACACATGCGCATAGCGACCATTTGGGTAATGCAATAGAAATAGCAAAAGAAAAAGAAATTGAAATTACTGCGGTTGCAGAAACTGCAGCATATTTAGAGAAAAAAGGCGGAGTAAAAGCCAAATCTATCGGCTTAGGTGCTTGGATTAATTATTCATGGGGCAGAGCGGTATTTGTTCCTGCTTTTCATTCAAATTCATTGCCCAACGGTAATTATGGCGGATGTGCCGCAAGTATAATTCTTGATATTGATGGTGTTCGTATTTTCCATGCCGGTGATACTTGTTTGACAGGTGAAATGAAAACAATTAAGGAACTTTATGCTCCTCAGATTGCGCTTTTACCTATCGGTGGCACTTATACGATGGATGTTGACCATGCGGCTATGGCTGCAAAGTGGCTTGGTGCAAGAACAGTTATCCCTATGCATTATGGAACATTCCCTGAAATTGAGGCAGATTTGCAAAGGTTTGCACAACTTATTGCGGTTGGAAATACAAATTGTCAAATTCTTGATCCAAATACAGTTCAATAATATGAATGTTTTGAAAAATAGCCTTAAAGCAGATACTTTAAGGCTATTTTTTTGTTATTTATGTGTTAATATCTTTTTTAGACGAGGTGTTTTTTTTATGAAAATTTTATTTGTTATTGACAGAGTTGAACTGAAATATTTTGAATTTAATAAACTTGTGACAAATTTTTGGCTGATAAAAGGTCTTTTGGAAAGAGGATGTGAGGTTTATATATCAACTATTGATATGTTAAAACTCAAGTCAGCAAAGGCTTATTCTGATTGTTACAGGTCTTTTGAAAAAGATGACAATATCTTTTTTGAAAAAGACAATTTGCAAGAGTTTTGCGTTAACGATTTTGAATTGGTAATGTTCCGTCCTGATCCTCCTGTTGATTTGGATTACATCAATGCGACTTATATACTTGATTTTGTTGATAAAAGTAAGACCTTTATTATGAATGACACTGTTTCTGTTCGTAATTTTAACGAGAAACTTCATGCAGTAATGTTTAATGATTTGATGCCTGAAAATATTGTTACTTCATCTTTTAATGACATTTTGAGTTTTCTAAAAGATAAAAATGAAATTATTATAAAACCCCTGAATCAATGTTTTGGCGGGGGAGTGATGTATTTAAAAAACGGGGATAAAAATACTGCTGTTATTATTAATCAGATGACAAATAACGGTTCAAAAACAGTAATGGTTCAGAAATATATTGATAAGGCTGTTTATGGTGATAAAAGAGTTTTGTTTTTAGGTGAAAACATTTTGCCATATTGCGTTCAGAAAGTTCCGAGCAATAATGATTTTAAATTCTGTGAACACTGCGATTCTAATATAAAAAAGGCTGTTTTGTCTGATGATGAAATTGAAAAATTTAAACCTGTTGCTAAAAAGTTAAATTCAATGGGTATTTATATGGCAGGTTTGGATGTTATTGACGGCAAGATTATAGAAATTAATGTAACAAGTCCGTGCTATTTTATAAAAGAAATTAATTCTCATTTCGGCTGTAATCTTCAGGATGAAATAGTAAATTATATTCTTTCTAAGGTAAAAAACTCTTTGTATGCTTTAAAATAAAGAAAAACCGCACAGGTCGTTCTATGCGGCAAGGGGAAAATTTACGAAAATTATATTGGGAATGAATATTTTATGCGTTGAAAATATTGAATGATTTTTCTACATTTTTGGATATAACTTTTGCAACTGATTCGTATTCTGTTGTAAGTGCGGTATGTTCCGATTCAAGTTTTGTCAGTTGCATATCAAATCGTTTATCCTCACTTTCAATTTTGTCCATGTGATTTTGGTATATCTGTTCTGCGATAGCCATTTTTTTCTTGTTTTCTTTCTCTACGATTGATTCATCATCATCAAGAGTTGTTTTAACAAAATCTTTATCAGTTGCACTGTAATATGAAATATACAGTTTGCCGGTTTTGAGTTGGTTGATTAACCAATTTTCATTTAAATATGCCTGCTTTTCATCAGCAACAGCAAGTGTTTCGCCTGAACCGTTATCATAAGTAATTGTGTTTATGTATTTTTCTTCAAGCATTTTGTCAAATGTTGTGTAGCCTTTTGTAATCATTTCGTTGTAAATATTTTTATAGTATTGAACAGTATCTGCATCATAAGTGTATTGCTTGCCTGTTGCATATTTTTCGGTTACGGCCATAGCGTAATCGTATAAATCACGATGTTCTGCAGTTGTGCCTTCGTAGAAAATAGTATTATTTGTATTTATTACGCTTGTTGTTTTTCTTTTATCAGAATTTGATAAATTCGGTGATGAGTAACTGCCAAAGTCTTGATCTATAAATAATGAAGTCATAGTTTTTGATGATTTTGTATTACCGTTTTCATCGGTGTATGTAAAGTTTGTACCATCTTCTTTTTCAAATGTGTATCCGTTTGAACCGTTGCTTGTAATTTTTAGTCCGGTAAGATATACATATCCCTCATCATCCATCATGTTGTTGCCGCCAAGATAATCTTTTGCCATGAATTTGGCAGCATAGCCGGTTGTTCCGTCATCTTTCAAGTATGATTCAACTTCTACAGGAATATTGTCATAATAGAAATATGCAGAACCGCCTGAAACACCTTCATGTACAAATATTTGATTCCCTGCTGAACCTGTTTTGTATCCTGATTGGTATGTTGCATAAACTACATTCCCTGCATTTGCGCTTGATTCGTGGAAAGTAAAGCCTAAAACATGACTGCCTTTTAATTTAGAGGATTCGTCATAATAAATGCCATCTGCGTGACCTTTATTTATTGCCGCAAAATATTTATCCCAAGCGTCATGAACATCTGATTCTGATACTGTTGATTTTTCTACTTGTGTGAAATTACCGATTTTCTTTAAAAAAGTATTAAAATCATTATGCCCGTTACCAAAAGCATTCGCAATGTCTTTAGTAACAAGTATTTGACCTTTGTTATCTGATACAATATATTGTTTTCTTGTTGCAACAGCATTCATTGCTGTAAGTTGATTATAAGTTACGGGTTCATAATTAGGAGTATCACCGTTGTAGCCTGCTAAAATCTGGTATTGGGTTGCCTGCATTGCTTCAAGATATTGATCATTAGCAGTTTGAGAATCATCAGCAAGTCTTTGCTTTGAATATGCAACACATTGCTGCTCAAATTCATTGTTCGAAATTCGAGCGGTCATAAATAACAATCTGCCTTGTGATGCTGCCATTCCCATAATTGAGCGGTTTATCCTTTCTTGCAAATTTTCGTACAATGTGTTTAACGGTATATTTTCTTTTAATCTTTAGTATTTTTTTTGATTTGTTAAAGTTTTGTTACAAAAAGGCAATTTTTTTAAATAATTTTTTTTTATAAAAATGTAGGTTAGTTTTAATTGATTAAAGGTAGGAAATTTTATGGTTAGTGTATCAGCAATTTCATCAGGTTTACAAACAATGTGGCGCTACGGCAAGCGAGCATTAGAAGTTGCTCCTGAATTAGCATTTGGCAGCGCAAGTGAGGCTGCAGGCGCTGCAATGAAAGCAACAAAAGGTTCCGTATTTAATAAAGCACAGGCAGGTTGGCATGCGTTAGAAAAAGCCGGCTCAGGAAGTTTCTTTAAAGGCTTTTTTAATAATTGTAAAAATTTCTTTCCGGATGCAGTTAAGGCATTTAAAGCCGGTTCTGCGTCTGGTATAAAAGGCGGTTTTAAAAGTTTATTTAAAAATTTAGGCTCTAAAATGCCATTTATAATGTCAGCATCCTGGATGATTTTTGAGTTACCTAATATCTATACAGCAGTAAAAGAAAAAGGCGTATTCCAAGGTGCTAAAGAAGTATTAAAATTTGGTGCAAGAATGACAACTGCAGGTCTCGGTTCTGCTATCGGTGCGGCATTACCAATCCCCGGCGGAAGTTTAATCGGGTGGATGGCAGGTGAATGGATTGCATCTCGTATCGTTGGTAAATCTTATACAGAGCAAAAAGAAGAAAAAGAACAATTAATCAAAGAGTTGACTGGACAAGATTCTAATGCGCAACAACAAGCCGAACAAACTCAACAGCCGTTTAATCCTAATCCATATTGGCTGAATAATCAAACTGCGCAGGTCAAACCGCAACAACCAAGTTTTAACGGCAATATGTCAAATCCTTTTGACTATAATCAATACAAACTTCAAAGTATGCCTTATGCAAACGATATAATGATGCAGCAAATGCCTTTTAATGTTATTGCTTAAGTAAAATAAATAATATAACCCTAAATAAATACCTAACCCTAATTAACCTAATGGTACGGATAGAATATATTTTCTTTCCGTACCTTTTTTACGGGCAAAAAATATTTTTACTGTTTTTATTATTCTTGTGAGGTGTATAAATGAAAATTATTTCTGATTATGGTGTAAGAGTAAATAAAAATAACTATACGCATAGAATTTCATTTGGGGCTTTAACTCCAAAAACGGTGACCAAAATTGTTTATCCGGAAATTATGGCTAACGCTATGAACAATGCTTGTGCTAAAATAATTGCAGAATTAAATATCGGGAGCAAGAATGTTATGGATGAAACAGAAAAGTTTGTAAAGTTGCGAGAGGATTTTTCTCCGGCACTTGATAAAGTTTTGCGTAATGAAGAAAGGACAGCGTGGGATTTTTATATAAATTCTAATCCTGAAACGATGCAAGCCTACGAAACTGCGCAGGAAGAATTTTCACAACTTTTTAGTAACAAAGGAACTTATGAAAGTTTTTCATCAATCGACTTGTCAAAACTCCCTAAACACGAACAAAAGCAACTCAAGGATTTACTTAAAATTTTTGACAAACGAATAAATACAGGCGAAATATATAAAGCATTAGAAAAAAAAGAAAATGAAATTGCTCAAAAATATAATTCCTATGTCCCGAAAATTGACGGTAAAGAAGTTTCAAAACCTGAGATATCAAAAATTATTCAGACAGAAAATAATCCTGAACTAAGACAAAAGGCTTATGACGCATTGATGAAGGGCGGAGATTTGATTGCAGATGATATGATAGAATTTGTCAAAATGCGTAATGAATTCGCTAAAACAAAAGGCTATGACAATTTCTTTGATTATCAGTTAAAAGAAGAATTTGATGTTGAAACTCCGTTTTTGAATAAACTTATTGAGCAGGTATATTCAGGCGCAAAAGACAAAATTAAAGCAATTCAGGAAAAATCTTATGCCGAATTAAGACAAATTTTTGAAACAGATAATTTGCAAGGCTATCATTACGGTCTTTTAACAGATTCAAATCCTGCTAAGGCTGTTAATAAAATTCTTGAAAATCATTCAATAGAAGACATTTCTAAAAAGGCATACGCCGGGATGGGCTATGATGTTGATAAAATGATAGCAGAAGGTAAATTGACTCTTGATTTATACCCTCGTAAAGGTAAAAACACACACGGTTTTTGTTTTGGAATTGATCCGGGAAATGATTCAAGAATTTTGGCTAATTTAAGAAATGATGCTCTCAGTCTTGATACATTAAATCACGAAATGGGACATTGTGTTTATGATTTAGGTATATCAAGAGATTTGACCGTTATTGACAGAGCACCGTCTTCTTCTGCTTTTACAGAAGCAATTGCAATGATGATGGGTGATTTACCTAAAAAAGAAGACATTTTAAAAGATATTGTTCCTGAAAAATTGCTTATTCCTTTTAAAAAATCTATATCAGAAGACGAAGCAAGTTTTGTATCAAAAAGTCTTTTAATTATTGATTTTGAACGGGAATTATATAAAAATCCTAATCAAAATCCCGCAAAACTTTGGGCAGATTTGCGTTTGAAATACCGTAACCAAAATCATGCCCCGAATAATGAATGGGCAACCATTCCGCATTATTTGTCTCATCCGGGATATTATCAAAATTATTTCAGAGCATCTTTAATGAAAGCGCAGATTTATAATCATTTGCAAAAGGTTTTGGGTAAAATAACCGAAAATACTCAAACTGCCAAATATTTAAAAGACAATATTTTTTCAAAAGGTGCATCAGTTGAAGAATACGACCTTATTAAACAACTGACGGGTAAAGAATTTAGCGCAAAAGACTATATTCAGACTCTCTAACCCATAGGTGGCGGTTGAATGTATAATGGCTTCAATTCCTGCCATTTACATTCATTAGTTTTTAGTTTTTCATAAGTAAGTTTTGCCAAAATATCACCAAGAGGGTATTGTTCCTGCTGATAAGATGTTCCTCCAAGTCTTTGTTGCAGTTTATCATCGGTTATAAGAGTATAATCACCTTTTTGAAGTATTTGTTCAACTTCTTCAAGTTGGATTGCACCTTTTATTTCTCCGTTTATAAGAAAATATGCACAATTTTTTCTTGCATCAAGGGCTACTGCGGTATTTTTGCCTTTGGAAATTTGTTCTAAAATCTCAAGAGATGAAATTCCGACTGCAGGCAGTTTTAATTGTTGCGCCATAGTCCTTGCAACCGTTGTGCAGGCTCTTATTCCCGTAAAACTCCCCGGACCGATATTTGTGCCGATTGCATTTAAATCCTGTGGATTTAAACTGTTTTCTTTTAATACGGATTTTATTGTTGAAATCAAAAATGCCGAATGATATTTGTTATCCTTATTTGTTACTATTTTCGAGGATAATATTTTTTCATTGTCGGTTAATGTAACATACATTTTGTCTAAACATGTATCAAAAACTAATATTTTCACCTGCTTAATTCCTCTACAATCTTTATACAATTATCGCCAAAACCTTCAAATGAATATCTTCTTGAATCATCATTTTCATAAGTTACATTTATTTTTATATGATCAAAAGGCACCTGATTTTGACCAAACTCCGCCCATTCAACAAATGTAATCTGTTTTCCTTCGGAATATTCCTGAAGTTCATCAAAAATTGTTTTTATTCCTTCATTTTCAAGTCTGTATAAATCAAAATGATAAACAGGTATTTTTGCACTGTGATATTCATTCAAAATTACAAAACTCGGACTTGTAACTTTTTCTGTTATACCGATAGCATCCGCAACTTGCTTTACAAAAGCGGTTTTACCTGCTCCGATTTCTCCGTACAAATTTATAAAACATCCGTCATTTTCAATAAGTTTGGCAAAACGGTATGCAAGTTCTTTTGTGTCATTTAGGGTTTTGCATATTTTTTCGTAAGTTTTAGTCATTATTAATTACAACCTTATTTCTTCCTGTATTTTTTGCCTGATAAAGCGCTTTATCGGCTTTTTTCATTAAATCATCATCACTGTCGTTTTCTTTAATCTCGTATATTCCAAGGCTCAGAGTGATTTTAATATTTTTTTCTTCAATGTCAGGTGCGACTTTTGATATATCAATAACTTTATTTTCAACTGTCTGTCTTAAACGCTCTGCAACCATTTGTGCCTCATTGATTTTGGTAAACGGTAAAAGAATAGAAAATTCTTCGCCTCCGTAACGACCTGCTATATCATATTCACGAAGTTGCCCTCTGATTACTTTTGCAATAGTTTTTAAAACCAAATCCCCCGCGGCATGCCCGTATGTATCATTTACATGTTTAAAATAATCAATGTCTGTCATAATGCCGCATAACGGTGCGTGCTGACGCTTTGCATTCGAAACTTCCTGCTTTATACGAACTTCCAATTGTCGTCTGTTGTAAAAGCCTGTCAAGGCATCCAAAGTGGCATGTTTTAATATCTCAGCATAAACATTTGCTCTGTTAATTGTAATTGCCATCTGGTTTGCCAATTGCTCCATGTATTCTCGGTCTTTGAGGTTTATTTCATCTTCCGTACTTTTAGCAACAAGCGAACCGACATTTTTGTTTTCGCAAATCAGTGGTACTGCATAAATTTTTCCGTCAGATAAAAGTTTTGTTTCTTTGTGTTCTTTTATAGCGTCAAGAATTTTTCCGTCTTTACAGTCATTGGGGTAAGATAAAACATTTATTCCTGTGCTTTCATCTCGCAGAAATATATAAACAAGATAATCTTCAAAAAACTTGTCAAGCATTTCGCCAATAATCGGAATGATGTATTTTAATTCATATTGCGTTTCAATGATTTTTGCAATATTTTTCATTGTATCGTGATAATTTACATCTTTCTGCATTTTCTCATTAAGCAGAATATTTTGAATTTTCAGCGATATAAAGCCTGCACAGATTTCCAAAAATTGTGATAAATTGGGATTTGTATGTGAAAATTCCATACTTCCCAAACATTTCTTGTGTTTATATAACGGAATACTATGAGTTAAAGTCTTTTGTTCTTTTGAATTTTCAAGATTTAGCGCAAATTCTTTTATCTCAAAATTATCCTTAAAAAACACGCCCAACGCAGAGTTAAGCGACTTTTGGCTGTAACTCTCATTTAAAATATCGGAAAGTTTTTCAATTTTATCTAACATTTTGTTACTTTGAATTTATATTTACGCTTCTGCTTGTTGTGCAACTTCATCAGATATATCGCAATTTGCATAAACATTTTGAACATCATCAAGTTCTTCAAGGCGTTCAATTAAGCGCATAACTGAAGTTGCAGTTTTAACATCCGTTATTTCTATTGTGTTTTTAGGAATTCTTGTCAATTCAGCATTAGAACTCTTAAAGCCTTCTTTTTCAAGTCCTTCAACAACGCTTTGGAATGTTTCAACAGAAGTGATTACTCTGTATTCTTCTTCGTCTTCTTCAACGTCTTCCGCATCAAGATTGATTGCAGTTTCAAACAGTTTTTCAAAATCAGTTTCTTCGGCGTCAAATGTTATAGAACCTTTTTTATCGAACATATAACTTACGCAATTTGTTTCTCCGAGGTTCCCGCCGAATTTTGAAAACAAACTGCGAACATCTCCTGCCGTGCGGTTACGGTTATCAGTCATACATTCAACAACTACTGCAACTCCGCCTGCTCCGTATCCTTCATAAGTAATTTCTTCATAATTGTCGCTTGCTCCCGCACCTGCTCCTTTGTCAATGGCTCTTTTGATGTTGTCATTTGGCAAACCTGATGCTTTTGCTTTTTCAATTGCTGTTCTCAAACGGAAATTCCCCGCAGGGTCTGGTCCGCCAAGTCTTGCGGCTACAATAATTTCTCTTGAATATTTTTGAAATACAACGGCTTTTTGTCCGTCAGTTTTTGCTTTTTTATTTTTTATGTTTGCCCATTTTGAATGTCCTGACATAATTTTATATCCCTTCTTTTACTAATATCCCTTATTTATATGCTAATTTTAGCAAAAATAAGAGTATTTTTCAACATTATCAGGACATAAAAATAGCCGTTACATAGGGGACGGCTTTTAGGTAAAAGGTTAATGTAGGAGAAAATAAAGAAAAAGAAAAATGGTTATCATGAGTAATATTCCCGTTATTGCTTCAGAAATAACTCTTTTTATACTTATTTTTACAAACCTTAACAAAAGAAAACCCGCAAATTTGCGGGTTCAAAATCTACACTAACTACCTAACCTTAATTTATGAATCAAACTTTTTGTTAAAACATTGAGTATTCTTTATAATCGTACTGATAACCCATTTTTGCCGCAAGTTTTTTGATAAGTGCGTTAAAGTTATCGGCTACACCGTTGTCAATGTATAAGATGCTGTTTAATTCTTTTGTAATTGCCTGATAATCTGCGTCTTTGCTTAAATCAATTCCCAGTTCCTGAGCCTTATCTCGTAGTGCCCTTTGAATTTGTCTTCCGTATTTTAATTTTTGATCGCTGTCAGCATCTGCCATAAATACTTCCATAAATGATTCCCCAGGATATGATTGATTCCATTGAATCATTCTTTCAACTACATTGTCTTTTGAAATTTCATCACAGCAAGCGTTGAATATTTCATTATCAGTACCTGGTTTGAATGTTGCATCGTGGAATGCATCTGCCCATGCTGCAAAATTTTCCGGTTTTGGTGATGAAGATGAACTGCTACTGCTTGATGAACTTGATGAAGATGATGAACTTGATGAAGATGATGAACTTGATTGAGAACCTTGAGTTGTTGTATCTTCAGGTTTCCCTGCAATTAAGTTATTTACCGCAACTCTCAGTTCATTTGCTTTTAAATATGCACTTTGCGGATCCATTCCGCTGGTTTTAAGTGCTTCGATTTGTTTCTCGTATTCTTCTAATTTTTTAAGTTGTTCTTCCAGTTTTGTCTTGTCTTCTGCTTTAATGTCTTGTGCTTGCAATTGAGCCTGAATTTTTGCTTTCTGACCTGCAATTGTCTGCATTGCTGTATTTATTTCCTGACTTGCTAACTGATTCAATGATTGTGCAGCCATAGCAGATGCCTGACCTATTACAGCCTGAGTATTGATTTGCGGTGTCATTGGATACCCGCTGAATAAACCCATAGGCCAACCTGAAGCCTGAGCAACCTGATTAAATGCCAAACCAATTTGTGATTGCTGATAATTATCCACAGGGAAAATCTGGATGTCACCACCGAAGTTTGTTATCCCAAATGGATTATATGGCATATATGGAAGATAAGCCATTGATGCGTTTGTTAAATTTCCGTTACAACTCATTCCTAATCCAAACATTTTTGTTTCCCCGTTTCTTGTTTTAATCCCCTGTACTTATATAAACAATTTTGTAGTTTTAAAATTGCCTCTTTTATCAAAAATTTATTTGTTTATTTCATAAAACTCAAACAGTGCTTGTGTTTTGCTTAATAAATTTATCGTTACATTTCTTAATATATGATTATTTTATATGGTTTATGTTATTATTTTGGGTATGAAAACACTTGCAAAATTTATACACGAAAAAAGGGAAGAATTGGGATTAACTCAAAAAGGACTTGCTGTGTCATCAAATATCCCTTTGAATGAGATTGAGGAAATTGAGGAAGGCAAGACTCTGTTTTTATCTGTTACAAGACGACAGGCTCTTGCAAAGGTTATAAAATGTGAGCCGGAGGAAATTAAGGCTCTTGAAAAGGATATTAGCGAAAATATTATATCAGATGAAATTATAGAAAGTTTAAAAGAACTGATTTTAAACGGCGCAGGTGGTTTGAAATGTCCAAAATGCGGAGCGCCTTTGGTTACTCGTATAGCAAAAATGTATGATTTAGAAGACAATTTGATTTTGCATCCTAAAGCACATTGCACAAAATGCCCGTTCCAGATACATTCCTAAAACGAGCATTGTAATTTATTATTTCTTTTGTTTATTAAACAAGTCCCTGAGCAATCATTGCTTCGGACAATTTTTTGAATGCTGCAATATTAGCACCTGCAACATAGTTTCCGCTGATGCCTGCTTCATCTGCTGCTTGTTTGCAGGCTTTGAAAATATTTGTCATGATTGTATCAAGTTTTTGTTCAACTTCTTCAAATGTATAGTAATATCTGATACTGTTTTGTGTCATTTCTATTGCGGATGTTGCAACCCCGCCTGCGTTAGCGGCTTTTGCAGGGGCAAAAAGAACTTTATGTTCCAAGAAATAATCGATTGCTTCAGTTGTTGATGGCATATTTGCACCTTCACCGACTGCAATTACTCCGTTTGCGACAAGTATTTTTGCATCTTCAAGTGTTAATTCGTTTTGAGTTGCACAAGGAAGTGCAATATCTGTTTTGATATTCCAAATAGGGGAGTTTGCACCCGTTTTTTCAATATATTTTGCGTTCGGATTACATTCGAGATATTCTTTTATTCTTCCTCTTTTTATTTCTTTTATTTCTTTTATACAGTCTAAATTTATTCCGTTTTCGTCATAAATACAACCGTTTGAATCGCTCATGGCAACAACTTTAGCACCCATTGCCGTCGCTTTTTGTGCAGCATAAATAGCAACATTACCGGAACCTGAGATTGTTACTGTTTTCCCGTTCATTGAGTTTCCATGTTCTTTGAGCATTTCTCTCATATAGAATAGCAGACCGTAGCCTGTTGCTTCTGTTCTTGCTAATGAGCCGCCGTAACTGATGGCTTTGCCGGTTAAAACTCCGCCCTCATAAGCATTTTTAATTCTTTTATATTGACCGAATAAATAGCCGACTTCTCGTCCTCCAACACCGATATCTCCTGCCGGAACATCAACATCATGTCCGATATGTCTGTATAATTCGGTCATAAAACTTTGACAAAATCTCATGACTTCGTTATCAGACTTACCTTTTGGGTCAAAATCACTCCCGCCCTTTGCTCCACCTATAGGCAAACCTGTCAGAGCATTTTTAAATATTTGTTCAAAACCCAAAAATTTCATTACGCTCAAATTTACGCTCGGGTGAAATCTCAAACCACCCTTATAGGGTCCGATAAGAGAACTAAACTGTACTCTATATCCTCTGTTAATCTGAATTTTTCCGTTATCATCTACCCAAGGAACTCTGAACATTATAATTCTTTCGGGTTCTGTCATTCTTTCAAGAATTGCATTTTTTTCGTATTTATCACTTGAACTGATAATGGGTTCTAATGTTGTCAAAACTTCTTTTAGTGCCTGAATAAATTCCGGCTGGTTATTGTTTCTGCTTTCAACTTCTTTTATAACTCTTTCAATATAACTGTTCATGACTTCTCCCTTTTTCATAACTTCCTTTTTATTTTTACTATTTTCGTAACATAATTGCAAATTAATTTTTTATAAAGTTCTTATTTTTATATACTGTTGGGTAATATGAAATAATTTTTCGGGTTTTAATATGATATTGTTATGTTATTAGTATTATCTTTATTACTTATTCTAATGATGGGTTATCAGATGTATTTGATAAAAAAATATAAGAATCTTAATAAAGATGAGATGTCTTATGTTGCAACCCTTACTCATGATTTAAAATCTCCAGCCAGAGCGCAGATAAATATGCTTAATTTACTTTTAAACGGTCATTTTGGAGCATTGAACCCAAAGCAATATGAAATGCTTAAAATGACTTGTTCCTCTGCTAAGTATATGTCAAATCTTGTTGGTACAGTTTTAACAGGGTTCAAATACAGTTCAAATTCTATAGTTTTATCAAAATCGAATTTTGACTTGGTGAGTCTTATAAATTCGGTAATCAAGCAAAATGAATTGCTTATCTCTGATAAAAATATGAATTTAATATTTGATTATGATACGCCAGTTTGTATGGTAAACGGTGATAAACTTCAAATAGAAAGAGTTTTAATTAATTTAATTACAAACGCAATTACTTATGGCTTTGAAAATACTGATATAGTCGTAAATTTAAAACATATTGCAGGGTCTTTAAATTTTTCTGTTTCAAACAAAAGTTATTTTATTCCGCAAAAAGAATTGAAAAATATATTTAATATGTTTTCCAAAACAGTAAATTCAAGGCGTAATAATGTATCAACAGGGCTTGGTTTATATGCATCAAAGCAAATTATAAACAAACACGGATGGAAAATTTACGCAAACAGTACCCCTGACGGAACTTGTACTTTTGGATTTAGATTGTCTGAAGAAGTTAATAATGCGGAATTAATTAATAAATAAACTATTTTTCCAAAAGATGAGTATTAATTTTACCAAATTTTGCCGAAAGGTTATCAATAAGGTGAATTAAGTATAATTCAGGTTCAAGTGCATCTTTTGAATCCAAATCAATTATTGCACCCCAATCTGCTCTGCCGTGGTGCGCCGCAATCATTCTTGCAACCCTTATAAAACCTGCATTCATACAAGTGCTGAAGCCCCATTGCGAGTGGGTAATCCATGTTTCTCTAAATCCCGGCGCATAATCAATTAAGCCTGTTTCCGTATCAATTGTATATTCAAAAATTTTACCGAAATCATGCAACAGGCAAGCGGCAATGATATTATCTTTATTAACTTTTGATGCAAAATGTTCAATATTTAGCAATGCAAATTCAACACATTCAACAGTATGAACAAGCAATCCGCCGATAAAATTATGGTGCATAAGTTTTGCAGCCGGCATAATTTTAAATTTTTCAGCATTGTCTTCAAAAAGTTTAGATACAAAATTCCTTAGTTCTTCTTTTTCTATCAGGTTTATAAAAGACTGTAATTTTGCCCAATATTGTTCAATTTCATCAGGTTCAAGTCCTAATTTCGCTTCTTTTAGAAGTTCAAGGGCAGATACAAGGCAATTATTATATTTTTCGTTGAAAGTTGCTGATACTATGCGTACAAGATTTCCTGTTCTGAATATTTTTGCATCAAATCGGTTTAGGGTTTCTTCCCACAAAATGCAATTCAAAACACTGTCGTCTTTTGTATTTTTCAGTTGTAATTTCCCCATTTTTGTACCGGCTTTTGTGTCACCGATAGAAAATATAACTACTTCGTAAGTATCTTCTGTATTAAACATCTTTACTCCTTAATTTTTTTCTCTGTCAATAATGTTTTCTTTTCTGCCCCAAACAAAAGACGAGCGGATTTCTTCGCCAATTTTTTCTATAGGGTGATTTCTGTTTTCTTCTCTGAGTTTGTCAAAATATTTGTGACCGGTTGCCATTTCTTTTGTAAACTCATCTGCAAAAGCACCTGATTGAATATCTTTTAATATTTCTCTCATTGCATTTTTAGATGTTTCGCTAATAACCTTTGGACCTCTTGTCATATCGCCGTATTCTGCGGTATTAGAAATTGAATAGCGCATATCTGCAAGCCCGCCCTGATTAACTAAATCTACAATAAGTTTCATTTCGTGCAGAACTTCAAAATATGCCATATAAGGCGAATATCCTGCTTCTGTAAGAACTTCAAACCCTGCTTTCATTAATGCGGAAACCCCGCCGCAGATTACGGTTTGTTCCCCGAATAAATCTGTTTCTGTTTCTTCCCTGAATGTTGTTTCAATAATTCCTGCCCTGCCTGCACCTATTGCGCTTGCATAAGAGAGAGCAACTTCTTTTCCGTCACCTGATGGATTTTGATATACTGCGATTAGGCTCGGAACCCCCTTGCCTTCTGTGTATTGACTTCTTACCGTATGCCCAGGACCTTTTGGCGCTACCATTATGACATTTATATCATCTGGCGGTACAATTTTTTTGAAATGAATATTAAACCCGTGAGCAAACATCAAATACTGCCCTGCTCGCATATTAGGCTTAATCTGCTTTTCATAAACTTCAGCCTGAACCTCATCAGGAATTAAAACCTGAATTACATCAGCCCATTTTACGGCATCTTCAATTGACATTGTTTTAAATCCATAGTTTTTGGCTTTAATATCAGATGCCCCTCCAAGTCTTAAACCTAATACAACATCACAACCGGAATCTTTTAAATTCATAGATTGCCCATAGCCTTGAGAACCAAAGCCGATAACTGCAATTTTTTTTGTTTTGATTAAATCTTGATTAATGTCTTTATCTAAATATATTTTCAATTCGCTCATAATACACTTCCCCTCTGTACCCTAATTTTAGCATAAAAAAAATAACTGTCACTCTAAACAGTAAAGCAAAGTGGCAGTTATTTTTTTTCGTATTTTATATATTAGTCATCATTATTTGCAATTTTATAAACAAGTCCTGCACACACGCCGCCAAGAAGGTTGGCACAAATTGTTACAAGTGCGATGCAAGGACAACATACACAACCCATAATTGTTGCAGAAATAGCAACTGCAGGGTTAAATGCTGCCATACAAACGCTTCCTACTGCAAATGCCCCAACTGTTACGGTTGAACCGATAGCAAAACCGTAATAAGAATTTCCTGCGGTCTTGCTTGAAGTTGCAGTGTGTAATACAACATAGCAAAGTGCAAATGTAAATAAAAATTCAGCAATAATAATTGTAGCAATACTGAATGATACTTTTGCAGGAGCGTCAAGTCCGCCTGATAGCAAATTAATTGCCAAAGCGGCACAAGAACCGCCTAAGATTTGAGCAACAGCATAAGGAATCCATTGTTTCCATTCTAATGCCCCTCTGATTGCACAAGCAAGTGAAACTGCAGGGTTGTAGTGTCCGCCCGAAATGTATCCGCCGGCGTAAACCATTACCATTAAAACAAAGCCGATTGCAATAGGTGCTATGCAGGTTTCTCCGCCCCAAGCAGCAGTTGCACCGATTGTGAATACAAGGAAAAATGTGCCTATAAACTCAACCAGATATTTTTTTAAACATTCATTCATAAAAAATCCTCCTTATTAATAACTAACCTGACGACCGTTTTGATTATATAATATTATTTTAAACTTTGCAAAATCTTAACCTTTGTTATGGCTGAAGCCATAATTCTCCGAAACAAATCTCCCGATTGATTCAATCTTTGCGCCGATACAATTTCTGCATTTATCAGGATTATCATTAACACAAATTTTATCAGGATAAATTTCATATTTTGCACGATATTGTTGCGTTGTAATATTTGGCATAACAACATTTGCTCCGCTTTTCAGGGCAATTATTCTTCCGTTTGGATGCAGAGTTTCCATCGCTGTCGTTGCAGGAATATTTATATCAGGAAGCATAATTCTTGTTAATGCCATAACTTTTAGTGCAAGTGTGAAATTCCCTTTTTCTTCTTTATGTAGCGGGGTCTCAGGGTGTGGAATAAAAGGCCCGATTCCAACCATATCTGCTTCAATTTCTTTAAAAAATAATATATCATCCGCAAGTGATTCTGTTGTTTGATTTGGCAAGCCGACAAGACAACCTGTTCCAACTTCAAACCCTAAAGTTTTTAAATCCCTTAAACATCTCAAGCGATTATCAAAATCCATATTCGGATGCATTTGTTTATACAAATTTCTGTCCGTTGTTTCTATCCTTATCAAGTATCTGTCTGCTCCTGCATCTTTAAATGCTTTGTAATCTTCATAAGAGCGTTCACCTATACTTAAAGTAAGTGCCACATCAAATTCTTTTATTGTTTTTATTATTTCAACCATTTTGTCTGTTGTGTAATATCCGTCTTCTCCTGATTGAAGTACTATTGTTTTGTAGCCCATATCTGATGCGTGTTTTACGATTTCAATAATCTCGTCTTTTAATATTCGGTATCTGTCTGCGTTGTTGTTATCTTTTCTCAGACCGCAGTATTTACAATTGCATTTGCAAATATTTGAAAATTCGACAAGTCCTCTTAAATGAATTCCGTCACCAACATTTTCTTTTCTTGTTTTGTCGGCTAAAGAGAACAACCATTCATTTTTAGTATCGTCTTTTAATATTTCAATTATTTCTTTTTTTGTAAACACGAATAACTCCCTTTAAAATATTACCATAAATCAATGCAGATATACATTTCCCTTTAAATGTCGAAAAATCAAGTGCAAAAGTTGAAAATCTTAACAAAATAAATAAAAATTTACTTTTAGAAACATTTTGTGTCACCGGGCATGCTTTATGATAGATTAAGGAAGTAAGGAATAGTTTAGTAAGGAGATAATGAATGGCTGAATATCTGAGTAAGGAAGAGATTAAACAGTGGAGAAGTTCATTAGAAAAAATAACATTAGAGGAATTTGCTGCAAGATTGGGGAAAAAGATAGAACAAAAAAAAGAAACAAATGATTTAGTTGATATGGTCTTGCACGGTAAACCGGTTGTATCAAATGAAACTGAGTGGAATACAACAACAGAAAGACTTAGTTCTATTGCAAACAGAGCATACGAGAAAGAAAAAGAATTGTATGTTTCTCCTTTTTCTGTAAAGAATTTGCAGTCAGATAAAAAAGAAGAAACAAAAACTGCCAAGAAAGATACTAAAAAAGTTCAGGCAAAAGTTGAGTCTGTTTCTAAAAAAACAGAAACAAAAAAATCACAAAAAGTTGTTGAAAAAGCAAAAAAAGATATTGTAAATGAGGTTAAAACAGGTGATGTTGTTAGGGATGAAGTCAGAGTGGTGTTTAAAAAGGCATTAACGGGCAGAGAACAAAGAGTCTTTGATTATTTTGCATCTCACAGAAACGAAATCGTTTATGCTAAAGACCTTGCTGACTTACTTGAATTACCGAGAGATTATGTTTACAAGTATATTAAAAACTTGAGAGCGAAAATTGACGGTGAAGCATTGCAAAATGCTGATAAAGGCGGATTTATTTTGTCTTTATAATTCAATGTTATGTGTAATTAAAAAAAACGAGCCATTGGCTCGTTTTTTTGTCTATTTAATTTCTACTTTTGCACCGACAAATTCAAGTGCTTTTTTAGTTAAATCCGCTTCTTCATCCGAAATATCGGTCATAAATATTGCAGGAACTGCTTCTGCTATCCATTTTGCATGGTCATAAGTTATTCCTGTAATTTGTCTTAATGTAGCCATTACTGTTGCTTTATTTTCGCCGATATCAACAAGCGCAAGACTATTTTTGCCCGTATTTTTCTTTATTACAAAGTCTTTTGGACCAAAGAATTTTTTATTATAAATCAGACACATTCTTTTTAAGTTTTTAACGAATTTTAAAACATCAAACTTATCCATATCAAATTTGAAAAACTTTTTGAATACATACTCATTTAAAATTATAATCAACATTAGTGCTATTGCGCCATATAAAAATCTTTCGTCTAACATATATTCTCCATTTTTACTGTCTTATTTCTACAACTGCTCCATATTTTTTAAGAGTATTTTTTATTGCTTCTGCTTCTGTTAATGATATTTGAGATGCTATTAATGACGGGGTATTTTCAATTATTCCTTTCCCTTCTCTAAGTCCTACATTGCATATACTTCTCATTTCTTTTAAAATCCCAAGTTTATTATTCCCTGTAGATACTAAATAAACTGAAACAGGTTCTGAATTATCATATAATTTTTCTTCAAACTCATTTTCCAAGGGTTCATTTTGAGGTTGATTCATAAGATTTTTGTCTTTTTTTCTTGTTATGAGAATTATTATAAATGCAAAAATTCCGAGTCCTAATATTATTAGTATATTCATATATCTCCTCTTTAAAATAAAACGGACAACCTTTTAAAGATTGCCCGTTTATTCTAACATTTTTTTGTTTAAAAATCAAACTACTTGATTTCAACACCAGCGCCTGCTGCTTCAAGAGTTTTCTTGATTTCTTCAGCTTCTGCTTTTTTGATGTTTTCTTTAACTGCTTTAGGTGCTGCTTCAACTAAGTCTTTAGCTTCTTTCAAACCTAAACCTGTGATATTTCTAACTTCTTTCAAAACTGCGATTTTCTTATCAGCAGGAACTGAAGCCAAGATAACTGATACTTCAGCATCAGGATCATCTGCAGGAGCAGCAGCGCCGGCAGCAGGAGCAGCAGCAACTGCAACAGGTGCAGCAGCAGATACGCCGAATTTTTCTTCCATTGCTTTTACTAATTCAGCAGCTTCTAATAAAGTTAATTTTTCAATTGATTCTAAAATAGTTTCTACATTACTCATTTTTATTTCTCCTTTAATTTTTTTTGAGTGTTACAAATATTTTCTCATTTTTTAATATGAGATTCTGAAACAAGTTCAGAATTATGGCTTAATAAAATTAAGCCGCTTTTTGATCTCTAACTGCTGCAATAGCACGAGTAAGAGATGCCATAACTCCGTTGACGCAACCAACAATACCTGAAGCAGGTGAATTGATTGAACCAAGCATTTTTGCAAAGAGTTCTTCTTTTGAAGGAAGATTTGCAAGTGCCTTTGTTTCTTCAACGGATAATAATTTCCCGTCTAATACCGCACCTAAAATTTCGCCTTTTTTAGCCTTTTCAATAAATGCTTTTACGGCTTTTGCTGGTGCAACAGGATCTTCAAAACCAAATGCCAATGCAACAGGTCCTGACAATTTTTCGGTCAATGCTTCATATTCGGTACCTTTAACCGCAATTTTTGCTAAAGTGTTTTTGGTAACCATATAATCGCCGCCGTCTTTTTGAATATCACGTCTTAAATTGGTTATTTCTTCAACAGTCATACCTTTATAATCTGTGATAATAGCAACCTGAGCCTTTTCAATTTTTGATTTGATTTCGTCAATTTTTTCTGATTTAAATGCTTTTGTTGACATTTTTGCTCCTTTTGTTTGCGAGTATAACCCGACTTTGTTTTGTATCGACCTTTGTTTAACACTAAAAAAGATTTTGCTTTCATAGTGTTAACCGCAAAATCTTATACTAAAGTCTATTTGTTCTTTTGAACTACTATTTACTTTCGGTATAACCTCGGTTAGCAGTGTGTAGCAATTAAGTCTTTCGACACTAACGGTCTGCGGTTGTATGTTTATAATATCATGACAATTTATAAAATCAAGTAAATTTTTCATTATCTTTACATAATCTATATTATCGGTAGTGATTGAGAGATTGAAACTTTCTACCTGTTCATTTCTTTTCTTTTGTTTGCGAGGCAAAAGAAAAGAAATGAACCAAAGAAAAGAA
>CACYKF010000026.1 GCA_902774905.1 uncultured bacterium
ACTAAATAAATTCGCACCTTTGACGTTGCCGTATTTGCCTAAATAAGTCTGACCTGCCAAAGTGTTGTTAAACAAACCGCAAAAATTATACTGACCGCCTGCGAGAGTATTGCTTTTACAAGTGGCATCATCATTTATCTGCGTCAACAATGAATAATCCAAATCATACTGCGCCTGCGCACCAATAGCCGCCTGATTTAAAGTAGATAAAGATTTCTTAAACTGAGTTGTAAACTTTTTACTGTTTGAATTTTGCATCAAAAGAGGAATTGTAATCGCCGCAACTACTCCGATGATACCTATGGTTATCAGCACCTCAGCCATTGTAAAACCAAATTTTTTCATACATTCTCCTTAATATATAAAGCAATTTTATACTTAAACAAGCATAAAATTGCTTTATTAATATCATATTTGATTATCTGTGTCAATATTTGCTATATTCTTTGAAAGTGAGGGAATATGAGTGCTAATAAGGAAATCCGAATATTAATGTTGCAAGAAGGTTTATCCATAGCAAAAATGACTAAACTCATCAATAAAAAAAATAGTTTGAATTATACCCCGGACGGAATTTCTAAAAAATTAAGAAACAATACTCTGAAATTTACGGAAGCCGAAATTATAGCAGACACTTTGGATTACGATATTGTATTTGTTAAAAGAAAACACTCAAATTAGTACAAGGTTTAGAATCTTTGCATGTAACAACAGAAATTCTCCCTACATAATAATTTATTAACCCTGTCTGTATTCTTCAGTTCCGGGGAAACCGTCTTGTCCTGTTCTCATTTTTGTAATCCAATATTGCATTTTCGGAATAAGAGTAGATAAGAACAATGCAGAAACCGCAAATCCGCTGCCCCAATTTATGAGGTTCATCTTGAAGTTGTGTTTTGATGCTTTTTTGAGCAGTTTTGAAGTAACTTCTTTTGCATCAGTTTTTTGCGCCTGCTCAACGATTGATTTTACATAATTTGTCAGGTCTTTTTTGAGCGAATCAAAGGTGCTTTGCGGAACAAATTTATATTTGTCATTATCCATAAATTTTCTGTGTCCGAGAGCATTAGCATAAAATTCTTTCAAAAATTCAGGATTATTGATGTGACCGCCGTTTAAGATATCCTGAACCTGTCCTTGAGTTAATATTCTTGCTACGGCAGTTTTATCTTCGCCCAACTTGATTACTCTTTCAGGCTGGAGTTCTGACATTTGTTGTGCAATTTTTTCATAATCTGCAAGTTTATCCGCCGGTACAATATTTTTGAGTTCGGCTTTGAAATCATCAAGAGTAATTATTTTATGCTTTTTAAATTTCTCTTTCAAACTGTCAGGAAGTTCTTTATTTTCGCCCAAAACTTCTTTTGCAAATGTTTCTGCATCAATTTTATTATCGCCGACATAGTTATTTAAGTATTCGGTTGCAAATTTTGCCGAAGCAGGGTCTAATCTTGTACTGTTACCTTTCCCCTGTTCAATTTGGTTGAGCCAACTGTTCATATTTGCCATATTGAACATATAGAAGTAAATTGAAGATAAATCTCTGAATAAGATTTCTACTCTTTCGTCATTATTTCTTGCGGAATACGCTCTGCCTGATGCAGTTCCGGCATCAACAGATAAAAGTTTCCAATTTCTTTTGCTTTCAAAATTATTGGCAATAGTCAATAAATCCCATTTTCCGGTAAATGAGGTGTCTTTATCGTCATTTTTCTGGCCAAAAGAGTCTAAATGCGGCCTTTTGAAAAATTCATCATTATTAACAGGATTCTGCCCCTGATTATTTTTATCGTTTTTGTGATAAGAACGGGTTATAGCCTGATTAATTTTTGGTAGTATAAACCCGATAAAAGCGTTTGCAATAAGCACACTTGCAATAACTTTGGTGAACTTAAATTTCGCCATAAGACTTTCAGATATTGTTCCGCCGTTCTTTTTAAGTTCGTTTCTGAGAAATTTTTTAAGCGGGTTTCTTGTTTCGTCATGGGCGATATCAACAGTTTTTTCAGGCAATTTGAGAAGTTTTTGTCCGAGTTTTTCAAACACCCAATTCAAGCCTGTTACACCGCCAAGCCAAAATACTGCACCTGAAAATTCTTCGGTTATTCTTTCTCTTGCTTCGTCAAAACCGCCCCTTTTATAAGCCTGATAAGTTCTGCCGGCTTCTACAAATGCTTCTAACGCTATTACGGGCAAAAAACCGTCACTTGCCATTGCAGAAACAATATTGCGGGGTTGAAATTGCTTTTTCAGATTTGCTACCGAAAATGTAGGATGTATATTTGCTTTTGGGATTTTTATGCCGGACATATAATTGTTACTTCCACACTACTAAGATATCATGCTAAAAACCGCTCAAGTTTTATTTTTGCCCCAAAACTGAATTAAGTTAAGATTTTGTTACATGTTCTTTACGATTTATAAATTTATCAAGTTTTTCGGAAGTGTAAGTCGAAAATATCGGGAGTAAGCCATAGTAAATAAATGCAAATATTATTGTCGGCCGCAGAATATTTATCCCTTCAATATATTTTGTAAGTTTAGGGTCTTTTATATTTGCCTGTTTAAATCTTTCCATTATGCCGTTTGAATGATTTTTAACTCTGCCGTCAAGCCAATACCCAGCCATAATTGTAATTGCGGTGTTTATTATATTGTTATAATTCAGTACTCTTTTACAATTTTCTTTAATACTTTCGGATTTATTTGTCTGCCAAACTGAAGCCGATGTCAAAAGAACATCAGTCATTGCAGTAATATGTTTATAAATATCCTCATCTTCCATTTCGTATTTTTGCGCAAGTTTCTGAACCTTTTTATTATTGATAATTTTACTTATTCCGTTTGATAATTTATCTCCTATACTCCCTGTAAATGCAGGTTCTTTTGCCTTTGGCTGTTCAGATTCTCGGGTTAATTCTCTGTTAAAAAATTTTGAGGCTTCATTTTTATACGGAAATTTTTCTGCCGCTTTTTTCAAATCTTCAAGCGGATTGTAGTGAAAAATTTTGTTCATTACAACAGGGATAAGTGCTATTGTAAGCATTGATTTTGGAATTGCCGTCAAAAGTCCGGTGCTTAATTTTATAATTTGAGTAATAAATTTGTAACTTCTGGTTTCCGGACTGAAATTTTTTAGAGTTGTATCTTTTAAGTATTTACTTGCATCTTTATCAATTCTACTGACGGCATTTTCTATCGGAAGCGCAATAGCCTCAACAATTCCGAATTTTACAATTCCTGATGTGATAGAATTTGCCATAGCATAAAATTTGTTTTCTTTTTCTACATCGGGAGTATTATATATCGAAAAAGTTCGCACCCCCAAAGACATCAATAAAGATGCTCCGGCAGCAAATGATGTTCCGTGTTCTGATATTTTTTCAAGCCCTTTAAGAACTGTTTTGTTTGTGAGTAAACTGTTTGTTATTCTATTTACTTGCATTTCAAATTTCTGTTACGATTATTTTTTTGTTTGTCATTGCGAGCCCGATAGGGCGCGGCAATCCAGCCTTTTATTTAAAATGAGTATGTGGATTGCTTCGTCACTTCGCTCCTCGCAATGACATGAGGATTATATAACAACTGCTTTAACACTATACTTTATGATACAATTAAACCATGAACATTTTAGAATTTGCTAAAGGGGAATTAAGCGGTTGGGGAAAATACGAACGAATTATTTTTCCGCTTGAAATTTTGTTAATTACTCTTATTGCGATTTATATGAAGGATAAAACGGCGGCATTAATTAGTGCCATCTGCGGAATTTGTGCGACTATTACGGCAGGCAAAGGTAAAATTTCATGCTATATGTTCGGAATGATATCAAATATCTGCTATTCGTATATTTCGTTTAAAAACGCTTTTTGGGGGAATTTGTGCCTCAATATGCTGTATTATTTTCCTATGCAGTTTGTCGGAATTTCAAAGTGGAAAAAACACCTCAAGCATGACAAACAGGAAATATACAAAACTGCATTATCAAAAAAAGAGAGAATTTTATATTTTAGCGGAGCATTTTTGTTATCTTTAATCGGATATTTTTTACTAAAACATTTTGGGGACTCAAACCCGCTGATTGATTCGGTCACGACAGTTTTGTCGATTATCGCATTTATTCTGACAGTTAAAAGATGCATTGAACAATGGTATTTGTGGACTGTTGTGAACGGGTTGTGCGTAATTATGTGGACAGTGGCATATTTTAACGGTTCTCAGTGTTTTGCAACAATTCTTATGTGGTCAACTTATTTTGTTTTGGGCTTATATTTTCTACATAACTGGAATAAAGAAATTAAAAATGGTGTATAATATCAACATGAAAAGGTTTATTTTATTGTTAGTTTTAATTCTTGGGATCAAAGAATTTGCATTGGCAGAAGATTTATGCGAAGTGGATTTAAATGCCAATACTTTAAAAATTCACACTCAAACACAAAATGATATCTTAAAACAACAGTCTATTGATTTAAAAAATGACAATCCCCAATTACAACAAACTAATAATTACAATCCTGATTACGCATACTCTAAAAAATCAGTTTCTTATAAGAAAGAAAAAAATTTTAAAAAATTTGGTGTTGGCATGCAATACGACACAAATTTTACCCCAGAAAAAGCATCTCAAACAAGAACACTATACACAAAAATTAAACTTAATGAAAAAGCAAGCGTGAATACTTCATACTCAACAAATGCCGATTCTCAATCAAATAATTTCGGGCAAATTAATGGTACGGTTTCGGTTACTCCGGAATACCGTTTCAATAAACACTTATCCGTTCAAAATAAGTTTTCTCGAAATACAAGCAACGGTATGTCAAAAGAAGAAGTTGATATTAAAGTAAATCCGTTTAAGGACACAGACCGGATGGATTTGAGTGCCGGAGTGGGGCAAGTTCAATACACAAACGGTTCGCCTTCAAGTTCTCAAATTAATTTCGGAGCAAACTTTAAATTTTAATTTGACTTATTTTTTAAAAGTTGTACAATAAAGAAACCAAATAAGGAAAGAAGGGTGTGATTCCCTCACTGGTCCGCAGCCGTTAAAGTCGGAATGCTTATTGGTTTTGTTATTACTTTACGAGACTGGAGGCTTTATTATGCAACAAAAAGTTATCAAACGTGACGGACAAATTGTCGAATTTGATTCCGAAAAAATCACAAATGCCATTTGTAAGGCATCAAATGTTACAAAAGAAATTGACCAATTCACCGCAAGACGATTAACCAAAAATGTTATCAAAATCGTCAACGATTTTGTCAAAGAAAAACAATCTAATATGTCTGCGCCAACAGTGGAAGAAATTCAGGATATTGTTGAAAAAGTTTTGCTATCTTCAGAATACAAACAGACTGCAAAATCTTATATTCTCTACCGTGAACAGCACAACAAAATGAGGGATTTTGCCAAAAACGCATCAATAAATATGGTTGATGATTATTTAAAACAACTTGACTGGCAGGTGAATGAAAATTCTAATATGGGGTATTCAATTCAAGGGTTAAATAACTATTTGGCTTCTGCTATGAGTAAAAATTACTGGCTGAATAAAATTTACCCAAACGAAATTAAAGAAGCACACGAAAACGGAGATATTCACATTCACGATTTGAATATAATCTCGGTTTATTGTGTCGGTTGGGATTTGAAAGACTTATTATCCGAAGGCTTTACGGGTGTAGAGGGTAAAGTTGCATCAAAACCTGCTAAACATTTTCGCACTGCATTAGGACAAATGGTAAACTTTTTATATACAATGCAGGGGGAAAGTGCAGGAGCGCAGGCATTTTCAAACTTTGATACACTGCTTGCTCCGTTTGTAAGATATGACGGACTAAATTATACACAAGTCAAACAGGCTTTGCAGGAATTTGTATTCAATATGAACGTACCTACAAGAGTTGGATTTCAGACACCATTTTCCAATGTCACAATGGATTTGACTGTTCCGTCATATTATAAAGACCAATGCGTAATAATTGGCGGTGAAATGAAAGAAGAAACTTACGGTGAATTTCAAAACGAAATGAACATGATAAATAAGGCATTTTTTGAAGTTATGATGGAAGGTGATGCTTCAGGCAGAGTGTTTACATTCCCAATTCCGACCTATAACATAACAAAAGATTTTGACTGGGATAATCCTGATTTGGACGGGCTTTGGGAAATGAGCGCAAAATACGGTATTCCTTATTTCTCAAACTTTGTAAATTCCGATATGAATCCTGAAGATGCCCGCTCAATGTGCTGTCGTTTAAGAATTGATAACAGACAACTTGAATACAGAGGAGGCGGTTTATTCGGTTCTAATCCTTTAACAGGTTCAATTGGCGTTGTAACAATAAACTTACCAAAAATCGCATATCAAACCAACTCTAAAGACGAATTTTTCACCGTTCTGAAAGACAGAATGGAAATAGCAAAAGAATCACTTGAAATTAAACGCAAACTTCTTGAACGCTTAACTGACGGAGGTTTATATCCATATACAAAATTCTATTTGAGAGATATTAAAGCAAGATTTGGTGTTTATTGGAAAAATCATTTTTCAACCATCGGTTTGGTCGGGATGAACGAAGCCTGTGAAAATCTCTTAAATTGCTCTATTGCAGATGAAAAAGGGCACGATTTTGCAGTAGAAGTAATGGATTATATGAGAGATTTAATAGTTAAATTTCAGGAAGAAACAGGCAACAATTACAATCTTGAAGCAACACCTGCTGAAGGAACGAGTTATCGCTTAGCAAAGTTGGACAAGAAAAATCTCATTGATATCAAATGTGCTAATGATGAAGAATACTACAACCAAGGCGCAGAACCGTATTACTCAAATTCAACACAACTGCCGGTAAATTGTACTGATGATATTTTTGAACTTCTTGACCATCAGGACGATTTGCAGACAAAATACACAGGCGGAACGGTTGTCCATATTTTTGCAGGGGAAAGAATAAATGATATTAACACTATGAAAAATCTTGTAAGAAAGATTTGTGATAATTATCATTTACCGTATTTCACTTTTTCCCCGACTTTTTCAGTCTGCCCGACACATGGCTATGTCGCAGGGGAACATCAAACCTGTCCTGACTGCGGAAGCGAATGTGAAATATATTCAAGAATTGTAGGTTACATTCGACCCGTTAAACAGTGGAATAAAGGCAAAAAAGCGGAATTTAAAAACCGCAAAACCTTTGATATGGCAAAAGCGGAGATGTGCGGTTGTTCATAATCGGCGGAATACAAAAAACCACATTAGTTGATTTTCCGGGTAAAGTTGCAGCCATTGTTTTTACGCAAGGCTGTAACTTTCGCTGCGGATACTGCCACAATCCGTCATTATTAGCATACACACCCCTTGAGGGAGGGTTGAAATCTGTGATTTCAGGGTGGGGTATAAACTCTAAAACTCATTTGCAGCACACCTCTAAAAGGGAAAACGCCAAAGATTTCTTCTCTTTTCTTCAAACCCGCATCGGCAAACTCGACGGAGTTGTAATTACAGGCGGAGAGCCGACACTTCAAAGTGGGCTTTACGATTTTATAAAAGAAATAAAGCAAATGGGGTTTGAAGTCAAACTCGACACAAACGGGACTAATCCACAAATAATTGAACAACTGATAAAAGATAATCTGCTTGATTATATCGCCATGGATATCAAAGCACCGATTGAAAAATACGATTTGATAACCGCCGTAAAAACTAATAAAGCAAATATTTTAAAAACTATTGAACTCATAAAAAACAACAATGTCGATTACGAATTCCGTACAACTGTACTGAAATCCCAATTATCGCATGAAGATTTTAACCAAATCGGACAAATGATTAAAGGAGCAAAAAGATACTATCTGCAAAAATTTGTTCCGTCTGAAATTTTAAACAAAAATTTATTAAATGAACAAACCTACACAAATGAAGAATTTAAAACCATCTGCGAAAATTTAAAAAAATACATCGAGTTTGTTGATTACAGATAAATCTGAAAATTTAAATACTATGATATATTTTTTATAACTCTTGCCGGATTCCCGACAGCAACGCAATTTACGGGAATACTTTTTACAACTACGCTACCTGCTCCTATTACCGAGTTGTCACCTATAGTAACCCCCGGAAGAATTGTACAGTCCGCACCAATCCATACATTCCTCCCTATTTTGACGGGTTTTGGAGTTGTGTTGCATCTTGTTTTAGGGGATATGTCATGATTTAAAGTTACAATAGATACATTCGGACCAATCATTGTACCATCACCAATGTCTATTCCTCCATTATCCTGAAACCGACAACAAGAATTTATAAAAACTTTTTTACCTAATCTTGTGTTTTTTCCAAATTCAGTGTAAAATGGTGGAATTATTAAACAACTTTCATCTATTTCAATTGCCGTCAATTTTGAAAAAAGTTCTCTAACTTTCTCAGGAGAATTATAATGACTATTTAATTCCATTGTAATTTTTGTTGCTTCCTGCGCATATTCATAAAAAGACTGAAGCAAATCTGAACCTAACTCGATGTAAGTTCCGTTAGCCATCAATTTTTTTATTTCTTCAATATCCATCATTCTGTTATACCCCATATTATTAAAAAAAAATCGGGATGACAGGATTTGAACCTGCGACCCCAACGTCCCGAACGTTGTGCGCTACCAAGCTGCGCTACATCCCGAGGGGTAAATATTGCTACCATTGGTTGCAATACTTACCTATACCTTTGTATTTAATTATACCACCAACAAAACTTTCGTTTTGTTGTGTGCGCTACCCCTCTCATTCCCTCACCCGAAAATCATAAACTCGTACCTCGTTTTGATTTTCTTCCCTCTCCCACCCTAATGACACTGTGGGCGAGGGGAAAAGGATAGGTTGCAATACCTACCATTATCTTTGTATTAATTTCTCATTAATGAACACTAATATGTTGATTAATGTAGGTTGGGTTTACTAACCCAACAACGAAACTATTATACCACTAACAAACAAAAACTACATAATTTATTTTAATCTTTTTGTATTAAGATTTGTTAAAATATAACACTTTTTTGAAATTAAATTATATTACAGTTTTTTTTAATAATGTTGGTACAAATTAGAGGATAGATTTATGTATGTTCATCAAAGAGAGATATTATCACTTCCTGCATCTCAACTAAAAACAGAAACAGCAGAACAAGATGTTAAAACTCCTATTAATATGAAAGGAAGTACTCATAAACCACAAAGGAAGCCTAAAAAAAATGGCTCAAATCAGGTATTTTCATACCAACTTGGTCCGAGAGAAGGTAATACAAGAATTGTCGGAAAGGATTCTGTTTCAACAAATATGTCAGCATCCTTGAGCATGATATTTAGCCATTCTGAAGCAACAAATAATACCCCATCAAGAACCGGCAAAGTATCATCGTCTGATGGGATTGTAGGCTCATCTATTCAAGGGAAACGAGGAGATTGTTTCTATTTAGCAGAAATTAATGCAATAAGAAATACTCAAGGCGGACAAGTCATTTTAAATAATAATATACATAAAAATCGTGATGGTTCAGTTACGGTTACCCTGCCTGGAGCAATAAAAATCAGACAGGAATATGCAGCAAAAGGTATGAAGTGTGAAGTTACGGGAACATATCATATCACTGCCGAAGCAATTGCAAAAGCAGAAAAACTTGCAGGAAAATCTTTTTCTAAAAATGATATGGATACTATATGCCTTGAAATTGCATTGGAAAATTACAGGGCTGAAATGATAAGAACAAATCAAATAAACGGGAACAAAGAAACTACTGGAAATTTTACTGCAGAAGGCGCAGTAAGCCAAATTTCTTCTCACGATTTGCTATATGGTGGACAAACCTATGATGCAGGTTTTATACTTACCGGCAAGAAATCGGATGTTTATTATAACGGAAAAAAATATGATAATGTTCAAAGATATACTGATGGTCAATATGGATATATCACAAAGGAGGAGATGCTTAAACAGACAACTTTTGCAAATGCCGGTATGCACGCAAAAGGAGTTTCTGAAATTAACAATCTCGGAAAAGAGGAAAAAGATTTATACAATATGCTTAATAAATATCAAGGGCATGAGAGTGAATTTGCAATAACTTGTTCTGTAAGAGTAAAGAAGAAAGGTGCAGATGGAGTAACACCTCAAGATGCCGGGCATGCGATAACTGTTGTTAAAATAACAGCAGATACTGTTTATGTTTCAAATCCATGGCATCCTGACAAAATCGAGCCAATACCGCGCAAAGAATTTATCCAAATGGCTTATGGTATGTCTGCAATGCAAGTTACAAAACAACAAACTACAAATTCAAATATTCATAATTCAATGAATACTTTGCATTTGGTATTAGGCAAACTGAACTCAAACCAGCACGGAGTTAAACCTCCTTCAAAGATTAATCCAAATAAACTGAATAGTTTATTAAATGGTATAAATAACGCTTCGCACAGCAATAGAAGGAATGTAAACATTAACAGTTTAATTCAAATTATAAACCGAGCAACAACATCCCAATTATCAAACGATGATAAGATACGCTTGAACAGACTACTTAGCAGTATTTCTACTGAAAACACCAAAGGCGATATTAATGTTGAAGATTTTAATTATTTCTATGAAAAATTCATGAAATAAATTTTTATTTCACACATTCACTCAAAAGTGCTTTGACTTCTTTGCGTTTAATTTTGCTTGTAGCAGTTCTTGGCAGAGTTTGCGTTCTTACAACAATATTTATTGGTCGTTTATACGGTGCAAGTTGATGAGAAAGTTGTTTTACTTCCGCTTTAACAGCACTTTCAAGTTTTTCTTCATTCTCAAAAGTTGAAGCATATTCTGCACTTGGAACAATTACGGCAACAATTTCTTCACATCCGTCTTTTTCGCCGCCTGATTTTGGCATACCAACCACACAAACTTCCGCAAAATTGTCACTTTGCGCCATTACGGTTTCTACTTCTTCAGGAAATACCTTTTTACCGCCTGACAAAACTATCATGTTTTTAATTCTGCCTGTGATATACAAAAGTCCGTTACGAATTTCTGCAATATCACCTGTATGGAACCAGCCTTCCGGTTCTAAAACTTCGTCTGTCAAATCCTGTCTGCCGTAATAACCTTTCATTACAGAAGGTCCTTTGACAAGCAATTCGCCTGTGTCAGGGTCAATTTTTGCATCATAAGAATCCAAAATAGGACCAACAGAACGGGTATTATCCTGATTTGGATTATAACACATTGAAACAACAGGACTTGTTTCCGATAAACCATACCCCTGGAATATTCTTACACCGATTCTTTTAAACCATGCTCCTACAATAGGATCTAACGGCGCACCACCTGAAATATAGCCGTAAAAATGTCTGCCGTACAATCTGTGAATAGTTCTGAACATCAAGCGTCTTATTGTAAACGGCATGAATTTTGCCAAATGATATTTGAAATTATACATAAATTTATACATTGGAGATTTTTTATTTATTTCAGATTCAAAATGCGATTTCAAAAGTTTTAAAAACGCAGGTACGGTAACCATAAATCTGATTTTTTTCTCCTGCATAATATCAAGACAATCTTTCGGTTTCAAACTGCTTGTATAGTAAACTGAATAGCCATGTGTAAGCATAGTAAAAAATCCGACAGTCAGTTCAAACAAATGATTCATCGGCAAGATTGATAATAAACGCATCTCTTTATTTTTAGGCATCATGCTTTTTAAAATTTTTCTCATGCCATACATTTGCGCAAGCATATTTTTATAAGTCGTCTGAACCCCTTTTGGCGCACCTGTTGTACCGGATGTATAAATAATCAAAGCAGTATCATTCAAAGGGCGTCTGCGCCATTTTGCGCTATAATTAGCAGGAATTGAATACAAACTCGGAGTATCTTTGCTTTCATGTTCGCAAGCTTCCATTAAAATTATATGTTTTATTGACGGAATCTTGTCCTGCAATTCTTTTGCTTTTGCAAAATTTTTGCTTGAACACATCAAAACAGTAGGTTCACAACTTGAAAGAATTGATGTCAATTCATAAATCGTTAATTTGTTATCCAACGGAACAATAGTCAAACCTGCCAAGACAGACCCAAACACACAAACACCGTATTCAGGCAAAGATTCTGATAATATTGCAAGTTTTTCACCCTTTGGGATTTGTAAATCATTTATTAAATAAGCCCCTAATCTTTCAGCCAAAAGGCTCAAGCCTTTGTATGTAAATTCAGACCATCCCCAAAGGTTCTTCATACCCAAAGCAACTTTTTTCTGATTTTTTATAGTAGTTTCTTCAAGCAACGTAAAAATATTTTCATACTTCTGTTTCATACATAATTCCCTTATATCTCTCTTTTTCATAGAATATTTTAACTCAAAAATATTTTCTTGCAATATTTTCTATACCATATATACAGTTGCTACTGCTTGTTTTTATGAGTTGTGTAAATATAAGAAACAAGCATTAATATTATGCCAAGTGCTAAAAAGGCAATAAGTTTGAATATTGCTTCAACATGCGCAAGGTCATATATAAATATCCTCAAAATTGAAAGTATAATTAGCGCAATACCTGTATTGATAAGGTATTTTTTGTTTCTTAATATTCCGGCAATAGTTGTAATTCCTGAATACAAAACCCAGGAAAGGGATATAACATATTCCATGCCTTTATTTTGTGCATAAATCTGATTACTTTCGCTATGGCAAATCAAAAACCCCAAAATTATAGCAAGATACTTGTAAATATCCGTATTATCCCATTTTGAGAATATAAAGCACGCAGCAATGCCAAGTGCAAAAGCACAAACCTTCATATTAAACAGTACAATATAAGAACCGTAATAAAAATATGAACAAATCATCAAAGCCAACAATGATATCCCGAACATTATAAATCCTGCAATATCAAAGAGTTTTGAATCATTAGTTTTTCCAAGTCGTTTTGTATTAAGAGCATAAACAAAACCGATTATTATATTTATCATACCTCTGTTAAAATCAAGCATGTCACTATCTTTTGCAGTCTGTGACAAGATAGAATTTATTTCTCCTGTCAGATAAACATAACCAAGCGACAAACCGCTGAACAAAAGCAAATTATACATCTTAAGATTATTCTTCTTGAAAACAAATGCAGAAGTAATCATCGACAAAACAGGAAACGCAAAAAGAAGTGTTCTGACATTAAATATCGGAGTATAAGCGGTTATAAGACAATTTTCGCCCGAGTATTTTGCACTCAAAACAGCAATAGTTGCGGTTGAATAATACCAAATAAGCCCGCCTTTTAAATGTTTTGCATCAAACCTTTGAACAATATATGTAATTCCCAAAGCCAAAATTGACCAAGCAATTGCACTTTGAAAAGTATTTAAAAGGAAAAATACCACAAGCCAAACATTCACAATTGCCGAATATTCATAAAATCTGTATAAATTGTTTTCAAGTTTTCTTGAATAAAATGACAAACCAAAATAACACAATGCCGTTACACCAAGTAAAATTGCAAGATAATTATATGCATCTTTGAATATAATTACTGAAAACAATGTCAAAATTCCGTAATTTATATAACATACAACATTATCTATATCGTTATCTTTTTCGCGCAGAACATCATAAATTATATAAGTTCCCCACAAAATTAAAGGATAAACAATACTCATAGTACTGCCGTAAGAATAGCAAAGGAACACCAACATTGACATAAACAAATTAATAATATTCACCCAATTTGTGCTTTTATTCCTCATTGTAAATATCACTGACAACATATTTATAAAAATTACATAAGACAGAACAGCATGAGTTCCCGCTTTTGCACAAAACGGGGTAAGATACGCACCGATTAACCCGATAATAAGCATAGAAAGAGTTTTCATTTTATCCGCAACCAGATAAGTTACAATCAAAAGAACGGTGCCTATTGCAATTACAGTCGGAGTATTCAGAAAATCGAATATTGTGTATGCACAAAAAGTTGTTATGAATAAATCCGCAAATCCTGTTCCAAGCATAACTTCTGCATAATTTTTCAGATTTTCTTTTCTGTGCAGATAAAAACCTCCGCCAACAAGCCCTAATCCTGCAAAATAAGCAAATATTACTTTCATAAGCGGAGTTATAACAATATATGGTGAAACAAGTTTTATAAATATAATCAAGGCAACAATAATGGCAATTGCACCAATTTTATTAAAAATATTTCCAAGCAAAGCCTTTTGTATATCAAAACTTTCCTGAATTTTATCCTGAATTTCAAATGTCGGAGAAGATTCCTGATAAGTTTGCTCAGGTTGAGGTTCAGGTGTAACATCTTGTATAGATTCAGAAGGCATTTCAGATACAGGCGTCTGCGCAGGAGAAGAAGTTTGTTCCTTAGACTCAGGTAATCCAAGTGATTTTTGTTCCCAAAAATATTTTTTAATCTTTTCTACACTTGCAGACAAATCACTGACCTGATTTTGGATAACCGCAAGCCAAACTACAAGACAAACACATATCATATAAGAAATCATAATAACCCTCCGATTTATGGATTATTATAACATTTATAATACTTTATCGCAATATTTTTCAACAGGGCACTCGTCACACAAGGGTTTTAACGGTTTGCATACATTTTGTCCGTGGGTAACGAGCAGAGAATTAATAGGAATCCAATATTTTTTCGGTAATTTTTCTCTTAATGTAAATTCTGTTTCTTCAGGGTTCTTTGTCTTTAAATATCCGAGGCGATTAAAAATTCTGTGAACATGAACATCAACACATATAGCAGGTTCATTAAAGCCTTCCGATAAAACGAGATTAGCCGTTTTTCTGCCAACTCCTCTGAATTTGCAAAGTTCTTCTATATCGCATGGAACTTTCCCGTCATATTTTTCAACAAGAATTTTTGAAAGTTCTATTATCTGTCCTGCCTTATTTTTATAGAACCCGACGGGATAAATTGCTTTGGCAAGTTCTTCTTCATTTACCTTCATCATCTCCTGCGGTGTTTTTGCAAGTTTCAACATTCTCAATGTTGCGGGATAAGTCGTTCTGTCATTTGTTCTCAGGCTCAAAATACAAGCAATTAAGACAAGATATGGATCTTTAAAAGAGTCCATAAGTTTTACAAACTCACTTTGAGGTTGTTTTGCTTTTTCCAAAGTTTTAACGACTTTATCAATATCAACCATTATTTTAAAAGTTCCTCAACATCAATATTTGTTTTTAATTTGAGAGCATAAATATTATCCATATCAAAGCGTTCAAGTTTAACCGCATCTTTTTCTGTAGTAATAATATTACCCGTAATATCAATAATATCAGAAGGCTTATACTGATGATGATCGTCAAATGTAAGAGTTTTTACAATATTAAAATCCGAAAGAAAATCATAAAATTGCTGAGGCTGACCTATAGCACAAATAGCAGTCGCATCCATACCATCCATAAGCCTTTGACCTGTTTTAATGTTATAAACATAGTCAGGTTCGGTATAACAAACCTGTGTCGGCAATTTCAACCTTTTATTCATAATTTTTGCAATTTTTTTAGCAAGTTCATGCTTTACACTCTTACTTACTACAATAAGTTTATCAATACGGTCAAGAGCTTCTGCGCCTTCCCTTAACGGGCCGGCAGGAAGCAGGTTTTCATTGCCAAAACCTTTTACGCTATCCATTAGTACAAGGTCTAAATCTCTGTGTAGTTTTCTGTGCTGAAAACCGTCATCAAGAATGATTATTTCCACTCCGTATTTTTCAACCGCAAATTTTGATGCCAAATAACGATTTCTGCAGGTAAATACCATACATCCAGGGGTATTTTGCGCAAGCCAAAGAGGTTCATCCCCGCTATCTTGCGCTTCAAAGAAAATATTTTTGCCGTCAGATATCATATTGATATTTTTGTTATTTAACTTTCCGCCGTAACCTCTTGAAACAATAGCGACTTTTTTGTTTTTTGAAATAAAATATTTTGCAATTTCAGATACTACAGGAGTTTTACCCACTCCGCCAGTTGTCATATTCCCGACAGAAATTACAAATGCATTAACCTTTTTGGGACGGATAATTTTTTTGTCATACATAAAGTTTTTGAAATGCGCACCTATTCCGTAAAAATACGAACAAAACTTCAGTATTTCAAATAACATTCCCTTTGGATTTCGTGTATAGTGTAAATTTGTAATTTTTGTTTTTATATTCATGATTTTAGAATAACAATCTGAACAATAAGAATCTCTTATTCAATTTTTCGGAGAATTTCTTGAGGTTCTCTGTAATACATACGGTATCATCAACAATAATTTTCAAATCCGAAACCTGTTGTTTGTTGTTCGGGTCAACATTGTTTACCGTTTCAAGAGCAATAGACATCTGAGCCATTGCACTGTTTATGTTCGTAATTGCAGATGCAAGTTCAGATTTGAGTTTTCCGTCACTTGTCATTGCATTGACACTCTCACTGATTTGAGCAAGGTTATTTGTAATAATTTTGATATTTTTACCTGTTTGTTCAGCATCAGCAGCATCCATAATTTTGTTCAAATTCTTTGATAATTTTCCTACTGAATCTGCTGCAGATACAACCGTTGATTTGAATTTCGGGTCACCTATCAGGTTATTGATATTAGCAGAAAGTTTTGAAAAATCATTTGTTGCCTGTTGTGTCATATCAAGCAACCTGTTTATATCCTCTTTTGAAGAATCAAGCAGATTATCAACTTTGTCTAATGTCTCGGTTGACCTTGCACTCAATTTATTCATGTTAGCAATAGTAAGTTTTAAATCATCTATTACTTTGTCTGTCAAAATATCATTAAGTTTTTTATTTGTTTCTGTCAAAGTTTCAGCCGCTTTATACTGCCAATCCATAAAATCGGACAATCTCATAGGCTCAAGAATTGTATATGGAGATTCCTGTTTCGGATAAAGCAAAGGAGTTCCGTCAAAAGCAACAAGTCTTAATTTATAAGTGTTTTTATCCTTTTGTGCACTCCCTCTTAAAAATTCGGGCAATACAAGCCCCGGCATGTTAATAAAATATTCTACTTTATATGCATAAGCCGTCGGAATATTATTTTTATAATTATAAGGAACTGAATCTCTCGGTATTACTTCTACACTTTTTATAAGACCGACATCATAGTACTTCCCGCTCAGTTTCATTTGAACTTTGTCATTTTTATAAAGCAAATCCTTTTTAGTCATAGGAATAAAGATTGTTTTTATTTTCGGCGGAGTAATTTCTAAAAATAATTCACCGATTATACCTGAAGATTGAATAGAAAAGGATGATGCCTTCGGGATATCAACATCAGGATTTGTTATAACAAATCTGACTTTTACATAACTGTTTTCATCTTTTACAACAGGGGTAATTTCTTCTACCTGTCCGACCTTCAAACCCATCATCTGAACACCGGCGCCCGCTCTTAAACCATTAACATCTTTGAACTGGATTTCTATTCTGTCTGCGGATGAAAACGCTCTGCCCTTAACCTTGAGGACAGTACCAACAAGTAAACATAATGCGATTACGGTAAGTAAACCTACTTTAAAAGCCGAAGAAAATTTCATTGTAAACCTTTCAATAATAATTCAATTTCGAATATATATTATCAGAAAAATATTAAATATGTAAAGATTAAAAATCCGTTTGGATGAATTAATTGCACAAAAATCCTCCAAACAGTCGATTTTTAGCGGTAAATATATATAAAACAAAATAATTTCCGTATAATCGATATAGGACTTGTTGACTTTTGAAAAAAAATAATTAAAAAGTTTACAGGTAGAAATATAGAAATCAGAAAGAGGTAGAAAATATGGGCATGGCAGCATCTCAGGCAAGATGGATTTCACTTGCGGCAAGAAAAACAAATGTTGAATATGAAGGTCAGCAAATCAATCAGGCAAGAACTGCATTGTCTAACCAAAGTTCAGAACTTTGGAACAGATTATATCAGATGGATGTTCCTGTTCCTCCAAGTACTACTGATTTTACCAAGACAAAATATACATTTAATATCGGAGACAGCACTAAAACCATAACCGATATTCAGGCCGCAGATTATTATGATCCCGACGATGGAATCACATATAACTCTTATGTAACTTATACTGCTGATGTCATTGAATATAAAGGTATAAGAAATACCAATTCAAAACCTCAGGTACAGCATGTTACCGAACCCTCAGAAGGGGATCCATACTATATGGTTGGTACCCGCAAATTAAAATCTATGGGTAGTTGTGATCCGGAAAGTGATGATTGGGCTACATATATTGTTGCGTTGCAGCAAATCGCTACGGATTGGCCTGATAGCACGGTAGCAAAGGAATGGAACAAAATAAATCCGGATCCTACACAAGATCCAAGTAAGGATGCTTCTGCCTATGCGCATATCCATATGTGGAAAGACGGACAAAATAACATGAACTTTGTAGTTGACGGGCAAGAAGGATGTGCGGTTCCTCAAGCGGTTGATACACTCGAATATTCTATAAATAATCCTGATGAACCCCTACATTCGTATTATTCAACGAATCAATTTGTAAAACAAACATTGTCAAAGTATGCAGTAGTTGAATACGATTCAAGCGGGAGAGCAACAACTATTCAACTTGAAAAATCAAGTGCCGTTTATGACTTAACAACATCAACACAAACTGATGATGCCGCATACAACGATGCAATGAATGAATACTATTATCAAAAACAAATATATGAAAAAAGAGTTCAGGATATAAATGCAAGAACAGAACAAATTCAGACAGAGGACAGAACGCTCGAACTTCGTCTGAAACAACTTGATACAGAACAAAATGCCCTTCAAACAGAAATGGATGCCGTTCATAAGGTTATCTCCAAAAACATTGAAGGTACATTCAAAACATTTGAAAGTTAGTATAAATAAGATTATAAGAGGTTTTTTATGTCGTACAGATATGATAGCGAATTGGTTATTGCAAACAGATTAAGTAGTGCAAGCGGTGATGCAAAAGCCGTATTATGGGAAACTTATGACAGGTTAAGAGATTTGACCGTATCAGGAAGCGGAACAGGTTCAGGTTTTGAATCTTGCGGAAATCTGATTTATAACATGGCAAGTTTACTTGCGCCATCATCATTTGCGACAGTATTTGGCGGTTCGGAAACAATGAATGTCCCCGGGACTTCATATTATTCAAAAGGCAATACCGGTACGGCATACGGTGTTGATTCGCTTTATAACTATTCAGGTTTCCCTGGTGGTGCGGCATCTGTTTCATCAGTTTACGGCTTGGCAACAGGCGGAGCATCAAGTATATTAAACGGTTGGGGCAGCAACGGTTTTTCTACAAGCGGAACCGCAACTGGTTATGCATCAAATGTTGCGGGAGTCGCTGATATTGCAAGTGCAGCAGCGTACGGTATTGGTACAAGCAGCGGCTTAGGAAAAATTTCATCCAATGTTGTTATGCCTGTTGCGAGCACAATTTCCGGTTTTGGCGGGTTATTAACGGCAATATCTCCCTATTTGGGGGTTTATGGAGCAGGCACAACGGTTTTGGGTAACTTGATGCAGGGTACAACTTCTGCAGCCTTAGCCGCATACCAAAATATTACGGGGAATATTACAACCAATGCCGATGTTATTCTTTCAACCAAAGTGAGAAATATTGAAACAGTCTGCAAAATGCTTGATACTCAGGGCGATATAGTTAAGAAAATGCTTAAAGAGAGTATGGAAAGCAGCAAGAACGCTCTACAGAATTTGTAATAAAAAATCGACATCAGTTTTATTTTGTGTTAATATCTTTGGTATGGATTTCAAGCAATTATCAAAGAAAAAAAGAGTGTATCTTATGATTGCGCTTGCTATTATGGGAGTCCTTCTTTGGGCTTTTGCAACAGCAAAACTTATCACGCATGATTTTAAACGCCAAATTTCAGATAATAAACAACCCCAGCAGGAAGCCATTGTAAAAGGGATAATTTTAACCGAAACCAAAAATGATACAAAGTATTGGGAAGTATACGGAGATACGGGACATTGGGACGGGAATAGCGGAATTGCACAACTTAACGGGGTACTTGCAAATTTTTACAAAGATAATAAAGTAACAATGAGTTTAAAGTCTTCTAAAGGCACTTATAATTCAGAATCTAAAGTTATAACCCTTTATGAAGATACATTTATTGCAATAGAGGGCGGAATTACTCTTAATGCGGACAAACTGACTTATGTCAGTTCAAGCGACCCTATTGTTGCAGAAGGACACATAAAAGTCAGAAAAGATAATTCACTAATTTCAACGGCGGATAAAATAATTATCAGTCCGAGTTATGAGGATTTTAAAATAATAGGAAACACTGTTTCAAAAGTTTATGAGGATAAAAAATAATATGAAAAAGATTTTATCATTTATTATAGGAATATTGCTGATTACAGGGATAGCGGTTCAGGCATCGGATTTGGTTATTGAATCAAAATCTCAAACTTATAAAGAAGAAGAAAGCAAAATAAAATTTGACGGAGATGTAAAAGTTACCATTGATGACTTAAAAGTTGTCGGAGACAAAGCCGATGTTAACATTGTCGGAGGCCAAAAACTTGATACTGCAACTTTTTATGACAAACCTTATGCTTTTGAAATAAAGAAAAATAAAAAAAGAGAAGTAAAAGCAAATATTTTAAAAGTTTCCTTAATTACAAAGATTATTAAAGCGGAAGGTGATACGCAATCAGTTGTATTTAACGGAAAAACTCCCGTTGTTGTAATAAATGCCGATGCTCAGGAATATAACACCAAAACGGGTGTCATGACCGCAACAGGTACGGTGACAATGCTTTATAAAGACTTAGAATCTTATTCAAATGCCGCAGAAATTACAACAGATAAAAACGGAGATTTGAAAAAACTTGTCTTAATAGGTAATGCAAGAGTTAAACAGGATAACAATGAAACGCTTGCAGACAGACTTGTCTATGATGCAACAACAGAAAATATCACAGCAACAGGGAATACGACTTCAACCGTTTACACAGATGACGGAACAAAAATGGTTTTAAAATCCGGAATGCAGCAATATAACCAAAAAAGAGGAACATTTAATGCAAGCACTAATGTAAGAATTTGGTATGACGATTATTATGCTGCCGGTCCAAAAGTTACTCTCTACCCGGGACCTAACGGAAAACCAAACGAAGCAAACTTTATAGGTCGTTCAAGTATAACTCAGGGAGTAAGAACAATATTTGCTGACCGAATTAAAATGACTATGAAACCAAAGACCTTTGATGCTACAGGCAACACAAGAACTGTTATTAAAAATATCGGTTCAAATTCCGGCGATAATGTAACATTAGGATTATAATATTTTGCCCCAATTCAGGTAAAGGTAGTAGAAATGGAAAAAATAGATAAAGCGATAGAATGTTTTAAAAACAAAGACTGGAACGGTGCAATTAATTTATTTACCGCCGTTTTGGAAACAGATATTACAAATGCCGAAGTTTATAACAATTTAGGCTTATGTTATGCAAATGTGGGTAATGATGACAAAGCAGAAAAAAATTACCTCAAAAGTATTGAACTCAATTCCCGTATTCCGCAAACTTATATTAACCTTGTGGATATTTATTACAGACAGCAAAGATACGCAGAAGGTATAAATATTTTGTCTTATGCGATAGACAATTTGCCTGATGATTTGATATTCAGACATTATCTTGCAAGATTTTATATGGAAGATTCAAAAAGGGATTTGGCAATAGATGAACTTGAATATATTCTGGACAAACAACCGGACAACTATGATGCATATTACGATTTGGGCAGAGTATATTTTGAACTTGGCAATTATGACAGTGCAATAGAAAATTTTGAAAACATTCTTGAATACAAAGACGAAAACGAATGGATTTACTATTATTTAGGAGAAGCATATCAGGCAAATGACGAAATAGACAAGGCGCTTTCAAACTTTTTAAAAGCAATTGCAAGAAACAATAAACTTGCCGTAGCGTATAAAAAAGCGGCTATTTTGTATATGGCAAGAGGGGATAATCAAGATGCCGTTGAATATTTTGAAGATTATCTGAATATGGATATTCCTGACGAAGAAAAAGAAAATATTAAAAAAATTATTGAACGAATTAAATTGTCAAAGTAGGTCGGTATTGCCATGCCGACAGGTAAAAATTATGAATTACAAATACTGGATAGCATTTTCATCAATAGAGCAAATTGACAGTCGTTTTATAAAAAGGCTGTACGATTATTTTGGCGATATTGAAAAAGCTTTTAATTCAGATGCGAAAGAACTTGAAAATATTGATGGCTTAAGTGTTAAACAGGCACAAAATTTTATCAAATTGCGAGATAAAGTTGATATTGACAAAGTTTTTGCAAATGTTGAATCAAAAGGAATAAATTTTCTAACGCTCGAGGATGAAAATTATCCTAAAATGCTTAAAAATATTGAAAATCCCCCTGCGGTATTATATTACAAAGGAAAACTTTTTGACTGTAATCTTGATAAAACTTTAGCGGTCGTAGGCTCAAGAAAAGCAAGTACAAATTCAAGGAATAATTTAAAAAATATAATTTCAGGACTTGGCAGCACAGATATTTGTATTGTTTCAGGTCTTGCTTCAGGGATTGACACTGTTGCACACACATCAGCCATTGAAAATAATTTAAAAACTATCGGAGTTATTGCAAGCGGTTTTGATTATATTTATCCGACACAAAATAAAACTCTTTATGAAAATATAGAAAACGGCTACGGCGCAGTCGTAACCGAATATTATCCGAGTTTTGAGCCGATAAAATTCAGATTTCCGCAGAGAAACAGAATTGTGTCAGGGCTAAGTTACGGCACATTAGTAGCAGAAGCAGGGATTCAAAGCGGTGCATTGATTACCGCAAATCTTACACTTGAGCAGGGCAGAGAATTGATGTGTATCCCCGGAGAAATTTCTAATCCGAACACACAAGGGATTTATAAACTTCTCAAAAACGGTGCAACTATGGTAACTGAAAGCAATGATATTCTTGATGCATTGGGATGGGAGATTAAAAAGGAAGTTCAGACCCAATTGACTCTGCCGACTTTGACACCTGATGAGGAAAAAATTTATGAATATGTCAAAATAGAGGAGCGAGGAGTAGATGAATTGCTTTCTCTAACCGGTTTAAGTTTTGATAATTTGCTTATGAACTTGACAACAATGGAACTAAAAGGCATAATAAAACAAGTAGGCGGGGATAGATATAAAGCGTTTTAAATAAGTCCTCTCTCCAAGGGCGAGGGGATATGAAGAATAATTTTTTATAAGGAATACAATGGCAGCACAGGAAAAATCATTAGTAATAGTCGAGTCACCGGCAAAATCAAAAACAATAAAAAAAATATTAGGCGACAGTTTTCAGATAGAAGCAAGTTACGGGCATGTACGCAATTTGCCGACAAAAGACCCTGCGACAGAGAATTTGGGCTTTGATGTAAATAAAAATTTTGAGATGAAATTTGAGATTATCCCCGGCAAACAGCAGGTTGTCCGCAAACTCAATGACTTGGCAAAAAAAGCAGGCAAAATATACCTCGCATCCGACCCCGACCGCGAAGGAGAAGCGATAGCATGGCATGTTCGTCAGATTTTGAAAGTGCCTGATGAAAAAATTTATCGTATAGTCTTTAACGAAATCACCCCAAAAGCAGTTAAACATTCCGTTGAAAATCCGCGCGGAATTGATATGGATATGGTTAAAGCACAGCAGACAAGACAAATTTTAGATAAACTTGTGGGTTACAAATTATCCCCTGTTTTGTGGAAAGAAATGGGCAACCGTAAACTTTCGGCAGGCAGAGTTCAATCTGTTGCACTGCGTATGATTTGCGAAAGAGAAGAAGAAATTGAAGCATTTAAACCTCAGGAATACTGGTCAATTCATGCAAATCTTGATAAAGAGGGCAAGCAGTTTGAAGCGGAACTTTCAAAAATCAAAGGTAAATCTGTTGAAAAGACTGTAAAAAATCAGGAAGAAGCACAAAAAATCGTTGATTACCTGACAAATCCTTCAACTCAGTATGAAGTTTCAAAAGTTACCAAAAAGACAATAAAAAGAAAACCGACCGCACCGTTTATCACTTCAACAATGCAGCGTGCGGCAAGTTCAAAACTCGGTTTTGGGGTTTCAAAAACCATGCAGGTTGCCCAAAAACTCTATGAAGGGGTTGAAATTGACGGCGCACCTGTCGGTTTGATTACTTATATGAGAACCGACTCTGTTCGTGTATCAGATGATGCGCAAAATATGGCTCACGATTTTATTTTGCAAAATTACGGTGAAAAATATTACCCCAAAGAAGCAAATGTTTACGCCAAAGGCAAACAAAATGTTCAGGACGCACACGAAGCAATTCGTCCCGCATATCCTGAAAGAACACCTGACAGCATAAAAAAATATCTTGATAATGACCAATACAAACTTTATAAACTTATTTGGGAAAAATTCATGTCTTCACAGATGGCACCTGCCGAAATTGCAAACAAATCAATAGAAATTGATGCAGGCGATTACACCCTCAAAGCCGGAACAAGCAAGGTCATGTTTGACGGGTTTTTAACACTTTACAATGATGACGAGGAAGAAGAAGGCAAAGAAGCCGATGCAAAAATCCCTGATTTAGATAAAGGTGATAAGGTTGTATGCAAAAAAGTTGAACCAAAGCAGCACTTTACCCAACCGCCGCCAAGATATAATGAAGCATCATTAGTCAAAGCATTAGAAGAATACGGAATCGGTCGTCCTTCGACTTATGCAACGATTATCACCGTAATTCAAACAAGAAAATATGTTGAAAAGAAGAACAAAGCACTTTTCCCGACACTTTTAGGTCGTGCGGTTTCAAAACAGTTAGTTGCCGAATTTTCAGACATTATGGATTATAAATTTACTGCAGGCATGGAAGCAAAGTTAGACGAAATTGCCGATAAAAAGGTTGATTGGGTAAAGGTTTTAAAAGATTTTTATGCTCCGTTTATGGATGAAGTTAACAAAGTAATGCAAACGGCGCAAAGAGTGACGGTATCAAGTAATATTAAATGCCCGAATTGCGGCAAACCAATGGTTTTGCGTTCAAGCAAAACAGGTTCGCAATTTTTGGGTTGCAGCGGTTATCCTGAATGTAAAACGGCAATGTCTTTGAATGTTTTACAGGAATTGGAAAACGATACTGACGAAAACGGCGAAGCAAAACCGCAGGAAATTTGTGAAGAAAAATGCGAAAAATGCGGTTCTGATATGGTCTTTAAAATCGGGCCATACGGAAAATACCTTGAATGTACCTCACCTGATTGCGGTTTTAGAAAACCATACCGCAAATCAACCGGCGTCACTTGTCCAAAATGCGGGAAAGGAACGATAGTAGAAAGAAAATCAAAACGAGGAACGGTATTTTACGGATGCGACAAATACCCTGATTGTAATTTTGTACTGTGGAACGAACCGACAGGCGAAAAATGTCCTCAATGCGGGGAACTTTTGGTCAAGAAAACCCTCAAAAGCGGTGAAGTTATAACCTGTTCAAGTATCAAATGCGGATACAAAAAAGAGCAACAAGATTAAGTTATGATAATTATTAAGTTAGATGATTTGATTTGGCAAAATAAGACTACTGCGGAAGAAATTTCAAAACAAACAGGATTAGGTAGTTCAACAATTTCAAAGTTAAGAAATTCAAAAAATTTGAATATTAGTTTAAATACGATTAATAAACTATGCAAATATTTTAATTGCAAAGTATCAGATTTGCTTGAATACATGCCTGATTAAAAATTGCTAATTAATTTGATTCTCTCAAAAGCAGGATAGTTTGTCTTATTTCGTTTTTAAGATAACCCATTTGCTCTCTCAGGTTATTAGGGTTGTAAATATAACCCTCACTGCCGTAAGACAAATACGGATTATATTTTTCCGCTTCCATTCGCAACTGCGAAATCGAACGGGAATGAGTATTTAACTCTAACAGTCTTTTATACGAAACAAATTGGCTTTCCGGTTTTCCGGCATACTTATCTCTGAAATAATCCACACTCTTATTAAAATAAAAAACTTTTGCGTTAAAAATCTGAACATTTTTATTTTCATCAAGCATATCGTAAATTTCTTCCAACAACGGAATAAATTCATTCAGGTCATTCGCATATTTAGAAGTTTTGTCGGTTTTCAAAATAATATTTACAAATGACGGATCTTCAATCGGCGCAGGCTTGATTTCTCGTTCGGAATTAAAATCCTTTGACGGAATTGGAGAAACAGAAGCAGGAGTTTTATCCGTTGCTTCTTCATTTGACCCGTAATTTCTGGTCAAAACAGGCAAAGAGCCGACATAACCCTGTCCCGGCGGAAGTTTATCTTTTGCAAAACAACTGTTACCTGAAACAAGAACTAATGATAATATTACCCAAAAAAGTGCGCACTTTCTCATACAAATATTATAATAATTCTGCTAAAAAAATCATCATTTATTTACATTATTAAATCTATGCTTCTTCCAAAATCAAAACAGGTTCAGGTATAGAAGTCTGATATTCTATATCAAGATCAAGTTCCTGTGCCTTTTGTTCATCGGATAAAGCCTCTTTTTCCCTGCCAAGGCTTCTGTAAACCTGCGCTCTTTCATAGTAAAGACGATTTTCAACAAGATATACTCTGTCATCTTCGGATTTTTTTATAAGTTCATCGTAAATTTTTAGAGCGTTTTTGTATTCGCCAATATTGTATAAAAACTGTGCCTTATCCCAAAGCAAAGAATCTCTTTCTCCGTCATCTTTGGTCTTTTTGATTTCATTGTCAAAATCATCTATTGCAGATTCATAATCGTTTAAAATATATTTGATATAAATTTTATTATCAAAACTCATGCTCTTGTATTCATTATTTTTGAGAATATAAGCCTTGTCATAATCTTCTATCGCACCTTTATAGTCTCCGTCATAAAATTTTGCATAACCGCGCAACGAATACCACTGTGCATCAACAGGCAAAATTTTTGACCATAGTGTTGTCATCTTTATAGCATCAGAATATTTACCCTTATTTATCAAATTCAAAGTCGTTTCATAAGGCGAACCAATCCACAAATAAATTCCGCCAATAACCATTAATAACAAAAATATTTTTAATATTTCTAACTTAAAATCCTTATATGACTGAGTTTCAATAATATTTGTCATCGGGAAGTGTGTTCTTTCAAATGAACCGTATTTTTTATTCAGATAAAACTCAAATAATAATGAAATAAACAAGAGAATAACAAACGGTAAAACAAGCGCAAGAACAATAATAGCAACTTTCAAATTGTTATTGACAAAAAGTTGATAATTCGGGAAAACAAATCCGTAAACCAGAATTAAATAAAACAAAAGCACCGCTACCGTCGAAAATCTTTTAAAATTTTTGATAACTTTTCTCAAATCATTCAAATCATCGTCGGAAAATATTTTGTTATATTTATAACCTCTAAAGGTATTATTTATGGATTTTATAATGGTTTCACCGTTTTCGGTTATACTGTAAAAGTTAACGGGTGAATGTTTATACAACCATTGTAATATATTAATTTTAGCCATGCGGTTAATTTATATCCCTCTTGAAAGTATTATATAATAAACGATTTTCAAGAATACTATTTATTTTGTAACAATATATAAAAGTATTGTATATATTGAATTTCGGCAGATAAAAACTTTTTAGTTTTCTTAATAATTTGTAACAAGGGAACTAATTAAACACCAATCCAGTGCAGATGCCCGATTACAAGCCCAAATAATGCTGAAACACCCAAATAGAAAAGCGGATCACGCTTTTTGACAAAACCCGTAATTAAAAATATCGCAAGGCATAAAAAACCGAGCAGATGCAGATTAGAAGTAAATAAAAGTTTTATTCCGACGGCAGATAAAAGCGCACAACCGGCAGGTTTTAGCGCTTTTACACAACTTTGAACATAAGAATTTTCTTTAAATTTATCAAGAATTTTATACACTACAGAAGCAAAAATAAAAGACGGTAGAACAATAGCAAAAGTAGCACAAATCGCACCGACAATTCCTGCCGTTGTAAATCCTGAAAATGTTGCCATATTGATGCCAACAGGTCCGGGGGTAATTGAAGATACGGCAATCATATCTGTTAATTGACTTACACTAAACCATTTGAATTTTTCCGCAATTTCATACAAAAACGGAAGCGTTGCATACCCTCCGCCAAAAGAAAATACGCCGATATGAAAATACTCAATAAATAGGTATAGCAGGAGTTTAATCATTACTTTTCCTCCTGTTTTTTATAAACTGGACTGCAAGTCCGGTAATTATCGCAAATATCACTATTATCGCAGGTGAAATTTTACCCCATAGAGCAAGGATTAGGCACAAAACATAAATAACGGAAGTAAATCTGTCAGTTATGCATTTTGACCACATTTCTTTTACTGCAAAGCATAAAAGTGCAATAACACCGATTCCGACTCCCCAAAATATGTAATTTACATGGTTAAATCGGACAAGTTCACTCAATATGGAAGCAAGCAAAACTATTACCATAAATGACGGTAAAGTAACCCCTAAAATTGATGCAATCGCCCCTTTTGTTCCGAGGAGTTTTCGTCCTGTAAATACGGCGGTATTTATTGCAATAACCCCCGGCAGACTTGTACTTATCGCATAATATTCGCTCAACTCGTCAGATGTTATCCAACCTTTTTTTTCGACAAGTTCGCAAGACAATAGCGGTAATATTACATATCCTCCGCCCAAGAGTAATGCTCCGATTTTAAAAAATGTTTTGAATATGCTGAAAAACGACTTTTCCATAATATAATTATACAATTTTATTGTTTTTTTTAACTTTTGTTAACAAATTTTAATAAACAGGCAATTTTTTTAAACAAAAAAACTTTATATAGAAGTAAGGGTTATTTAATTATTTTTGTAGGAAAGGTTATTTTATTATGGGTAATGGTTTAGTATCACAGGTAGGCAGCACAACGACTGCAACAAAACCGGCAACATTTTCAACCGGTTTTAATACGAGTTTTGGCAATCCTATGGCAGGCGGTCTTTTTGGTATGCCGAAGGATTATTCAAATGATTTTATGATGCCGACAGAATTAAAAACAGGCAACATCACAGATGAACAAAGAGCAAGCATTTTCGGGCCTATGTATGTTCCGACACAACAGCAGCAGGTACAACAACCTCAGCAGGCGCAGGTTCAGCCGCAATATCAACAACAAATGCAGTATCCGCAGCAACAAATTCAGCCTCAGGCTCAGTATCCGCAGCAATATGCACAGTATCCGCAAACTCAAAATCCTTATGCTCCTGCATTCAGTGGTCAGCAGACACAAGAACAGGCTCAAATGCTCCCTGAACAGGTTAGCGAATACTATGAAAAATTAATGGCAGAGAATCCAAATATCAGAATTACCGAAAAAGGTAATGTATATGAAGTTACCAACACTGGAAAATCGACAGGCATCCTTGCAGGTATCGGTACGGCACTTGCAGGCGGAATAGTCAAACTTTGCAAAGGTGCAGGGCTATCAAGCGCATTCAACCTCAAAAGTCTGGCAATAAAAGTTCCTGCATTGGCAATCGCAGGATGGGCAATCGGTTCTGTTATTGATGCGTTTACAAACAGCAACAGAAAACAACAGGCAGATGCTCAACCACAACAAGTTTAGTTTTATACCCCTTTCTATAAATAATTAACCCTAATATCTTCGGTCGGAACCCCTCCGACCGTTTTTATTTTGTCATTGCGACAATCCGATTTATTGTCTATCTCCCCTGCGGGGAGAGTAATTTTTCAATGTGAGAAATTTATTTCGAACATTTGAAAAATGAGAGAGGGTTTGTAGTTAATACCCTCTCCTGTCAACTTCGTTGACATCCTCTCCAA
>CACYKF010000027.1:0-20741 GCA_902774905.1 uncultured bacterium
GATATTCTTAATATGTTCATTTCTTTCTCTTTTATTGCGAGTAAAAGAGAAAGAAACAGAACCAAAGAAAGAGAAAAACGCAAAGGTACAATACCGCCTGACAGCGGCATAAGACTGCTAACGCAGTAATATGTGTTTTTGTCCTGACGGACAAAAATCTCTTAGCGCACCTAAAACTACGGTGCGCATTTAACCCCTCACCCCTACCCCTCTCCCCTTGGGAGAGGGAGCAGTTCTTGAAATATCAATTTCATAGAAATGCGGGTGAGGGTTTCTATCCGACCTTTACGGAGTTCAGGTCGTGGTTTGGAGGCACTTTTGCCACCAAAAGTACCCCTGTCCGGAGGACCCTGCGGAGCATATATTTATATACCGATAATATTTTTTATGTATAAAACATGTAACTAATTAATTGAAATGCACAGCAACGACATACCAATATAATAATGGCATTAAACTTTACACTCTTAACATAATTTACAAAACAAATATGATAATATATCATGTTTATACTATGGAAAATAAAGATTTAAATGAGAAGATTAGTGCATTAACACTAAAGATGGCACAAGAGCCAAACAATATTGAAAATTACCACGAACTTGCAGAACTTTATTTGGGATTGCAAAATTATGACAAAGTCATGTCGGTATTAGACAGTTTGCTTGCAATAAAACCTGATGATGTTCAGGGTTTAGTCGGAATGGGTACAATGTGGTTTTATGAAAGAGATTTCAGAAAATCTTTGCAATATTATAACAAAGCATTGGAAGTTAACCCTAAAAACTACCTTATATATTATAATATAGGTAATGTTTTTGCAGAATGGAAAAACTTTGATAAAGCGTTATTTTACTATAACAGAGCGATTGACTTAAATTCAACCAATGCGGAAATTTACAATGCAATCGCATTGTTGTATCAGGATAATAAAGAATATGTTGAAGCAAAAGCATATTACGAAAAAGCACTCTCGTTAGAACCTGATAATGTTAATGCCTTGATAGATTTGGGTAATGTTTGTTTCAAATTATTTGAATATGAAACGGCATTGAAATTGTTTAAAAAAGTATTTGTACTTGCACCTGACAATGAACTTATTGCGGTTTGTATTGCAAATGCACTTACACTGACAAAAGACAAAGAACAGGCTTATAAATACTATGAAAAAGCCCTGTCAATGACAGAAGATAAATACAGAATTTATATTTGCTACGCTATATCATTATCAGAATTTAAAGAATACGATATAGCAGAAGGCATGTATAAAAAAGCGATTGAATGCAGACCAAAAGAATCACCTGCTTATGTTCTTTTGGCAAATTTATATTCTAATCAGGAAAGAATATCAGAAGCAATTGAAACATATAAACAGGCTTTACAGGTTGACCCCAATAATGCGGAAACTTTTGAATTGTTAGGGAATGCTCATTATCTTGATAACGATATTGATAAAGCGATTCAATCATACAGGGCAGCAATTGCACTTGCACCGACAAATGATGAGTACAGGCTGATATATTCTCAAGTTATGGAAGATTACATAGAAACGGCGCACAAAGGGTAATCTATGGGATATTCACAGGAAATCGGAATATTAAGCCGTTTAGGTTCGGCACTTTCTTATATTACTGCCGGCTGGGGCGGACTGATTATATTTATAGTAATGCATTTGGCAAAGAAAAGACCGTCAAATTTCTTTACCTTTAATGTATATCAGTCAATAATAATTTCGTTTACGATATTTGTTATCGGTATGGGATGGGCGATATTATTTAATTTGCTCTCACATATACCGATTATACAAATACTCGTATCATGGATTGATTTGCTGCTTTTCAGACCTGTCTTGTTTTCCCGTTCAATTCCGGAACTTTTTATTGCCGGATTGGTAGCATATTGCACAATTTATTGTTTACTTGGCAGATACCCGATTATATATAAAGTATCAAGTTTAATAAAACGATAAAACCTGTTGACAAACAGTTTTGCTTGATGTTTGATATAAGTACACTAACCGTCTTTGCGTGCTGAAATATAAGCGGTTGTGTAAAGTCATTCCGAACTTGTTTCGGAATCTCTCACCTGATGCACAGGTATGAGACCCTGCCCGATAAGGGACATTTTGCACGAAATCAAATATTTCGGCAAAAGCGGTCAAACAAGTTCAGAATGACAAAATTTTGATAAAGTAGCCGAAAGCGTGACGCCCAAGCGTGTTTCAATAAAGGCAGAGTATATGGGCAAATATTGGTAAAAGGAGAAATTATGCCAACTATTAACCAATTAGTACGACAAGAAAGAAAAGTACTAAAATCAAAAACAAAATCTCCTGCTTTGATGAATTGTCCTCAAAGACGCGGAGTATGCACAAGGGTTTATACAACAACCCCTAAAAAACCAAACTCAGCATTGAGAAAGGTTGCCAGAGTCAGATTAACAAACGGATTTGAAGTTACTTCATACATTCCGGGTATCGGTCATAACTTGCAGGAACACTCTGTTGTTATGATTAGAGGCGGTCGTGTTAAGGACCTTCCTGGTGTTCGTTATCACATCATCCGTGGTACATTAGATACCGCAGGTGTTGCTAACAGAGCAAAATCAAGATCTAAATACGGGGCTAAAAGAGATAAAAAAGGAGGTAAGAAGTAATGTCAAGACGTTCTAAACCTGCAAAAAGAATACCTTTAGCAGATCCGGTATATAACAGTGTTGATGTTTCAAAATTCATTAACAGAATTATGAGACGCGGTAAAAAATCATTAGCAGAAAGAATCTTCTACGCAACATTAGATTCTATCAAGGAAAAGACAAACGAAGATCCGATTGAAGTTTTCCAAAAAGCAATGAAAAATGCTACACCGTTATTAGAAGTAAAAGCCCGTCGTATCGGCGGTTCAACTTACCAAGTACCTATCGAAGTTAAAGCAGACAGAGGTTTTGCTCTTTCTTCATCTTGGATAATTGATGCCGCAAAGAAAAGAGGCGGAAAATCTTTCAAAGATAAGTTAACAAACGAAATCATTGATGCTTCAAACGGTACAGGTGCAGCATGCAAAAAGCGTGAAGACACTCACAAAATGGCTGAAGCAAACAAGGCATTCGCTCACTACAGATATTAATATAGTGAAATGCAGAATAAATGTAAAAACACCTTTCAATCTATTGAGAGGTGTTTTTTCTTATTTGTTTTAAATCATCCAAAGGCTTAGAAGAAACTTTTATATCATATTTGTCCATAAAAGTCTCAAATACCGACGGATTTATAACTTTAGGTGAACATGATGCTATATAAATATTTTTAACCCCGATATTTTTTAGTTTTATAACACCGGAAATTGAAGTTGCATCGCAAGTAGGAAAAATAAAAAACATCTTATCAAGATATTTTCTGCAGGAAAGTAGTTTACTTAAGACATAAGTTGCCAAAGGGACATAATTTCCAATATTAATCGTTACAACATTATTTTTATTTGACTCATAATAAAAACTCAAAGCAAACTCATCAGTACGAATATTTTCAAAAAACACATCAAAATACTCTTTTTGAGCATCGGAAAACGAATTCATACCTGCAATATAAAGCCTGCGAATTTTACCCGATTCAAGACGCTCCAATAATTTATTAAACAAAATCTCTAAATCTTCATTATTAAAACCTAAGTAAGTATCCGGTTTTTGTCGTCCTTTTTTAAACCCCGCAGAAGATATTGCACTTTCAATCAAAGGTCTGTAATCGTTATTTTCAATTTTTATAACGCCCTGCGGAGTAATATAGTCATTAGAAAATATTTTCCCTCTGTATAAATATTCAGTATTATTTTTAGAATTTTTTGTAAGAAGAATAGCACCCGGAAATGTCCCGTAATCAACAATACAATTCTCGCTGATTCTGCCGTAATGACCTTTAAGATTTGAATAATTTCTAAATTTTTCAAGACTGTGGCTTATTAATAGACCTGAATGTGTATAAATATCAATATTTTTATCCTTTGTAATTTCAAGAATATTTATCAGGTCATTAAAATTATTTCCCGAAACTAAAATACATTTTCCTTTCCGAGTAGAATGAGAAACCATGACATCAGAAATTTCGCCAAAATTGCTGAATAAGGCATTTGCTATCTTTAACTGAATACGAGAATCAAGAATAGACAAAGAATTTACAAATTCACTTAATATAGACTTGTCATTTTCAACCTGATGCCATTTAGCAAGTAAATTTAACACATCCGAAACGGCAAATTCATCTCTTATACTGAAATCAAACAGTTTTGAAATATTTTGGCATGTACTTTTTAATACAGTAAAAAGTATATGCGAGATATTTCGATTTTCTACAGAAACACGATTATAAATCCTTCTTCCCAAAATATCCCCAAAAGATATTGATTTTGCCAATGTATAATTTGCTCCAAAATCAATAAATTCTTCTATTCTGTCAGGCACGATATTTTTTTGCGCACATTCAAATTTGTAACGGTTTTTACTATTTGAAAAGATATAATAACACTGCATTGCAAGTTCATATACCTGCTTTTCGCTATACTCATTTATATATATTAAAGATGCAATATCGTTTATAATTTCGTCTTCAATTTTGTGATTATGAAGCCCAAAATCAGACAATTTTACAACATAAAATGACGCAAGTTTTATAAAATGCAATACAAGTTCCTGAAGTGAAACAATGCCCGGTGAAAGCGTGCAAACACCCCTTGATGTGCAATCGTCACTATCAAAGTTAAAAAAATTATATTCACTGTTGTTCATCAAAACTTATCCCTGAAGATTTTTTATATAATCAATGATATCACTTGATTCATACATCAAAACTTCGTTATCCGTATCATTCAGAAACGGTACCTGATCCTTTCCGCCAAGAGAAACAAGTTTTTCAAAATTTTCTTCAATACCGACATCTTTGAGGTTAAACTCTATATTATTTTCATATAAATAATTTATTACTTTTTTACAATAAGGGCAGTATTGCGAAACATATAAATCTAACATATTATTCCTCCTGTCGTGAATTAATTGAACAACAGATATATGATATAAAAATTCCCCGATTTTATCAACCAAAATGTTTATTATAAAAATTGAAAAATTTGAATTTTTATAATAAACTCTAAACTATGAATAAGAAGAACATACTTTTTGTATTCGGAACAAGACCTGAAGTTATAAAACTTGCACCTGTTATACTTGAATTAAAAAAACATTCTGACAGGTACAATGTAATTATCTGTAATACCGAACAACAAAAAGAACTATCAAATCAAACATTGAGTTATTTCAATCTCAAAGCAGACATAAACCTTGACTGCATGAGAGAAAATCAGGCATTGGCAGATGTTCAGTCAAGAATTTTAACTTCATTAGAGCATGAAGTATTTGCAAAGCATAATATTGATGCAACAATCGTACAGGGCGATACAATGACTGTTCTGTGCGGGGCTTTAACAAGTTTTTACCGTAAAATTCCTGTTTTTCATGTTGAAGCAGGATTAAGGTCTTATGATATTTTTGAACCGTTTCCTGAAGAAGTTATGCGCCAAATGACATCAAGGGTAACAGCATTGAATTTTGCCCCGACTCCGAAGAATCAACGAGCACTCCTAAATGAAGGGATTGACGAGAATACAATTTTTGTAACCGGAAATACAGTAATTGATGCCCTGTTTTGTTTGAGCGAAGCAACAATGCAATCAGCAAAAGAATTTTATAAAAATAAAAATATACAAATTGATGATAAACTTGTTTTGATAACAGTTCATCGCAGAGAAAATCATGGGGAAAGGATTGACAGAATACTTGATGCAATTGAACATCTTGTAAAAAAATACTCAGACCACACATTTATATTACCTGTTCACCCAAATCCAAATGTCCGAGGCAAAGTATATAATAAATTGCAAAATTATTCTAATGTTCACTTGCTTGAGCCGTTAGATTATCCTAATTTGGTTTATTTAATGAAGAAAGCCAAACTCATTTTGACAGATTCCGGCGGAATACAGGAAGAAGCACCGTCTTTTGGTTGCCCGACTTTTGTAATGCGATATGAAACCGAACGACAGGAAGGAATTGATGCCGGTGTGTCTGTTCTTGTCGGGGCAGACTATGACAAAATCGTTAATCGAAGTGAAGATATTTTAAACAAAGACAAATCGGCTTCTCGACTGAAGGCTCAAAACCCATACGGAAAAGGCGACTCCGCGCAGGCAATTGAACAAATCATAAATAAATACTTTTCATAATAAAAAAGCAAGTCCTGCGACTTGCCTGATAAATAAATGTTTTAGGGATATATTAAAATATTTGAGATAAATATTTGTTATTTTGTTAAAAGAGATAATCTTTCATCAATTTTTCTGTCAATTTTTTTGAGAATATTTTGCATATTTGGATTTTTAGGAGAAAGACTTGTACCCTCATCCATACTTTTTCTATACTGTCTGTATAGTGCAATTTCTCTGTCTTTAATATCTTTTTTAATTAACAAACTGTTATCTTCATTTGTACGCTTTATTGCGCGTTTAGCAACTACACCCAACACAGCAAGAACAAAGAATGTCCAAATTGCTTTATCAACAGGGAAACTTTCCCCAACCAAAGTCTGAGCCCCATCAGCAGGGTTCATTATAACTGATGAAGATTTAATATTAGGTGCAGAAACATAGACTTTTAGTTTATTAAATCCTGCATTTTCTATAATCAGGTTATCAATTGTACCGGCACCCTTATAAAGAGCATTTACGGTATCCGAGGATGTAATGCCTGAAAGTTGAAGAACAATCTCATTATCAGATAAAACTTTTCTTGAAACCTTTGAAATACTGTCGGTATCGAGAATAATGTTGTAACTTTCGTTATTTTTTTCAAAAGTTATTGTATGAAGTTGATTTGCTCTTGCTGTGACATTTAGCCCCATAAAAACAAATGCAATTAAGAATCCGAGTATTAGAAATATTTTTTTCATGTATCTCCCTCCCTAATCTTCACATTTATACTAAAACTTTTAAATTTAAAGTACATCAACCCATGGATTTAAATTTAATATTACGAATTGTAACAATAGATATACATGCTGAAATTAGGAAAAATTTAATACCTTTATATATATGTAAGAACGAGATATTTGGAGATAGACATGATTTTATTATTCGGTGAAAAGGCACACAAATCAAGTAAAAGTTCAAATATTAAAAACCATCCTGTAGAAAATTCTGGGATATTGGCAAGAAGTACACAACCAAAAAGCCTTTTGGCAGCAAATGAATACGATATTTATATGTTTTCTGTTCAGGCGCAAATTGACTATGAACAATATGCAAATGAAGGCTATGTAATGGCAAATGCAGGTTATGTAAGCGAATATTCACAAGTAATGGACGGTATGAGTGAAATCGGTTCTTACACAGAATCATTCGGCGGAGATTTCAGCGGAAGTTTCAGTAGTTTCAGTTGCGGAGATTGCGGAAGTTTTACTTCTGTTGGTTAATTCAATAAGAAAAAAAAATTATAAAAAGAAGACTTTAAAAGTCTTCTTTTTTTACTATATTTCTAAATTTTGTGAATCAAGTGTATCATTATGCCATTGATTTATATAGATGCGAAATGAAGATTTATATGCTTCCATCTTCCCGTTATTTTCTCTTAACTTTATATTGGTCATTGCTTTATCACCATTTACGACTATAAAATACTCATCCCAGGGTTTACCGCCCCAAAATTGACTTTCACCATGCTGACTGTCGTTCATACGATAAAAGGATATATCATAAGAACCATCAGACTTTGGCTTTACTCTGTATACTGCAGTATTTCCAATACCATGCTGCTTTGCCCAAGAATCAACATCTGCGAGGTTTTCATCCTTGTACATCTGCAAAGCGGCCGCCTTTGCCTCATCGACATGCATAAGAACCGACTTTTGGAAATTATCATCAACCTTCTCCGCGGCAAGTTGAGCCGCAGTCTTTTTAGGTTGTACATCTGAAGTTTCTTTTCCGTTACCACCTAAAAACGCCGCAAGTGATGCATTTGTCGCAGGCCCAACACTTCCGTCATGAAACACTACGGGGAATATATCTCCCATAGAACCGTTTGTTACTTTACAAGTTGTATTTGCACTAATTACGGTATCTCCATCAGCACAACTTACTTCACTATTTGGGGGATTTGGGCCGTTTACATCTACAAAACCCAGACAATTTTTCAATTTTCCGTTTGTAAGCATATCTGTTGTAATTACCTGACCAACGCCTACTCCACATCCTTTTGCATTTGGATTAAACGCTACTAACGCTCCGTCTGCAAATGAAAAAAACAGAAAATCATTTATTGAAAAACTTGTAACTGTTGCCTGATACGGAGTAGAAGCATTTGCACCCTTTACATTTCCGTACTTACCCAAGTAGGTCTGAGCAGATAGAGTATTATTAAATAACCCGCACAATGTATATTTCCCGCCTGATAAAGTATCGCTTTTACAAGAGGAGTCCTCATTTATTGCGGTCAAAGTTGAATAGTCCATATCATATTGAGCCTGTGCACCTATTGCTGCCTGATTTAGTGTAGATAAAGATTTTTTATACTGAGTTACAAACTTTTTTGAATTAGAATTTTGTATCAACACAGGAATTGTAAGAGCCGCAACTACACCGATTATACCGATTGTAATAAGAATTTCCGCTAACGTAAAACCTGTTTTATTTAATATTCTCATAAACACCTCACAACTTTATTACCAATAATATAACTTAATAAAATATCACATTTATATATCATTGTAAACTTTACAAATAAAATGATTAATTTCACCAAACAGCATGTTTGTATTATTATTTTATTAATTAGTTGTGGATATTAAACAGTTATAAATAAGGAGGTTATAATATTATGGCTAAAACTATCACGGTTGATGGTAACTACGCTGCAGCGCATGTTGCGTATGCATTAAGCGAAGTATCAGCAATTTACCCTATTACACCTTCATCTACAATGGGTGAATGGATTGATGAATGGGCATCACAACACAAGAAAAACATTTGGGGCAAAGAAGTAAAAGTTGCCGAAATGCAATCAGAAGCCGGCGCTGCAGGTGCTGTTCACGGTTCTTTGGCAGCAGGTGCTTTAACTTCAACTTATACAGCATCTCAAGGTTTATTATTGATGATTCCTGTTATGCACAAAGTTGCAGGGGAAATGCTTCCTCATGTTATTCATGTTGCTGCTCGTGCATTAGCGGCTCAATCATTGGCAATTTTCGGAGACCATACGGATGTTATGGCATGCAGAAACACAGGTTATGCAATGTTATCTGCAAATTCAGTTCAGGAAGAAATGGATTTGGCATTAGTTGCTCATTTAGCAACATATAAAGCAAAAGTTCCGTTCTTACAGTTCTTTGATGGTTTCAGAACATCACATGAAGTACACAAAATTGAAGAAATTTCTTATGAAGATATCGCTTCATTAGTTGAACCAAAATACATAGAAGAATTCAGACAAAGAGCATTAAGACCTGAAGCACCTGTTTCAAAAGTCGGTGCTCAAAACGGAGATGTTTACTTCCAAGGTCGTGAAACTTCTAACAAATACTATGAAGCAACTCCTGATATTGTTCAGGAATATATGGACAAAGTTGCAAAAGTAACAGGTCGTCAATATCATCCGTTTGATTATGTCGGTGCGCCTGATGCAACTGATGTTATCGTAGCAATGGGTTCAGGTTGTGAAACTATTGAAGAAACAATTGAATACCTTAACTCTACAAGAGGAACAAAATACGGTTTGGTTAAAGTCAGATTATACAGACCGTTTGATGTTAAAAGATTCAATGAAGCACTTCCTTCAACAGTTAAAAGAATTGTTGCAATGGACAGAACAAAAGAACCCGGTTCAATCGGTGAACCTTTATTCTTAGATGTTGTAGCAGCAGTTGAAGGCAAAGGAATCAGAGTCATCGGCGGTCGTTACGGTTTGGCTTCAAAAGAATTTACGCCGTCAATGGTTCTTGCTATTTACAAACATTCTGAAGCAAACGGTTTCCACGGATTTACAGTTGGTATCAATGATGATGTAACTCACAAATCATTACCGATTGATGAACATATCGTAACAGAACCGGCAGGAACAACAAACTGCATGTTCTGGGGCTTGGGTTCAGATGGTACCGTTGGTGCAAACAAAAACTCTATTAAAATTATCGGTCAATATACAAACAAAGATGCTCAGGCATACTTTGCTTATGACTCTAAAAAATCTTTCGGTGTAACCGTTTCTCACTTAAGATTCGGTGACAGCCCGATTAAATCAACATACCTTATCACTGCACCTGACTTTGTTTCATGCTCTGCGCATGCTTACATCGGCAGATATGACTTGCTTAAAGGTATTAAAGAAGGCGGTACATTCTTACTAAATTCACCTTGGTCAAAAGAAGAAGCATTTTCTCACTTAACAAGAGATATGCAGGAAACGATTATTAATAAGAAAATCAAATTCTACAATGTAGATGCGGAAAGACTTATTAAAGAACAACCGGGCTTGAGAGGTAAGGGTGCAAATACAGTCATGATGGTTGCATACTTCAAAGTATCAGGAATTATTCCGTTTGAACAGGCTTATGAAGGTATGAAAGAAATGACTAAGAAGACCTTCAAGAAAAAAGGTGATGATGTTGTTAATATGAACTTAGCATTGATTGATGCTGCAATCAACGCAACCGAAGAAGTTGTTATTCCAGCTTCTTTGGACGGTGTTGCTCATGCTGATCATGTTGAAATGATTTCAAAAGACGCTGATGAATTTGCAAAATCAATCATTGAACCTTCAATGAGACAAAAAGGTGACGATATTCCTGTATCAGCAATGAGCGTTGATGGTGTTATTCCGACAGGAACAGCAAAACTTGAAAAACGCGGTATTGCTCCAAGAGTACCAAAATGGAACTCTGAAACTTGTATTCAGTGCGGTATCTGCGCATCTGCATGTCCTCATGCAGCAATCAGAACAAAACTTGCAGAACCTGAATCATTGAAAGATGCACCGGCATCATTCACAACGGTAGATGCAAAACCAAATGATCACGGTGAAAAATTCAAAGTTCAGGTATATTGCAAAGATTGCACAGGCTGCGGTGTTTGTGTTGACCAATGTCCGATGAGCAAAGTTGCAGGCAAAGAAGCACTTACATGGTCATCAATTGAAGCAGAAGAAGCAGCAGGTGAAGATGCAAACGAAAAATTCTTTGACGAATTACCTGATAATGTAATGGGTAAAAACACAACCAAAACTATTAAAGGTGCAATGCTCAGAAAACCGTTGTTCGAATTTTCAGGCGCATGCGCAGGCTGTGGTGAAACACCTTATGTTAAATTAGTTTCACAATTATTTGGTGAAAATGCAATTGTTGCAAACGCAACAGGTTGTTCATCAATTTACTCAGGTACATTCCCGACAATACCTTATACAACAACTAAAGAAGGCAGAGGTCCGGCTTGGGCGAACTCTCTATTTGAAGATAACGCTGAATTTGGTTTTGGTATGAGATTAGCGGTTGATGCTAACAGAGAACTTTTAAAAGAAAATGTTGAAAAAGTTCTTTCTAATCCGAATGCTAAACCTGATGTTAAGGAAGCATTAGAAAATGCAATGAAACATTGGGATAATTCAAAAACTCCTGAAGCAGTGGAAGCACAAAACAAAGTTAAAGAAGTATTAGCAAAACACTCTGATGATATGTGTGAAACCTGCAAGAAAATTCAGGAATTGCAAGACTATTTCACTGATAAATCAGTTTGGATTATCGGTGGTGACGGTTGGGCAAACGATATCGGTTACGGCGGTATCGACCACGTTCTTGCTCAAAACAAGAATGTTAATATTCTGGTTCTTGATACCGAAGTATATTCAAATACAGGCGGTCAGGCTTCTAAATCAACTCCGACAGGCGCTGTTGCGAAATTTGCAACAGGCGGTAAGAAAACATACAAAAAGAACATGGGCTTAATGAGTATGTCTTACGGTTATGTTTATGTAGCATCAGTTGCCTTGGGTGCTGACAGAGCGCAAACACTTAAAGCATTCCAGGAAGCAGAAGCATACAACGGACCGTCAATCATCTTTGCTTATGCTCCATGTATTGCTCACGGTATTGACATGTCTAAAACTCAGACAGAGCAAAAACGCGCGGTTGAAGCAGGATACTTCCCGTTGTATCGTTACAATCCGGAAGCAGAAGTACCATTCACTTGGGATGCTAAAGAACCTAAAGCAGATTATCAGGAATTCATCAGATCAGAAGGTCGTTATAAGTCATTACTTAAAACTAACCCTGAGGCTGCTGAAGACTTGTATGCTCAGGCTCAAAAAGATGCAGCAACAAGAATGGATGTCTATAAAGCCGTTGGTGCATTGTTAAAATAAAATGTCATTAAAAAACTAATGACAATACAATAATAAAAAATCCTTGATATTCTGGACTTTTTTCAGAATTTTCAAGGATTTTTTAATGGCAAAAATATTTATGTTCATATTTTAATAAATATATGCAAATACATTTTCCTCAAATAAAATACATAATGGCAGGTTCAGTTTTATCAGGAGCATTACTTGCGATTACTCCAACAAGTGCAGGCAACATAAATCAACCACAACAAGATACATTTGCCAAAGATTCTGTTCCCCCAAGCGGTACAACGAATGAAAAATTTTTGGCATCTGCCCCAAGCCCGAATGTAAAAGTTTGCGGAGAAAATAAAAAAGCAAAATTTGTTGTAGATATAAGCCAAAATGTATTATACACTTATGATCAAAACGGTCAGCCGACATGCGCATACAGAATTGCAAGCGGGAAAGCATCAACGCCTACTCGGACTGGAATAAGAATAGTATCTCACACCGAAACTTACCCATACAAAACTGCGCCAAGACATACAAAAAGAAGACGGACACCGAGAGCATTCGGACCAAAAGCGATTATTATAGACATTCTTGACACAAAAACAGGCAAAAGAAGCCGAATCGGAGAATTTATACACGGCAACAATGATTCAACATCAATAGGCAAATACGCTTCAAAATGTTGTATGAGAATGGATAATGAGGTTATTAAAGAACTTGCTAAAAATGCAAAAAGAGGAGATATAGTTATTATTCTAAAAAGTGACAAAAAATAAAGATAAAATACTATTTCCTTAACGGTTTATAGATAACATGACCATCTCTTACATATTTTTTTAAAACTTCTTTACCCAAATCTGCCTCAATATTTCCGCATGCACTAATCCCGCGTTTTGCAAATTCCTCAAACCAATTTGGCTTAAATCCTTCATCATACCCTGTTATTGCTTCAACATCTTTAGACTGAACACCATAATAAATTTCTTTTATACCTGACCATAAAATTGCACCCAAGCACATCATACAGGGTTCGGAAGTGACATAAATTTTCAAATTATACCTTGATAAATCGTAAGTACCTAATTTTCTTTCAGCCTCTTTAATCGCATTAATTTCGGCATGACAAATTGAACAAGCATCTTTTACAACCGAATTAGCACATTTTGAAATCAAATTACCTTTGTCATCATAAATAGCGGCTAAAAAAGGGCCATGACCAATATTTACATAGTTCTGTAGTTCATTTTGCAAATCATTAATAATTTTTTGAGCCAAAACAATTTTGTCAAAATCAAGTTGTTCATTAGAAATTATACTCTCATTTTTTGAAATAAACTGTGTCATATCCGCCTCATTGATATAATACAATTAACAAAAATAATATTCAAATATAAAAAGACAGGCATTAAGCCTGTCTTTTTAACTACGCCCGAAGAGATTGTCTTGACCTGTTCGCAATAAATGTGCCTGCGCTTTAAGACTTGATTAATAAAATTATTATCAATGCAAAAGAACACATGATTTGAGAAGAAAGAACACCGATTTTGATGATTTTTAATATAAAAAACATAACTTTGTCTTGTTATTGTTAGGTTTCACCCAACCTACAAACTAAAATATCAAGTATTTATTTTATGCGTTCATTGTGTTAATCAATTTGTGCAATCGGATAAATAGATTTATATAGTTTCACAATGTTCAAATCAATTTCTGCATAGAATCCGCCTTGTTCATTTTTTGCATTTGAGCAGAGTTCGGTTGTTGGCGCAATAACAAGAGAATTTCCAATACATGATACATTGTTATTACATTTGCCTATTTGGTTGCAGGAAACAATATATACAAGATTGTCGTATGCTCTTGTTTTGTTCATTGCAAGCCACATATCCTGGGCATTTTTTAGGGCAGAGTCGTCATTATATATTTCATTTGGAACAACCCATGCTGTAGGTAGAACTATAATCTCTGCGCCTTGTTTTACTAATTCTTTATAATGAAGTGGATATCTAATATCATAGCATATTCCAATTCCAACTTTTCCAAAATCTAAATCAACGGTTACAAGTCTATTTCCTGCGGTAATTCTTTCACCTTCTGTTCCGCCCATATAGTTATACAAATGTATTTTTCTGTACTTATTAACTATGATACCATTTCTATCAATTATAAATGAGGTATTATACAGGTTTCCATTTACACCTTCTATGACAGAGCCTGCGATAATATTTGTATTGTATTTTTTTGCGAGTTCGCAAACATATCGGATTGTATCACCGCCGTCTTCGGGTTCTGGTAAATTTATAAAAGAATCGTGATCAATACCTGTTGAAAAAAATTCAGGCAGAACGACCAAGTCTAATTTCTTGTCTGAATTTTTCTTTATAAAATAATCTATCTTACGTAAATTAGCATCTTTATTCCCAATTATTGGGTTTATCTGAATATTTAAAATTCCTGTCATAATACCCTCTGACATGAATTATAATATAAACATATGTTATTTATGAGCACGTAGGTTGGGTGAAACCCAACAACAATTTTTGAGTGCAAAAATTAGGACAAAATGTGCAAATAAGCAGACATTTTAGTTACCAAAATCGGACATACCGGACTTTTATACTCAACATATTTCCGACCATAATGTCACCCTGAATTTATTTCAGGGTCTTGCCAGAACATAGTAAACACGCCACTTTTGCAAGATGTTGAAACAAGTTCAGCATGACAGTACGCTTATTTTCTTCCGACCAAAAGTCCTGTTAAAAGGTAATCAAGTCTTAAAGGCTCCGCACTCTGCTCACAGGTCGCTCGAACTCCTCACGAAAGTTCTCATCAATATTCAACCATAAATAAAACGACACCCATAAAGGATGTCGTTTTATTTACGCCCGAAGAGATTCGAACTCCCGACCTTTTGGTTCGTAGCCAAACGCTCTATCCAGCTGAGCTACGGGCGCATAAATTCAATTACTATATTATAGTAACCAAAACATAACCTATTTTCAAGTAGAAATATCTTATACTGTGTTACATATTTGCCAGCATAGAGTTCTGTTCTATAATTAATATAGGGATAGTGACGCATGAAAAATATTTTTATAAAAATACTTTTAATATTTACATTTATCTTGAATTTTGCACTATTACCCTCTAATGCCGAATCTTTAGGGATTTCATCAGTAACATTTGATAATTCAGGTTCTTTTTTGAGCATAAATAGCCCTGATAACATGGATTATCAAATTAATACCCCGCAAATTATGAATGTTGAAGAAGATAATGAAGTATATTTTGAAATTCAGCCTGCAAGATTAAATAACGGCAATAAAAACTATCTTATAAATACGGACGAAATAAATGAAATAGGAATATCTCAGGTTTCAACAAATCCCGATATAGTGCGTATTACAATTAAGTATAAACAGGGTTACAATCCCCAAAATATAACACTTCATCGTTTAAATAACACACTTTTTGTCAGATTCAAAAAAACGCAGATGACAAATTATTATTTTCAGGAAGTATATAAAGAATCAGGAACAATACCGGTTTATGAAAATATAAATATTCAGCAAAAGTTATCCTCACAAAAAAATGTATTGGGAGAGATAAATTCAGCATTCACACAGGACGAACCGACAGATGAAAATGATTTTGTACTTTCAACAAAAAATTTATACCTCAAAACAAAATACTATATAAATAGTGTTACCCTAAAAGGAAACACACCGATATTAAACGGAAACGGGACATACACTCTTATCAGACCAATCTATCTTACAAATCCTGAAAGAGTAGCATTTGACATAAAAAATACAGTAGTAAACCAGATGCTGAGAAACAAAGATATCCCACTTGGCGAAGATACAATAAAAATCGGGCAGTTTGACCATAACACCGCAAGAGTTGTACTTACTACAAAAAATTCAAGTGACTATGTACCTGTTATATTTGGAGATATTCAAAAAATCGGATTTCTGAATACCCGAACTACAAGTCCCTTAAACTTGTATTCAAACACAAGCAACATGACGGCCGTGGCTTTAGAAAAGGGAGATGACACAAATCACAGTATAAAATTTGCTTTTTCCAAACCGCTTATTTTCGGACTAAAAAGAACATCCGATAAAATAGAAATATTGCTATACAATGTTAATAACTACTTCAGCGGAGCAATAGAATCCGAAGTCAGAGCAACAGCATTTGAAAAAATGCAAACTTTTGATATAAAAAGCGGAGGGGTAAAATTTGCTATCCCTGTTAAAAATGAAGATAAATGTGACATTTATTTGGGTGCAAACGGTAAAACTCTTAGAATAAAACTTCATACCGCAGAGAAATATACCCCTGCAAATGACACGCAAACAACAGAACCTGAAATAATCGTACCTGCAGTAATTAAAAAGCATGCAGCCGGTAAAAAATATGTTGTAATAGATGCAGGACACGGTGGCACTGACTACGGAGCGATAAGAAACGGTATCAATGAAAAAGATATAACACTTGATATTTCAAAACGAGTTCAGGCAGGGCTGGAGAAAAAAGGATATAATGTAGCGATGACAAGGACTGATGATACTTATGTATCATTACAGGACAGAGTTGAATTTAGCGAAATCTTTAATCCTGATATTTTTGTCAGCATTCATGTTAATTCAAGTAACTCAGAATCCCCTTATGGCATTGAAACACATTATTATAAAGATAACAGTCTGACACTTGCAAAGTACATTCACGCATCTATGCTTAACAACATAAATTCAAAGGACAGAGGGTTGTTCAAATCTAAATTTTATGTTATTAATCATACGACTGCGCCTGCCATATTGGTTGAAATCGGGTTTATATCAAATCAGAATGAAAGAGCACAGTTAGTTACGGAAAGCCGGAAAAATGCAACTGCAAAGGCTATAATAGAGGGTATTGATGGCTATTTTAAAAAATAACCTTCCTATCGGATTTTTTGATTCCGGTGTGGGCGGACTGACAGTATTAAAAGAAGTTAAAAGACTTATGCCGAATGAAAATTTTATATACTTCGGCGATACTTTGCATGTGCCGTATGGTGATAAAACAAAAGAACAACTGCTTGAATATTCAAAAGATATATTAACATTTTTTGAAGAAAAAAAATGCAAAGCAGTCGTTATGGCTTGCAATACAACATCTTCAACAATATATGAGGATATTAAAGACAAATACTCTTTCAAAATTTACCCGATTGTTCAGACTGTCGCAAAAGTTTTGGCTAACACATCTATAGACCGATTGGGAATTTTTGCAACAAAAGCAACAATAAGTTCAAATGCGTATCAAAACGAAATTGCAAAATATAATTCAAATATGAAAGTATTCGGACAGCATTGTCCTGAGTGGGTAAAGATTGTAGAGAATAACACATCAGAAAGAGCAGAAAGTATTGAAATTATAAAAAATGACCTTAATCTCATGCTAAGGAATAATCCGCAAAAAATTGTTCTCGGATGCACTCACTATCCGTTTTTACTGCCTGTTTTGACTAAATTTGCCCCAAAAGAATTATTTATTGACCCTGCAAAATACTTTGCACAGGCAATAAATACTGATTTAACACTTGCAGGACTTACAAATGACAATAGTTCAGAACATACTGAAGAATTCTATGTAAGTTCAGAACCTGATAAATTCAAAAATTCAGCAAAAATGTTTTATGAAATAGAACAAACAGTAAATTTGCTAAACTTTTAAAAATTAACTTTCTTTTAAATTTTTAAAATGGTGATAAACATACCAAACAGCAAGAATAACACAACCAAGAATTATTGCCACATCAAATTTGTGCCATAAAGATTTGAATGCGTCTATGTGCTGACCAAATTTTACCCCAACAAACACAAGTGCATAACACCAAATTAAAGAACCCAAAAGCGTCATTGAAAAGAAAAATCTTTTTTTTGCTCTCAAAATCCCTGCCGGCAAAGAAATAAATGTTCTTACAACAGGTAACATTCTGCAAATAAAAAACGCCCAATCGCCATACTTATCAACCCATTTATCTGTATCTTCAAGGTCTTTTTTAGATATAAGAAAATACTTGCCATATTTTTCAATAAACGGTCTGCCACCAAAATAACCAAGATAATAAGATGGTATAGAACCAAGCAGACATCCGATTGCACCTGCCCACACCGCAACATGAAAATTCATATCGCCTTTTGAAACCAAATATCCGGCAAACGGCATTGTTGCTTCACTCGGAATTGGAATGTTACAGGATTCCAAAGCCATAATTCCCATTATTCCCCAGGCACCCCAGCCTGTAATCACATGTTCAAGCCATGATATAAAACCCGCTAACAAATTATCTAACATAAAATATCCCTCTTTCTCTTTTAAAATAATACCAAAAACAGAAATAAAAAAAAGGCACCCATTATAACAATGAATGCCTTAATCTTTACATAATTCAAAAAGAATTATTTGCCATTAACAGCAACTTTGAATTTTTTACCAGCAGAGAAAGCCGGAACAGTTTTTGCAGGGATTTTTAATTCCTTGCCTGTTTGTGGGTTTCTGCCGATTCTTGCTGCTCTCTTACGAGATTCAAAAGTACCGAAACCAACTAATGTTACTTTACCGCCTTTTTTTACAGTTTTTTGAATTGTATCAATCAAAGTTGCTAAAACTTCTGATGCTTCTTTTTGAGTAACACTTGCTTTTTTTGAAATTTCTTGTACTAATTCTTCTTTGTTCATAATAAAACTCCTTCTTTTGTGTACTAAACTAATATAGCAAATTTATAAGTAAATGCAAGCAAATTAACGAATATTTACACTTTTTAACGAAAAAAACATACAAGCAGAGGAATTTGCAAGGTATTTGATATATAATTTATCTATGAATATTTCAGAAGAGTTTGATACGATTACGGCAATATCAACCCCGTTAGGAACAGGCGGAGTAGGGGTTATAAGGATATCAGGCGATAAAAGTTTTGATATCGCACTTTCAATTACGACATGTAAAGAACTTCCTGCCGGAAAAATTTGTCATGGCTGGATAACTGACGGAAATAAAAAAATAGACGAAATTATTATTCTTCCGTTTAAAGCCCCTAAAAGTTATACAGGTGAAGATGTAATAGAAATTCAATGTCACGGGGGGGTGCATGTTGTAAAAAACATTCTTGATATTGTTATAAAAAACGGGGCAAGAATGGCAGAGCGAGGGGAATTTACCAAAAGAGCATTTCTCAATAAAAGAATTGATTTATCCCAAGCCGAAGCCGTTGACGATTTAATTCACTCAAAAACTTCGGATTTTGCAATCCAATCTGCAAAAAATCTTTCAGGAACTCTTGCACAAAAAATCAGACAGATAAAAAAAGACATTTTTGAAGTAACATCAAGAATTGTAGCAGGAATCGATTTTCCTGAAGATGTTGCAGAACCAGATTATTCTTATCTTATTGAAAATTTTGAAAAATCTATAAACGAAATTGATAAAATACTTAATAATGCAAAATCATCTGATATTTTAAGGCAAGGTATTAAAATTGCAATAGCAGGACGCCCAAATGTCGGAAAGTCATCACTATTCAATGCTTTGTTAAACCTTAATCGTGCAATTGTAACTGAAATTGCCGGCACAACAAGAGATATAATTAGTGAAACAATTGATTTGGGATTACCGGTCACACTGATTGATACGGCAGGAATAAGAAATGACCAAAACATTGATAAGGTTGAAGAAATCGGAATTGAATATTCAAAACAATCCGTACAAGATTCTGATCTGATACTGTTTTTATATGATGCTTCAACGGGATTAACAAAAGAAGATGAAGCAATTTATAAAACTATAAAAAATAAAAAACATATCATTATTGCCAATAAAATTGATATTACTGATAAAAATATACCCAAACTTGAAAACACATTAGAAATATCCGCAATGACAAAAGTTGGTTTGGATAAGTTAAAAAGAGAGATTAAAAACACTGTGCTTGATTATAATACAGAGGATTTAGAATTTGTCACAAATCAAAGACAGCAAGCATGTTTACTCAGATGTAAAGATGCACTCAAAAACGCACTTGAAGGGGCAAAAAATAATCAACTTCAGGATATGATATATATTGACCTGAAATCCGCACTCCTAAGTCTTGACGAAATAACAGGCGAAGTAATCACTGACGAAATTTTAAATAACATTTTCGACCACTTCTGTATTGGCAAGTAAATCCGCTACGCCCTCGCATTAAACGCCAACGCTCAAAACAAAATCGAAAAATATTCATTTTACGATTATTGTTTTTCGTCTCTCCTCTTCGTTACACTCAGAGT
>CACYKF010000027.1:20792-22043 GCA_902774905.1 uncultured bacterium
CAAGTCGTTGGAAAATCAATAGGAAAAAAGGGAAAGGAAAGTCTGTTTTTAAAGCAATACAACATCTTCCAAGCGTTTATTATACTTAGATTCTCATTGTATTTGCTTTTTATTTTTTTTTGTTTATTATGCGTTGAATGTCTTGAATGAAGATTCGACATTCTTAGATATAACTTTTTTGACAGCATCCATTTCTGTTGAAATAGCATTCTGTTCTGTATCAAGTTGTTTAAGTTTTAATTCCAAGTTCTTATCCTGAACCTGAATAATTTCAATCTTAGCGTTAACTTCCTGAACCTTTTGATCATACTGCGCTTTGTCATAGTAGTATTGATTCATAGCATCATTGTACGCAGCATCATCAGATTCTGTGGTAGTAGTTAATTCATATCTTGTACCGCTATTTGGGTCTTTTTCATAATCGTCATAGATAAATAATGCGATATATCTTCCGGTTGCATCCTGTTCAACTTTTGCGTGAGCATTTTTAATTTCTCTTGATTCAGTTGTTTCACCGAACGCATACATTTTAATTCCGCTTAATGATGCACCTGTTTTTTCGTTGTAATCCGCATTTTCTAATTCTTTAGTACTGTATAATACTGCATCATAGGAACCTGTTGCGGGGTTTTTAACATATCTGACTTTCCAATCGTCAGTAGCGTATTTTTCTTGAGCCATTGCAACATATTGTTTTTCAACTTCTGCTTTATTTTTTCTTTCATCTTCTGAATACTGAACAGCAACTTCATAAGGGATACCTGCTTTAACTAATTTGTCAACAGAAGTATCACCATTTCCGCCCGGTTGCAGTTCAACAGTACCGATGCTATATTTAGCATTTTCACCTGAACCGATTTTAGTAACAATATTAGTACCGCTAACTATCATAGTATTAGTAGGGATTTCCTGAACATAGTTAAGCATATAAACACCTGTAGATTTGGTGTCTTTAGTAGCGACTAAAGAAGTTACGGTATTTTTTTCGTTCCCGTCAGCGAAAGTATAAGTAATTTTAGTATAATCCGATGTTGATGGCGGTACAGGTACAGCCATTGATGTCAATTGGCTATAATAGTTTGAGGATTCGTTAGACAATGTTGTACGCTGTTGGTTAATTTGTTGTCCTTCGTATTCAACATTGGTCTTACGTGCCGTCAAGCTAAGAAATCTTGCCTGAGATGCACTCATTCCCATAATGACTGTCCTTTCTTGTTCTCGTTTCCTATAATTTTCATGTCGGCAGCCATG
>CACYKF010000028.1 GCA_902774905.1 uncultured bacterium
CTTTGTTTGTGCGTTATAAGGCAGGGCAAAATGCACATTAACATTCAATTCTTTTAGCATTGCTGAAGTTTTATTTTTGTTTGTTTCGATTTTAAAATCCTTTCTCCCTCCTGCAAAATCTTTTGAACGATAATCTTTTCCGTTATCGATAATAACGTCTTTAGGCAGACCAAATTCTTCTACCGCATAATAAAAAGATTGAAATATTAAATCAGAATTCGGATTCCTTGTTTGTAAAATCCAACCGAGCCATTTGCATGATTTGTAATCTCTCCATACAGTAACCCACGGAAATACTACTTTATTCTTTTCATCATAACAAGCAACATCAATCTGAGCGTGGTCTGATACCCATACCTGATTACAGGTTATTGTTGAATAATCTCTGTCAATAAAATTATTATACTTTCTGTTCCAAGCAGCTTGACCATTTCTTGCAAGATAAATACTCTGTTCAGGAATTTCTTTATCCAATCTGCGCTTAAATGCCATAAAACTCGGGAAATTATTTCTGTCTGCGCCAAGTTCTCTTACTGCATACCCTAAAGTCAAATCTCTGCAGCTTCTTAATGATGGACCGCCTTCAATTAAATATAGAGTTTTAAAGTATTCAAAATAATCATCCGGGACAAAGGAACCGACCAAATGCTGCCCGTGTTTTGAAATTAATCCTGCAACACCGTATCTGAAATATCTTCTGCGCATCCTAATTAAAGACGGATAAGATGTTGTAAATTCTTCTTCATCGTTATTGTTCCAATTATCAATAAAAGCCTTTAATTTTTTACCTTTAAGTCCTGCAGAAGCATCCAAAATCCTTACATATTTTTCAGCCTGCAATTTTGCCCAACTCGGGACTTCGGAATATTTTAAATCTACTGCCGTATCTCCAAAATACTTATCTTGAGCAAATTCCGGCATTGATTTTAACAATACAAAATAGTGCGCGACTTTGCCTTTTTTAACTATCTTAAAAACAAATTCACCCTTACGGCATTTTCTTTTCAAAGTCTGACTGCTCAGACCTATCATCTCAGAAGCCTTATCTATATCTATCCAAATATTTGTATTGTCCTTAGTGTTTTCCATAAATATCTATTCTAATTCTTACGTTTTTACTTTTAAAGAGCACTTAACATTGGTTCATAAATTTTATGCAAATTTTAAATGCCGGAAATTGCTAATAACTTGATTTTTTAATTTTTGGGAATTTTATAAAAAATCGTTCTAAATTTTATCATTACTGATTTTTAACACTATCAAAATATTTGCAAAAAATTTACGAAGAAATATTAAGCGTTATTGACAGAAATTCTGTTTGTATATAATAGGTACTAATTTTGCTAAATATTATTGTTAATATTACAAAATGTAAAGTATATGGAAAATTTATTCTCCGCTCATAAAAAATCAATTTTAAACAAAAATTTTTATTATAATTTTGAAAAAATTAGAAAAATGATGATATTTAAAATACAAAATCAACATTTTGGTCCGTTTTTGAAAAAACTTTACAATTCCGTGTAATACACAGTTTTTTGACATACAAAAACGGCTCAATATATAATTTACAACATAAACAGAAAATGGGAGAAAATGAAATATGGCAACACGAAGCATTATCGATTACAAAAAAACTTTGACTAAAGATGAAATTATTAAAATAGTCGAAGAAAACAACATTGAATTTATAAAACTTGAATTTTGCGATATAAACGGAACAATGAAAAACTTATCAATTCCATCCGAGCAATTGGAAAGTGCAATGGAAGTATTGAAACATCTGATATGTATTTTTATCCCGACCTTAAAACGTTTGCGATTATTCCTTGGAGAAGTGATGATGACACAAAGGTTGCAAGATTTATTTGCGATATTCATAACGCAGACGGAACCCCTTTTGAAGGGTGCCCTAGATGTAATCTTAAAAAGATGATAGCTCGAGCTGAAAAATTAGGCTACACAATGAACGTAGGGCCGGAGGCAGAATTTTTTATTTTTAAACAAGATGAAAACGGTTTTGCAACAACGGATACTTTTGATAAAGCCGGTTATTACAGCGCAGCCCCCGTTGATAAAGGTGAAAACCTAAGAAGAATAATGGTTAAAACTCTGAAAGAAATGGGATTTGAAGTTGAAGCAAGCCACCACGAAGTAGCAAGAGGACAACACGAAATCGATTTTAAATACGCCGATGCTCTTACAACAGCTGATAATATTATGACTTTTAAGTATGCAGTTACTGCAATAGCTGAACAAAATGGTGCAGTTGCTTCATTTATGCCAAAACCGATATTTGGTATAAACGGTTCAGGCATGCATTGTAACATTTCCCTATTTAAAGACGGTAAAAATTTATTTTTTGACTCTGAAAAAACTTATCAATTATCAAAAGAAGCATTGTATTCAATAGGAGGATTATTAAAACACGTTAAATCCTTTACGGCTATAACAAATCCTATTGTAAACAGTTACAAAAGACTTGTTCCCGGATATGAAGCTCCTGTGTATTTGGCTTGGAGTTTGGCAAATAGGTCTGCTCTAATTAGAGTTCCTGCTAAACGAGGCAATTCAACTCGTGTTGAGCTTCGCTCACCAGACCCGAGTTGTAATCCTTATTTAGCTTTAGCTGTCATATTGGGTGCAATCTTAGACGGTGTTGAAAATAAAATTGAACCACCATTACAAGTTGAAGAAAATATTTATCACATGACTAAAAAGGAAAGAAAAAGAGCCAAAATTGATTCACTTCACATGACTAAAAAGGAAAGAAAAAGAGCCAAAATTGATTCACTACCTGCAAGTTTAGTTGAAGCATTGGATTTATTAGACGATGATGAAATTATAAAAGATGCTTTAGGTAATCATATTTACGATGAATTTATTTCAGCCAAAGAAAAAGAATGTGATAAATTTAGAACTTATGTAACACAGCTTGAAGTTGATATGTACTTGAATATGCAATAATCCCGAGCAAAATGAGCTTAGAACTTCGTTCTTAGCGAATGTAAAGTAATAGTTACAAAATAAAGTTAATAATGCAAGAAAATGGAGAAAGATAAATTATGTCAGAAATAACAGTTGTTGATTATTTAATTAAAAGACTAGAAGAATTAGGAATAATGGATATATTTGGTTTACCCGGTGATTTTAATTTTAATATCATTGAAGCAATCGAAAGAAATAAAAATACAAATTGGATAGGTTGCACTAATGAACTTAATGCAGGCTACGTTGCCGATGGTTACGCAAGAGTTAAAGGATATGGAGCATTGGTTACAACTTTTGGGGTCGGTGAATTATCGGCAATTAATGCTATTGCGGGAAGTTTTGCCGAATATATTCCTGTTATTAAAATAGTTGGAACACCCTCAACAAAAAATATTTCTCAAAAAACTCTGCTGCATCATAACTTTGCAAATCCCGATTATTACGCATTTAAAAATACTTATTCAAATGTTGTTCAAACAACTGCTTATCTAAATGAAAAAAATGCTAAAACTGAAATAGATAGAGTTCTATCGATATTCATTAATGAAAAGAAACCGGTTTATATAGCAATTCCTGAGGATATATGCTCTGTAAAAATAAATGATATCCCATGTATTCAAAAAATGACAAGTAATCCCGATATGCTGGATCGAGTCATTGAGCATATTATAAAAATGCTGTCAAAAGCAAAAAAACCTATTGTAATAGCAGATATTTTAGCTGAAAGGTTTGAAGCACATGATAATCTTATAAATTTTCTTAAGAAATCTCAATATCCTGCAGTTAATTTATTAATGGGAAAAGGGTTATTAAATTGGGACTATAAAGGTTATTTAGGAACATATTTAGGTAAATATGGCAATAAAACTGCATATAATACGGTTAATAATTCGGATTGCGTTATAACAGTTGGTGCAATATATAGCGACTTAAATACTTTCGGTTTTGATTATAATTTTGAACCAACGTCAATGATTGATATAGAAGGCACTTATACAACGGTTGAATATATAAGATATGATAATGTTTTAATGAAAGATGTATTATCAAGACTTTCAAAAATCGTGCCCGCATATAAAAATGAATATCCTGAAGTTTTGCCTCAAAATTTAATTAAAGAAACTGAAGAAAATAAACCGTTAGAATCTAAGTTTATATATTCAAAGATACAAGATTTTATAAAAGAAGATGATATAATATTTTCTGAAACAGGTCTTGTTGAATTTGGCTTTGCTACATTGGAATTACCCAAAGGTGCCCATTTATATAATCAGGTTTTATGGGGTTCTATCGGTTGGGCAACTCCTGCCGCTTTTGGTGCAACCATAGCAGAAAGGAATAAAAGGGTTATATTAGTAACAGGGGACGGATCTCATCAACTAACAGCTCAGGAAGTAAGCTCTATGATGCGATATGGTGTTAAACCTATTATTATCGTTATAAATAATTCAGGATATACAATTGAAAGAGCATTATGCAAAAATCCTATGGACTTATTCAATAATATTGCTTCTTGGAATTATTCAAAACTCCCCGATGTATTTAACGGCAAATCGTGGAGCATTAAGGTTGAAACAGAACAAGAACTGCATGAAGCATTAATTAATGCAGAACAAGAACAAAAAGATAAATTATGCTATATAGAAATTTGTACGGATAAAATGGATATGCCAAAATTAGCGCAGGATTTAATTTTTAAATCTTTAGCAAAAGTTTAGAAGTAAAAAAGATAGAATTATTTATTTTCTTCCATTTCCCAAATACCGCAAGGGCATAGACCTGCACAAATTCCACAACCTATACATTTGTTTGGGTCTGAAATGTATTCAAACTTACCATCATGCTCTATTCTTGATATTGCATTTTGAGGACAACTTTGTTTGCATAATCCACAATCCCTGCAATAACCGCAGGACATACAGCGATTTTGTTCATTATCGCAATTAGATGAATAACATTCGTAATACTCTGATTTAATTCTTTTAGCAGGAATTAAATCTTTTTCCTTAATTGGAGTTAATTCTTCATTGTTTAGAAATTTAATAATATTTTCTGCTGCATGTTTTCCGTCTGCTATTGCATTTGTAAATAAGCCGGGCTTTATGGCATCACCAATAGCAAAAACTTTAGGATTAAAAGTCTGCATAAATTCGTTTATTTGAATTCTTGATTTTTCATCTAAATAATCTTTTGGTACAAAATCAAAGATGGGTCTATCTCCAACAGATATAATAACACTATCGGCTTCTAAAAGTCGCCCGTCTTTTAATAATACACCTTTATCAGTTATTTTCTGCGTAAAACAGGGATACATTATTTTTGCGCCCAGTTTTTCAGCCGCTTTGATTTCTTTTTCAAAAGCAGAAGGCTCTTGAATATCTATTGCGGTAACGCTTTCGATACCATTTTGTTTATAAACTTCTGTTATAACATCCATTGCTGCATTTCCTGCGCCAATAACTACAACTTTTTTGCCTAAATTATATTTTTTACCGTTTTTGCAATCTTTTAAAAAGTTTAGACCTTTAATTAATCTCTCATACCCTTCAAATGGTATTACAACAGGGTTATGTCCGCCTATTGCAAGTACAATGGCATCAAAATCTTTTTCCAATTGATTAAACAGGTCGGGCGTTACTTTTGTTGAAGTATGAATTGTTACACCTGTACTTTTAAATCTTTCAAGCTCTGTTTCCAATATTTCTTTATGCAGTCTTCCAGTTGGTATTACTTGAGATAATTTTCCACCGATTTTGTCATCCGCTTCAAACATTTCAACTTTATAACCATGTCTTAATAATTGCCAAGCGGCGGAAATACCGGCCACACCCGAACCAATAATTGCAATACATTCTTTATGCGTAATTTCAACGGGATTCAGTTTTATATCTTTTGACAAAGAACCGAGCATTTTAACATCTAACGGTTCATCAAAATTTCCTCTTGAACAATGACTTAAACACAAATTAGGGCAAACCTGACCGCAAACAGAAGCAGGGAAGGGACTATAATCTAAAACCAATTCAAGTGCTTCTTTAACACGTCCTGAGCGAAGAAGCGAAAATCTTTTTTGTGTCGGGATTTTAATGGGGCAATTATATTCACAAGGTGCAGAGTATGCATAATTTTTCCAGTTCGGTTTACGTAGTCTTGAAATACCTGTTTGAACTAAATCATAGGATTTGAAATCATCTTTAATTAAATCGGAAAATATTGAACCGCCAATTTCTTCAAACCATTTGTTTATCCTAAATGTTCTTAAAGAAATATCATTGTGTTTTTGCCTTTCTTCATAGGTTTTAGCGACTATCTTATGCCATTTGGTAAAGTTTATCAGTTCATCATAGTATTCATCTTTTTTAACTTCTAATAGAAATGTTTTAAGCCCGTTTTCAAGAAAACTAATATCATTTTCATCTAAATCAAGCAAATAAACGTCATCAGATAAATTTTTTATATTCCCTCTTACATAGACAATTCCGCCAACCATACCTACACAGGCTCTGTCACCCAAAACCGATGACATATTTTCACAATTTAAACCACAGACAACTGCAATTCCACCACCCATAAATTCAAATGAAAATGACCCCGTTGAACCCAAAACCCATAATTCGGGAGTGGTAAACTTCGGGTCCTTTTTCATTAAAGCACCTGACCTTGTACCTACATTTCCGCCTATATAAATTTTACCTGATGCCGCACAATGCCCTGTTGTATCTCCACTATCGCCATTTACAACAATTTTAGCACCGCTGTTTAACCAACCTGTATCAGCAGGAGCGGAGCCTTCCACATAAATATTTGTGCCATTTGCTCCCATAGCGCCAACTCTTTGTCCCGGGTTTTTGATATAAAAGTTTAAATCTTCACCGTTTTTAGACCAAACTGAACCTCCGATATTATGTTGCCCGCAGGCATTTATTTCAAAATCGGTAACACCATTTTCGATTGCGCTCCAAATTTCCTGCATTAAATTCTGCGTAGAAGTTCTTTTGTCGTTTTCAATTGTGTTTATTATTTTTTTCATTTTAATTTCCTTTTACCCCTCACTCCAACCCTCTCCCACAAGGGGCGAGGGAGAAGAATTAGTTTAGCAAGAGTATTGTATTTGAAGTCTTTCTGCCACATTTTTATCAACGCAAACAAGTGCATCAGATCTTCCAATCGGCAGAGTTGAATTACCTACAGGTGCAAGAAGTTTTTTAAGTTCAATATCAGTTGCTAAAATATAATTAACAATATTTTCGGTAACTCTATCAACATCAAGTCTTTGCATTAATTTTGGATTTTGTGTTGTAATTCCGATTGGACATTTGCCTGTATTACAGCCGTTACATTTGCCGAAATCGTTTCCTACGCACCCTGCAATTTGAAGTATCAATTTGCCAATGAATACTCCGCTTGCACCTAAACATATCATTTTAAAAGTGTCTGCCGCAAGATTCCCGTTCATTCCGATTCCACCACCTGCGAAAATAGGGATTTGACCTTGTTTCCCCTGATGAACAGCAGCCAAATAGCAATCTCTCAGTTTTGAAACAATTGGATGACCAGTATGGTTTAAAGAAATCTCGTGAGCTGCTCCCGTTCCGCCTGCGATACCGTCTATAAAGAATCCGCCAACGATATTATAGGGGTCACGAAGAAGATTATTATATACGCTAACACTTGTTGAAGATGCCGCAACCTTAATTGCAACGGGAACTTTAAACTTAAAAGCACAATTCATAGATAAAAACATTTTCTGAACACTCTCTTCTATCGAATAAAGCCCCTGATGATTAGGAGGAGAGAGTAAATCTGCTTTAGGGACACCTCTGATTTCCTGAATTAATTTTACATTCTTTTCTGCCATCAAAAGTCCGCCATCCCCCGGTTTTGCTCCCTGACCGATTTTGATTAATATTCCTGCCGGATCTTCATGCATATATGGCATAGAATTTATAATTCTGTTCCAACCGAAATGTCCTGAAGCAATTTGAAGTATCATATATTTTAAATATTTTGAACGTAAAAGTTTATCCGGAATCCCGCCCTCACCGGAGCACATTCTAATAGGAATTCCTTTAACTTCGTTTAAGTATGCTGTCGCTATTGCAATAGCCTCCCACATTCTTGGAGATAAAGCACCAATAGACATATCTGAAAACATAATGGGGTAAATTGAAGTGTTCACAGGAAGATTTTTATTTTCTTTTTCTCTGAGTTCACCGTCTTGTATCTCAAAATCAAGATTATCCGCACTTACGACTCTGCCTAAATTGGTCCTTAAATCAAAAGTGTGCCTTAAAGCATCAAGTGATGGGTCTGTCATTTGAGATATTCTGCCGACTTTGATTTTATCTAAGGTTCTGCCTTCTGTGTGCAGGTTACTTCTTCCCCCACGTTTTACGCTATTTGAAGTTTTTGCTCTGTATCTTGTTCCAAATATTTCTGTTTGGTTTCTGACGACTTTTATAGCACTGTTTGGGCAAACTTTTGTGCAAATTCCACAGCCTCTGCAAAAATTATTAGCATCGATCACTTGCCTTATTACAGGTATTGCTTTTTGGTCCTCGTCGATTTGAAAGCCTTCTTCGTTGGAAATTGCTCTAACCTTTTTTCTTTTTTGAACATCAACTTTAATTGCACCAAATGAACAAGCTGCAACACAATGTCCGCAAAGCATACATTTTTCAAATCATCTTTTGAAATGCTGTTTATATTTATATCTGTCATTGAGCAATCCTTTGAATATTTAAATCATTATCCACAACAACGAGTTCTCTTTCGTTTGTGTAAATGTCTTTCGTTATATCCCTGTTTGGTAATATTTCATTAGCACCGCAAACTTCTGATGTCATAACAACAATATCTTTGTCTTTACAGATGACGGTGGGTCTTAATTTTTTTGAATCTATAACATTAAACATTGTGCCGTCAGGAAGAACACCGATAGTTGTGTTTGGTCCGTTTATTTCAAGATTTGATAATGATGCTTTAATTCTTTCTAAAACATTTTTGTTATCACGTTTTTCCATTTCATCAAACGGAAGTGGTGTTAAAACGTGCTTATAGTATTTTAAGGGCCATTTTAAAATTTTATGAACATAGTGAAGTGTGTATAAAAAACATTGTGAATCACTTTCAAACCCAATATATCCTTTATGAAGTTTTTTCTGCATTAATTTATTTTTTTCATAAAATGTATTTTCACCGTTAGTTAAAGTGGTATAACCTTGCAAGAAAAATGGGTGTGCAGCATAGCGAACTATATCATAATTTGTGTTTTGCCTGCATTGAGCTGTTATAATCTTTGCTTTTAGATTGACGTCTTCGCTCCAGAGGTTAAAATATGTACCAATGTCATTTGGATCTCCGATTTCTTTTAGAGAAATGACATCAGGATAAAAAGAATAAACAAAACCTTCTTCATTTTTTTCTAAATATGTTCTTAATTTTAATCTTGTATCAAGAAGCAACTCCTCTTTTTCTTCTTGAGTTGCATTTTTATAAGTTTTCGGATATTGAAACACCTCAAAAACATAGTTTGGCATTGTTTCTATTCTTAATGATTTATCAGGATAAACTTCAGGTGTATACTGAAAAACACGAACAAAACCTATTTGATGAAGTAAATCTTCAGCATATTTCATCCCCTCATCAGTTACTGCCATAGATAAAATCGGCAAATCCTTATAATTTTCAAAAATACCGCCCAAATCCTGCATAATAAACGCGAAACCTGAATTATCATGTCCTTTTTGCTGTGAACGCATCAATTTTAAAGCAAGAGATGGATGTATATAATGTTTTGACTTGATTGAACCTATTCTGCACATAGTACAATTATCTATCAGGTACTATATGCCGTCAATTTTAAGGGTTTATTAAGATTTCTAAAGTTTTTTATTTTTGGATAATTTTTGACAATTTTTAGGTGAATTTATAATATTTTGATTAAAAATTTAGAAATTTTTGAAAATTAAGTTAAAAATATGACATAAAACTTTCAAAAAATTCAAAAAATTGCGGGGTTTACAGTTATTAATATTTCAATAAGGTTACTGCTTTCTTAAAATTAAATAATTATTACTTATAATTTTCTTATGACAGAATTATTTACAAACGAACTAAAAGATAAAATATTGTCACATAAAAGAGGATCAATCGGCATTGCTCAAATTAATCCTATTGCAGGAGATATAGAATATAATGCAAAAAAGGTTCTTAAATACATAAATCTTGCTCAGAGTATTGAATTAGATTTAGTTGTATTTCCTGAGTTAACGCTAATGGGATATCCTATTGAAGATACAATAGACAGATATCCGATAATTGTCGAAGATAACATAAAATGGCTAAAAGAAATTGCAAAAATCACAACAAAAACCTGTGCAATTATCGGTTTTGTTGAGCCAAGAGAAGATATTAATGTTGGCAAAAAATATTATAATTCACTTGCTGTTATTCAAAATGGAGCAATAAAAAGCATTGTAAGAAAGTCACTCTTGCCGACATATTGTGAGTTTAACGATTACAGATATTTTGAACCGTCACCTGTTGTAGGGTGTCAAAGTGCCGATACACTTTGTAATTTTGATGAAAGTAAAGTCGAAAATTGTTCTAAAACAATAACCATAAATGGCATTAAATATGGAATTTTAATTTGCGAGGACTGCTGGAATAACAAAGAATTTTTTAATGACAATGTTCTTTATTCAAAAGATCCTGTTGAAGAGCTATCAAAAGAAAATCCCGATGTTTTTATAAATTGTTCAGCTTCCCCTACACGTGCCAAAAAAGAACAATTAAAACACAATATGCTTTCATTCATTTCTAAAAAATATAAGACTCCTTTTGTATATGTTAATCAAGTTGGAGCAATAGACAACAGCTCTTTTGACGGTTCAAGCAGGGTATTTAATAAAGAAGGTAAATTAATAGCAAGAGCAAAATCATTTGAAGAACAGTTTTTGATAGTTAATCCAATTAAAAATATTGGAGAAATTTATCCTTTAACTAATGGTCCTGAAAAAACTTTGCCAGAAGCAAAAGCATATACTCTTGAATATAATCCTGATTTAGAAAGAACATATAAAACAATAGTTCAGGGAATAAAAGATTATTTTCATAAATCAGGATTTGAAAAAGCGGTAATAGGTCTGTCGGGCGGACTTGATTCAAGCGTGTGTGCTGTTTTATTGGCGGATGCTCTTGGTAAAGATAATGTTTTTGGTATAAGTATGCCGTCTGTTATTACATCAAAAGAAAGTAAAAATGATGCCCGAAATTTGGCACAGAATTTAGGAATAAATTTTCTTGAAGCATCCATTAAAAATGTGGTTGATAGTATCAATAATTCTTTAAAAGATATATTTACAAAAGTTGAAATCAAGTGGAATAATAGGCTTGAAGAATCATTCACTATGGATAATATTCAAGCAAGGTCAAGAGCGGTATTTTTATGGGGAATAAGCAACGAATTTTCAAAAACACTCCCCATTGCAACATCTGATAAATCAGAATTATATATGGGCTATGCAACAATAAACGGTGATATGTCAGGTGGCTTCGCACCTATCGCTGATGTTCCGAAAACAAAACTGTTCGCTCTTGCAAAATGGTTAAATGAAAACAGAGCACAGAAAAATACAATCCCACAAAGTGTTATTAATAAAAAACCTGGGGCAGAACTTGCAATAAACAGTGAAACAGGAGAACCGTTAACAGCAGAAGATGCTCTAATGCCTTACGAATTTTTAGATGAGATAATATGGCGAATAGAAAACAAAAAAGAACATTATTACGATATGCTGAATTCTGAATTTTTATATGAGAAACACAAAAAAATACCAAAAGAATTAAAAATTGAGTGGCTTGATAAATTTTACGGAAAAATGTCTAATGCCCTTTATAAATGGTCTATTTTACCGCCATCTGTAATAGTTGATTCACACTCAATTAATAAATATGACTATAAGCAACCGATTACATCATCAAAAATTAATTATAAAGGAATAAGTGAGAAAGAAATTTCTAAAAAATTAAAGGAGTTTTTATTATGCCAAACATAAAATTTACGAAAATGAATGGCCTTGGTAACGACTTTGTTATACTTGATTATGATGAATATAAAAAGGCTAATATACCTGCCGACAAATTGGCACTTAAACTATGCAACAGAAACTTTTCAATAGGAGCAGACGGACTTATTATAGTTAATCCAAATACCGATAAAGCTGATATCTCCTGGATTTTTTATAATTCAGACGGTTCAATTGCTCAAATGTGCGGAAACGGAATGAGATGTTTTAGTCGATATGTTTACGATAAGAAAATAATTAATAAAAAAGAATTTTCCGTTGAAACAAAAGCAGGAATTATAGTTCCAAAAATAATTTCTGAAAACGAAGTTTGTGTAAATATGGGAATACCGATTTTAGAGCCAAATAAAATTCCTTGTAAAACCAAAACAAACTTAAACATCCCTTATACCCTTAATAATAAAGATTTTTTATTAAATACGGTAAGCATGGGAAACCCTCATTGTGTTATTTTTGTAGAAAAAGACAGCAAAGAGCTTGCTTATAAATACGGTTCAATAATCGAAAATGATAAACTATTCCCTGAAAAAACCAATGTTGAATTTGTTGAAATTTTATCAAAAGATGAAGTTATTATTAATGTTTGGGAAAGAGGATGCGGAATAACGTCTGCTTGTGGAACCGGAGCTTGTGCAACAGTTGTTGCAGGAATTTTAAACGATTATTTGAATAATAGTATAAAAGTAAATTTACCCGGTGGTACATTAAAAATCGAATGGAACGGAAGTTCTACTGACATAAAACATTCTGTTTTTATGACAGGCAGGGCTGATTATTCTTTCTTTGGAGAAACTGTTATTTAAAAAAAATTATAAAATTTTTCCATAGCTTTGGTTGTATTTTCAATTGTATTAAAAGAGGTTAATCTGAACCAATTTTCGCCGTTCTTTCCAAAACCGCTCCCCGGAGTTCCAACAATACCGATTTTAGTTAATAATAGATCAAAGAAATCCCAAGAATTCATATTATTTGGACATTTTAACCATATATAGGGTGAATTTTTACCGCCTGTATATTTGATATTCAATTTATCAAGAGTATCGCTTATAATTTTAGCGTTGCGCTTGTAGTAATTTAGATTTTCTTGAATTTGTATTTGCCCTTCATCTGTAAATACTGCAGCAGCAGCTTTTTGGATAATATATGGAACACCATTGAATTTTGTTGTTTGTCTGCGAAGCCACATTTTATTGAGATTCATATTGTTATAATTTAAATTATCGGGAACAATTGTATAACCGCATCTTGTGCCGGTAAAACCTGCTGTTTTAGATAGAGAACAAAATTCTATAGCACAAGAAACTGCACCCTCTATTTCATAAATACTTCTTGGAAATTCATCTCCTGATATAAAACTTTCATAGGCAGAATCAAAAAGAATAATAGCATTGTTTGAAATTGCATAATCTACCCATTTTTTAAGTTGTTCTCTATTATATACAGCTCCTGTAGGATTATTGGGAGAACAAATATAGATTATATCGCATTTTATCGATTCATCAGGCAAAGGCAGAAAATTATTTTCTTCATTAGCATCTATATAAATTATTTTTCTTCCTGCCATAAGGTTTGTATCAACATAAACAGGATAAACAGGATCAGGAATTAAGCAGATATTATTTTTGGAGAATAAATCCAAAATGTTCCCCAAATCACTTTTAGCGCCATCCGATATAAAGATTTCATTGAGCTTAAGTGAAACATTAAAATTTTTATAATAATTTTGAATTGAAGTTTTTAAAAAATCATAACCCTGCTCCGGGCCATAACCTTTAAAAGTTTCTTTGAAGCTCATTTCATTAACCGCATTATGTAATTCTTCAATTACAACAGAACAAAGAGGCAGTGTAACATCTCCAATGCCTAATTTTATTATTTCCATATTCGGGTTTTTTGAAGAAAAATCACTAACTTTCTTAGCAATAGTTGAAAAAAGATAACTCTCGTTTAAATTTTTATAATTTTCATTAATGTTCATATTTACCTCGCTTAAATCTAACTTAATTTGCGCAGAATAAGCTCATTTAAGTTTGGCTATTTTGATTCTAGCATAAACATTTAAAATATAATATATAGTTGTGCCTTTATTCATAAATATAAAAATTACATTCTATCTAAATACCAGTTTGACATTCCAAAGTGATTAAAATTCCAAAGAAGTTCAAAATAAAAATTAAACTCCAAAGAATTATCGTCTCTGAAATTGTAAGAATATTTATTTAGTTGTGTTTTGCGGTAACTTTCAAATGCATCCTGAATTTCTTTTGCAAACTTTTTCCTGAATTCAGAATACGGGATCTCCAATACTTCTTTTGTTAATTTATTTTTCAAAATCATCTTCAAATCCCCTTATATTATCAAGTTCAATATTGTATCGCTTGCCGGTCTTATCCACACAGGTGGCAAAATCTACTGTTTTATCGGCATATTTGTTCTCCCATAAACAAATAAGCAAACCTATTTCCTGTGTTTTTAGATTTAAAATTTTTGTTCCATAGAGTTTGTAATCTTTTTCAACCATAATATGCTCCTTTCGGTCATTAACATTAATCGATTAGAATAAGTTATTTTTAAAGTGTTTGTGTCCAAATGATAAGTGATTTTCAAATTGGTTTTTAATGCCGTTTTATTGGTGTTTTAATAAATTCAATTTATCAGATTGTATAAATCAGCATATAAACTTTTAAAATCCTTACCCTTGCGCCAAAGTGTCTCAGCAATTTTATATTCCAAATTATATGCATTTTTGTTATGCGTTAAATTCCTAAATAAATAGCAATAAATTGTTGTAAAATCTGCTTTATCCTTTGCGGTTAAAGGTTTATCGTTTTTGCTTTTTAGCAGATTTTTTGAAATAAAAACCTGTCCATCGTAAAAATATAGATAAACTTCTTTATTGAAAAATGTTCTGTGTCGTGCGTTTTGAGGCTCTTTGGGATAATAATTATCCAATAATTTTTTCTGTCTTTCATAAATTAAAGTACGAAATATCGTATAAAATTTTTGCACCTGTGGTTCACCGATAGATAAAATATGCGAAACTTTGGTTGTTACAATAGATTCGCAAAAACACCTTAATAGAAAGTCGATTGTAGCTTTTGGATAATATTTAAAAATGGAATATTTATTAGAATCTTTTTGTTTCTTTTGGTAAGAATAAATATTATTTTCAAGCGATAATTTATTCTCACAAATCAATTCATTCAAAACAGGCAACAAATTATCCGCAGGGATTTCCGAGATTGTTGCTATTTCATCAAGCGTAAATTTGTTTAGCCGTTTGCAGAGTTGTAATATTCGTTCGGTCATTTAGTATGCTCCTTAAAATTTCTTCGTTGAGTTCTGTTATTTCATTGGTTTTAGCAAGTTTTTCAATTTTATTTATAAGTTTCACTATCTGTCGAAATTGGTTATGACGTGTTGCAAGATACTCTAAACCGTCATGAGTAATAGGGATTTCAGATAATTCAGATATAATTTGTTTAATATCCTGCGAGTCATAGCTTTCAAATTTATATGCCTTATAAATCCTATCTTTCAGGTGTGGATATTTGGATAATTTCTTATCAATATTTGCCATTCCGACAAGTACCATAGGACAACCCGATCTGTCATGTAAATCCCTTAAAATCTCAATCACATTATTATTTATTAGATAATCAACCTCATCAATGATTATGGTTTTTGGCTGTTGCTTCAATTTATTTTCAATCATATTAAAGGTTTCCTGCGAATGCCAATAAGGTTCTTCTCCGAGTTCCTCTGCTATTTCAGATAACAGCCACCGAACAGGCATTCCTTTTGTTGCTCTTACATATACGCAATCGTTTTTAAATGTCCACCACTTTATTGTTTCGGATTTTCCTAAACCGTAATCCCCATATACAAGTGCAATTTTAGGGATATTTGGCGGAAGTGATTTCAATTCTTCCATAAACCCTACAAATTCTTTGACGTTTTTTGTTTTTACAAATTTTTTGTTCATAAGTTACTCCTTGTATATGTTTATATATTCATCGCTTCTAATATAGTCAGCAAGCCACTTTCTCTGTTTAGGGTAAGTACAACCGTGCTGCATAAGCCATTCGTATTTTTCATAATTTGATGAAAATATCGGTATATTCATCTGTGTTTCACGCTCGGTCAAATGGCGTTTTTTCTCCGTTTTATGTGGTTCTATTTCAATAACTTTTTCTTCGGGTTCTATTTCTAAAACTTCTGTTTTTTCAGCAGGAAAATATTTTAGAAATTCTTTTTTCGCTTTATTAAACTGCCGTTTTTGTTTTTGAATCTGCTGCTTAAATTCTTCCATATCTTTAACGGTACCAAGATGATTTGCCATAGGATGCACTTTTTCAACTTGTTTGGCGATACATAAAAATTCTCCCTTAACCGAATAAACATACACTTTCGTTAAATCAAAAAGCGAGTAGCGGATAAAAACTTTTTCCCTTAAATCAATTAAGAAATCGTTTCTGAAATGAAGTCCTAAAAATGTTATTTCACCTCGATTTATTGTCCTAACTTCATTAAATCATTCAGGATATTTTTATCAATATTTTGTTTTTGAACTGTATTTAAACATTCTTTGATTGTCATTTGCTCATTATTTGGACAAGGTTTTGAATTATGATAATCTATCCAACAGTCAATATATTTAATAATTTCCTGAACTGTCGGAATATAATTCCCCGTCATTTTGCGGTGGAGTTCCCTGTGTAACTTTTCTCCCCGTTTCATCCAAGCAGGTTTGTTTTCAATACTTGAACCGCAATAAGATATCATCATTTTTTCAAAATCTTCCTGAAACTCTTTGAAAAATCGCTCAATAACTTTGGCTCTTGCATTATACGGTTTTGCAAAAACTGATTTTATTCCTAAACTTGCATAGACTCCGTTAAAGCCGGATTCGTCAAAATCAACGTGCTGAAAATATTTTGCCTTAAATGCTTTTCCGTTATCCTGATATACAACTTTGGGGATAACTCCAAGATTTAATATTGCGTTACGGAGAGCGGAAGCGATACATTGAGCATTTTCAGTCATCATAATTTCATAACCGACTAATGCTGTTGATTTCCAGTCTAAAAAACCGACCAAAGTAGCTCTAGTCGGTCTGCCGGTAAACGGGTTTATTACTTGAAAGTTGAGTACATGTCCATCGGCTATTAAAACATCCCCAACTTCTAATTTTGAAATATCTCTTTCAATATACGGTTCAACTTTATCGTGGTATGCTTTCTCTCCCTCTCTCATAATTATCCATTTTGAATAATTCTGCTTTTTAAAATGTTCCGCAAATCTTCTGAATGTCAGGTTGCACGGAATATCCTCATATCCTCGTTTTTCTAAAATATGCTTGGTTAAACTTATAGATTTTCCGATGCTGAATTTATTCGGATGCAGAAGATAGGTCAGAAAAACTTTTTTCATCTCGTCATTGAGCTTTGAATTATACTCACCAAGTTGATTTGTTTTTCTTTGCGGCAATAAACCTTTTGTTCCATAGTTTTCATAAGCCTTAACCCATCGGTGTAAAGTTCCGATTGATATTGTTCCGACAAATTTAAAAACTTGCGGAAGATACATTCCGCTGTTATATAAATCTAAAAACACGTCATCAGCTTCTTTTTTAGTAGGATATTTTGATCTTATATTCATCAATGCTGTTACAATATCTACTCTTGCAAGAGCATTTATTTTTGCATTTTCGGATATAAAATTTGTTTTATTTTCAACAGGAATTAATGCAGTTGTTTTTCTTTCTTCATCTTCAAGTTTTTCCTGAATCTCAGACTCTAATGATGAATATAATATTTCATAAGAAGTTCCGCCATTAACTTTAATTTCACGAGCAATATATTTACCTTTTTGAATAGCAATTCTAATTGATCGGGTGCTTTTAAGTCCTTTTATTTCTGCTATACGTTTAATATCTATATATGTGTTATTCATCGTACACACACATTAACTCGTTTCACACTGTATTGGAACACCATTTCCGAGCTATGTGTTGTTTTGTGTCTTTGAATTTATTTCCGACCTTCAAGAAAAAATTACCGACCTTTTTGCATGAAAATAAAATCCCGACTTTCCGGTAAAAATTTTGAAATGTCCTCAAATGTCCACAAATGTCAAATAATCTTTTTACCCGTGCAATTTAGTAAACATGGGGGAATACAGACTATGACTACATAAAAAATTAAAAATTTGTGGAAAGTAATGGGAAAATAAGTGACAATAAAGTGACATTTCGTCCCATTTGCGAACGCATAAAAAGATTTTTTCCGACCGCCTAAACTCAAACACACACTAAACCTTGCCGAATAATCATTTTAATCGTTCAAATAAAATGTCCTGTTAAACTATACTATGCCATATTCCCAACAATAAATAACTGTATGCTTAATAGCATACAGTTATTTATTCGGAGAAGCAGGGATTCGAACCCTGGGTGGAATCGCTCCCACAACGACTTTCGAGATCGTCACCTTAAACCACTCGGACACTTCTCCAATTTATTAAAACTGTTTAAATATTACTATTTTTCAATAACAACATTGTCAAGCAACTGGATATTTACCTTATCCCCCGCTTTCGCCTTATAATAAAGCCCCGGAGTCAATAAACCTGCCGCTGCCCCGACCGCAAACCCAACAGGCATACCAATTGCAAAACCACCAACAATTACAGCACCTGCCGCAACACCAATACCGCAGCCTGCACCCGTTCCGATTGCCATTCCGCCTAATGTCGTACCTAAACCCTTACCCAAAGCGTTTAACTTGCCTCTTGATAAAAAGTCCTTCTTATTAAATATTTTTGCTCTGATAAATTTTTGTGTTCCGTCAGGCAATTCCATGTATTTGAAATCCAAATATATCTTACCGCTTCTGTTGAATGCTTTTGGTTTTTCAATATTGCAAATTTCTGCTACAAACTTTGTAGAAGCAGGCAAAACTTCTGTTCCTTCCTGAGTTCTCAAACATTCGTTAAGAATAAATACAACTTCATCACCAACTTTGGCATATTTGCTGTTAAATGCTTCTGCAAATGACACCTGCAAAGTGTTATAAGGCAAAATCACCATTTCAAGTTCCGATGAATTTACAATATTTGTTGGAGTTTTCTTTGCCAATTTTTTGGGTAAAAGCATATGTTCAACACTCACACAGTCACAATTTTCTTCTGCCATAACCATTGATGACGGAAAACTCATACTTATAAATAAACCACATAATAAAAGTGCCATAATTCTTTTCATAACTCTGCTCCTTTTCTTACGCATAATAGCACATATTTAAACGAATGTAAACCGCAATGTTACTAATGAATTAAGGTCTATTTTACTTCCTGATATGTATCATCCGCATTAACAGACCAAAGAATTGTTTTATCAGAACTATTTTTTATAATATCTGATGCCATTATTCCGCTTAAAGTCGAATGATCCATATTATTGTACTTATGCTGACCATTTCTGCCTATACAATATAAATTTTCAATTGAATTTATATAAGATTTTATAACATCAAAATTTTCATAACTGTCAAAATATGCCGGATACGCTTTTTCGACTTTAAATCGATAAGATTTTAATACATCCTCTTTTGATTGTATTGCATTTATTTTTAGCATTTCTTCAATACCAAATTTAAAGATTTCGTTATCTGTCATATTCCATAATTCATCATCCTTATCACAAAAATATTCCAAACAGATTAATGTATCTTCAATATTTCGGCATAAATACGGAGAAAAATTCTTAGGGATATATATTCTGCCAATTTTTACTTCTCTATCCTGAACATAAATCCAACTGTCAGGACATATATCATTAATAGTCCGCCAATCTGTGTTATTTTTCAGATTAAACTTTTTAACTAAATAAGTAATCAATTGATAATCACGATATGGTAAATTTTGCGCAATATCAATTACATTTTGCGCAACATCATTCATACCACACAACAAATCTTTTACAGGCATAGACGAAACCACATAATCACCATATATATCGCTTATTACCCCTTGCGAATTTTTAACAGTTAAAGAATTTATTTTATTCTCGGATTTATTAATTTTTACGACCTTTGTATCCAAATGTATTTCTCCGCCTTTTTCCAATATTGTTTTCAGCATTTCAGAACACATTTGTTTTGCCCCGAATTTAGGATAAAAATACTCATCAGTCAGAGAAATTTCTTTATTATTCTTACTAAATTTATTAAGGAGTGTTTTTATAAGCGATAAACCCTTGATACGCTGTTGTCCCCATGATTTATCTATATCCCTCGGCTTTCTTCCCCAAACTTTCTCGGTATAATACTCGAAAAAAGTGTTATACAAAACCTTCCCAAAACGATTTATCATAAAATCTTCAAGAGATTTTTCTTCACGTTTTATAATACATGACTTTAAGTAACTGAAACCGCAGCACATAGTTCTTATTAATCCTAAATTCAATATAGTTTTTATATTTAATTTTACAGGATAGTCAAAAAATTTCTTCAGATAATAAATTCGTGAGAATCTTTTTCGCTTCAATAATACATTATCATCGACCTCTGGATCAGAATAACCATCGTCGAAATCTATCTTCCTTTTTAAAAGAATATCATCTATAGCATTTGCGCCCTGCAAAGGCATAATACTTTTCCAAAATTCTATAACTTGCTCATTTTTTGTAAAAAATCTGTGCGGACCTATGTCTGCGGAATTCCCATCATAATCAATTGTGGTAGCAAGTCCTCCTATGTACGGATTTTGTTCAATAATTATCGGTTTTAAATTATCACATTCAGTAACCAACTTATATGCACAAGTAATTCCGGCGATACCGGCACCAATAATTAATACTTTTTTTTGCTTTTCCATAATGTTTCGTTTATTAAATAATAAATAAGAAATCCTAAATCTTTACTTTTTATAAATTCCCAATTTGAACAAGAATTGGTTCTGTCAAACCCTGATTGTTACGACTTCGAGAGTAACAATCAGGTTAGAAGCCACCCTCTCTGACTCGGTGATAAGAATTTTTGTAATTCTTATGTTTTTCAAATTCAGAGAGGAGGGGATTCGAACCCCTGGTGGAATTGCTCCCACACAACCTTTCCAAGATTGCACCTTAAGCCGCTCGGACACCTCTCTGTATATTTATGTCTTTAATTATCACTTAAATGCTGTGACTCGTCAAGTTCCAAATAAGAATCCTGATAGTATTCATCAGTTTTGTCTATTTTTTCGGTTTTTACGTCCGCAAGTTGTTCCAACACTTTTGCGTAATCAAGACATTTTTTGCCTTTTATTCCTTTTGTTTCCATTTCTATTGTGCCGTCAGGCAGTAATTTGATTTTAAGTTTACCCATTTTTATCCTAAATCTATTGTTAAAACTATTGAATTATCATCATTGACTTCTTCACTTTCAAGTCGCATATTTTTATCTTTAATGCGTTCAAGTATTTTTCGGTATGTCAAATCCTGAATATTTAATCCGTATTCCTCATCTAAATCTTGAAGCAACTGCCCACATTCAGATTGATCTGTAATTTGCATTATTTCAAGATTATAAGCATCATTTTTAAAATCTTTAGAATAATGAAGTTTCATTCCAAACATTTCGCAAGTTACATTAAATTCATCAGATATAATATTTGTTGCGCCATGTTCGCTGAGAGTTTTTATTAAAGTTTCTTTGTAAGTATAATTTGTTTTCTGTGTTTTTGTCGTTATCGGTTTTTGACCGGAAAGAATATTCACAAGCGGAATTTTTTGTTCTGATTCAAGGTAAAAATTCTGCTTTTTATCTTTTCTTATGTATTTATAATTTTTGTTATTCACTCTGAATCTTATTTCAGTTTCGGTTTGTTTGGAAATATTTTCAATATTATTATTTTTCAACAGATCAAGCAATTCTTCTTTTGTTTTATAAGGAGTGTTATAGCAATAATAAAAAATTTCTTCAGATCCGACATCTCTTGTATTTTTTTTCAGAATAACATCAAATGTATTGAATAAAGTTTCAGAATAATTAACAAGCGTTTGCGCCTTATCAATAATTTTATTAAGAATACTGGAATGTTCCTCCATTGACAAAACCGCACAATAACAACCATTATAAAGTTCCCAATGAATATTCAAGCCATTATCTAATTTATAGGTATTTGCATCAATCTGTGTACATTCATCAAGATTAGCCATCAAATAAGGAATTTGTGCCGGAGTTAAATTTGTTGCTACTTTGACAAGTTTCAAATTATCTTTTTCTAAACTCAGGTCATATTTTTTAGGTGAAATTTTATTATTTTTAGCGTCAGGACTAATTAAAAATCCCATAGGAAACGCTTTTAAAACAATGGACATTTAAAACCCTCTCTATACATCCAACGCTCTGCCGCCTCTTGAAGCACTAACATCATCCGCACTATCAGATGAGTACATTTCCATATCGGATTTTTTAGTCGCAGCAACAGCTCTTACATTTGCCCATTCACGCAAAGAAATAATTTGTTCTTTTTGGGTAACTGATAAAGGCACTACATTTTTTATAGTTGAAGTTAAATCCTCAAAAGTCAGTGCTCTTTTATTAAAATAAGCCTCATAAAGAGAATCGATAATTACCTGCTCAATTTCAGCACCAACAAGTCCTTCTGTCATTTGCGCAAGTTTTTTACATAAAGCATCATTCACTTGTATTTTACCGCTAACTTCTGCATCTTTCAAACGCTTGTTAAGGTGAACCTTAAAAATTTCTTCTCTTTCTTTTTGAGTAGGCATATCAACAAAGAAAATTTCGTCAAATCGACCTTTACGAAGTAATTCCGGTGGAAGTCCGCTGATATTATTTGCAGTTGCAATAACAAATACAGGGGCTTCTTTATCCTGCATCCAATTTAGAAAAGTGCCGAAAATTCTTGAAGATGTTCCGCTGTCACCGCTTGAATTCATACCGCTTAAACTTTTTTCAATTTCATCAACCCACAAAATTGACGGGGCAACTGCTTCAGCAGTTTTCAGGGCTTTGCGCATATTTTCTTCCGAACTGCCGACAATTCCTGCAAAAATTTTACCGAAATCAAGTTTTAATAGCGGTAATTGCCAAATTGCGCTTGTTGCTTTTGCAGTCAAACTTTTTCCGCAGCCCGGAACACCTGTAATTAAAACACCTTTGGGTGACGGCAGACAATATTTTTTTGCCGATTCCGACCAGGAATTATTCCTTTTTATCAGCCAGCCTTTTAAATTTTCAAGACCACCAATATCTTCGATTTTATATTCCGTATTGATAAATTCCAAAATCCCTGTCTTTTTAATGACCTGCATTTTTTCACTCAAAATAGTATCCAGGTCTTCAATACTGATTTTTCCATCATTGACCATAGCCAAAGCAAATGCATTTTCCGCTTCTTGTAAGGTCAAACCCAATGCGGCCTTACAAAGTTTTTCTTCTGCCTCCGGGGTAAGTTCTGATGTATCAATCTGGGCATTTTGAGTAACCATTTTTGAAAATTTTGATTTTATGTCTTCTAATGACGGCAAAGGCAAATCAAGAACGGTTATTTCTTTAGACATCGTATCCGGTATAATCAGTTCCGAAGACAAGAAAATAACATTTTTTCTGAATTTATCAGTTTTTAATTTTCCTATAATATCTCTAAGATGTCTTACGACATTGTAATCAGGCTGACGACCCTTAACACCAAAATAAACATGAAAATCACACATCACAAATACGGAATTTTTTTGAACATCTTTTATAAAATCTATTGCTTTATCTGGAATATTAGTACCTTCAATAGGCTGACCGTTAAGAGTAAATCCGCCCGTTTGAGTCCATATATAGACTTCTCTCGGCACTCTGACAAGTTTTTCGGATGAAGAAATATTTTTGATAATCGCTAATGCCCGTTCTTCTTCAAATGTCGTAAGATAGATATATGGGAATCTTGCCCGAAATAATCTTGTCAACTGCGATATAAACTTATTATCCATTAAAGCACCCCTCTCATTTAATATTCATTATTTTACAATATTTCTTGAGAGTTGTAAACAAAAATCACGCTCAAGTTTTGCAAAATCACCCATTCCGTTGATTTCAATTCTCCCGTCATAATCAAGATGCAATTCAATTTTATTTTTATATTTTTTTAAATCGTTTTCACAATATCTGCTTGTAAGAAAAATAAATCTTTGATTAGAAGACCCGACCCAAGGACGGGAAAGGTCAAAATGTTCCTGCTCAAAACCGCCGTCAATAAGTAAATCGATATTAGACAAAAAATCATTGATATATTTGTCTTTTTTAAGTTTCAATTCTTCCAATGTGTATCCCGTAAAACACAAAACAGACAAATTATTTCTTTTGACCATTTTTGATAACGCCGAAAGTTCTTTTGCCTGTTCAAACGGTTCCCCGCCCAAGAAAGTGACACCCTCAATATTATCTTGTGCTTTAATAAGACTATAAAGTTCTTTTACACTATAAATTTCGCCTGAGTCAAAGTCCCATGTTTCCTTTGCAAAGCAACCTTTACAATGTTTTTTACAACCCTGAACCCAAATACAAAAACGCTGCCCCGGACCTTCTACTGCTGTATTTTTTAAAATTTTGTATATTTTCATTTTTAATCCACAATTCTTTCGGATTCGGCTTCTTTTTCTTTTTGGGTAAGAAATGAAGAAGACTTTTCCACCGTAATCATTTCCAAAATTTTTTCTCTGAAATGCGATTTTACTTCTGATACATTTAAAAAATCTTCTTTATTTTTGAAAAATCCGTTCAGATTACGGTATTCCACAATTTTTTTTGCCATAATAATATTTATGCCCGGCAATTCAGAAATAGTTTGAGCATTTGCAAGATTTATATCAATCTTATCGCTATTTGTTAAATCTTGCATATTGACAACATCTTTTGCATTTTCTTTATTTCCTGAAGTTTTAATTTCCTGTTTTTGCAAATCATTAAATTCTACTACAATTTGTCCATGAACTGCGCTTTGCTCAATTTTTTTTGCAAGTTTTTCATTATTAACTTTCGGAGCCGGCACAGATTTAACCTTTTTCTCAGGCAAAAATTCTTCCATCCCTTCAATTTTGAAATTGCTTTCATTGGGGGATAAAAACAACATATTAAGACGACCGCTTGCCTTGTCTATAAAAGAAAATAATGTATCAAGATATGTATATTCTTCATAAACCGAACAAATTTCTTTCCAGCAATTATCAACATTTTCATGATTAGTTTTATCTACAATAAAGGCTCTTAATGTCTGATTACCTTTTGAAATCGGGTTGTCCATGACAACAATTTTATTACGGGGGAAATATCTTACTATACAGTGTTTGTTTGTCAAAGTATTATTGTTAAAAACAAGTTCTTTAGGGACACTTCTTATTCCGGTTAAAATATATTCCCTTTTTGCTTTTTTTATAAACAATTTAAATGATATTCCTGCCAAAATTACGAGCAAAAAGCATCCGGCAACAGCGAACGGAAGTTTGGTCGCAAGTAATAAAAAGACTAATAATAAAGGTATTATAAGTGATTTTATTTTTATATTCATAACACTATAATATTATATTATAAAATCCTAAAAGTAATAATATATATAAATGAATTAATTTTTTGTAAACCACTTGAAAAATTTTATTTGTTGTATTACAATTATAGTAATTAATAGAAAAGTAGGAGTAAATTATGGCTTGCGGTTTTTTAGAAATGGAAATTTTAAATACATTTTGGAATTTAACTTCCGAAAATGAAGACAGAGATATTTCAATTCAGGATGTCGTTGACGAACTTTCATCAAACGGTGTTGAAAGAGCATACACTACGATTAAAACCGTTATGGACAGATTAGTTTCTAAAAGTATTTTAGTTCGTTACAAAACCGGTAAAAAATTCTTTTACAAGGTGACTATGGACAAACGCGAAATGGCACTTGATATGATGAAAGAATTTACCGACAATTTCTTTGACGGTGATATATCAAAGATGGTTCGTTTTGTTGAAAAAGAAACGGTTGAACTTCTTGTAAAATAATTATGAGCGAAGAACAGAACAAAGACAGACGCTTTGTTGCGGAAATTTTACGCAATGTCAGGTTGGGGCAATTATCCGTAAGAGAGGCTATGTTGCACTACCCAAAAGACACAAAGGATGAGAGCCTAATTGCGGCATATCACGCACTTATTCATTACGAAGCAGATGAGGATATAAGAGCAAGAGATATTTTGTTTCGGGAAGAACAAGACGATTATATTGAATTTATTTATACTACGCTTGCAAACGGAGATGATTTACCGCAAAATATAATAGATTCATACAAAGAGTTTTATGACAAGGCTCCTATTTTGCATGAAAAAAATGCAAAAGGCTTTTGGAAAAGTTTTTGGAAAAATTTGAATGTAAAGGATGATTAATTATGAAAAGGTTGTATTCAGTTTTACTTGCAATTATTATAGCGGTCAGCATTGTACCTGTAGTAAGTGCATGTCATTTTAAGAAGGAAAAACTTATAGAGGAATCTTCTGTTGTAACTCAACCAGAAGAAAAAACAGAAATTTATTATGCAAAGACTAAAAGCGGGGCAGAAACTGATGCTGTAATTCTTGCAACGATGCAGGATACAATGCCGGATGGGAACTGTCTTTGGGTCGGCACATTTCAAATTGTTTGGAATGAGGTTATAGACAACATTACTCGTCGTCCTATTGAATTTGTAGAAGGAACAACGGTAACCGCAAAGCATCTTAATAAAAGAGAATTTAAGAAGACAGACATCAGCGAAAATTCTTATTACACAAAATATGGGAAAGTATCTCCCGAATTAAAAAAAGAAATTGAAAAAGGCATAAAAGAAAAATTTAATGAAACAAGCGATATATTACATTCATTTGATTTCAGTTATAACCCAAAAAAAATATTTATTTATGCAATGCTAAAAAAAGATTTTAAATTTCTTGAACCGTTTGATAAACTTTCTGAAGATACTTTCGGAAACAAAAATAGTGAAAAAGTAAAGTATTTCGGAATAAAATCAAGCAGTTCAAAAAATCTCTATAAGAATGTTTCGGTGCTTTTCTATAATTCTGACAATGACTATGCCGTAAAATTAAACACTAAAACCAATGACAGAGTTATTTTATACCGAACTGATGATATTAAGAAATTCAATGAATACTATAATGATATAAAATCTAAAAGCAAGGCTTTCGATGATAATAAGTATTTCGGGCATTATGACAGATTAAAAGTACCTGATATTTCGCTTTATCTTAAAACAAGTTTTAGGGATGTCGAAGGTAAGCATATAAAAAAATCTGATTTTAAAATTGATAAAACTATAGAAACAATTGATTTCAAAATGGATAATGAGGGTGTAAAATTAAAAAGTGAAGCAGCAATGCTGATGTTGAACAGTGCTGGTCCGGGGGTTACACCTAAAATCAGATATTTTTATTTTGATAAAGATTTTGTACTTTTCCTGATTGAGGATGGTAAGAATGTTCCGTATTATGCAATGCGTGTAACAGATATTGCAAGCCTGAATAAAACGGGGAAAAAGTAACAAATGTCCGAACTTTTTTCAAGAAATATTCTCTATTGGGGTGAAGAAAAACAAAAATATTTAGCGCAAAAGCATATTGTCGTGTTTGGTTTAGGCGGAGTTGGAGGTTTTTGCGCTGAGGCTCTTGCAAGGACAGGGGTTGGGCATCTGACTATTGTTGATTTTGACACGGTTTCAGAATCAAATATTAATCGTCAGAGCATTGCCCTGCACTCAACAATCGGACAAAAAAAGACAGAACTTTTTGAAAAAAGATTAAAAGATATCAATCCTGAAATAAATATTGAAATTGTTGATGATTTTTATACAGAAAATAATCAAATTATGACAGGGCAATATGATTATGTTGCAGATGCAATAGATACAATGCGTTCAAAAATTCATCTTTTAAAGACCTGTTATGAAAATAAAATTCCCGTCATAAGTTCAATGGGTGCAGGGAACAGAATTGATCCGACAAAACTTTATATTGCCGATTTAAAAGATGTGGAAAACCGTAATGCACCGTTTGTATCCAATGTAATTTATCAACTAAAAAAACTCGGAATTACTCAGGGAATAACTTTTGTTTGTTCAAGAGAAACTCCGCATGCGCAGGAAAAAATAACTGAAAAAGAAGAAATAACGACAAATTCGGGTGAAAAAATTGAGTTTAACAAAATTATCCCGAGTTCCACTCCGTTTGTTGCTTCATGTTCCGGTATTTTTATGGCATCATATATTGTAAGAAAACTAATTGAGGGTTAATATATGAACATTTTGGTAACAGGTGCATCTAAAGGTATAGGCAGAGTTATTGCTCAGGAATTAAAAAACGCAAGGCATAAGATTTTTGTCAGCGCAAGAAATGAACAGGCATTAAAAGAACTTAAACCGACAGGGTATTTGTTGTGCGATTTGGCTAACGAATACGATATATCCAAACTTGGAGATTTCATCGTTGAAAACAAAATTGATGTATTAATAAACAATGCCGGCGAATACATATATTCAGAAATAGAAAAAACGAAAATCAATAAATTAAACCACATCGTTGCGGTGAATTTAAAAGCCCCGATATACCTTACGGCAAGGGCAGTACCTTATATGAAAGAAAAAGGATTTGGCAGAATAATAAATATCGGTTCAATTTCAGGGGTTATGGGCGAAGCAAACGCAAGCCTATATAGTGCCACAAAATCAGGGTTAATCGGATTTACAAAGGCAACTGCTTTAGAGTTGGCACAATTTGGAATTACGGTAAACACTATAAATCCGGGGTGGGTTGAAACAGAACTTGGCAAAGATTCCATTGAACAAAGCGAATTTAGTCAGGAAGAAATATTAGACTGTATTCCGCAAAAGCGCTTTGTTGAACCAAAAGAAATTGCCGGAATGATAAAATACCTCATAAGTGATGATGCAAAAGGGGTAACGGGGCAATCAATTAATCTTTGCGCAGGCTTAAGTGTTGGAATTTGATTTTTTTATTGTATAATGAAATGAAATAATAGTAATTATATACTATTTTACAGTCGCATAATACTTATGCCGAAGTGGTGGAATGGTAGACACGTGCGTTTCAGGTGCGTATGGAGAAATCTGTGCGGGTTCAAGTCCCGCCTTCGGCATTTTTTATTGCTATAAACCTCAAAATATGCTAAACTATATAAGCATATTGAGGTTTATTTATGGCAAAGACTGATTGTTTACTGATTCATGTTCCGCAAGTTAGAGGGTTTTCCAAAAAGGATTTTAAACTGTTTATCAATTATATTGCGATTGGTGTTTTTTCAATGTGTAACGAACTTGCAAAAAACAAGTTTAAACCGCAGATTATACATTTGGGAGTAGAAAAATCATTTGACGCAGATTTTGATATAGCGGATTATGTCAAAAAAAATAAAATTAAAATGGTCGGATTATCTTTGCATTGGCACTATCAGGCTTATGACACCCTGAATGTTGCACGAAAAATTAAAGAAATAAACCCTGATACATTTATATTTTTAGGCGGAATAATGTCGTCGGCTTTTGCAGATGATATTATAAAAAAATACTCATACATAGACGCCGTAATAAAAGGCGAGGGTGAAAAAAGTATCGTTGAACTTGCGCAAAAAATTCACTCGCAAGATAAGAATTTGTCATCAGTTTCAAATCTGCGCTGGCGCAAAAACGGTAAAATTGTAAAAAATAAAAAAATATGGTTTGCCAACGAAGAAGAATTAAACAGTTACAGTTTTGATGCTCTTAAATACCTTAAAAACTACGAAAGATATTTAAAATTCCCGTTTATTTACAACTACAATGCAGAAAAGCCGGATGAAATAAACTATCGCAAAAAATCAAGTTTTGTGTGCTGTTTGGGACGCGGGTGTCCGGGCAATTGCAGTTGGTGCGGCGGCGGATATGAAGCAATGAAAAAAATTACGGGCAGAAATTGTGTCACTTTGCGAAACCCGAAAATTGCAGCAAAAGAGTTTATTAATTTTAAGAAAAAATATAATCTTGATGAATATTACTTTTGCTTTGACCCGTTCCCGAAAAATCAGCAATACCTTATTGAACTTTTTGAGATTTTAGGCAAAGAAATGCCAAACAAAATTGATATTATGTTTGAATGTTTCGGACTTCCGACAAAAGAATTTATTGATTCTTTTAAAAAGAATTTGGGCAAAGATTCGCAAATAATCATTTCACCTGAATTTGCAAGCGAAGAATTGCGAAAAGAACACAGGGCATTTTGGTTTTCTAACCGGGAATTGTTTGATTGTCTTGAATACCTTATAAAAAAAGAAGTTAAGACACTTTTATATTTTTCTGTTTTGCCGTTTGAATCGGATGAAGACAAAAAGGCGACAAAAGAACTTATTAACAAAATAATGATAGATAAACGCTCGGAATTTGTTGAAGCAATAAATCAGCAGATAAATGACATTGAGCCGTATTGCCCCTTGGCTCTAAACGCAGAAAAATACGGAATAACATTGAGGCTAAAAACACTTGAGGACTATATCAACAACTCCAAAGGTCACAGGGATTTGCTGTAAATCCTATCACTAACTATCTCCCTTGGGGGAGAGAAATTTTTCAATGTGAGAAATTCATTTCGAACATTTGAAAAATGAGAGAGGGTTATACACTATCTCCCCAGCGGGGAGAAAAGAATTTCAATGCGAAACAAAGTCGAGCATTAGAAATTCAAGAGAGGGTTTATTATTTTACCCTCTCCTGTCAACTTCGTTGACATCCTCTCCAAAGGAGAGGTAGAAACCTATCTCACTACGGAAAGATAGAGCATTGTGTCAGGCAATTGCCTGACCTAAAGGCTAACCACAACGATTTGTATGATGAAATAGTATAAGTTGTCATTGCGAGTGAGTGAAGCGAGCGTAGCAATCATATTATTAAATTGTCATTGCGAGAAAATCTCTGATTTTCGTCGCAATCGCATTGGTTAAAAGATGTTCAATGGTTGATTTAATGAGATTACTACGCAAACTGCGTTTGCTCGTAATGACAATTAATAATCCATCTTCCAGCCATTGTCGGCTAATGCTCCAAAACAATAACTCGGTGCAGCAGAGGAATTAGAAGATTTGCAATTCGCAATTTTTTCTTCTAAAGTCTTTTCCATTCCTTGTGCATAATAAGTATCAACCACATGACCTTTTATAGAAACACAAAAGGTAAATAAATCTCGCCCTGCAATGTTTGGCTTGTCATTACCATTTACATCTATTGTGAAGCAACCTGCAATCTTATCGTTGGTTGATTGAGTCGAATATCTCATTATTACCCCATTTTTTAATATAACAACAAGACCGTCAGGAACAGATATATTTTTTTTACTCAAAGTTTTATAAGTAACTTTGTCCTTACCGGTTGCCTCAGTTTTCCAGCAATTTGTCATTTCATCTCTGTTGGGAATACAACTTTTTGCAATGGCAAAATGCTTTTCGGATAAAATCTTCCAACCATTGCCAAAATCAGTATCTTTGGTATCTCTTACCCTGTGGGCGATAAGTTCGTCCTGCGCAAGTTGTTCGATAGTCGCAGCCATATTTTTGACCTGATTTGCAAAAACACGGTTGTGGATATTATTCATCAATATAGGGATTGTCAAAACCGCCAAAACCCCGACAATTGTAAGTGCCATCAATAGTTCCGTTAGTGTAAAGCCTTTTTTCATACTCACTCCTTTTTTAATATTATAGCAAAAATTTGATACTCTTGCAATAAACCCTATCTCCCCATGATTATACACTATCTCCCTTGGGGGAGAGAAATTTTTCTTAATGAGCGGTAGCGAATTTAGAAAAATGAGAGAGGGTTAATACACCTATCTCCCCTACGGGAGAAAAGAATTTCAATGCGAAACGAAGTTGAGCATTAGAAATGTTTATTATTTTACCCTCTCCTGTCAACTGCGTTGACATCCTCTCCAATGGAGAGGTAGAAAACCTATCTCCCCTGCGGGGAGAAAAGAATTTCAATGCGAACGAAGTTGAGCATCAGAAATTCAAGAGAGGGTTTATTATTTTACCATCTCCTGTCAACTGCGTTGACATCCTCTCCAATGGAGAGGTAGAAAACCTATCTACCCAACAGGGAGAAAAGAATTTCAATGCGAACGAAGTTGAGCATTAGAAATTCAAGAGAGGGTTTATTATTTTACCCTCTCCTGTCAACTTCGTTGACATCCTCTCCAATGGAGAGGTAGAAAACCTACCTACCCTGCGGGGAGAAAAGAATTTCAATGCGAAACGAAGTTGAGCATTAGAAATTCAAGAGAGGGTTTATTATTTTACCCTCTCCTGTCAACTGCGTTGACATCCTCTCCAATGGAGAGGTAGAAAACCTATCTCCCCTACGGGGAGAAAAGAATTTCAATGCGAAACGAAGTTGAGCATTAGAAATTCAAGAGAGGGTTTCACGCTTTATAACCTCACAAACACCATCAATATTATCCCAAACTTCATTGTTCCAAAATCTTATAACCTTATATCCCTGTTGCTCAAGATATGCTGTACGGTTTTTATCATTTTCAATATTATTATCTTCATTATGCTGACTTCCATCTAATTCTATAATAAGCATTTTTTCAGGACAGACAAAATCTGCAATGTACTCACCAATGAGAACCTGACGCTTAAATTTTAAATTATAAAAATTTTTGGCACGCAAAATATTCCACAATTTGACTTCTTCTTTTGTCATATTTGAACGCATATTTTTTGCTAAAGATATATGTTTCTTGTTGTAATACATGTTTATAAAACCCTCTCCTGTCAACTTCGTTGACATCCTCTCCAAAGGAGAGGTAGATATTTAATTTTGTTATGTCCCCTCTCCTGTCAACTTCGTTGACATCCTCTCCAAAAGAGTCGTAGATATTAATCCAAATATCTCGGTTCGTAACTTGAAAGTTCTACCATTCTGAAACAAGCCGCACCATTACCGGCATTACATAAATCTTTTAAACCTGATGCTGTTTCTTCACCATCAGCATCGCCGTTTACATATCCTGATATATCGCCGGCTCTGTAACCTTCGCCGTCATACCATTCAACCTTCATGATGAAATAATCAACCCCGACCATATTGGGCTTATCTGCACCCGTTACATCAACCACAATCGAAGTTTTGCTGTTATCTTTATCATTAACTATACCTATTCCGACACCGTTTTTGAGTAACAACACAGCCTGATTATCAGAATCTTCCGAAGGAATCAATACATCAGTAATTACTTTTGAATCCGAATGTCTTTTATATGTTTTTCCAAACGGTTCACCTGATTTTGCCCCTTCAAACTTTTGTATAAATGACTTCGGGTCTTTATAAATATCCGTTGAAGTAATTTCCGTTGTTCTTTGTTTTGTCAATTCAGACTGAATAACATTTCCGATTGTCGCAACAGTACCTTTTAATAAAGACATTCTTGATTTTTCATGAACATTTTTTAACAAACTCGGTAAAGACAATACCGCAATAACACCAATAATCAACATAGCAAGCAAAACTTCACCTAAAGTAAAACCATATTTTCTTTTATACATAAATAACCTCTTTTTCTTTACTTAAATTTATCATTATTTTCTTAAAATTTCAATTATCTTGACGATAAATTTTGAGCAAGTTAAAATTTTTGTGTATATAAGTGAAGGGAGTAAAAAATGACTAATATACAAGTTACTCAAGAAATTTTAGACAAATGCCCCGTAAAAAGAGGCGTTAAAGGTAGTCCGGCACCTATTCCTCAAGAAGGAGCATGGACAAAGTGTAAAGAAATCAAAGATATTTCAGGTTTGACTCACGGTTGCGGATGCTGCGCACCTCAACAGGGTACCTGCAAACTTACTTTGAATGTAAAAAACGGTATTATTCAGGAAGCACTTGTTGAAACTATCGGATGTTCAGGTATGACACATTCTGCGGCTATGGCAGGCGAAATTCTTCCTGGTAAAACAATCCTTGAAGCATTGAATACTGACTTAGTTTGTGACGCAATCAATGTTGCAATGAGAGAATTATTCTTACAAATTGTTTACGGCAGAACTCAATCCGCATTCTCAGAAAACGGTTTGCCTGTCGGCGCAGGACTTGAAGACTTAGGCAAAGGCTTATGCTCTATGTGCGGTACAATTCACTCTACAGCTCAAAAAGGTGTAAGATACTTACAATTAACCGAAGGTTATATTCTTAAACTCGGTTTAGACAAAAATAACGAAGTTATCGGATATCAATTCATTAACCTCGGCAAATTTATGGATGCCATCAAAAAAGGCGTCAATCCGCAAGAAGCATACGATAAAAATATCGGTACTTACGGCAGATTTGCTGATGCGGTTAAATATATTGACCCGAGAGAAGAATAATAAACCTGTTCCCCTCTACCTTTGGGAGAGGGTAGAATTTCTTAATGAACATAGTGAATTTAGAAATTCGGGTGAGGGTTAGATCCTGAAACAAGTTCAGGATGACAGTTACAAAAATAAAGTAAAGGAAATAAAAATGACAGTAAAATTTGAAGGACAAGATAGACGCGAAGCAACTTTGAAAAAAGTTTTGCCTGAATACGGTTTCAATTCTTTGGAAGATGCTCGCGAATTATGTTTATCAAAAGGCATTGATGTAGATGCCATTGTTAAAGGTATTCAGCCTATTGCGTTTGACAACGCATCTTGGGCTTACACTTTGGGCGTTGCTATTGCAATCAAAAAAGGTATTACAAATGCTGCCGATGCTGCTGAAGCAATCGGTTTAGGTTTGCAGGCATTTGCAGTTCCGGGGTCAGTAGGTGACAGAAGACAAGTTGGTATCGGTCACGGTAACTTGGGTGCAATGCTTTTAAGAGAAGAAACTAAATGTTTCTGTTTCTTGGCAGGACACGAATCATTTGCGGCTGCTGAAGGCGCAATCGGTATTGCAAGAAACGCAGACAAAGTAAGAAAAGAACCTTTAAGAGTAATATTAAACGGTTTAGGAAAAGATGCCGCTTATGTAATTTCAAGAATCAACGGATTTACTTATGTTGAAACAGATTATGATTACAAAACAGGCGAACTTAAAGTTGTTAAAGAAACACCGTTCTCTGACGGCGAAAGAGCAAAAGTTAAATGCTACGGTGCTGATGATGTATCAGAAGGTGTTGCAATTATGATTAAAGAAGGTGTTGATGTTTCTATCACAGGTAATTCAACTAACCCGACAAGATTCCAGCACCCTGTTGCAGGTACTTACAAAAAATGGGCTATCGAAAACGGCAGAAAATATTTCTCTGTTGCATCAGGCGGTGGTACAGGTCGTACATTACACCCTGATAATGTTGCAGCAGGTCCTGCTTCTTACGGTATGACAGATACTATGGGAAGAATGCATGGTGATGCTCAATTCGCAGGTTCATCTTCAGTTCCTGCCCATGTTGAAATGATGGGTGTTATCGGTATGGGTAACAATCCGATGGTAGGTGCAACCGTTGCATGTGCCGTTGCTGTTGCGCAAGCAATGAATAAATAATTGAGGTTACTCTGAGGCTTTAGCCAAAGAATCTTATTATAAATAAAAGCCGTATCTTGTATAAGATACGGCTTTGTTATTTCTTCTACTCTGTTTGGAGGATAATTTTATCATTTGTATAAAGATATGAAAAAATCTGTCGATATTAAAAATATAGATATGAAAAACGAAAGTTTTTCATACCTCCTCCCCAAGTCTGGTAGCCGTTTTTTGAAAAACGGCTTTTTTTTATGTCTTGACAAATATTATCGGCATAATTATCATGTGCATGTCGTTTAATCGGAGTTAAGAATTATGCTTACCAAAGAAGTCAATGATTGGATTAAGAAAGTTGAAAAAGGCAATTATTCTTCGTGGGATATTATGGAAGAATTTGCACAATTTTCAAAATACCTGACAAAAACAGAAATGAAACAAATTACAAAACGATTAAGAGCAAATGTAAAACACTAAAAAATAATGACCATTTTATATGTGACCATTATTTATACATAAACTATATTATCTGTAGTCATTGAGAAATTAAAACTTTCTACCTGTTCATTTCTTTTCTTTTGTTTGCGAGGCAAAAGAAAAGAAATGAACCAAAGAAAAGAAAACTTCGCTAATTACAATACCGCCTAACGGCGGCATAAGACTGCTAACGCAGTAATATGTGTTTTTGCCTATCGGCAAAAATCTCTTAGCGGGGCTAAAACAACGCCCCGCATTAACCCCTCACCCCTTGGGAGAGGGAGCAGTAGTAGGCGAATTTATGAGCCGTACAACTGCGGGTGAGGGTGAAAATCGTAAGTTGGGGTTTCTACCCCAACATTTATTTTGTT
>CACYKF010000029.1 GCA_902774905.1 uncultured bacterium
TTTCTTTCTCTTTTACTCGCAATAAAAGAGAAAGAAATGAACATATTAAGAATATCTTAGCGAGATATTCTCATAATATTTTTTATGTACAAAACATGTAACTAATTGCCTGACATGTTCAGCAATGACAAAATATATCATAAGTTCCTCCCCTATGGGGGAGGTTAGGTGGGGAACGAACCTTACCCTCTCTCATTTTTCTAAATTCGCTTTTGCTCATTAAGAAAAATTTCTCTCCCCGCAGGGGAGATAGGGTATAATCCTCTCTTGAATTTCTAACTTCCGGTAATTGGTGTTTCATAGTACCTTGATATATCAAGGTCTATTTGTCCTTTTGAAACCTTATAAATTGTGTCCTTAAATTCTTCTATGTATTTTGGGTTGATTCTGTTTTTTTCAAAAACACCTTCGTGATACAGGTCAATTAGTTTATTTACATATTTTTGGCAGTAGTATGGAGTATTCGGACGGAGTTTCATTTGCTCCGTAAAATCAATACTTTTTCTTATGGAATTTTCTCTTGTTGTTGCTCCTGCAAAATTTGCCATAATATCAGGTCCGCCTTCCGATTTAGGGAAAATATGTTCAACGGATGCCAAATATGGCCAAAGGATTCTTGAAGCGATTTTATCGGAATTTTCTCCTGAAATTTTTACCATATACGCAGAAAAATCCTCGTTTGATGTCGGAAGTTTAAACGCTTCCTGCATAATTTTTTCGTGCATTTTTTTGTCGGGTAAATCGTCTATTATTCTGCCCAAATCGTATATAAAAGATTTTCTTGAAAACGGTGCAATGATTTCTTTGTTTGTCAATCTGGCTTTTGAAGTTCCGATAAGTTCTTTCAGTTCGGTGTTATTTTTCAGAACGGATTTTTTAAGAATCCAGTCTAACATTCCCATTACTTTAATTTGTTTGTCTATTGTCGCAGGGTTTGTGGTATTTGAAAGACGCTTTGATTCTTTCATAAGTTTATTCATTACTTTTTTGGATTTCAAATCGTTTTCGTTTACAATATTGTCTTTAATTTTTGCAAGTTTATACTTAAATTCGTAAGATGAAAACGGAATCAGGACAGGTCTTTCGTTCAGCCTTTTACCTGTTTCTTTCATTAAAAGTGAAAATTTATGGCGGTACTCTTGTGGCAGTTCGTTAAATGTTGTCTGTAAATTACGAAAAACTCCGCTTTGTTTCTTTCGCAAATCCCGTCTGTAAACAGGCTCAATTTCACATAACAGTTGTTTTAAATTCATATCAGGATGAACTTTAGAACGGGCAGAAATTATCCCCATTATTCGTTCTTCCATACCTGAATAACTGTCTTTGTATCTTGAAAGTATCTCGACTGATTCTTTTGACGGTTTTTCAAAAACACCGCTTTTAATTAGCCGTGATACTTGTTTGGGGTCTATCATTGGCACTCCGCTGTAAATGCAGGGTAAATTGTACTTAAATAAGGCTCGCAATTTTGAAGAATTTTGTATAGAGGTAAACGGAATTTGATATGTCGGCATCAGAGATAAATCGCTAATATTTCTGTAATTGTCAAGCGTAATACTGTCCCTTTTGCTCCTTGTTTGGACAACAGGGACTATATTATACCCGTTTACACCGTTGAGACTGATTGCCGAAATTCTCATAAATGTTCTCTACATTGTACCACTACATTTTTTATCGGTATAATTTGTAAAAAACTTTAATAAATATAATTTAGGTTTGTGTTATAATCTTAGAGGTAAGAAGGATAGATTATGAATTTTGATAAAGATAAACTTGTTTCGTCTATTAAAAAACTTGCGGATGCAAAGGTTCTTGTGGTCGGCGATTTGGCATTAGATGAAATGATATATGGTGATGCGGAACGAATTTCAAGAGAAGCGCCTGTTTTAATATTACAGCATACAAAAACAAAACATATATTAGGCGGAGCCTCAAATGCCGCACATAACGTTGCGACTTTGAATAACGGGAAAGTCGGAGTTGTCGGTGTCGCAGGTGATGATTACCACAGAGGTTTTTTATTTGACACCTTTAAAGATGCCAAAATAAATTGTGATGGAATCGTAATTGATAAAGACCGTAAAACTATTGTAAAAACAAGAATTTCAGGTTCTATTACAACATCCATAACTCAGCAGATAGTAAGAATTGACAGACAATCAAAAGGTTTTATTTCTCAGGAAACAGAAAATAAAATTCTTGCAAAAATTGAAAAACTTTTGCCTGAATATGATGCTGTTATACTGTCAAATTATCATATCGGAACGCTTACGGATAAAATTATAAGTTATACGACAGAACTTGCAAACAGGCTTGGTAAAGTTGTTGTTGTCGATGCTCAAAGGGATTTGGGTTCATATAAAAATGTAACTTCTATGACACCGAATTTACCTGATACGGAAAAATCCGTCGGGTTTGAAATACATAGTGAAGATGATTTGAAACGGGCAGGTGATTTGTTGCTTGAGCAGACAAATGCAAAATCAATCTTAATAACCTGCGGTGCTGATGGTATGTTTGTAACCGAGCCTAATAAGAAATATCAAAAAATTCCGGTATTTAATAAATCTGAAGTGTTTGATGTTACAGGTGCCGGTGATACTGTTACGGCGGTTTATTCTCTTGCGTTGGCTTCAGGAATTGACCCTGTATATTCGGCACTAATCGGTAATGTCGCTGCAAGTATTGTTGTAAGACAGTTTGGCTGTGCAACAACGACAATTCAGGATTTACTTAATGCCGTTGAAAAATTGTAGTATATAAGGAGAATTATATGGAAAAATTTAAAGAAATTATGAAAAAAATCAGACTTGTTGATTTTATAATAATTGCTTTTTGTTTGGTTGCGTTATGCGTTGGATTTTACACTTATAAAGGATTCAGGCAGACTGCCGATAAACAAATTGAAGCAACATCAAAGATTGTTTTTAAGGTATTTATGAGAGGGGTTACTTTCTCAGGAGAACAAATTCCGATTAAAAAAGGTGAAAAAACTTTTATCAGTATAAGAAATGTTCCGTATTCAGATCTTGATGTTGTTGATGTAAACGCAGACAGAAGAAAGATTGTAATTCCGACTCCGACAGGACAAAAGGTTTTGACTGTGACAGATGTTGCCCAACCGGATTTGTATGATGTTGTTGTGACCTTGACTGATACTGCAAAAATTACTAAAGACGGTGCTGTAGTCGGCGGAAACAAAATTAAAATGGGCTTACCTATCACTTTAGAGGGTGCGGATTACAAATTTACCGGTTCAGTGTCTGATTTGAAAGTTATAGATGCCGTTGATGATGAAAAAGTAAACAGAGATATGAATACAACAGATGATGTTCAATAGTATTTTGAAATTTTTACAAGATAAATTAAATTATTTTTATAACAACAGTTTAATTTTGCAAAATATTGATAAAATTATTTTGCCGTTTATATTGCTTACCTTTATATCTTCAATGTTTATGAATTCCGATTATATCGGGTTTATTGCATTGATAGTAATGTTTTTAACCTTTATAAAATTTATTTTTTGCAAAGGACAAAAATTTGAACTCAAAACATTTGAACTGTTTTTGTTGATATATTTTATGATTGTTATTGTCAGTCTTTTTGGTTCAACTCTTTTTTCTTTGAGTTTAAAAGGATTTTTCAAGACTTTTGTTTATATTGGTTTTTATTTTTCCGTAAGCAGGTATTTAAAGGATAATAAAAATCATATCCCTTTAATTTTGGGTACAATAGCGGGGTGTATTACTTTTGAGGCCTTAATCGGAATATTCCAAAGCACTCTGCATCTTGAACAAATTTCAACTTGGCAGGATACATCAAATCTTAATCCTGAAGATGTAATTTCAAGGGTTTATGGTACATTAAAGCCATTAAATCCTAATCTTTACGGCGGATATTTGGTATGTGGTTTGCCTGTTGTAATAGGCAGTGTATTTTATTTTTTGTATAAAAAATCATATAAACTTCTGTTATTTTCTGCTTTGTCTTGTTTATGCGTTTGTTATTCAATACTGCAAACAGGTTGCAGAGGCGCATATTTATCAATGATACTTGTTTTCGGACTTGTATTTTTGTTGAGTGCAAAATTTTTCTGGAATACTTATAAAAAAATCTATATTTCAATAATAAGCGGAGCAACATTATTGATGATTTTTGCTTTGACATTTGTAAATTCATTGAGATTACGATTTTTGTCTATTTTTGCAATGAGAAATGATTCATCTAATTCTTTCAGATTTAATGTCTATCATTCATCATTAGAAATGTTTAAGGATAATTGGCTTTTGGGAATAGGTGTCGGAAATAAAAATTTCAGAGAAATTTACGGTTTATATATGAAAACAGGCTTTGATGCTTTGAGTGCTTATAATATTTATCTTGAAACGGCTGTAGAAAGCGGAATTTTTGCCCTCATTTCGTTTGTTGCATTTTTAGGGAAACTTATTTACGACGCAGTAAAATATGTTTTAACATCAAAAAATATCGTAAATGTAATTTTTGTTTGTGCGTGTGTAATTTCAATATGTTCTGCACTTTTTCACGGTCTTGTAGATACGATTTATTTCAGACCTCAACTTCAGTTTATATTCTGGACTTTTGTGGCAGTAATATACTCAATTCTCTCTGATAATGCTGATATTTAGCAGCAAAAACCGCCCATTCCCCAGCCCATGCCGTAAGGCATCATTCCGTAGCCGTAGTTCATTGAATAACTGTAACAACACGGACTATTGAAAAACATCCAAGGGGTGCAGGCACTCATTAGTCCTAATGTCCCTATTGTGTTAGAAACAGGATTCCCATATCCTGCATATAAATTTATTGTATTTCCTATAGGATTGCCAAATCTTTGCATTTCATAAGCAACTTCATTTCTTGCAAGTCCGTTAAAAATATTCCCTGCAAACTGAGCCGTTGCAACCTGAGGTGTTGTACCGTTGTTTCGTGCATCAATATAACTTACAAGCGACTGCAAACCGCAATTTATACCGCTTAATGTTCTCATATTCTCTGCGTAGCCCAAGTGTCTCTCCTTGAATTTGTTATTGCTTATTAATATAAAGTTATTATTGTTGTAAAAATTGCTTTTTTTTATCAATATGTAAAGATATATTAAGTATATACTTTTTATATAAACAATTCGGGCAGTTAAATTTAATCCTTACGGCAATTATTTTATCTTTGTCAGAGTTTATAATTTTTTTATAGAGATTTTGTGTATGGAGAAAATTATTATGTTTATAGGGAACAGTTTAAATGAGTGCGTGTTTAATCGCCTGGAAATGAAAAATATTGATAAAAATTTACTACCTTGGTTTGAAGATATAATTGATGAAAATAATTGTAAAATTGAACGAAAGGAGTGGAAAAGCAAGTATAACAGTTATGTTGTATATGATTATGAGCCGTTTTGCACTGACGGATTTGAAATTAATCTTTTAATAACTGCAAAAGACTGTGCACATCTGAATTTTGTCAAATATCTTTATGATGAAAAGGTTAGTACAATTGAATATCTGAATAATTGCGTAATGATTTAAGCATTAAAAAGCCCTCAATTAAGAGGGCTTTTTGTTTACATTTTATTCTATTCTGCTGATTCTGCTGCAGGTGCGGTTTCGCCAATTTCTTTAAAACAGTCTTTGCAGTAAACTTCTCTGCCCGGAACAGGTTTAAATGGAACCTGAGTCTGAACTCCGCATTTTGAGCAAACAGCATCAAACATTTTTCTTGATTTGCGGTGTTGTTTTCTTCTTGCTTTACGACATTCAGGGCATCTTTTCGGTTTGTTTACAAGCCCCTTTTCTGCGTAAAACTCTTGTTCTCCCGCACTAAATACAAACTCCTGACCACAGTCCTCGCAGACTAACTTTTCATCTTCGTACATTGTTTTTCTCCTGATTTGTGTACTTCAGGTCTTTTTAAGACCGACTATTCAAGTCTTATTTTACACTTTTTTCAGAATAATGCAAGTTTAAGGTTTATTATTTATAAAATTGTAACATGGTATTATTTATTTTTAATGTTTTGATTATAATATAGAAACGATAGCATATATTGACGGAGTTATTAAAAATGAAAGGTATTATATTAGCCGCAGGTGCAGGTACAAGGTTATATCCGGCTTCTCAGCCGATATCAAAAATTTTATTACCGGTTTATGATAAACCTATGATTTATTATCCTTTGTCAACTTTAATGTTGGCAGGAATAAGAGATATTCTTATTATTACAAATGAGGCGGATAGTGATAATTTTCAAAAATTGCTCGGTGACGGTTCGCAGTTCGGATTAAATATTCAGTATAAAATTCAGTATGTTCAAAGAGGGATAGCCGATGCATTTTTAATTGCCGAAGATTTTATTGCCGGTGATGATGTCGCATTGATTTTAGGTGATAATATTTACCATGGTTTTGGCTTTTCTACCTTCTTAAAACATGTATTGGAAAATAAAGAGGGTGCGACTGTATTCGGCTATAGAGTAAAAGACCCTGAAAGGTTTGGAGTTGTTGAATTCGACAGAAATGGTAAGGCGTTATCGTTAGAGGAAAAACCGTCTAAACCAAAATCAAATTATGCTGTTACAGGTTTGTATTTCTATGATAAACATGTTTGTCAGTATGCGAGAACGCTTACTCCGTCTGCAAGAGGAGAACTTGAAATTACGGATTTGAATAAGGTTTATCTTGAAAACGGTAAACTTAATGTTGAAATTTTAGGCAGAGGTTTTACTTGGCTTGATACAGGGACTCAGGATTCTATGCTTGAAGCGGCAAATTTTGTTCGTGCAATGGAAGCAAATAAAGGTCAATTGATTTCCTGTCTTGAAGAAATTGCACTTTATAAAGGATTTATTACTCCTGATGAACTTGAAAACAAATTAGAACGCTTTAAAGGCAAAAGTGCATATTATGATTATGTATTTGATTTAATAGAAGCAGAAAAAACTCAAAAAGTAAATTTTTAATTACTTTATTGTCCCATAACATAATCATAGTACATTAGGTACAAAACGCCAATAACTATTAAAAATATTGCTATGTAGCCAATAATTTTTAACGCTTTGTCTTTCATGCAATATGCAGGTTTTATATCAAATGAGCGTCCGCATCGAGCACAATACTTGATTTCTTTTCCGCATTTCGGGCATATTTTTTCAAATTCTTCTAAAGGTTCATCATACATTCCATATTCGCAGTAAGGACAAATATTTATTTTTTCTTTGCAATGCGGACAGGGCATTTTTACTCCTTAATTGTTTAATTTGTACCTTATAACCTGATTGCTGCCTTGTGCCGAAACAAAAAGCAAATCTCCTGTTATGTGCATGCAGTATGGACTTTGAATGTTTGTAATAATTTCTGAAACTTCTCCGCCTGAATCAACTTTCAGCACATTGTTTTTATTGTAATTTGCGATGTATAAATTCCCTTGGCTATCTCTTTCCAAACCTATCGGACCGTCAATTTTCGGGCTTTTTATATAAACCATTTTTTGATTGTCAGGGGTTATTTTATAAATAGTATTGTCTGAAAAACCTGCTACATAAAGATTGCCGACCGAGTCTGTTGCAATTCCGGTAGGGCTTGAAATATCATTATAAACCCCGTTGGAATTATTCATAGGGTTTGCATCTGCAAATGACTCCGGTTTATTTTGCTCTGCCTGTGCAGTTGGTATGTCCATTTCTAAAGTGTCTGCCAGTTCTTTTGCTCTTGAACCTATCAATGAATCTGTCGGAATCAAAGTAAGATACATCTTTGCTTTATCAATGTTGCCAAGTTTTTTACTTAGTTCTGCTGCTTTGTAAACTGCTTCATAATCGTCAGGTTTTCTTAAAATAATTTGTTTGAATGCGTTAAGTGCCTGTTCATCTTGTTTTAGATATTCCATTAAAGAGCCCAAATTAAAATAGGCATCAATATAATTCGGGTCAAGTTCGGTTGCCTTTTTAAAGCATTCCGCAGCCTGTTCATAAGAACCAACTTGATAATATTCTATACCTTTATTATACTGAAGTTTCGCATCACTTGCCAAATCAGCATAAGCAGGAATGAATGTCCCTGCCGTAATTGTTAAGGCGATTACCAACTTTAAAATTTTATTTAATTTCATCAAGTTCCTCGATAATTTTTTTGTTTTTATCCGCAAAATCCTTACCTCTCGAAATTATAGCCTTTTTCAAAATCTGTGGCAAGTTTATTACGCTCATTTGTTCAAAATTATCGGGCAATCTTAAACTCCAGTTTTTATCCCCTGATGTTCCCGGAGTATTGTATGTTTCAGACATATCAAAAAAGTCAGTAAAGAAAATTTGTATATTTTCTGCTTTGCAGGCAAAAAGTTCTACAAGTTTTGTTTCTTTTAAGAAATCCTTATCCTTGGTCATTCTTACAATAATTTCGTCAGGATTTTGTTCGTCTTGATACAAATCTTCAACCAAATTCTTTACATGCAAATAACCTTCGTGGGTATTAACCAAAGATTTTGCCCATTCGCTTACAGGTTTATTGTCGTGTGTTCCAACCATTGCCCAGCAGTGAGATGTAATATTTTTGCATCTGTAAGGGTCAAGTGGTTCTGTCGGAACAGTAAACTGAGTTAATCGCATACCTAAAAGGTCATATTTTTTCATTACTGCCGCAACAGGATTTGTTAAAGTTCCCAAATCCTCACATACGATAGAATCTTTTGTCAATCCTTCTTCTTTTGCCGCCGCAATAACGATTTTTTCTATTAGTCTGCCGTATTTTTTTATTTGTTCATCCGTTAGATTTTTTACTCTCTTTTCATTATCTGCGGTGTATTCCATGTCTAAATCTTCAACTGCCGGAATAGCAAATTTTTTCAAAAATTCGTGTTCCGGAGATGAAAATAATCTCCCAGCACCCATTTCAGGCATTGGTTTTGAACCTTTTTTATATACCCATGGATCAATTAAGCCTACAATGTGGTCGATTCTTACTCCGCCCGGGTTTTCTCTGAACATCTTTTTATAAAGATTCTTCATCAAAATACCTGCCTCGCCTAATGTTCCATCGGCATTATAAAGTTTATCAGGGTTTACAACCGGAAATCCCCATGCCTGTCCGTCTTTGGAAAAATAATCGGGAGGACAGCCCAAACACCAACCTTCTAAAAATAAAGACTGATATGCCCATTCATCTCTGTCCGAGAATGCAACTTGTCTGTCTGCAATCATTTTTATGTCTCTGTCTTTTGCAAACTTTCTTGTTTCCTCGTTTTGTTTATTCAGCACAAACTGAATGAATTTGTATCTGTCAATTTCTTTTGAATATTTTTTTGTAATTTCGTCAATTCTTTTTGAAAATTCTATTTTTTCTTCATTAGATTTTGGGTTTAATAAATTTTTATCCGTTTCGGATTTCCAATTGTGCCAATAGTCACAATCATGCTCGATAGCAAGTGCTTCATACAAACTATCATTATCAAGCCAATTTTTATTTTGAATTTTATAAGATTCAAATTCTTTATTTAATTTCTTATCATTTAGTTTTATAAAATTGTCGTATGCCTCTGACAGTGCTTCTTCCTGCTTATTCGTGATATATGAATAACTCGTCTTATTCTTGTTTTTATTCGGGTTATTTTCTACAATTTCTTTAAAACTATTTTCCGAAAGAATTTTGCCCCATTTTTTTGTTGTAAGTTCTTTTAAATCAATAAATAACGGGTTATTAGAAAATATAGTTCCCGTGTATGGTGAAGCATCCGAAGATTTTGTCTTTCCTGCAGGTCCCATCTGAATAGCATCAAATAAATCTTGTGCGTATTCGATAAACTTTTTCCCGCCGTTAGAATTTATTGTTCCGAATCCTGTATTTTCACCTTCAACGGCAGGAAAACTTCCTCCGTGCATAATGAATACAAAATTCTTTTTATTCAACGCTTTTAAGGCTTTTCTTATAGTCTTTTTAGCCTTTTTGTCATTCATAAAACCCATAAATTACCCCTTATATAAACTAAAACATAACTCTCTAAAAAAATCTACTGTTATTATACAAAAAATGGACCCGGTGGGACTGTCTTGCTTCGCCTCGCAATAAACGGCATTTCGCATTTTGTCTTTAGAGCCTTACAGGCTCAGACAAAATCTGCTCCAGCCTCTGCTCGGCTTGCGCTCGAACCACAGACAATGCTTTCGCATTGTTGGGTTCTCGTCCCACAAAATCTATTTATTTATCAATATACAAAAAATGGACCCGGTGGGACTCGAACCCACGACCAATTGATTAAGAGTCAACTGCTCTACCAACTGAGCTACAAGTCCATTTGATTTGATATACATATACTAACATCTAAATTTTATTTTGCAAGATTTTTAGTGCAAAATAAATGCCTGTCAAATTCGTCAAAATCCCTTATAATGTCGCTGACCTCAGGCATTGAAGTATAAAATTCATAAGGTTCTTCCGAACATATTGCAATAATTTTGCCGATACCTGCGCTATGAGCAGATTTAATCCCTGATATTGCATCTTCTACAACTATGCAGTCTTTTGGTTCTAATACCAAGTTCTTAGATGCAATTTGGTAAATATCCGGAGCAGGTTTGCTCGGAACGATTCCGTCTGCATATACAACCTTATCTATATCAAACCATTTTGCGAGTTCAAAATGCTCAAAGTAAAAATCAACATTTATTTTATCAGACATTGTTGCAATAGTTCGTGGTATTTCGTTTTCTTTTAAAAAATCCAAAAACTCTACTGCACCTTTTGCCAGATGGAAATTTTCTTTGTCATTTAATGCTCTTTGTCGATACAATGCCTCTTTTTCCTGCCCGTATTTTTCAACCATTTGAGGTTCGGGTTTTCTGCCGATTGCATATTCTATGATTTCTTCATTAGTTCTGCCAAACATGTGCAAAACCATTTCTTCATCACTAAATTCTGTACCTCTCAAAATTTTTGAAAATTCACGCCATGCTTGTTTGTGCATTGCGCTGTCCCAATAAAGTGTGCCGTTAAAATCAAAAATTATGCCTTTAAAATTCATGTTCTTCCATCATTTTGTTATACATATCAAGGTAGGTCTGTGCCTGTTTTTCTTTACCCTGCATTTTGTATGTATAAGCAAGATTGTAATATACATTTGGTTCGTTTGCTCTTAAATCAACCGAACGGAAAAAATTGTATCTTGCCTGAGAATATTTTTTTAGTTGTAAATATGCACAACCAATATTGTAGTATCCGTATGAAAAATCAGGTTTGTATTTTACCGCAAGTTTAAATTCTGTAAGCGCCATGTTGGGTTGATTTTTTGTTAAATAAATGTAGCCCATGTTGTAGTGCGGTTTATAAAATTTCGGATTTTTTTGTGCGGATTTGTTGAACATATATAGTGCCTGTTCAATATTTTCTTTATCCTGCATAATATTGCCCATTAAAAGCCAATCTTCCGCACTCCTTTGTCCCTCGGGAATTTGCTCCAACATTTCAAGTGCTTTATCAATGTCATTTTGGGCATAAAAAACTCTTGCCTGCTGGCTATGCGTATTATCCTGTGTCTGCTCTTGAGACGGTTGTTCTTTCTTGAGTGAAAATCCGTAGCAATTTGTTGCAGGTAAAATTAAACTTGCTATTAATAATGAAATTAAAAATCCCTTCTTCATAATTGAAATTATATGATAAAAATTTTTTTTTAGCCAAATAAATTTGACAGCCCCAAAAATCGGGTAATAATGTCAGACAGATGTCTCTTTTAAATATGCGCTCTACACAAAACGCATAACAAAACCTAATCCTGTCATTACTCCTTTTGACAGGATTTTTTTTACATAATATTTGTTATAGGTATGTAATTGAGAAATAATATTTCTCTTTGTTCACTTTTCTTTTTGATTGCGACGCAAAAAGAAAAGTGAACCGAAAAGAAAAACACGCTAAGGAACAATACCGCCTTTGGCGGCATAAGACTGCTAACGCAGTAATATGTGTTTTTGTCCTTAAGGACAAAAACGAATGAACTTCTGTTGGGCTGAAAGCCCAACTTACAATATCTTATGCGCGGAGCAATGCCGTCAGGCATTGAAGTGAAATAGCGTATTTTCTCTTTCTTGGTTCATTCTTTCTCTTTTCATCGCAAGAAAAGAGAAAGAATGAACAAACAGAAATTTTAATCTCTCAATATATTCCTATAACAAATATTATGTAAGGAATATATTAAGATTTTGCCAACTGAAAATGTTTGTTATAAAATGTATCGGTAAGTATAAAATTTACCTTTAGGGATATAGAAAAAGGGATTATTTAATATGACAGTTCAAGATTGGTTTGAAAAGCGTAAGGAAGCACAGATTCAACGCCGTGCGTTGGAAGCAAGAGTAGAAATTGAAGCAAATCCTGATTTGTGGACAAAATGTGTTCATTGCGGTGCTCAATTACTTAAAAAAGATATAGAAGATAATTTGATGGTTTGTCCTGCATGCGACTATCACTTCAGAGTCGGTGCAAGAGCAAGAGTAGAACAACTTTTTGATGAAAATACTTTTGAAGAAATGTTTGAGCAAATCAAACCGACAGACCCTTTGGAGTTTGTTGATACCGAAAGTTATAAAGACCGTATCTCAAAAGCGCAGGAAAAAACAGGCTTGAATGATGCTGTTATCACAGGTGTCGGTGATATTGACGGACACAAAGTAGCATGCGCCGTTATGGATTTTGATTTCATGGGTGGTTCAATGGGTAGTGTTGTAGGTGAAAAAGTTACACGAATTATTGAAAAAGCCATTGAATTAAGACTTCCTGTTATTGCAATTACATCTTCAGGTGGTGCAAGAATGCAGGAAAGCGCTCTGAGTCTTATGCAGATGGCAAAAACTTCTTGTGCCTGTGCAAGACTTGACGAAGCAGGTTTGTTATACATAAATGTTATTACTGATCCGACATTTGGCGGTGTAACCGCAAGTTTCGGTACTTTAGGCGACATTATTATTGCAGAACAAGGTGCAAGAGTCGGGTTTGCAGGACGCAGAGTAATAGAACAGACAATCAGACAAAAACTTCCTGCTGATTTCCAGACTGCTGAGTATTTGATGAAATACGGTCAGGTCGATGTCGTATCTTCAAGGAAAGATTTGAAAAGTGTACTGGCAAATATTTTGTCAATGCACGAATAAAGGAGCCGATATATAAAATGAGTACATCGTTAGATTTTGAAAAACCGATATTAGAAATTCAAAAGAAAATAGAAGAACTTAAAGAAATGAGTATAGACTCAGGTAAGGATTTGAATAAAGTGATAGAAACATTAGAAAGAGAAGCAGAAGATTTCAAAAAAGAATTGTATGAAAATCTTAACCCTGCTCAAAAAATGCAGATAGCACGCCATCAGGAAAGACCAAAGTTTCTTGATTATGTAAATCTTATGACAACAGATTTTGTTGAACTTCATGGTGACAGAGTCGGAACAGATGACAGAGCGATTGTCGGAGGACTTGCCAAAATTGACGGTCGTCCTGTTATGATTATCGGCACAATGAAAGGTAAGTCAACCAAAGAAAATTTGGAATATAACTTTGGCATGCCTCAGCCTGAAGGTTATCGTAAGGCTTTAAGACTTTTCTATCATGCAAATAAGTTCAATATTCCGATTGTAACCATTATTGATACTCCGGGGGCATATCCCGGAATTAGTGCGGAAAAGCATGCACAGGGGGCTGCTATTGCATATAATTTAAAAGAAATGCAAAAATTAAGAGTTCCTGTTATTGCAGTTATCTCAGGCGAGGGTTGCTCAGGAGGTGCTCTTGGTTTAGCGGTAGCAAATAAGGTTTATTTACTTGAACATGCCTATTATACTGTTATTTCGCCTGAAGGTTGTGCATCAATTCTTTGGCGTGATGCAAATAAAAACCTTGAAGCCGCAACTGCATTAAAAATTACCGCACCTGATTTGATGAAATTCGGTATTATTGACGGAATGGTTAAAGAACCTACAGGCGGGGCTCATACTGATTACGAAGAAACGGCAAATAATTTAAAAGCAACTATTTTGGAAGCGTTAAGTGAACTTGACGGAATGTCAGGTGAAGATTTAAGAAATCAGCGTTATGATAAATATCGTGCTATGGGCGCGTTTTTAGAGTAATAAAATGGACAATACTTATTACGAATTACAATTAAAAATAAACCCTGCAATTGAAGATTTGATTAGTGAAATCTTCTTTGAGAATTTTGACTGCGAAGGTGTTATATTAGCCGAAGAAACATATAAAGATCTTGAAATGATTGATACAACTCAGGGAACTTTAAGGGTTTTTCTGAAAAACAATCAGGATTATGAAGATATGCTCTACGACATTGAAAATGTCCTTGACCTTTATCGAGAAGAATTTAAAAGTCGAGGTTTAACTGAGTTTGAACTTGGCTCATGGGAGTTTAATTTGGAAGAAAAGCAAACGCAGGATTGGTCTCAAAAATGGAAAGAAAAATGGGATGTAACCCATGTTACGGATAAAATTGCAGTAGTTCCCGATTGGATTGAATATCAGCCAAAAGAAAATGAAGTTGTGATAAAACTTGAGCCGGGGTGTGCGTTTGGTACAGGAACTCATCAGACAACTCAACTTTGTATGAAGGCACTTGAAAAGTATCTTAAATGTGGTGACAGAGTTGCCGATATTGGTATGGGGTCCGGTATTTTGTCTATTTTAGCAAAAAAACTCGGAGCCTCCTATGTCTATGGTTGTGATACTGATGAAACGGTAATTGATGTTGCAAAAGAAAATGCTGTTAAAAATGGTGAAAAATGCGAATTCGAACTTGGTAGCGCGGATAAGATTACGGATAAATTTGATTTTGTTTGTGCAAATATTTTGCATTTTGTTTTGGCAGAAATCATGGGCGATTTAAAAAATATTATGAATGATGGAGCGTATCTTTCATTAAGCGGAATTTTAGATGAGAAAAAACAGATGGTTCTTGATGCAATTGAGCGAGAGAATTTAAGAATAGTCGAAGAAATACATCAGGATCAGTGGACATCATTTATTGTAACAAAGTAAATTAGTGAGTTTTTGCAGCGTCATAGAATACATATTTTACCTGACCATATTTTTCTATGTCCTGTGGAGTTGCTTCTCTTGCGTACAATCTCCATCCGCCCCATTTACCCAAAATTTTTAATTCCGCATCATAGTCTTTACCTCCCCAGGTTTTAATTCCGTTGCCTTTGTAATCCCCTGTCCTTTTTTGACCGCTTTGATAAAGTTTTTGGATAATTTCGTCAAATGATTCGTAATTTTTACCGCTTAATTCCCAAAGTTTTTCTTTGAGTTCTCTTGGTATAACTATATTTTGCGCAAATTTGTCGTTATTTTGTCCGAATCTTGCTTTGTCTAACGCAATTATTTCGTCTCTGTCAAAGTGCCAACTATGAACCTTATCCAAAAATGCGGTAAGTTCTCTTTGCAAAACTTTATTCGGACAATTTGGGTTTGACATAGTGTAAATATTGCTAAATTTTTCTTTGAAAATATCCGGAGTATCAAGATATTTTTCCATAATTTCATTTATACCGACAAAATCGTCTTTGTATCGTCTTTCTAATTCGGTTACAAAATTTGTTGCATTGTTGTCAATCAATTTTGATGCTAATTCCCAATACTTTGATTCCGCTTCTGTATCAGCCAAAACTTTTGCAAAATCTACCCCTTTTGAGGTTTGGTATTTTGTAAGAAATTGCTGTGTGTACTGCGCTTCTGTCAAATCTTGTGCGCCTTCAAATACTTCGCTTAAATAGTTTTCATGAATATTAATAAGTGCTTTTGCCTTTGTTTCGTCAATATTTTTGCCTAAGTCTGACTCTTTTAAGATATTGTTAAAGACATTGAAGTATTCCTGATTACTTTCTCTGCCAAGATTAATCGCACTCATAAATTTTTCCCGCAATAGAGGGTCTTTTATTGAATTAATTTTGTATTTGAAATCTCTGAAATCTTTTTCGTCTATCAGTTTTGTGCCTGTTTCAGCCAAAGAATCTTCGGATTTTACTATTTGTTTAACCTGTTCAATATTGACTTCTTTTTTGCGTAAATCTTCACCCCATAAAACTTTTTCATAAGCAATGTCTTGTGATGTTTGCATTTGTTTTTGCAATGTTTGATATCTTGCATTTGTCCAATAATTTCTGTAAAAATGCCTGTGATAGTTATCTTCCATGTGCTCAATAGATTTGCCAATTGCTTCAGTATCAAATCTTTGTTTGAATTCTTCAAATTCCGGCTTAACCTTTGTCCATTCAATCTCGCTCATGTTTGCAGGCATGTCTTTTTCTTTTGTCAAAAATCTTATCATATATGTTCTGTTGATAATCCCATGCGTATGTTCATCAAGATAACCTATCTTGTCAAATCTGCTCAAAGGATTGCTGCTGTATCTTTGATAAGGATTTTTCACAAATAAGTTAAATAAGTATGTATCTACTAATTTCTCTGTTGAATATTTTGTTGTATCGGGGTATGCCCTTTTATTTTTAATGAGTCTTACAGGCATCCAGGTTCCGCTTTTTGTCATATCAAGAAAATCTTTCCATACCCCGCTTGTGCGTAGTGCGTGTTTTTCTATCAGCGGTTCAAGTTTGTCCTGACTCATTTTGGAAATTTTTTTGTATTTAAATTGGATATTTTCACATTCTTTCAGAAAATCCATTATTTCTTCGTCAGGCTCACTCAGTTCGTAACCTGCTCGTTTTAAGTTTGTAACATTGGTGCTTGTGCTTCCGTCAATATGTATAAATGTCTTGCTTGGCGGAGTAAATTCTGTGTGCAGTTTTTGCAGGGCTTCTATTACAGGCTTGTCTATACCACCCTGCTGCATCCGAATACTTAAATCAATTTTTGTATTTGTATTAAAATCTTTTTTTATTAATTTTGTCGGAAATTTTAGTTCAGGATATAATGTTTTTACATCTTCAAGGGTTTTACATTCTTTGAGCAGAGAATAATAATCTGCATAAACTTTTTTCAGGTCAAAATTGTATTCCGATAACGCTTTTTTCATTGTATTTTTCAAGTCATCAGGAATATTTGCCCCTTCATCAACCAGAGCATCTAATTTAGAACTCAAGTTTTCTCCGATTTTATCTAATGGAGTAAATATATCATTTGTGGTTATTTTAATTGATGCATGCTTTGTCGAATGTGTTCTGAGGGCTTCATAAACTTCGCCTTTTCGAGCCATATTAAAGTGGGCTAATTCGTTACTTCCGGTTTGGCTTCTTTTTAGTTCCGCACTTCTTTTTAATTTCCAAGTGTTTCGTTGAAATAAATCATAAAAATAATCCACATCAAAAACTTTGCCATCATCATATATTGCGGTTTTTATTGCTTTATCAAGTTTATTCGGAACCTTCCCGTAGCAGTCAAGGATTACATATTTTGTCATATACAATGCCGGTTTGCTGATTATTGTTTCGTTAGTTTTTGTCTGAAAGGCACAGGCAAGTAAAAGATCGGCTTTTTGTCCTTCAGGGAGTTCAAGCATATCAAACTCTTTTACGGCATCTTCTAATGGAATTGTGTCAGATTCTCTTGTTTTAGATGCTTTTTTTAGAAGAATTTTCATTTCTTCTTCATAATCTTTAGAAGTTTTTAAAATATTTGTTTGTTTTTTGACAACAGCCTTACCATAACTTGATATTGCATCAGATGCCTGTTTTGAAATTCCACCTGCAAGTTTATCTTCCCCCTCCGGATTTTGGGCGGAGGCTTTAATATGGACATGCGAAAAAGCATCACTGCCTATATTTGTCAAACCTTTTACTACTTTGCTTATATTTACCATATATTTATTAAGTAATTAAAATAAAAAAAATTGCTATTTAATAAAGATTTTTTAAGTGGTAGTATGTTTTTAAGACATTAAAGGAGGTAATCATGGGTAAAAGTGCAATAATTATACCAGCAAGATACGGTTCAAGCCGCTTGGAAGGAAAGCCGTTATTAAAAGTTTTGGATAAACCCGTTATTCAGTGGGTTTATGAAAAGGCAAAACAGGCAAAACTTGCGGATTTGATTATTGTTGCAACCGATGACCAAAGGATTTATGACTGTGTAAAAGGTTTTGGAGGTAATGTTGAAATGACTTCCGCTGCACATAAATCAGGATCTGACAGAATCATGGAAGTGGTTTCAAGACATCCTGAAATTGATTATATCTGTAATTTACAGGGTGATGAGCCGCTTATTGAACCTGAAAGTATAGATGCGGTTATAAGAAATGTTATAGAAGATGACAGGGCTGATATTTCTACACTTATCCGAGAAATAGGTCAAAATGAAGTTGATAATCCTAATCTTGTCAAGTGTGTGACTGACAAAAACGGCTTTGCGCTTTATTTTTCACGGTCTAAAATTCCTTACGAAAGAAATACAGGCATTGCCAAATTTTATGGTCACCTTGGCATTTACGGTTATAAAAGACATGCTCTTGAATCTATGACTTCGTTAAACCAAACTATGCTTGAAAAAACGGAAAGTTTAGAACAATTAAGGGCATTGGAAAACGGAATGAAAATTAAAACTTCTGTTGTTGATTTTGTACCTGTCGGAATAGATACAAAAGAAGATTTAGAAAAATTTCGACAGATAGTAAGTGAAAAGTTAAGTCGTATCTAATGCTTCGGCAAATATAATAAGAAAATTAATTTTTCAAAATTGTTCTTTTTCCCTATTGCAATTTTTTGTTACTTAGTGTAACATACTGTTATAAAAGTATAGAAAAAGAAACAAATCGTAATATATATTTATATATAATAGGTAGCATTTTAAAAATAAGGAAGTCACTATGTCAGAAAATGTTGAAATGCCTAATAATGAGGCCGATAATCGTCAGAGGATTTTGTTGGCTGATGATGAGTCAAGTATAAGAAGAATTTTGGAAACAAGATTAAAAATGGCAGGTTATGATGTTTATACTGCTCAAGATGGCGAGGAAGCAGTTGCATCATTTAATAAAAATAATCCGGATTTGGTAGTTTTGGATGTAATGATGCCAAAAATGGATGGTTACGGTGTAACAAGAGAAATCAGAAGAACTTCTGATGTTCCTATTATCATTTTGACTGCTTTGGGTGATGTATCAGAAAGAATCACAGGATTGGAACTTGGTGCAGACGATTATGTAATCAAACCGTTCAGTCCGAAAGAACTTGAAGCAAGAGTTAAGGCAGTTTTGAGAAGAACAAATAACAGAGAAATGACTACTTCTTCAGGCAAAGTGACTAAAAATGTAATAACAACAGGTAATATCAAAATTGATACTGCTCGTCGTCAGGTTTACAGAAAGAATGACAGAATCAGATTGACGGGTATGGAATTTAGTTTGCTTGAATTGTTGGTAAATAATTCAGGTCAGGCATTTTCAAGAAACGAAATCCTGCAGCATGTTTGGGCATATCCGCCTGATCACAGAATTGATACAAGGGTTGTTGATGTTCATATATCAAGATTGCGTTCAAAATTGGAAACAGACCCTGCAAATCCTGAGTTAATATTGACGGCTCGTGGTATCGGGTATATGTTTCAGAGAATAAATTAGTAAAAGGGATAATTATTATATACAAAAAGAGAACCTGTAAAGCGGTTCTCTTTTTTAATTATATATACAGTGCTTGATTTTGAATATTTATTTGTTAGAATAATTATACACTCAACAAATATGTAGGGTGTCGTCAAGCGATAGTTTTTCATAATGAGTTTACGAATTATAGAAAAACATCGTCCTGAGTTTAACGAAGGATCTAAAAACTTAATATAAAACAAATATGGCGGGTGTCGTCAAGCGATAGTTTTTCATAATGAGTTTACGAATTATAGAAAAACATCGTCCGTCCTGAGTGAAACGAAGGATCTAAAAACTTAATATAAAACAAATATGGCGGGTGTCGTCAAGTGGTTAAGACCACGGATTGTGGTTCCGTTATGCGTGGGTTCGAATCCCACCACCCGCCCCATAATAAAAATAAGCACCCTTTATGGGTGCGTTTTTTATTCGTGAGTGGGATGAGAACCCTACCAAGCGAAGCTTGGTCTGGGTTCGAGCGCAAGCCGAGCAGAGGGCGGAGCAGATTTTGCTTGTGGCAATAGCCACATAAAGCAAAATGCGAAGACCCGTTTAATGCGAGGCGCAGCAAGACAATCCCACCACCCGCCCCACTAAAAAGCAGATAACAAAAGTTATCTGCTTTTTAGTAAGTGTTGTGAGGATGAGAACCCACCGTTTTGTGGGTTGAGCAAGCGAGCCAAGTGCGAAGTCGTCTTGCTTGTTGCGCATAAAAAATGATTATTCATCGAATTTCCCATTCGGAATGATATTAGTTTCCTGGGTTTGAACTTTTTAATTGCGGTTTATACTATTCGGAATTTGTGAAATATATTTACTAAATAAAGAATGTAATTTTTTATTAAGTAAATTGAATAATAATAAACTTTTATATATTATTTTGTTAAGATAAATTAGTTGATAGGAGGGAATATGATAAAATTGTTTAACAAAGAAATTCCGATTAGTGTTATTATTTTTGTTTTTTTTATTGTTCTTTGTTTAATTTTTATGTTTACAAATGTTGATGTAGCAATAATGCTGTTTATTTCGTTGGTTTTTGCTTGCTCACTTAATCCTATTGTTGATAAGTTAGAAACGAAAATGCCACGACCTGTTGCTACATGTATTGTATTATTCGGTGCTTTGACTATATTGGGTTTATTAATAACATTTATATTTATGTTAGGAGCATATCAAATTAGCGAATTAATTAAAGAGTATCCGAATTATGTCAAAAATTTAGATGATGCAATAAATGGTTGTTCTTTATTTCAAAAAATGGGCATAAGCAAGATTGATATTGACGGAATTACTGCCTCAATGGCAAATTCTACCGAGGGTGTAATTGATTATATTATGGGATTAATAAAAGGTATGGGTTCAGGTTTTGCTTATTGCTTAACGGGTTTAATCTTTCTGTTTTTCTTCATGCAGGATAAAAAAAGCATTAAAGCAACTGTATTGAAATATTTCCCCGCAAATATAAAAGACAGAACAGAAGAAATTATTGACAATATATCATCAAAAATGGGCGGATATGTATTTGCCCAAACAATGGCCGTATTAAGTGTTTTTGTTGTAAATGCAGTTGGTTTGTTAATTTTGCAAAATCCTTACGCAATTTCAATTGCTATTATCGCCGCAATTTTGGATATTGTTCCTGTTGTCGGACCTGCTATCGCAATTGTAATTTGTTTGATAGGGGTTTATGAATTTGGTGCAAAAGTGCTTATTACCACGCTTATTGTTATGGTTTTAGCGCAACTTGTAGAAAATAATTTAGTCAGACCTTATGCATTCAGTAAATTAATGGATTTGCATCCGACAATTATTTTCTTATCATTAATTTTAGGCGGAAAATATTTCGGCTTTATAGGTGTTCTTTTCGGACCTGCAATGGCGGCAACAATTTGTGTTTTACTTGATGAATTATATGTAAAAAATATAAAAGAAAAAGAAGAAAATGTTGAATTATTAAAGGAGAATAATTAATATGAAAAAATTATTAAAAGGTATTTGCGTATTATCATTGCTTATAGTTTTTGCGGCAACTGCAAACGCAGCCGGTATGATTAAGGATTATCATGCATATAGGATTAAAGGGCAAAGTATAAGAAAAGTTGTTCCTGTTGTTGATAATATTTTGAGTAGAGAAATTGCGGTAAAGAAACTTGCAAGAAATGCATATTATGCAACTTATGATGGGGAACATTATTATATGAAATTCTACCCTGCCTTACGAGATACGGATGTATATATTGTAACAGATGCTGATTATGACAAAGATAATAATGATGTTACAGATTTCTTCAGAAGTCAAAATTACATATACGAAACCCTTGAAGATAAAGAGGCTTATAAAGAATATAAATTCGATTTCATAGATTATGCAAGATCAGGGGCTTTGGATGGTTTGTTTACCCTTCCTGACGGTTTAAAACCGCTTAAAAAAGGTATGAACAAATTAAATGATAAATTGTCAAAAGGAAATGAAAAGACTTCTGCTATTCCATATTCAGAGGATAAAGATCCGATTGATTTAACATGTGTTGATTCTGTAGAATATTATAATTCAGCAGCAAATGTTACGGTTACGGTTAATGAATATCGTTTAAAGAATAAAGAAAACAAATATGTTCATGCATTTGAATACATTGTTAAAAATAACTCAAATTCTGATATAAAAGTGGAAAAGGTATATTCAGAAAGACTTGCGGGATTAAAAGATATTACAACATCAACATTTGTAGATTTGGATAAATTAGATGTTGCGGATAATTTGGGTGTTCCTTTAGCCATTGCTACAGGCGGTTTGTCATTAGGCTTTACGGTTGCAAACAATGTAAGACTTGGTATGGTTATTAAAGAGGCGACAAGATTTGCTCATTCCTTGCCAGAAAACTATGATTTAAAGGCAAATTCTTCAATGAGAATACTTTGTATGAAATTTAAGGATGACCCGAAACCGCTTCAATTTACTGTTAAAAAGTTGGGACAGACTTATCAGTTTACATATTAATAAATTATTTTTAGTGTCAGAGTAAGGTTTGTTCCTTACTCTTTTTTATTATTGTTTATGTTATGATTATTTTACCGTTTTAAATAACAAATATGAGATTAGGTATTGAATGGATATTTTAAAACAAATTAAAAATCTTTCTTATGAGCAAAAGATGTTTGCCGTATTTTTGTTCGTTCATTTGCTTGTTTGGAGTTTGATAGGACTAATTCGCACGGTTTTGCCGACAGATGCTTTAGAGGGTATATATTGGGGCAGTCTGCATGATTTTGGAACTCCCAAGCATCCGCCTTTTGCTGGTTGGGTTACATATTGGGTTTATTCACTTTTTAAGACTGATTTTTCAGTATACTTTGTCAGTCAGGCATTTATTGTCGGAGGTTTTTATTATATTTATAAACTCGGCAGAATTTTTCTTGATGAAAAGAGTGCAATATTATCTGTTATTCTGCTTGAAGGGTGCTGGGTTTACAGTTATATAACGGGTTATTACGGATTTAATCCTGATGTGATTTTGTTGTTTTTATTACCGCTTTTGACTTATGTGTTTTATAAGTGCATGACTGAGGATAAGAAGATTAATTGGTTTAGTTTAGGGATAATAACAGGAATTTGTTTTCTTAACAAATATCAGACGGCATTAATTCTTATTCCTATGTTTATTTGGGCATTGATGTTCAAAAAAGAAGTATTCAAGAACAAAATGTTTTATATTTCTGTAATTATTGCGTTCTTAATATTTTTACCTCATTTATTGTGGATGATAAATTATGACTTTTTCCCGTTGATGTATTTTGAGGGAGAATTAGGCAGTAATTCTTGGTTCAATCATATAAAAGCGCCGTTTATGCTTTTATTTATGCAAATATGCGCTGTTGCCGGTACATTGTTGATTTACGGTTTATTAAAATTTAAACAGAAATCTGCGCTAAAACTCTCTAAAAACATAACAAAAGAAAAAACTTGGTTACTTTTATTGTTTTATTTCTTCCCATTAATTTTTACAATGCTCATGGTTGCTTTTGGCGGTGCAACTCGTTTCCGTTGGGGATTTGAATTTTTGTATTTGACCCCTATAATGTTGTTTTATTTCTTCCCTGCAAATGATATTTCAAAAAATGATTTTAAATTTGTATTAAGGTTTGCGTATAGTGTTATGCTTATTGTCTTTTTATCTTTAGGAACTTTGCTTGCGGTTGAGAAAAACTACAGGAGCCGTTATCCTGTTAGTCAAATTTATTCGGATATGAATAGGATTTGGGCAAATGAATACAAAACACCATTGAAATATTTTGGAGGTTATATAGAATGGACTTTGCCTTTGACGGTTTACGGGAAAGACCATCAGCAAATAATTTTAGACACTAACGGTTACAAAAATCCATGGATTGATGAAAAGGATTTGAAAAAATCAGGTATAATGATTATAGGCAGAGATGAAGAACATATCTTTGATGACACCAAAAAGGCTTGTCCGTATCTTGATGATAGTTATGTAATTACTCCTATGCCATACAGTTTCAAAGTAAAAAATGCTTTCGGTCAGGAAAGACAGTATGATATTTTCTATCATATTGTTCCCCCGATGGATTAAAGGACATTTATGAAAAATTATGCAATAATACTTGCTTCGGGCTCAGGGCACAGATTTCAAGGTGATTTACCTAAACAGTTTTCAAAAATCAACGGCAAAATGATTCTTGAATACAGTATTGAGGTGTTTGAAAATAATCAGTATATAGACAGTATTATTCTTGTTATTTTGCCGGAATATAAAGATTTTGTGACAAAACTTGTCAAAAATAACAAATATAATAAGGTTTTAAAGATAGTAAACGGCGGTGCGGAACGCAAGGACAGTTCATATATAGGCGTTAATGCAATAGAAGAAATCAATGCAAATGTCTTGATTCATGATTGTGCAAGACCGTTTGTTTCGCAAGATATTATTACCAAATGTGTAGAAGCACTCGACAAATATGAAGCGGTTGCGGTTGCTATTCCGACATCTGATACGATTATATCGGTTGATAACAGTTGTATTTCCGCTATTCCTGACAGAAAATCTCTTATGCGTATTCAAACTCCGCAATGTTTTAGACTTGAATTGATAAAAAAAGCGCACGAACTTTCAATAAATGACTCCAATTTTACGGATGACTGCGGACTTGTATTTCGACATAATCTTTCTCATGTGCATATTATTGAAGGTAGTGAGAATAATATCAAAATCACTTATCCTCAAGATATTTTGTACGCAAAAATATTTTTAGACAATATGTAAATTTCTTGTATGGATATGTAAAAAATATTATAATTTCTTATATATTTTGGAGGAATAAAGATGGATGAGAATACTCTTTCTGTTAACGAAAAATTATTTTCTTTTAAGGGGGTTATAGGCAGACATGACTATTTGCTTAATTTAGTAATTATATGTGCATTGAGTACATTAGTTATTTTTCCTTATACGACTTATGCTTATACGCATGCTCAAAACTTTTTTGAACTTTTTGATATGTCAAAAGTTTATGTAAAAGCACCGATGCTTTTAAAATTGTGGGTACTTTTAGGCACTGTTTGTATTAGTGCGTTGTCTGTTTCAAATATTTACAGAAGGCTTAATGATATCTTCGGAGAAGTAAAAAACGGTCTAAATATTGCTCTGTGTTCTTTGAGTGTGATATGTTCATTTTTCTTTCTTATTCCTGTTTATATAACTATATTTTTCGTATTATTTTCGTTTGTATTCGGAATAGTTTTACTGGTTATAAAGGGTAAAATAACAGGTGCTTTGCCTTATGATTATAAAAAAGAATTTAACTGGGGCGCTTTTTTCGGAACCTGGATTTGGGGGCTTTTCAATAAATCTTATATTCCGCTGTTTGAACTTTTGTTGTGGCTTACGCCGTTAGGCTTCTATTTTCAGTTATACTGCGGTTTAAAGGGAAACGAATGGGCTTTTAAAAATAAAAATTGTACTGATGTCGATGCGTTTAACAAATCACAACAAACTCATACATTAGTTTTTACCCTTTTGAGTCTTGTTGTTTTACCTTTTTTATATTTTCTTTTAGTTTTTGCGTTAATTGTGGTTATAGGTATTTTTGTTGCAAATGATTCTAATCCAAAACTAAATACACAGAACGGTTCACAGGTTGAAGCAAAGTTAGATAAATTTTTAGATGGTTTTGTGAATTTATACTTTGACAAATTTGAAATTACGCAAGATGAAAATAAATTCTATGTTTCAAATGATGAATGGAAGGGTTCTGATTTCAAAGATAAAAAAGATATGCTTGAAATGGCAGCAACAAGGGCTGCGCAGTATCGCAGAAATGAATTCAATGCAAAATATCCCGATAAAACTGAATATTTTTCAAAGAGCGGAGAATTACCGAGAACAAAAATATATTCATCTGAAACAGGAAAACTCCTCGGAGAATTTGTAATGAATGAACATGACCTTGATGGTTCTTTTACTGAGGCTTTCAAGGCTGCTTTAAAGGCATACAGATTTTACAATGCGGATTAAGTATATTTTCTAAATAACTGTAAATGGATTTACCATGTAGTCAAATACAGTATAATTATTTTTTGCAGGATTTTTGGATTTTACCCATTTTGCATGCGAAGTTTTGATTGCATCATACCAAGTTGAATTTGAGTTTAATTTGTTGCTATGAATTATGTCAAGTATTGCATCGGCACCATCAGAAGTCAATTTGCCACTTTTGTCAAAAATATCAAACCCTAAATCATAATTCAAAGCCTTGTTTGTTATATGTCCTCTCAAACCGTTGTTAAAAACAAGTCTTTCCGCAAAGCTTTTGTCCTTTTGAGCGTATTTGGTGAAAGCCTTTGCCACATCCTTTATTGTTGCTTCTATCATACTTACTCTTGGCATATTTTAAACTCCTTATGTTTTAAATCTGTCATGTTTAGTTTGTATATGTATTTCAGCCCCTCAAGTGTCAAAATCGGATTTACATAATCAAATTTTCTTTTCATATAATTTGCCATAAGCCCGCTGTAACCGCCCGTTGCAATCAATTTTACCTTTTCGTCCAGTTCTTTTTCGCATTGTTCAACAAGTCCGTCAACTGCGCAAGCACAACCCCTGATTACTCCTGCAAGAATTGCATCTTTTGTGTTTTGGGCTACTGCAACAGGGGAAAAGTCCATTTCAATCTGTGGAAGTTTTGAAGTGGCACTATACAGGCTTTTTAATTGCGTTTTTAAGCCGGGAATTATAATCCCACCGCAAAATTCTTTCTTTGAATTTACAATATCAAAAGTTGTTGCAGTACCAAAATCTACTACGATTACTGCCCCTATATTCATTTTTGCAACTGCAGCAGCGTTTGCGATTCTGTCTGCACCGACTTCTTCAGGTTCATCTGCCACAATTTTTACTCCGCAGTTAATTTTATTTGAAACCACAACTGGTTCAAGTCCAAATACATTTTTTACGGCATTTTTAAATTTTTCATCAAGTTCCGTTACAACAGAGCCTATAACGCATCCGTTAATGTTGTAATCCTTGAATATGGATTTTAAAAGATTTTCATACTCGTTTTGCTCTAAATCTCTGTCTGACGGTAAACGGAACTCATTTATATATTCATCCCGTTCAAATAGTCCAAGAGTTATGTTTGTATTGCCTATGTCTGCGGTGAGTAACATAAAAAATAATCCTTGAGTAAATTTCAAGGATTATTCTATTACAAAATATTTTTATCCGCAAATATTTAGTTTACGCCAGATGCTGTACCGGTCGCGTTGCTTGCCGGACCTAATGCTGAGGTCTGTTGCGGATTTTTAAGATAATCTGCAAACCATGTTGCACTCAATTTTGGTCTGCCTGATTTGAGCGGTAAGTATTTTTTATATCTGTCAAGCGGATTTTTTACACCGTCAGTTCTTTCTGAACCAATTGCTCCGACTTTGAAATCTGCCATAATCATTCCTCCGAATCCATATTAATATCTTCTATATATTTATAAAGTATTTTTTAATGACCTGATTGCGCAAAATCAAAAATATTGTTACATATCTTTACAAATAAATTTTTGTCAGTCTGAACGGGAATTTTTGTCTTATGAACTTGACAAAATTTTATGAGCAAATATACTAAAAGAGTATTATTGAATACTAAATTTAGTAGGATATATAGGTTAGACACAAAAGAAAAGGAGATTAATCTCATGGCACGTGAAAAGTATGAACGTACGAAACCGCACGTTAACGTAGGTACAATCGGCCACGTTGACCACGGTAAAACAACATTAACCGCTGCTATTACAGGCGTTATGGCAGCAGCAGGTAAAGCAGATGCTAAAAAATTCGATGAAATCGATGCTGCTCCTGAAGAAAGAGCACGTGGTATTACCATTGCTACTGCTCACGTAGAATATGAAACAGATGCAAGACACTATGCACACGTTGACTGCCCGGGCCACGCTGACTATGTTAAAAACATGATTACAGGTGCTGCTCAAATGGATGGTGCTATCCTCGTTGTTGCTGCAACTGATGGTGCTATGCCTCAGACTCGTGAACACATCTTGTTAGCAAGACAGGTTGGTGTACCTAACTTGGTTGTATTCTTGAACAAATGTGATATGGTTGATGACCCTGAATTGTTAGAATTGGTTGAAATGGAAGTTAGAGAACTTCTTTCATCTTATGAATTTGACGGAGACAACATTCCGTTCGTTCATGGTTCTGCATTAAAGGCTTTAGAAGCAGTTCAAGCTAATCCAAAAATTCAAAGAGGAGAAGATAAATGGGTTGATAAAATTTGGGAATTGATGGATGCTATCGATTCTTACTTCCCAACTCCTGAACGTGATTTAGACAAACCATTCTTGATGCCAGTTGAAGATGTATTCTCTATCACAGGTCGTGGTACAGTTGCAACAGGTAGAGTTGAACGTGGTGTTGTTAAAGTTGGTGACGAAGTTGAATTAGTTGGTTTAGGTGAAACTAAGAAAACTACAGTTACCGGTGTTGAAATGTTCAGAAAATCTCTTGATCAAGGTCAAGCAGGTGACAACATTGGTGCATTGCTTCGTGGTATTGATAAAACTGAAATCCAACGTGGTCAGGTTTTATGCAAACCGGGTTCAATCCACCCACACACTCACTTCACTGCAAACGTTTACGTTTTGACTAAGGATGAAGGTGGTCGTCATACTCCGTTCTTCCCTGGTTACAGACCTCAGTTCTATATCAGAACAACTGACGTAACTGGTGAAATCAAATTTGACGGTCAAATGGTAATGCCTGGTGATAACGTTGTAATGGAAGTTACACTTATCAACCCGGTAGCAATCGAAGAAGGTATGAGATTTGCTATTCGTGAAGGCGGCAGAACTGTTGGTGCCGGTGTTGTTGACAAAATTATTGAATAATTTTATAAACAAACAAAAAAGACCTTGGTATTTATACCGAGGTCTTTTTTTGTCCATAATGTATATTATGCTTCATCTTCTCTTTTGTTCACTTTCCTTTTTGATTATGATGCAAAAAGGAAAGTGAACCGAAAGGAAAAACACATCTTTCACTGCAATGCCTGACGGCATTGCTCCGCGCATAAGATATAAGTATAAAATGTTCGTCCGTTTTTGTCCTTACGGACAAAAATCAATCAGGCGCCTAAAACTACGGCGCCTTTGATTTCACCCTCACCCGCAGTTGTACGGCTCATAAATTCGCCTA
>CACYKF010000030.1 GCA_902774905.1 uncultured bacterium
TTAGACAGAACACCAAAATCCGCTCAGGAATCTTTCGGAGTTTTCGCTAAACATGATGTTTCACAAGCATTATCTCAAAAAACTCCATTGAGTCCAAACGTTATTGACCACAATTTAGGCTTAGACAGAGCGGCAAAATCAGCACAAGAATCAGCAGAAGCATTTAAAGCAGGTAATATAGTAAGACAACATACTATCCCTGCATCACAGGGTTTACAGGAATTTACCGACAATATGCTGGGAATCGGAAGAACTCCAAAATCTGCACAAGAATCAATGGGCGTATTCGTTAAAAGAGAAGTTGAACAGGCATTATCTCAAAAAACACCATTAAGCCCAAGTATAATTGACAATAATTTGGGTTTAAGCAGAAGTGCAAAATCAGCACAAGAATCAGCATCAGCATTCATTGAACATGGTTTAACAGATACCGAAAAAGCATTAGGTGCAACAACAAAAGAATTGAAAGGTATTTGGGGATCAGTAAAAGGATTGTTTGGAAAAGCTAAAAATGCAATTGCATCAGGCTGGACAAAATTCAAATCATTTGCAAAAACTCCAAAAGGCAAATGGTCAATTGCAGCAGCAGCCGTTGTTGTAGTCGCAGCAGGGATATGGGCTTATGTTGCAGACAGATTTTCTGCAAAAAATATTCCGCCGACAACAGGACCATCTAAAGCATTTATGCCAAAATTAGAAACAGAAGAAGATGATGACATTCCGGAAATTGAAACAGAAGTTATCGAAGAAACCGATGATAAAAAAGTCGATGAGGAAGAAACAGAAACTGATTCAACTAAAGTAGTTCCGGCACCTGTACCAACAGATACGCATGATGAAACTGACAAAGTTGATGAAACTGACAAAACTGACGAAACTAAAACTCCTGCAACCGAAGAAGAAAAGAAAGAAGCAGAAGAAGTAGCAAAAGCAAACGATGCAGAAAATAAAAGAGATCCCGGAAAAATAGACGGTGATGAATACGAAGTAGTTAAAGGTGACTGTGTCTGGAACATTGCAAAAGCACACCTCAAAGAATTAAACAAAGACAAAGCAGACTATACACCATCAAATATTGAAATCTTAAGACACACAAAAGAACTTATGGAAATCAATGACTTACACTACGAAGCAGACAATTATGTAGTTATCATTAAACCGGGACAAAAATTAAAACTAAAAAAATAAAATAGAGTGAAGTTCGGATTATATATAAAAGCGACCTCCCTTAAAAAAGGAGGTCGTTTCCTGTTATAACCACTGTTGAATTTTTTGTTCAATTTCTTTTTCTTCAACACATTTATAATTTATACCACAGGAGGTTATCAGCTGTTTTGAATTGTATGATGGAGAATCAACAATCACAAACGGAGGCATTATTGATTTTTTGTATAAAGCCGTTGCCATTCTGCGATAGAATTTATCAAGCCATATTGTTTTTTGTTCTCTTGTAACTGAATGGCTCTTTTCATATAAAAACTCTGAATTTATCATAATATTATAGTTTTCTTTTTTATTTTCAATTCGCCAGATTACCTCGTCTAAAAATTCGTACGGCATAAGCGCATCTTCTGCAATCAGAGGCTTGTTTGTTTTCGGGTCAATCGCAAGTTCAGCACCGGGTCTTTTTTCAATAACACTTTGCGGAATAGCATTTTTTTGTTCTCTGTTTTTGTTTAGCCACCTTGCAAGCGCAAAAAGTTTTGTCTTAGTAATATCAGCAATCGGCGCAAATCCGCCTGACATATCGCCATTAATTGTTGCATAACCCATATATGCTTCTGATTTATCAGATGTTGCAATCGGCAGACAACTGCCAAATTCGTTGCTTACCCCCCACAAAAACATCGCTCTTGACCGTGCCTGAATATTATCTGCCGTAAACGACTGTTTATATCTGTTATCCCAATGTTTTTCCACATCAGCAAAAAGATTTTGCAAACAATTATTTGTAGTATCAAACATATCTTTTATAGGTGCGACCGTAAAACCTATTCCCAAATTTTGAGCCAAAACTTGTGCATCATCTTTGCTTGTTTGAGAAGTAATTTTTGACGGCATACTTACACCGAAAACATTTTCATTACCTAATGCATCAGTTAATAAAACTGCGCAGACAGTTGAATCAAGACCGCCTGATAATCCCAAAACCGCACGCCTAAACCCTGTTTTGCCAAAATAATCTTTTATCCCCTGAATCAAAGTTTTATATGTTCTTTCCATATCAGGTTCATAATCAAGACTGAATTGTGACTGATTATCATTATTCGACAACATTACAGACGGATAAATTTTGCCCAAATTTTTTACAGGATTAACTATCAAAAACTGTTCTTCAAAAGATTTTGCGCATGCAAAAAGTTTTCCGTCCTTATCAAAAACTCTGCTTGTCCCGTCAAAAGATGCCCTATCTGTTGCTCCTGCCTGATTTACATAAACGAACGGAACTGAATATTTTTGCGCCAAAGATGACATAAAACTATGTTTAATCTGTTCATTTTTAATTTTTGTCGTAGCAGCACAAATATTTACAATAACATCTGCATTTTGTTCAGTATTACGATAATCTTCACCAATTAAAATTCCATATTTTATACCGTTTACGGTAATCATATTATTTAAAGACTCAAAAGGTGTAATACAATTAAAATCATTAAATTCAGAATTATTTGGCAAAGATTTTCTTCTTATAATATCAGTAATTTTACCCCCATTCAAAACCGCAACGGAATCATAAAATTTATCTTCACAAGGTTCAACAAACCCCACAAACGCAGTTATTTTAGTCGTAATTTTTGCAATTTCATTAAGCCATTTTACACATTCATTTGCAATAATCGGATGATTTTCTATTGAATTTTCAAGCGGGAACCCTGACATAATAAGTTCAGGAAAAACAACCAAATCAAGTCCGATATTTTGTGCAAAGTTTATATATTCAACAATTTTTTTTGAGTTATATTCAATATCACCTGCTTTCGGGTTAATCTGCGCCAGTCCGGCACTGTTTGGTAAAAGCAGTTTCTTTAATTCTTCTTCAATTTCTTTTTTATTTTCTGCGGTGAAATATTTTTCCGCAAGTTCATTAATTCTCTCAATATCAGTCATAAAAATTCCTCTTTTCTAAATAATTATAATTCAAAAATATTACTGTCTTTTTATTTTTAATAGCAAATTATTTTTTTAGAGGCTTTATTTTTATATATAACTTACAGGAGGTTAATTTTATGAGAATAAATCCAATTATTAATTATGTTCAAAATCAGGCAAGGTTTTCAATGCCGAAAATTTCTTTCGGGGAAATAGACGGAGATTTTTATGGTTACTCATCTCGCAGAATTTCAAGAGAGAGCTATGAAACAAAAAAAGATAAAATTAATGAAAAATATGACAAAATGAGATCATCATGGTTAAGTGATTGTGATGACTTAGAAATAAGCCATTCTACGGTATTAGACAAATTAAATCAAATAGAAAAACATAGAGAAATGGATTTAGCAGAATTAAACAGAGAATATGGAGTATAAAAATAATTTATCCTTCTTTTTCTTTTAATATCTGTGCATATTTATCAAGTACAAACATAATTTTGCCTGCTTCATCCCAAACTTCCTGCGGATGAGCGCCTTTTGCGATTTTCATATCCGCCCTGCCTTGAACTGCAAGTTTTAAAACTTCCGGCATATTTATTGCAGTAGGGTGTTCTGATGATAAATTTTTATAATAACTGTCCTCATAATCATTATTCAGACGCAATTTCCAATTATTCGGATTTTCATCATGCCCGCCTTCGTTATAAGTTTTGTCTATTCCGAAAAAGTCCGCAAACGAAACCTGAACTTTATCACCTAACATAAAAAGTTCGGCAAATTTTGCTTTGACTCTTTCGCTATCATCATTTGCGATTTTTTTGCAGTATTCACTACTATCGTGCGAGGCATTCAAAATCCCCGCAAGATACATCGGATTCCACGCTTCGTTTGCTCTTACCCAATCTTTTTTAATCATTTTTTGGGCAGGATCACTGTCGTGAGAACCGACTAATGCCCAATTTTTTGTATCTTTGTAATACTCCCCTCTTTTATATTCCAAAGGGGTAATCCCAGGTAATCCGTTTTCCTGATAATAAATCCGCAAAAATGTCGGAGTTTCCGTAACCAAATCTTCCCAAACAGGAGTATATTTATCAATTCCGTGTTCTTCCAAAGTCGGCAGAATAATTTTACTCAACACTTTTTGATAATTCTTATCAGGGTCAATATCAGGCATATCATTGATATTCCCTTGTCTATGACCGTCTTTTGAATAAATAAACGGGTCCACAAGCCCTAAAACATGGTCAATTCTGACATTATCAAAATTATCAAGTGCATCATCAAGTTTTGACTTCAAATATTCTCCTGCACTGCCTAATGTTCCGTCATCATTAAATAATTTTTTAGGGTCAAGCACAGGAACATTCCACCTTTGGATTCCGCCATTTGGTCCACCGTAAGGACAGCCGATTGCATAATCTTTTAAAAATAAATCCTGATGCGCCCACTCATCCGCAGGAGAAAATCCCACAAGCATATCACTTATATATTTAAATCCGTATTCTTTTCTTAAATCAGTATTCTCTTTTATTTGTTTATCAAGAAGATATTGACCAAAACAGTATTCTTCATATTTTGTACCCGTTTTTAACCTTAGTTGTTCTTTTCTAAAATGCGATTCGTAATCATCATCATTTTCAAGATTTTTTGGTAAATTTCTGTCAATTTCTTTCCATTTTGTATAATCATCAGTTCCGTACAAATCTTTTAAAATATAAAATAGCGCATAAGTTTCTGTTTCGGGCTTATCTTCCATAAATTGAGCAAATTCTTTTGACATTTGGATTGCACGCACATCTTTTTGCTCTAATTTCTTTGTAAAATTTGAATATGCTTTTTTTATAAGACTATCATAATTTGCAAATGCTTCCGGAAAATCTGAATAAGCATAATTATCATCAGATTTTTTGACAGGAGAAGCAATTCCCGTAACATCAGTCGATTGCAATATATGTCCATATTTATTTTCTGTAAGTTTATTAAAATCTATAAACAAATAATTTTTGCTACCCACAGAAGATTTATAAGGCGAATATTCTCTGACTGAATTAAGTTCCCCGATTGGCCCTAACTGATTACATGTAAAACCATGCAAAATTTCAAACGGCATAAGTTGAGCCGCAACTTTCCCATAAGGAGAACCAACACCGATATCATTATTTATTTTCTTATTTTGTTCTAATCTGCTTTCAGGGTACGAAGTTCCGTGTAAAATCATTGCGACTTCTTTTGTCCCAAGATAATCAAGAGCAGGTTTAATTCCGTTATTTTTATAATCCTGTTCTTCGTCTTTTGTTAATCTCCGCTGAAAAGAAACTTTTTGCGGAGCATAAGTATTAATTCTATTTATATACATACAATCCCGAATAATTATTCTATAAATATATCAAAGCACATAAAAAACTTTTTTGCTAATATGAGTAAAAAATATTTACAAAAAAAGACCCCTTATGACAGGGGTCTTTTTTCCGTTTGTGTTTATTTTATTTGCCTTAGTTATTTGCTACACCATAGTGTTGTTCAGCGAATTCATCATCTTTTGCTCTTACATACATAAGTTGAAGTTCTTCATCGTTTACTGTAACAACTTTAACACCTACCATATGGTCTTCAGTAGAATAATCAGGGTTGTTAGTCCATTTGATATCAGGATCTGAAGCGATAAGGTCGGTTAACAAGATGTTACTTCCAACAGATGATTTATCCAAATATCCTTTGCTAAATTCACCGTCTTCTCTGTATAAGCCTGTTTTAGCATCATAAGAGTAAACATTTACTTTATCTCCATTTGTCTGTAAGAAGTATCTTTGTACCAAGTTGTTATCATAAATTGATGTATTTTGATCCCATGAATTTACATAAGTTTCAAAGAATATACCTTTTGGAGAGTTCAAAGTTTTTCCGCTGTAAGTCTGGATTTTGAAGTTTGATGTAGGTATTCTGTAAACATCTTTACCCCAGCCTTTGTGGTTACCTTGCCAATCTAAGTCTTCTCTGTCATAAACCATAATGTTCTTAGAAGATTCTAATAAATTAGCGTTAGCAACAAATCTGTCACCGTATTCCCATTCACGAATTGCCTGGTAATTTACGATATTATTTCTGCCAGGAGTACCTCCGTCAATATCGAATTTCTTAACCCATTTATCTAATGTATCCAAAGGAATCGGTTTTTGCCATCTGTCAATCCATTTTGTGATTGTATCGTGAGTTACATGGTAACTTCCGGTATCAACATAGATATATGTAGGAATTTCTTTTGGTACTTCAATATAAACAGTATCTGTATCTTTTTGAGGAACATAAATGTACTGAGTATCACCCGGTTCATGTATGTAAACAGTGTCTTTACCGTTTCTGCAGGTATCACAACAACAACCTTTTGCGTGAATATTTACAGTCGCATTAGCATTAGCATTAGCATCTGCATTTGCATTCGCAATTGCAGACGCACTATCATTTGCAATTGCTGTAACGCTGTATGTATCTTTATCACAACTTGTCAATGACGGAACAGTTGTTAATAATAATAATGAACCAACACCTGCCATTGTAGCGTTACGCATTACATTGCCTTTACCCTTTTTATTACCTGTAAAGTATAAAGATGCAGTTAAACCTTCATCTTGAACAGGTTTTTGTTCAGGCTGAGGATTTTCCACTGCCTTATGAGCCATTAAAGACTGACCGTAATTAAAATTTCTGATTGCACTAATTTGCATATTTTTGCCTCCTATTATTTGCTTTTTCTTTTTTTAAGTCAGAACATTTTTTTAGTTGCTACCATGAAAAAGAAAAAAAAACAGCAACATGGCAAAACTCAATATATAATTGAATTGCAGGCAAAAAACTCGTATTTACATTTCTTTACAATGCTATTTATTGTGCTAATTTTTCGCGAACAAGTGTTTCAACCTGAGCCAAAATATCAGGATTTTGTTCAAGATATTCTTTTGCCTTTTCTCTGCCTTGTCCGAGTTTTTCTTCATTAAAACTAAACCATGCTCCGGCTTTGTTTACAATATCGAGATTTACGGCAACATCAAGAATATTACCGATTTTTGAAATTCCTTTGCCGAAAATAATATCAAATTCGGCAGACCTGAATGGTGGGGCAACTTTATTTTTCAGCACTCTTACACGAACATGAATCCCTACTTCACCGTCATCACCTTTTAAAGTTTCTGTTTTTCTGATTTCCATACGAACAGATGAATAATATTTCAAAGCGTTTCCACCTGTTGTTGTTTCAGGATTTCCGTACATAACACCGATTTTCATTCTTAATTGGTTAATAAAAATGACTGTCGTATTGGTTTTTCCGATAATACCTGTTAACTTTCTCAACGCTTTTGACATTAAACGAGCCTGTAAGCCCATCTGCTGATCTTCCATTGAACCTTCGATTTCAGCTTTCGGGACAAGAGCCGCAACAGAATCGACAACAACAATATCAACTGCGCCCGAACGAACCAATTCTTCAGTAATATCAAGTGCCTGTTCACCTGTATCAGGTTGAGAAATAAGTAAATTATCAACATCTACACCTAAATTTCTTGCATATTCGGGATCAAGAGCATGTTCCGCATCTACATAAGCGGCAATTCCGCCTTTTTTCTGACATTCTGCAACAATATGTTGCGCAAGGGTTGTTTTACCCGAAGATTCAGGACCATAGACTTCAATAATACGACCTCTCGGAATACCGCCAATACCCAAAGCAACATCTAAAGATAACGCACCTGTCGGGATAGAATCAACACTTACGGTAGGTTTATCCCCAAGTTTCATAATTGAACCTTTACCAAAATCTTTTTCAATTTTATCTATCGCAAGTTTGAGTGCTTTATTTCTTTCTTCGCTAATATTTACTTCCGGTGCATCTTTTGTCGCCATTTTAATATCCTCTCTTAATAAGTGAAAAGTGAGTCATGAATCGTGAATTGACTGTATAAGATAAAATATTTACAAAAACGGTAAAATAATAGCCAAAAGTGACTATTCACCATTCACAATTCACTATTCACTTTTTATCCTATTCCCAAATATAGATTTCTTTTTTTCTGTATAAACCGAAACCTACGGATTTGTAACTGTTTACTTCATTTTTTAACTGATAAATTTCTTTATTCAAATCGACAATTTTTTGTTTCAAAGTTTCATTATCAGTTTTGCATCTAATAAGTTCAACAACTACATCATCCATACCTTCAAGTTTTTCATCGATAACTTTTGAAATTCTTTCGCTTAATTTTGTTTCCAAATCCTGTAAAGAATTCAAAATACTTCTGATAGCAGGATTTGCAGGAGCAGCAACGGCAACAGCAGTTGATTTTGCATCAGTTGTTCCGTTAATTTGAGCCTGAACTTTGCGCAAATTTTTTACTTCATCATAAGAAAAATAAGTATAACCTTTTTCATTTTTCTTTGGTCTTATTGATGCTTTTTTGCAAAGTTCAACAATCTCCTTATTGTCTGTTTTTAAAATAGTTCTGACTTCCTGCGGAGTCAAAGTTCTCTCATTTGTTTTTTCTTTTAACATTTTACCTATCCCTATAAAACAACACTCTATCAATAATAATACTATTACATTTTCATGTGCGTGGCAAATTATTTTCATGTAATCATGAAGAAATGTAACGAAAAAATATAGTTTAGATTGTCTTATTTTATGTTATTATAGATTGGATACTAAGGAGAGAATAATGTATAATACTAAACAAATTACAAACGATTTACACTGGGTTGGAGCAAATGACAGAAGAATATCACTTTTTGAAGGCGTATATGATGTACCGCTTGGAGTTTCATATAACTCATACATAATTATGGATGAAAAAACCGTTTTACTTGATACAGTAGATAAAGCAGTTTCTCATCAGTTCTTTGAAAATGTGGCTCACATCTTAAACGGAAGGAACTTGGATTATTTAATCATAAACCACATGGAGCCTGATCATTGCGCTGAAATTGAAAATCTTGTAAATAAATATCCGAATGTGAAAATTGTCTGCAACGCAAAAACTCAAACTATGCTTGGGCAATTTTTTGATTTTGAAATCCCAAATGAACAATTTGTGATTGTAAAAGAGGGTGACACTTTAGAAACAGGAAGACACAAATTCACTTTCGCTATGGCACCAATGGTTCACTGGCCTGAAGTTATGGTAACCTACGACACTACAGACAAAATTTTATTCTCAGCAGATGCTTTCGGAAGTTTCGGTGCAATAGACGGAAATATTTTTGCGGATGAAGTGGATTTTGACCACAGATATATGGACGAAGCAAGACGCTATTATACAAATATTGTCGGCAAATACGGACCACAGGTTCAAATGCTTCTTAAAAAAGCACAAGGGCTTGATATTGAAATGATTTGTCCTTTGCACGGCTATGTTTGGAGAAAAGATTTGAATGTATTTATTGACAAATACCAAAAATGGTCTGTTTATGAACCGGAAATTCAATCCGTTTTGATACCATACACATCAGTTTACGGCAATACTCAAAATGCGGCAGAAATTCTTGCAGGTGAACTTGCAAAATTGGGAGTAAAGGATATCAAAATGTATGATGCATCAGTTACACATCCGTCTTATATTGTATCTGATGCGTTTAAATATTCGCATATCGTTTTTGCAACAACAACATACAATATGGGAATATTTGTTAATATGGAAAATCTGCTAAATGATTTGACTGCACACAATATTCAAAACCGTAAAATTGCAATAATCGAAAACGGTTCGTGGGCAATAACGGCAGGAAACCTCATAACAGAAATCGTTTCTAAATGGAAAAATACCGAAATTATCGGAAACAAAATTACAGTCAAATCTTCTGTTAAACAAACTCAAAGAGAAGAACTTGAAGCACTTGCAAAAGAAATTGTTAGAACAATTAGTGAATAGTGAGTAGTGAGAAGTGAATAAACCGTTTCAGAATTAGGAACAACAAAATGTGCTTTAGCACCGAAACCGACTATTCACTATTCACAATTCACATAAGAAAAAGGAGGCAAATATGGCAATCGACAAAAAAATGGAATCTGCATTCAACGACCAAATTAACAAAGAGTATTACTCAGAATACTTGTATATGGCAATGAAAGCAAAATTTTCGGAAATGAATCTTGAAGGTTTTGTAAATTGGTTTGATATTCAGATGCAGGAAGAAAAAGCACACGCAGAAGGTATGTATAATTATGTACTTGAAAGAGGCGGGAGCATTGAACTTTTTGCAATAGACAAACCGGAAATCAAAGGAACAACTCCTGTTGAAATCTTTAGACAGGTTCTTGAACACGAAGAATATGTAACATCAAGAATCAACGCCCTTGCCGATGTCGCAGACGAAGTAAAAGACAGAGCCGCGCTAATATTTTTAAACTGGTATATAAAAGAACAGGTCGAGGAAGAAGCAAGTGTAGGCGGAGTTCTTGCAAAACTTGAACTTATCGGCGATGACAAGCAGGGCATTTTGGCTTTGGACAAAGAACTTGCAACAAGAGTATTCAATCCGCCTGTTATCGGATAAAAAATTAAGTGAATAGTGAGTAGTGAATAGTTCGTTACGAAAATAATATACAAAAAGCGGGAATTTTAATAAATTCCCGCTTTTTTCTTCTAATAATTTTAATCTTATACTTCTTCTGCTTCTTCTTCCGGTGCTTCAATTACATTACGGATAGATTCTTTACTTGAAGAAATATTCTTATCTTTGAATTTTGTAATTTGTCTTGCAAATTTATCTGCTAACAAATCGATACTTGCATACATTGATTCAGCGGCTTCTTCGCTGTGAATAGTACCTGAATTTGTTTTGCAGGTAAGTTCTGCTATATGTTTACCTTCTGCAGACGGATTCTTGATAACCGTCAATACAACATCAATACCCTGAATTTGGTCATAACGAGCAGCAACTTTGCCGATTTTTTCTTTTACATAAGCCTTGATAGCATCGGTAATTTCAATATTTTTACCGTTAACATGAATGTGCATAATTACCTCCGATTTTTCACATGTCGCTTTGTCATTATAACATATCCACGCTCATTTTTAAAGGGGGTAAAATACAAAAAACAAGACAACTCACCCCAAATAATCAAATATTACAATGATTAATTTAAATTCGACTAAATAATTTCTTCTTTTTCTTCGTCAGGCAAAATCTGAGGTAATTCAACATTAGGCGTACCTATTGTTCTGACAAGTTCCAAAACGGATGCTTTCATTTGACATTTTTGAGGTGAACCGCTAAAAAATTTCTGATAAAAACAACCTTCGCAGTTACAACCCCTTTTATAACATTCAACAGCAGTTTCAGTCCAGCGTCTTACCGCAACTGCTCTTCCCATATCTCTACTTCTTAACAATTTATATAATCTCCATTTATTAAGCGTACTTAACATGCATATATCCCTTAAAAGGTTATATTACATATCTCCCCTAAAGCCCGTCAAATCAATGACTTTCAACTCTATAACAACATTATAGAAAATAAGATTATTTTTTCAAGAGTAAATCATGTGCTTATTAAGTTTTGTAACATACTCCTAAAGCACTACTCATGCGGGCTTTAGCACAATTTCAATTCCCCTGAAACCATGTCACAACATGCTTTTAGGCACAGTCAGGTTGCTTGAAACCATGTCAATACATGGTTTTAGCATGATTTTATTATCATTAAGTTTTGTAAAATATTCAATAATTTTCTAAAAATAAGGCATGCCCGAAGGCAAAAAGGCATGACTTATATCCCAAAAGCCATGCCTTTTTTACGGAGACAAATTTGTCAAGTCATGCATCATCTGACAAAATTATCATCCGTGTTTGTACTCTGCCCTATTGTTGCATGTCTGCTGAAGTCGCAGTGTAACTTGGCGTTGTGAGTACAAAATACTTACATTTTCAATATAACAATTTTAAAACCACATTTCACTACCTTTTTTGGGAATATTTATTCTGAAATATTAGCCTTATGAGTGATAGAAAATTATATACAATTCTAAAATTATCAATAAAAAGGAGCCATTATGACCTGCAAAATGCTATTTTTTGATTACAGAGAAAGTGAAAAACCGTTTTTTGAAAAAAAATCAACTCACAATTTTGACATAAAACTGATTTCAGGCAGTTTGAATAAAAAAACTGTCAGAGAACTTGATAAAAATGATTTGGAACAAACAAGCATTTTAAACATTTATACTCCATCAATAATCAGCGCTGATGTGATAAATATGTTTCCAAATTTGAGAGTAATAGCAAGCAGAAGTGACAGCATTAAAAACATTGATCTCAAAACCTGTCTTGAGCGAAATATCGCAGTTGTTAGTGTTGAAATTCTGCCTAATGAAAACGATTGCAAAATCGTGCAAAAAACAATAAATGCCATAACAGGTGTTTTTTGCGGATGTAAAGATTACAGAATAGTTTAGGTATTGTATATTATTTCTTAATTATTTAAGTTTTTCTTTAGATTCTTTTCCAGTTATTATTTTTCCAAAATCTGATATGATACTGCACCAAATAAAAAATCCTGCCGTTTGACAAGTTTAAACCCCTGAATTTCAAATTCTTTAATAAGTTCCTGCGGTTCAGGATATTCATTTTTAGACCGAATAAGATATTTGTAATTGTCGGACTGACAAAACCGACCTAATGTATTAATCGCAAAAAAAACAATAATATCAAATATTTTTCCCCCGAATCCATGCCTGCCAAAATCAAGATGCATAAACTTTCCGCCTGTTTTTAGTGTTCGGTAAATTTCTGATAGTGCTTTTTGACGATTATCAACATTTCTCAAACCAAAGCCGACAGTAATATAGTCAAATTCATTATCTTTAAACTTTAGTTCAGTACAATCACCCTGCATAAAGACTTTTTGCGGATTTTTTTGTTTTGCAAGTTTTAGCATTTCAACAGAATTATCAAGTCCGATAACTTTTGCTTTCGGTTCAATTTTATCAATAATTTGCGTAAAATCACCAGTTCCGCAGCAAATATCCAAAATATAAGAGTTTTGTTTAATTTTTAGACTTTCGAGTGCTGATTTCTTTATAAAATAATGAGTACCAAGCGAAATAAAGTTATTCATTTTGTCGTAATAGCCTGATATTTCGTCAAATATTTTTGTGATTTTTTGAGGGGTTTTATCGCATGTCATAGTCTTATTTTTGGTAAACTCTTGTATAATTCCAATAACTTTTCATAACCTTATAGACATAATTTTTTGTTTCATCATAAGGTATCTGTTCAACAAATTCATCTGTATCGGTATATTCAAGGTTTTCCTTCCATCTTTGAACCGAACCGATACCTCCGTTATATGATGCAACTGCTGAAATATCTTTGTTATCAAGTGCATTTCTTAATTGCGAATAATAAATATTTCCAAGTTTTACATTAAATTCCGGATTAAACAAATCTGTGGTATTAAATTGATACCCGTTTCTTTCTCCAACTTCATGGGCTGTTTCAGGCATTAATTGCATTAAACCGATTGCTCCGACTCCTGATTGTGCATAGGGATTAAAATGGCTTTCTTCTTTTATAATAGCCATAATAAGCGCCGCATCATTTTTAAAATGTCCTGCATTATTCTCAACCTGTTTAAAATAATGCAAAGGGTAAACAAGACGCCAGCGCGGGTCATCTTTTGGCGGTTTATTTTTTAACTTATCCATAGCCTTTTGGGCGGTATAAGATGACGATACATAATTATTTTTCTTATATTGAACCCAACTTTTTATAAATCCGTCTTTTGTATATTTATTTATCATATCGTAATCATTGACCAAAATAAGATTATATAAGACACTCCCTTTTTGGGGGTATTTATAAGGGTATTCTATCTTTTTATATTCAAGTTTTGTATTCATAACAGAAGAATTTATCCCCTGAACAATCCAAAACGCCCTGTATGCAAAGTAAGAATCAGGGAAATTATTTATAACATTGCGGTAAAAAATTTCATAATTCGGATTATGGGTGTATTTCTGCTCAATTTTTGCCCGCCAAAACATTACCATATCAAGATTTTCACTGTCAGGATATTTTATTATAAAATCATCGGCAACTATTTTTGCACCTGCATAATTTTTGCTCAAAAGTCTGCCTATCATAGTTTTTATCATTGCATTTTGTGCATAATCACCATTTGGGTAAGAGGCATATAATTCCTCATAACAAGCGTATTTATCTGTTTTAGGGGCATTTTTACATTTTAAATTCCAAATATAATCTTTATTTTCGCCCTGTGCAATTTTTAAAAGTTCAGAAGCCGAATCATAAGCGTTGTCACTATGATTTACATATTCATCAACTATTGCTTGGTAATCTTCTTTCTCTGCATTTTTCGCATATTTTGATACCCCAATAATAGTAAGACTGTTGGCTTTGACCTTATTACCGAGTTTAAAAGAATTTAGACCGGCAACTGCCCAATTATCTTTTGTATCTGCTCTGTTTAAAACTTTTTCCGCATCTTTATACATACCTGAAAGCATAAGAGCCTTCCCGACAAGAGTATAATCAGATGAACTCATTGCAGGATTGTATATCTCCCAATTCTTTGCAACCTGAAGGGCAAGCCTGCCATTAGGATACTTTGTAAGATAATTTCTAAACCCTTTTTCTATATCCGATTTTTTCAATCTTGTTTTTGGATTTTCAGATTCAATTTTTGATTTGTAGTATTCGGATGCGACTTTATAATCTTCATCAGCACCTGATAAAATTATTTCATTGAAATATCTTTTTGCTTTTTGCGGATTCAAATCAATAATGAGTTGTGCCGTTTTATACTTTGCTTCTGTGCTCAATTGACTTGTCGGAAAATGTTTGAATAACGAAGTATAAGCATCAACTTCAGATGCTTCATCCCCAAGTGCATGCGCACACAATGCCTGACGATAAAGTGCAACCGGTTTCAGTTTTGAAAAATAACCAACTCTTGAAAATAAATAATAAGCATTTGAATAATCTTTTGAATTATAATTTTCTAAGCCTTGAGAATAAATTTTTAAAGTCTTGGCACTCGGTTGATACAAACGCTCAAATGCAACACCTGCACACAGGCACAAACCCAATGATACTGCTATTATTACTTTTTTATTCTCTCTCAAAAAATCCAACATATTTAAATATTTTTCTTTTATAATAAAATTATAACATACATAAATTTACGAGGATACAAACAATGTCACTTGACCCGAAACTTCAGTCCGAATTAATAGCAATAGGCTTAAATGTAGTATTCATACTGATACTTTTTAAAATAATAAATATTGTAGATAAAAAAATCCGAACCAAAATACAAACTCAGGAATCAAATTCTCCGCTTTTGAGATTCATGCCAATAATTATCAAAATTATAAAAATTGTGTTGATATTCCTTGCGATAACAGGACTTTTGCAAACACACGGTTACTCAATGTCATCTATTATTGCAGGTTTCGGAATCGGTGGTTTGGCAGTAGGTATGGCGGCAAAAGACACTTTGGCAGATGTTTTCGGCAGCATATCACTTTTATCTGATAAAGTTTATAAAATCGGAGATTATGTAAAAGTAAACGGAATTGAGGGTTATGTTGAGGATATTACAATACGCTCAACAAAAATAAGAGATTTGGATAACTTTTTAAACACTATTCCGAATAATATGGCTGCAAATGCAATAGTCACAAATGTTTCTCAGGCGCGTAAACGACTTTTGAAAATAACTTTTGGTGTTACATATTCAACAACGGATGAAAAAATAAAACAGGCAAAACAACTACTCGACAAAATCGGCAAAGAACACAAAGAAATCCATAACGATTTTACTATTGCCATTCACGATTTGGGCGACAGTTCAATCAATATCCGATTTATGGGCTATGTAAAAACAGGCTCTTATTTCAAATTTTTAAAAGTCAGAGGGGAATTTATCGAACAGGTTGTTGAATCTTTCAGGGCAAATGATATAGATTTTGCATTCCCGTCAAGATCAATTTATATAGAAAGTGACAATTCAAAAATTGAAAATTAAAATTATTGCACTTGGAAAAATTAAAGAAAAATTTTTAAAATCGGGCATTGACGAATTTCTAAAACGGCTCACTCCTTATGCGCAAATCAATGTCACAGAAATTAATCCGATTGAAATTAAAGACGAAAATCTGAAAAATAAGGTTCTGTTATCAGAAGGAGAAAAGATTTTATCAAATATCAAACCAACTGATTTTGTAATCACTATGGAAATTTTGGGCAAAGAATTTTCAAGTGAAGAATTTGCAAAAAAAATTGAAGAACTGACAAACTCAGGCACTCAGGAAATTGTTTTTGTAATCGGTTCTTCCTGTGGCATCGGAAAAAATGTTTCGCAAAGAGCAAATCTGAAAATGAGTATGTCAAAAATGACTTTTCTGCACGAATTTGCAAGACTGATACTTGTTGAACAATTATACCGCGCATTCAAAATAATTAAAGGCGAAACATACCATAAATAAAACTTATTTAAATAAATCTTCCGGTTTCTTGCCATAAACTTGCGAAATCAACAATAACAATGCCAAACTTATTTTTTCATGATTGTTTTCAAGCCTGCTGATATACTCTCTTGAACAATTAATGGATTCTGCAAATTTTTCTTGCGAAAGTTTTGCATTTTTTCTTAAAATTTTGACATTATTAGCAATTATTTTATAATAATCCGTTGCTTTCTCTTGCATATAACTGATTTTCGTGTATTATTGTGAATAATACTATGAAGTAATACATCACACATTTAGACAGGCAACTGATATGAAAAGAAAAATATTAAAGAAAATACTATCTGTACTATATAAATTAGTAATTTTAATGCCTTTATATTGTATGATGCCTGACAAATATTCAGGAATAATGTTTGACGAATGGGTATCAAAACAAAATAAAAAATAAAGTAATTATATAGAATGTTACAGTAAAATAGTTTGTCATTTAAAAGGATGTAAATAATTACCGACGAAACAATCCGGATGTTTGGGGGGGGGGATTAACAAATTAAATGGCTGGATTGCCACGACCTAATGGGCTCGCAATTGTACATGTCAAGCAATTAGTTACATAAAAAATATTATCGGTATATAAAATATGCTCCGCAGGGTCCTCCGGACAGGGGCACTTTTGGTGGCAAAAGTGCCTCAAAGCGGATTGCGAGCCAAAGCCGAAGCCATTTTGCTTGTGGCAA
>CACYKF010000031.1 GCA_902774905.1 uncultured bacterium
GTAGTTTTAGGCGCCTGATTGATTTTTGTCCGTAAGGACAAAAACGAATGAACTTCTGTTGGGCTGAAAGCCCAACTTACAATATCTTATGCGCGGAGCGATGCCGTCAGGCATTGCAGTGAGATAGCGTATTTTCTCTTTCTTGGTTCATTCTTTCTCTTTTCATCGCAAGAAAAGAGAAAGAATGAACATACAGATAATATAGTTTATGTAAGTAAAAACTTGTTCAATTACTTGACACGGGCTACAATGATATGTAATGTTATAAATAATTATTGATTAAAAATAAATTCAGAGGTTTTTTGCATGTCTTATTATGATGAATTATTGAAAAAGATTCCCAAAATTAAGAAAATTTTGGACAACGACACCGATTATACCATTTACCACTACACAAAGCCTGAAAAACTTTTAAATATTTTATCAGGCGAAACAATACGCTTTTCTAATGTTCTCTACCTCAATGATAAAGAAGAAGTTGCATACTCTTATAAACTCATTGTAAATTTGATAAAAGATACTCCCAACCTTAACAAAGACCTGTTTGACAAAATCAGTAACCATTTTGATAACAAATACAAAAATATCGTTGACGGAAACGACGATTTGACCAACAAACTTGAATATTTTACAACATCCTTTTCCTCGGAAAGCGATAATCTTACTCTGTGGAATAACTACGCAAAGGGTTTGAATTACACCGGTTACAATATCGGATTTAACAAGAAAAAACTTATTAAAGAAATGAACGATAAAAACTATCTTCCGATATACGGAAGCGTAATTTATGACCGCAAAAAACAGGTTCAGATTATTCAAAGCATTTTCAAAAAATGGAATACAATGTTTGAAAAAGCACTCAATTCAAAGAAAAGCACGAAAGTAAAACTGTTTGATATACTGTTTGAACTCATTGATGTTTTAAATATTGTAAGTATTTTCTTTAAAAATCCGCAGTTTAAAAATGAGCATGAATACAGAATTGTAATAGTAAATGCTTTTGGGACACCCGACTGCAAACCGACAAAAGTTGTTGAAAAAAACGGGCTTTTTGTTCCGTATTTGGAATATCATTTTGAAAAGAGTTCCGTAAGTTCAGTTAATATCGGTCCGACATTTGAAGAAACGATTTTTTATACAAGTACAAACAGAATGTTACTTAATTTCGGTTACAAAAATATTGAAGTTGTACGCTCGAAAATTCCGTTGAGATATTAGTATTTATGCGAATAGTGAAACTTTATAATTACTGAGCGTATGCATCACCGATAGTGTCGATTGCTTCAACTTTAATATCCGTTATAAGTTCTGAATACGAAATTACAACAATAGTCGGGATATGGCGTTCCAAAAGTTGATAAAGCGGAAGTCTGATTCTCGGGGAGCACAAAACAACAGGCTGACGACCGCAAGTCTGATGCGCACGCATCAGGGTAGTCGCAGTTGTTTCAATAAGTTCTTGCACCTGAACAGGATTTAGCAAAAACATTGTACCAAGTTCGGTTCTTTGGCAACTGTCATCAAGAATTTTTTCCCATTCCGGAGAAAGTGTAAGAGCATAAAGAACTTTGTCTTCTTCGACATTTGATAAACAAATCTGACGACCTAATGCGGCACGCAGACGCTCTGACAAAATATCAGGTTCTTTAGAAAATCTTGCGTAGTCGCAAAGTCGTTCAAATACAAAGATAATATCTTTAATTGAAACTTTTTCTCGGATTAAGTTTACAAAAATCTTTCTTAAATCACTTGTAGAAATAATTGTCGGAACAAGGTCATTAACAAGTGTCGGGTCTTGACTTCTGACAAGTTCCATAAGTTTGAGAACATCTGTTTTTGTCATGACATCATCAACATGTTTTCTGACACATTCCTGCAAATGCGTAACAATAACATCTGTCGCATCGACAGCAGTGACAAGTCTTGCCGATTTTGCATCATCACTGTTAATCCAATATGCCTGAGTTTGATATGTCGGGTCAATACCGATAATTGCATCATCAGGAACCTCTTTTTTCATAGAATCCCACTGGTCGGCAATAACCATAAATTTACCGGGATAAACATAACCGGTTGCAACAGTGTTACCCCTTATCAATATCATATACTCATTAGCATCAAGTGCTGATGAGTCCATAATACGAATATTTGGCAAAATATACCCAAGTTCATCAGTTACTCTCTGACGCAAAGCGGCAATTTTGGCTAATAATTGTCCTTCCTGATCAGGATCGGCAATTACAAGCAAATTAGAACCAACCTGCAAACTCAAAATATCAACCCCCAAACGCTCATACATTCTGTTCGGGTTGACAAGATCTTGCATGTTTTGTTTAACATTTTCCAACTGCCCTAATTGAGATTGAACATCCGCATTGATTAAAACCTGGAATCCTGCAATAAATATAAGAACTGCAAATATTATAAACGGCAAACTCGGCAAACCCGTTCCTTCCCAAAACCAAGTCTTTCCTGTAAGTCCAAGGAAAAATAAGAAAATTGAAGCGAAGAATAAAGCATAAGGTTTGCTTGTAATTTGTGACGTAACATCCGCACCCAAAGAAGAACTTTTAGCAGATGCACGGGTCATAAATACACCGGCTGCAATTGACATTAACAAAGAAGGAACCTGTGAGCAAAGACCATCACCTATAGTTAATTGAGTATATTTGCCAACCGCATCGGCAATAGGCATTTGCTGCATTAAACACCCAATTGCCAAACCTCCGATAATATTGACAAGCGTAATAATAATACCTGCAATAGTATCCCCTTTTACAAACTTCATCGCACCATCCATAGAACCCATAAGATTAGATTCTCTGGACAAATCATCACGGCGTTTTGTCGCTTCTTCAGGAGAAATTAAACCTGCGTTAAAATCCGCATCAATTGTCATTTGTTTACCGGGCATAGCATCCAAAGCAAAACGCGCAGAAACTTCAGCAATACGCTCTGCACCTTTTGTGATAACCATAAATTGAACAATTGTGATAATCAAAAAGATTACACCGCCGACAATCATATTACCACCAGTTACAAATTCCCCAAAAGCCTGAATAACTTCACCGGCCTGACCTTTGGCAAGAATCAACCTTGTCGAACCTATGGAAAGACAAAGTCTGAACATTGTACCGACAAGAATAATTGATGGGAATGATGATAATTCCAATGTTTTTTGAACATAAAGTGCAAACATCAAAAGCACTATACCAAGCGTTATATTCAAACAAATACAAACATTTATAATCCATGTAGGAAGTTCAACAAGCAATATGACAATAAGGAACAGTACGAATACTGCCATCATAACTTCACTTATTGGATTTGGTTGTCCCTCCGGTGCCGCCATACTACTTTCTACAATTCCTTTAATGCTTCACTTATTATATCAACCTGTGTTTCAATAGTTGCATCAATTACCCCGTTTGTTGTTGTCAAAAGACATCCGCCCTCCATTATATGTTCTTCAGGGATAATTACTACTTTTGCTTCTAATCCGGCAGTTGCAACAATTTCAGGTACTTGTTGCTTTAGCATTGCAGCCTGTGCCGGATTAACTTTCAAAATTAACTTGGTTTCTTCTTTTGAAAGACCGCCAAGCATTTCTTTTATATTTTCAAGCACAATATCAGGGTTTTCTGCCACTTCTTTTTTAATAATTTTTTTTGCAATATCAAGGCTTATTTCAAGAATGTCAGGAGCAATTGCATCATAAATTTGTTGTCTTGCACCAAAAAATGTCTCTATTCCGTCTTTTAGCATCAACAAATCTTCTTTTGCCATATCAAGCCCTGCCTGATAGCCGTCTTTTGCTGCATTTTCTCTTATGGCATCCGCTTCTTCTCTTGCACGAGAAATGAGGTTTCTGTCATCAATACGACGAAAACCTCTGCGCCTGTCACCTTTACGGCGTTCATTGCGTTGTTTGAAATCTATATTGTCAAGGTCAAATAAGTTTATCTCCTCAGGCTTTACTTCTTGTTCTTCAACCTGTTCAAGTGACTCTGCTCCTACCTCTTGTTCTATCCCTTGAGACTGTTTTTTATTCTTTTTTATTATCATGATACGACAATATTATACACTATTTATCAAGTGCGTGGCAACAATACTTGCAACTTTTGGTGGTATATTTTCGTAATATTTATCTTCAAGCGCCGTAAACACAAGTCTTTTAACACCGATACGCTCTTTTATCAACATAGTTTCAAGTTCTTTTTCGCTATATTTTGATGCAAAATTCTTAATCTTTTTAACAACTCTCATCGGTGCCAAATCAGAGGCTTTAGGAAGATTCATTTTAATCTCCTGCAAGCATTTCATCGCATTTTCAGCCCCGACTCTCTGCATTAAATCAGGCAGTTTCATATATTTTACGACATCTTCGGCATCATTTTGATCAAATTTATCAAGAAAAATCTGAACTCTGTCTTGATTCATTCTGTTAAACAACATTGCAACAGTTGCAAGTTTTAGGGCTTTTGGCGCAATCTCCGGCTCACTGACTGCAACAGGTGAAGTTCCCTGAACTTGAGGGAGATTTTGACCATCAACACCCGGTTCAACTCCTTGCTCACCTTGAGCCTGTGCCTGCGCTTGAGCCTGCATTTCTTGCGCCATTTTATTCATATTTGACTGAGATGCCGCAAATTCCATCAGGCTTTCATCAATTATCCCTTTGTCTTTTAATTCGGTAATCGCATCAACATAAGTTTTATTGACATGATGCTCAATAATTTCAATTATCTGATCATTAGGCAATTTTTGAGAGAACGCCTGTTTAGCAACTTCAAAAATAGTGTATGCAATTTTTTGCATAACACCGTCCCAATTTGCTCTTGGAATACCTGAACGAATAACATCAACAGATTTATGAAAAGACCATTCTGCAATTATCTGAGTAATATAAGTAGAAGTATCAGCATCAAAAGGCAAACTTTTATCTTCGGCAAGCGCCTTACCTGCCATCATTGAAAAATTGCCTAATGTATTTATTACATATTCTTTTTCTTCGGGAGAAAATTCTGCAGGCACAAGATCTTGCGCTTGAGCCGCAAGATTTTGCGCAAAATTTTCGTAATCAAAACCTTTTGCTGCCATTATTGACCGCCTTCATTTGGAGCACCCATTGCTGCTCCTGCTTTACCTGAGCCGTCTTCTATCCAACTTTTAATTCTGTCAGCCGCATCTTCATTAAGTTCATTTGAAAGTGCATCGAGAGAATCATCGAGCAGACTTTCATCAAACGCATAACCCGGTAATGCTCCGCCATTTTGACGCTGATTTAGCAGGTCTTGTGCAAGTTCTGATTGTCTTTGAGTTAATTGACTTGCACGGGAATTAATGTCATTAAGTTGTCTTTCCTGCTCAAGTGATTTTTGACGAAGTGCTTCGACTTCAATTGAATTTTCTTCTCTAATTTGTTTAACTTTTGCAGTCACCGCTTTAAATGTAATTATAATACCAATTGCGGTAATAAGGAGCGCAAGCCACCACGGGTTTCCGGATTCATCAACCTTTGGAAGATTTTGTTGCTTATCAGGTGATAAATACGGATCGTTTGAATTTGAAAATGCTATAGAAACATTTGCTGCCGTAACTTTTGGGCTTGCCGCACGGGCAATCAAATCTTTCATTTCTTCCATTGTAGTATCGGCAGGAATACTGTTTCTGTCTAAAGTTACAGCAATAGAAATTTCTTCAACTACACCCGGTTTTATATATTCGTTTGTTTGAGTTTTAGTAACACCGTATTGGGTTTCGGTTGCCGTTCTTGAGTAATTTCTGTCCTGAGATGAATCCATTCCGCCTGTAGGCAATCCGTTTGGCAAATATGTACTAACCGCATTAATCCCTCTGCTTTGGTCAGATGTTTTATCACCTAAGCCTTCAGAGAAAGATTGTTCTGTTACCGCAGTTTTTCTTTGCGGATCGTAATCTATGGTAAATTTTTCAACAGGAGTTTGTCTTAAAAATGTACTTACAGTTGCAACATAATTCCCCGGACCCACAAGCCTGTCTAACTGTTTAGAAATCTTTTGCTGCATATATTTATCATTTTCTTCAAGTTTCTGAAGCATTTCATCTTCCGCATCCATGACGCTATGATAAGTATTACCGTTTGTGTCGGTTATAGCAACATTTTCTGCTTTTAAACCGGTTACACTGCCTAAAAGTAAATTTGTAATAGCCTTAACTTTAGACTGGTCAAGTTTTTCACCGATTGGCATAACAAGTTGAACAGTTGCAGTTTGCGGTTTTTGTTCATCAAACATTGAGTTTTGTTCAGGTATTGAAATAAATACAGTTGCACTCTGAATTGGAGGAATCTGTTTGATTAGTCTTGATAATTCCCCGTTCATTGCTCTTGCAAGACGAATTCTTTTATCTTCTTTTGTAGAAGTAAAATCACCCTTATCAAAAATTTCCAAACCGACATTTTGATCAACAAGACCTGATTGAACAATAGCGATAATTGCTTTATCTCTGTCGTTTACGGTACATTTTGAAGTCAAATTTGAACAATTTTTGGCATTCAAAATAAGTTTTGATTTTGTACCATCTAACTGTCGTTCTGCAACAATTCCTTGTTTTGCAAGCATCGCCTGAATTTCTAATGCTTTACCAATATTATCGGTTGTCAAAAGTTCAACATTGGATTTTAACGCTTCGGAGCCAACGGTTCGCGGACCGTCTTTACTACCTGAACTTGCACCGATGATTATTGCCATTAAAATAATCGCAATAATTAGCACGGCTCCGCCGATTATTCCATAAAATAGTGGTTTGTTTTCCGTAATTTTACTAAAATCCATGTTGTTTCCCGCTGTCTGATTTTTTAATTCATACCATTAAAGTAACAAATTAAACATTAATTTGCATAACTCTGTCATAGGCATTTATAACTTTACCTACCGCCTGAGTTGCTACATTTACGCTGATTTCCGTTTTTGACATTGCAACCATAACATCGTGAATATCGACATTTTTGTTGCCCTGCATAACATCTTTTAACAAATCGTCAGGCGCGTTCAAATCTTTGTTAAAATTCTCAACTAATCCTGAAAAAACTTGTTTAAAATCCTGCGTTTCCGGTTTTTCAACTCTGTCAAAACGAATACTCGGCATATTAAATCCTGATGCGAATTTTGTATGCTGTATTCTTCCCGCCAAGTCATAATTTGGAAAGTAACTTGTCATAATCTGCTACCTCTCTTTTCTATAATACTTTATTTTATTAATTTTGTTCAAGTTATACACAAAAAATCAACCATACGGAGTAGAGAGTATGATTTTTGTGCATGAAGTTCTTAATGATTTATAAAAAAAAATCAAGACAAAAAAAAATAATGCCAAAATTTTGTGATTCAGCATTATTTTTTCAAATTTATTTTATCAAATTTGTTTATACATCAGGTAAAGTGCCTTTAACTTCGGCAATTTCATCACAACCTAAATTAAATACTTCATGCAATGCTTTTACTGCTTTTTGAGCATCTTCCCTGTTAATCAAACAACTGATTTTTATTTCAGAAGTTGAAATCATACGAATATTAATTCCGCTGTCGGCAAGAGTTTTAAACATTGTTGATGCAATACCCGGGCGGTCAATCATGCCTGCACCAATTATGGATATTTTTGCAATATTATCATCAAAACTTACATCTCCGGCACCGAGTTGCTCTTTTACTCTTTGTAATATTTCCTGAGTTTTTCCCAAATCCTCTTTGCTTATTGTAAATGCGATATCGTTTTTAACTTTTCTCGCATAAGACTGAATAATCATATCGACTGATATATTTTCTTTTGCAAGACTGCCGAATAATATTGCGGCTTCACCGGGGGTATCAGGAATATCACAAACAACAACTCTGACCTGTGATAAATCTGCAGCAACCCCTGCTACCGGTTTATTAATTTCCATATCTTCAACTCCTAATATTAAAGTTCCTTTATTGTTATATTTGAATGTTGAACGCACCCTCAGAGGCATTTTATATTGTTTTGCCGTTTCAACACTGCGGGGATGCAAAACATTTGCACCCGCATGAGCAAGTTCAAGCATTTCTTCGTAAGAAATTTCTTCAAGCCTTGATGCGTTAGGCACAACTCTCGGGTCTGTAGTATAAACACCTTCAACATCCGTATATATATCACATCTTTCCGCACCTAAAGCAGATGCAATGGCAACGGCAGAAGTATCTGAACCACCTCTGCCAAGCGTTGTTATTTCACCTTCTGTCGTGACCCCCTGAAATCCTGCAATTACAATTATATTACCATCATCAAGACTTTTTCTTAATTTATCTGTTTTAATATCAATAATTCTTGCTTTTGTATGAACATTTTCGGTTATAATTCCAATTTGTTGCGCATTATAACTTATTGCCTTATAACCCTTTGTTTGAAGTGCCATAGTCAAAAGCGACATTGAAACACATTCTCCGGTTGAAAGAAGCATATCAAGTTCACGCTCCGACGGATGCGGATTTATTTCATGAGCGAGTTTTACAAGATGGTCTGTTGTGTGTCCCATCGCAGAAACAACAACCACAACATCATTACCATTTTCTTTTTCCTGAATGATAACATCAGCAACATGCCTCATTTTTTCAATATCAGCAACAGATGTTCCGCCAAATTTTTGTACTACGATATTTTTCAACTCTAATTCCCTTGAAAATTTGCTAACATTCGTTCAAGTTCTTGTTTTTGGGGTGTATAATCAAATCTCCCTAACTCAAGTGCTTTATCGGCAACCGAAATTGCTTCCTTTATATTATATTCACAAATGTTTTTCTTGACAAGAGTGAACTGTGTCAAAAAAAGCATATTTAGTGCGTCAAGATTGTCAGGCTCAAGTTTTAGGGCTTTTTTCAATTTTCTGCGCGCTTCTTCAAAATCTGATACATTTATTAACCATTGTGCATAATCAATATGCCCTTTCGCATAATCAGGGTTTCCCTGTGTAAATTTGTCTAAATATTCCCGTACCTTATACTGGCTGTCAAGCATAGCGTATGCTCTTGCAAGATTAAAATAATTATAAGTCTGATACCTGTCGGTTGTGAGTGCTTTTTTAAACATTTCTATTGCACCTTCAAAATCCTCCGCACAAAGAAGTTCAAGTCCGATTGCTTCCTGTATATAAACATTACTTTGATTTTTTTCTTTCAGTTCATCTAACATTTTAAAATTATTCTGGTAAGAATATAACAAAGCAAGTCCAATTTTTGCATCATTACTTTCTGCATCAAGATCAATAGCCTGTCTGAATTTTTCTTCCGCCTGTTCAAAACGAAACAATCTCACAAGACCTTTCGCCCATTCTATATAGAGATTCTCGTTCTTTAAACCACAATCCTGTGCCGTCTGAAAATTCTCATCAAACTTATCATAATCCTTTTGAATAGAATAAACTTCACCCAAAATGAAATACGCAGGAAGCATAAATTTGTTCAAAGCCAAAACCTTATTTGCATATTTTTCAGCATCATCAAACCTGTTTTGTAAAAGTTTCAGATGCGCATACTCATATAAACTGCCCTCATTTGGAGCAACTTTAACCAAAAATTTTAGTTTTTCTTCTGCGATAGCATATTCCTCAAGACGCATTTCCATCACCGCAGATAGTAATATTGCCGTAAAATTATATTTACTTATCTGCGCGGCACGATTAAATTTGTCCTTTGCAAGAGCATATTTTTTCTGCTTCATATACACCATGCCCCAGCCTGTAAAAACATCTGTATTCAACGGCGAAAGCCTGTCAGCAAGTTCAAAACAATGTATCGCCTTATCTAAAATATCCGAATACAAATAACTCATACCTAACCTAAGCCATATCTCTTTATCATTTGAATTAAGATTGGCGGATTTTTCATAATATACAGACGCATCTTTAAAATGGCGGTTAATTTCTGCTATTTTTCCCAAATATTTATAAACAAGAGGGTCTTTATCTGAAATATCAATAGCAGAAAGCAATACTTCCGTTGCACTTTTGTAGTCTTTCGCTTCAATTAGTTTTTTGGCTTTATTTACATAAGCAACAGTCGGCAAAGACTGGATGATAGTATCATTTTGATAGTTGTTAACCGATTTGTTCAAATTTTTTATATCATCATAAATTTTTTTTAATTTGTTAAACAATCTGCAACCTCCCTGAATGCACCATTCCCGCCAAAATTTTCCGTAATTTGTATTCCACCGACCGCTTTAATTTTTTCAGTTGAATTGGGAACGGTTATTTTGTACTTTGCATAATTCAGACATTCCAAATCATTTATATCATCACCAATATACAAATATTGTTCCTGAGATAAATTATTTTTCAAAATAATTTCTTTCATAACGGGTAATTTATCCCTTATACGCTGATGAACTTCTTTTATATCAAGATTTTTTGCAATAGTTTCTATTGCAGAATTTTTTTCTCCCGAAATTATTGCAACATCAATACCATTTTTTTTGAGCAGATAAAATCCGACAACATCTTTAAAATTGATTTTTCTTGACATTATCCCGTCATCACTGATGTAAACACAATTATCAGTAACAACACCATCAAAGTCGGTTATAACCATTTTTATAGTAGCCGGTAATTTTAATTCGCTCATATTCCCTATTGTTTACAAAGTCCACTCTCTTGATTATAATTTAATTATATCATGTTAAAACGAATTTGAGAGAGCAAATGGAATCTTATCTTAACATAATTAATATCGCTGTAATTTTGGTGTTTGTGTCATTATTTTTTATTACCCGTAAAACAAACAAACGCTGGTCCAAAATTAACGATTATTTAGGCAAAGTTACGACAACAGTTGATTCTATCCGCTACGGGGATTTGAGTAAAAAAATTAACACAGATCATCCGACCTACCAAAATGTTACTCACAGTATTAACAGAATGGTTGAAACACTTAACGACAGAGAACGAATGATTGCGGAATATCAATCCGAACTTATGAATCAAAACAGGCTGTTAGAATCAGTCATAAATTCTTTGTCTGACGGGATTTTAATTATAAATGACAAGTTTGAAATATTAAGAGCGACTCCAAAAATTTTAAAATGGTTCGGTGTGAGAAAAGGTCATGATATAGTCGGTAAAAATATTTTTGACTATATACAATTATCAGATGATAATGCAAAAGCAAACGAACTTGATAATGACGAAGTTTTTATAAAACACACTCCGACAAACAATTTTATAATCAGTTCGCAGCCGCTTGTTCATATTGAAAAAAAAAGATATGTAATAATTATCAAGGATGTTACGGTTGAAAAAGAAATTGAAACACTAAAAACCGATTTTGCAGCAACTTTAACTCACGATTTAAAAGTTCCGATTATTGCGGCGGCAAATATGATTGATCTGTTTTTAAATAAAAAATTCGGAGAAATATCAGAAAAACAGGAATTTGCCCTGAAGAATATGAAATCATCAAACAATGAACTCCTTGAACTTGTTCAAGTTCTTTTGGAAACATACAAAATTGATGATAAAGGCGGAATTGAATTATATAAAGAATATATAGACCTTAATTCTTTCACTCAGGAAGTTGTCGAAGATATGATACCTTTAACTAAAGATTTGAGTATAAAACTTAATTTTATTCCGGCGGATAAAAAAGTTTCAATTAATGGGGATAAAATGCAACTGCAAAGGGTTATAAAAAATCTTGTTTCAAATGCCATAAACCATAGCAACACACACAAAGATATTGACGTAAAAATCGGAGAAGAAAAAGGCTTTGCAACTATTTCGGTTATTGACTACGGCCAGGGTATTCCAAAAGACGAAATAAAAATGATATTTAATAAATACTACTCAGCCGCAAAAAAACTGCGTAAAGTCGGTACAGGCTTAGGTTTATACCTGTCGCAACAAATAACGGAAGCCCATGGCGGAGAAATTACGGTCGAAAGCGAAGAAAATGTTCGCACTGAATTTTGTGTTAAACTGCCAATATAAAACTTATTCTTCCAAATAATTTTTAACCCTGCAGACATTTTTATCTTCAATAATTTTTGTCAACTCATCCTGCAATGCCTTTTTGGCTTCTTTTGAATTTTGCATATTTACTTCATTCATTTTTCTTGCAACATAAGCGCGTTGATTTTTATTAAGCCCGCATTTTATTGTCATTATGACTTTATCCAAATCGTAACTGTAAACAGTGCTTTTTGTATAGCATTTTGCGTTCAGATACCCCAAAATTTCTTCGGTAGATTTGACTTTTAAAGACGGTGTATTTACATCATTTGTCGGAATTTCGGTTGAATAATCTTCGCTATACACACTGCACGCTTTCAAGTGGGAAATATAAGAAGGTGTATATGTGTATTGATTCTCTGCAAATGCACCAATACCTGCTAATAGTAACCCCGCTAATATAAATATTTTTTTCATACTTCCCGCCTCTGTTTTTTCTACATTGATAACGATATATTACAAGTATTTTCCTTATTGTGTCAAATAATTAATCATTTTTTTTAAATTTTTGTTCCAGGAACCGTTCCATTTTTTTATAATTTCATCAGCCGGAGAAATTCCTTTTGCAATATAATCTTTAACAGGCATTATAAAAAGACTTTCACCAGTTTGCATATTTTTTAACGATTTTTCTGAAATTTCAATTATTGCTTTTGCATAATCAAGAACAGTTGAATTTTTTATTTCTGTTTTTAGTCCATATCTTGGAATATCATAACGCAACTGTGAATAATCCTTATATTGCAGATGTTTTAATAATTCTTCCGCTTCCGACATAGCGTTGTTATCATAAAAAATACCCTTATAAATTGCCAGAATTGAGTATTTTAAATCCCCGCCAACACAATCGTGATTTCTGATTTCAATAAAATTACGCAATCTGACTTCAGGAAAACATAAATTTGCCTGCAATTCATAATCGCTAAGACTTGGTATAATCCCACCGTAACCTTCTTTTAAATACTCTTCAAATGTAATATCTCCGTTTAGTGTAATCGGTTGTCCGTTTCGCTGAATAAATATCATCGGAGTTTTTAAGACACAATCTATATAATCATCAAACGAAAATTCTTCACTAATTTTTCCCACAAAACCGCATCTGTCGTTATCGGTATTGAGCCAACTTAAAGCCCTGAAAGATTTATACCCCGTATCGACTCCGCCCCTTATCGGTGAATTTGAAAACATTGCAGTCATAAACGGAGAGAGTTTATTTGCAAGTTTGAATTTGCGCATTGCATCTTCTTCCGATTTAAAATCAATACAGCACTGAATCCCTGCGGTTTCTCTCATCATAACATCAGATAATATTCCCCAAAGATAATTTGCCATAATCTTATAGCGTCTTTTTGGTATCAAATGAATATTTTTACAGGTTGATAGAGGAGAAACTCCGTAATTTAAAAGGATTGCCCCATGTTCAGATAAAATTTCTTCAAGACTTAAATTTATAGTGTCAATTTTTTTCTTTAACTCAAATATTGTCCGTTCAGGCTTGGTACTGATTTCTACCTGACTGCCCGGTTCAAGCGTTATTGTATCGTGACCTTTTGCAAGTCCGATAATATTATTTTCATCAACAATATAATCCCAGCCGTTTTTTCTTGCAAATTGTTCAAGACAAATTGCTATCCCATGTTTCCCCCAATAATCAACGGCTTTTAAGGTCTCCGAATTTATCGGAAGTCTTTCGTACTCAAGCCCTATTTTAAACTCCTGCGGATTTGTGTAACCCTTAGTGTAAAGATTTAGTATTTCACTCCTGTTTAATGTATTTGACCGTAAGTTCAGCATAAATATCCCTTTAAATTTATATTATCATAACAATATTTAAAATAACAAATAAATAAATATAAACATCTATCCTTTTGTGGTATTATCAAGGGTAATATGAATTACTTTGAACGGGCAAAATATTTCAGAACAAAAAAAAGATTAGGTCAAAACTTTTTGATTGACGGTGAAGTTATCGCTGATATTATTGATTATGCAAAAATTTCCCCTGAAGATACCGTATTGGAAATTGGACCCGGGGTTGGGTTTGTAACAGAACAACTTGTCAAACACGCAAAAAAAGTTATTGCTGTTGAACTTGACGAAGATGCAATAAAAGAACTGAAAAAACTCGATGCCAAAAATCTTGAAATTATACACAAAGATATTTTAAAAACAGATTTATCAACACTTTGTGAAGGCAAAATAAAAGTTGTCGCAAATATTCCTTATTACATTACAAGTCCTATTATTGCACATCTTTTGGGCGAAGTTGACGATTTGAACAATAAAAACAGGGCAAAAATAACTGATATAATTTTGATGGTGCAGGAAGAAGTTGCAAGAAGAATGTGCGCTAATGAAAATTCACAAGGCAAACAGTACGGGCTTTTGACCATACTTTCACAGTTTTGGGCAGAGGTGAAATTGTTAAGAACAGTCGGAAGAAAATGTTTTTATCCTGCGCCAAAAGTAACTTCTGCGCTTGTAAAATTAACCGTAAGAGAAAAACCGTTATTGGAATTATCCGATTATACACATTTCAGAAAAACAGTCAGAGCAGGATTTGCACAGCGAAGAAAAAATATTAAAAATTGCCTTTTAAACGGCGGTTTTTTGAAAGACACAGTAATAAAATCATTATCAGAACTTGAAATTGATGAAAACACAAGGGGAGAAAAACTCTCAATTTCAACATTTGGCAAATTATCCGAACTTCTTATAAAAAACGGCTAAAAAAAAGACCTTGAGTATATTACCAAGGCCTATCCGTTTAAATAAGAAGAGAGAGCTTTATATATTTATATAAAGTCATCTGAATTTGAAAAATTGCTAAATATTCTTATATATATTTACAAAACTTAACAAAATGTTTCTCATTGATTTCACAGACAGTTTCATGTCATTGCAAGCGAGGTGAAGCAATCCGATTTATTGCCTATCTCCCCTGCGGGGAGAGTAATTTTTCTTAATGAGCGGTAGCGAATTTAGAAAAATGAGAGAGGGTAAGATTCGTTCCCCTCCTAACCTCCCCCATAGGGGAGGAACTTATGATTTATTGTGTCAGACAATTGCCTGACTTACACCCTCTACCAACGGGAGAGGGTAGAAAATCACTTTGAGCAATTGCGAAAAGTTGATTTTCGGGTGAGGGGTCAATCCCGTTAGGGGTGAGATCCTGAAGCAGTCTGGGCGCTTTGCGCCTGCGCATACAGGGTCACACGACTCGTTCCTCGTCGGTTCCCTTTGTAAAGTTCAGGATGACATTGTACGACTCCTCACCAACCCCTCAGCCATAAGGCATACAGGCTCACGCAACTCACAAGTTCGTTGGTTCGCTTTGTATCCCCTTGGGAGAGGGAGCAGTTGCAGGCAAAGTATGAGCCGTGCAAATGCGGATGAGGGTAAAAAGTTTGTATTCTCTCAACCCAATTTAAAAAGCGGGAGAGGGTGTGATACAAGACCCTCTTTTAAACCCGCCGTCTTTATTTTGTCATTGCGAGAAAATCTTTGATTTTCGTGGCAATCCCATTAGTTCAAGGTTGTTCAATGGTTGATTTGATGAGATTACTACGCAAACTGCGTTTGCTCGTAATGACAAATATTGTCAGGCTATTGCCTCTACATTCTATCTCCCTTGGGGGAGAGAAATTTTTCTTAATGAGCGGTAGCGAATTTAGAAAAATGAGAGAGGGTTTGTAGTTAATACCCTC
>CACYKF010000032.1 GCA_902774905.1 uncultured bacterium
TTAAGACAGGTTTTCTTTCTTCCTGCCATTTCACGTTTTCCGCCCCAATTAGATTTTTGACAACATTTCATAATTAAAAACTAACACGCTTATTTGATTATGTCAATACATAATCAAGATATAATTTTTATGATATTATCAGAGTAATGAAACACATTATAAAACAAAAATGATTATATGAAAGATTTAGAGAAAAATTATAGAAATAACAAAGTGGCTTTGGTTCTTGAAGGCGGTGCAATGAGAGGGTTATATACCGCAGGCGTTTTAGATGTGTTTATGGAAAACGATATAAAGGTTGATACTATCTTTGGTGTTTCGGCAGGTGCTTTGTTTGGGATAAATTACAAATCAAACCAAATTGGCAGAGCATTAAGATATAATCTAAAATACGCACATGATAAAAGATATATGGGTATGTATTCTCTTATTACGACGGGAGATGTTATGAATAGAGACTTCTGTTTTAACAAACTCGTTTATGAATTAGATCCGTTTGATATTGAAACATATAACAATTCCAAAGTTGAATTTTACGCTGTCGTTACAAATGTAGAAAGCGGTAAGGCTGAATATATCGAGATAAAAGATGGAGGCAAAGATTTGGAATATTTAAGAGCCTCCGGCTCTATGCCATTTGTATCGAATTTAGTAGAAATTAATGGGAATAAATATTTAGATGGTGCTGTTTCAGACCCGATTCCTTTTAAAAAAGCGCTTGATACGGGCTATGAGAAGATAATCGTTATTCAGACAAGACCTTCTGATTATACAAAAACAAAATCTTGGCTGCCTTTTGGTTTAGTGTATAAAAAATATCCCGAATTTGTAAAAACAGCCAAAAATGCTTACATTAATTATAATAAAACATTAGATTTAATAAGAAAATATGAAAATGATGGTAAAATAATCGTTTTAAGACCAAGCGAAAAAATAAAAATGCGCAGAGTTGAAAAAAATCTGAATAAATTACAAGCAATTTATAATGTCGGTGTTAAAGATTGCAAAGAAAAACTTCCAAAAATAAAAAAATATATTTATGAGTAACTGTAAAAGTTTTAGTCCTTCAATATGTATAAGGAAAGAGGTTAACAACACCTAATATCAATCATCTGGCAATCCAATATGCCAACCTAAATCAAAAACTCTTCATAACTGTTTACTCTGAAAAATAAATTATGACGAGCATTTTTTACTATTTTTAATTTATTCCCGTAAAACTCTTTTTGAATTTCTACATCAAATATTCTGTCATCTTCACCGATAAAGGCAGTGTCATAAATATCTTCTATATTTTGATAATTCTGCTCGTATATTTGTTTTAAACACTCAAACTCCGTTTTACAACTTTCCAATGTTCGTCTTGACGGATGAAAATTTGCCCACTCCTTGTCAGTTTTGACAAGATAATTTCTCCCAAAATCTTCAGCCGTTTCTTCGGTTATATTATATAAAATATTCTGCATTTTTTTTGACAGTCCTAATTTCTCGTCAAACAAATACGGATTTCCATTAATAGCAACTCTTTTATCTATCTTAAAATCAAATTTCATAACGGAAGCCACAAACACACCTGCCGAAAATGCCAGCAAATTAAACTTTTTGTACTCCGAAAAATCAAAATCCAAACTCAAATCGCAATAATCGTACAATATTAAAACATCACAATCAGATTGCAGATGCTCAAATTCATACTCATCACAACCCCAGCCGGTAAAAAAGATTAAAAGCCTGTCGGAATTTTTATTTATCAAAAAATTTTTCAAAATAAAAATCCTCTTATTTAATTTTCCACAGAATTAGGCACATCTACATCGAAATCAAAATAAGTATCAGGATATGGCTCATTTTCTAAAGTAAAATGCCACCATTCCGAATCTATACCCTTAAATCCTGCTTTTATCATAGCATCATGCAAAATTTTTCTGTTTTTCTTTTGCGCTTTAGTTATTTTTTTGTAATCCGGATGAGAAATTTCACTGAACAAATCGAAAGTTCCGCCCATATCAACAAAAGAACCGTCTTTTTTTATCAAAGTTAAATCAACCGTTGACCCTCTCGTATGTCCTGATTTTGCCATTATGTATTGACCTTCGAGCAAATCAGATTTTTTGAGTTCGGGATAAAAAGATTTGTCACCCGCATCATTGGGATTATTTATCCATTCTACAAAATTGTCAACAGCCTTCTGAGGTCTGTAACTGTCCCAAATTAAAAGTCTGTATCCCTTTTTTCTTAAATCCTTTGCCGCCACAGACAGAGCATTTGCACCCTCTTTTGTCATATACGCAATAGGTGCTTTGTAGCCGTTTATTCTGTTTCCGGTGAAATTGTATGACGAATAATACCTTATATCATAAACAGCATCATCAATTAGCGTATAGATAGGAACAAAACCACTTTTATCGCACGAAATTTGTGATGCAAAAGTCATTTGCACAAAACTAAATAATATCAAAACACCTAAAAGTATTTTTTTCATATATCACTCCTATTCTTTTTTTAATAAACATGTCTATAAACCATAAAATTATTATAACATATTGTTATTTTATGTATAGCAAATTTTATTATTACTTGATTTACTATCAATACAGGTATTGAAAAAAAATAATATTTATAGTATCTTACAAATACATTTTATTATACCCCATATCAATTTTATTGAATATACAAATACTCAGGGAGGAGTACAATTCATGCAAGTAAATGCAGTTAGCAATTACTATACAAATAATAAATACAATAATACCCCAAGTTTCAAAAGTCTTATTATTGAAAAGTCCGCTTCAAATATAATTAAACAATTGTCAAAGGAAGATACTTTGGAATTACAAGAAATAAAAAAAAGACTTTCTAAAACAAAATTTTGGGATATGAAAATATCCAGTGTCAGAAACAAATTTGAAGAATTAAAATTCCATTTTATAGGTAAAAAAAATGACAACGATATTATTACTGACGGGATTTACCCTTATAACATATATGGCAAAGATATAAAATTTTATACTATTATTTACGGTCCAGAAAGCAGTTCGTTAAATGCCGTAGATACATTAAAATTTGATTCCGGAAAAAGAGCAGAAGAACTTTACGATACTTATAAACAAAATATTCAATACATGATAAACAGAAATTACAATTTACGACCTATTGAAAGCATTAAAATGAAAGAAGTTGAACTGCAAATGCTTGAGGAATCGGCACAGCATACTTATAGACTTCATGATAAAGGTCTTGTAAATACCGAATTTAAAACAAAAAACACTATTGGCAATGGATTTGTTTTCATTAAAAATGATAAATAATTAATATAATAATCTTTACAAAATATACTTCAAGTCATTGACTTTTGGTCAGTAATTTAATATAATTACTTATGAAGGGGTTTATTAAATGTCAAAGAGACAGGAAAATGCGTTAAAGACCCGAAGAAAGTTGATTGATACAGCGGAAAATCTTTTAAAAACGAACGGGTTTAATGCGTTGTGTGTTGAAGATATTACAAAATCAGCAGGTGTGGCAAAAGGGACTTTCTATGTTTATTTTAAACATAAAGAGGATATCGTTTCGGAAATTTGCAGAGGATATTTCAAACAGATTGAAAATAAATTAAGCGAAATGACCGATGCTGATTTGATTGAAAAATTGTCTGTTTATTTTGACAACTTTATGAGGGCTGTTGAGTTATACGGAATAAATATTTGCAGGGAATGGATAAGAAGTGCAATTGACCCCAAAACTGCACCTGATTATACGGATATCAGCAAATGGCAATATGATATCATTATGCTTACAAATATTTTAAATAAAGCCATAGAAAATAAAGAGTTAAAAAAAGATGCACCCGTTGAACTTTTGACGCATATAATTATTTCCCAGCTGTACGGAATGATGACTTGCTGGTGTATGTCTGACGGAGTTTTTGAGCCGACAGATTGGACTGAAAAATTTTCTAAAATTCAACTAAAAGCAATAATGAATAATTATTTAACACAGAGAAAGCAGAGGTAAAGAATGAAAAAGAAATTTTTATTATCAATGATTATTGCCGCAAGTATTGGTTGTACCGGCGCATTTGCAAATCCTGATTATTTAAAGCCAGATTATCAATTGCAGGTTTTACAAAATATTAACACTCCAAAAGATGTAAAAAAACTGAATAAAGCACAATTAGATTTGCTTGCAGATGATTTAAGATATGGAATAATAAATCATACCAATACGATTGGCGGTCATTTGGGTCCTGACCTTGGATTTGTAGAACCGACAATTGCTCTGCATTATGTTTTTAATTCGCCAAAAGATAAAATTGTTTTTGATGTTTCGCACCAAATTTACCCGCACAAAATGCTAACAGGAAGAAAAGACGGATTTTTGAATCCTATTAATATAAAAATTTCAGGTTATTCAAATCAGGATGAGAGTGAACACGATTATTTTAAGGTTGGTCACACTTCAACCTCACTTGCGCTTTCAACAGGTATGGCAAAGGCAAGAGATTTGAAAGGGGAAAAATATAATATTGTTGCCGTAATTGGTGACGGTTCACTATCAGGAGGAGAAGCGTTAGAGGGGTTAAGTAATGCGGCAGTTTTAGACAGCAACTTCATTATAATCGTAAACGACAATGAAATGGCTATTGCAGAAAACCATGGCGGTTTATATACTGCTTTGGCTGATTTGAGAAAAACAAACGGGCAAGCAAAAGACAATTTCTTTAAGTCAATGGGGTTTGATTATTATTACCTTGAAAACGGAAATGATACAAACGAGTTGATTAAATTATTTTCAAAAGTAAAAGATACTAAAAAGCCGACAGTAGTACATATTCATACTCTAAAAGGCAAGGGATACACTCCTGCGGAAGAACAAAAAGAAAAATATCACTGGCAAATGCCGGGGTTTATAAACGCAAAATGCGGTACTGTTGCGACAAATTACAATACAATAACTTCTGATTTTCTTTTAAATAAATTGAAAAAAGATAAATCTTTGATTGTTGTAAGTGCTGCAACCCCGTCTGCGACAGGTTTAACACCTGATATTAGAGAAAAATTAGGCAAAAATTATGTTGATGTCGGCATAGCAGAACAACAGGCGGTAGGTTTTGTTTCCGGGGCTGCAAAAAACGGGGCAACGCCTGTTTTTGAAGTTATGAGTTCATTTATTCAGAGAACTTATGACCAATTATCACAAGATTTGGCACTGAATAATAATCCTGCAATAATTCTTGTATTTGGAGGCGGAATTGCACCTGCTGATATGACACATTTGCAGGTTTTTGATATCCCGTTAATCAGTAATATCCCAAATATTATCTATCTTGCACCGACAAATAAGGAAGAATATTTGGGAATGTTAAATTGGGCAACAACTCAAAAAGAACATCCCGTTGCCATCAGAGTACCAAATGGAGAAATTGTTTCGACAGGCAAAGCGGATAATACAGATTATTCAACGCTCAATAAATTTAAGATTGGTGAAAAAGGTTCAGATATCGCAATTATTGCCGTCGGGAATTTTTATCAGTTAGGGCAGGAAGTCAAAGAAGAAATTTCAAAACAATTGGGAATAAAAGCGACATTGATTAATCCTGTTTATTTGACAGGGGTTGATGAGGAACTTTTAAATAATCTTAAAAAAGACCATAAAATTGTAATCACTCTTGAAAGTGGTGTTCTTGATGGCGGCTTTGGAGAAAAAATCACAAGATTTTACGGGGATTCTGATATGAAAGTTTTGAATTATGGAGCGAAAAAAGAATTTACTGACAGAATTCCGCTTGATGAACTCTATGCAAGATATCATTTGACTCCTGAATTAATATTAGACGATATTAAAAAAATTAATAAATAAGGAGATATTGAACAACAGGAACAAAATCTCGGTGCGTGGAAGCCGGAGGATTAAGAGGGGAATTATGGAAGAAATAAGAATTGATGTGAGGACACAAAGTCCTGAAAGAATAGCAGAGGCAAAAAGAAGTTCGGATTTATGTTTCAGAATAAATCATACAAACCCGACAACACCTGAATGTAAAGAACTTATAGACGAACTTTTTAATCATACATTGGGCGAAAATACCGTTCTTCATCCGCCGATTTTTACGATTTTGGCAGATAAAGTTAAAATCGGAAAAAATGTCACTATTTTGAATAATTTTCAGTGTATGTCGGCAGGCGGTTTGACAATAGAAGATAACACAATGATTTCGCTAAATTGCACTATCGCAACAAATAATCATGATTTTTATGACAGATATGTAATTACCTGCAAACCTGTTCACATAAAGAAAAATGTGTGGATTGGCGTGAATGTGACTATTTTGCCGGGAGTAACGATAGGAGAAAACGCTATCGTAGGAGCGGGTGCGGTTGTAACAAAAGATGTTCCTGATAATGCGGTTGTTGTCGGCAATCCGGCAAGAGTAATCAAATATCTCGATGCAGAAAAATTTACAAAATAATTCGGAGAAAAAATGAACGATATTGATTTGGAAAAATTCCGCAAAACAATGGCAACAGGAGAACTTGTAGAGGGTGAAATGCTTAAAACTTTTCATAAATTATCACAAGAAGCCCTGAAAATTACAATGGAATTAAATAACAAATACCATAGCGAAGAAGAAATTGTTGAATTGTTTTCACAACTTACAGGCAAAAAAGTTGACAAATCTTTCAGGCTTTTTCCGCCGTTTTATACTGATTGCGGTAAGAATATAAAAATAGGCAAAAATGTTTTTATAAATGCCTGCTGCAAATTTCAGGATCAAGGCGGTATAGAAATCGGAAACGGAGTTTTAATCGGGCATAATGTCACTCTTGCGACCTTGAACCACGACCAAAGACCGCAATTCAGACAAAATATTTATCCAAAACCCATAAAAATCGGGAACAATGTCTGGATTGGTTCAAATGCAACAATTTTGGCGGGAGTGACAATAGGTGATGGTGCAATAATAGGTGCTAATGCTGTTGTCGCAAAAAATGTACCTAAATATGCAGTAGTCACAGGTATTCCTGCAAAAATAATCAAATATGTAGAAAAGTAAAAAGGAGAAATAAATGAAAGTATTACTATTTAACGGTTCACCGCACAAAAACGGATGTACTTATACCGCATTGGAAGAAATTGCCAAAACATTAAAAGAGGAAGGCATTGATTCAGAAATTTATCAAATAGGTATTGGTTCTATTACACCATGTCGAGGCTGCGGTGCATGTTCAAAAATAGGGAAATGCGTTATAAATGATGATGATGTGAATAATTTTGTTGAAAAAGCAAAAGATTTTGACGGATTTATATTCGGTTCACCTGTGCATTATGGCAGTGCAGATGGCGGAATAACAGCATTTTTAGATAGAGCTTTCTTTGTTAATTTTACAGGCGGCAAGAAAGTATTTGAACATAAACCGGGAGCTGCTATAGTAAGTGCAAGGAGAGCCGGAACAACCGCTGCATTAGACCAATTAAACAAATATTTTGCAATAACCGAAATGCCAATGATTTCAGGCAGATATTGGAATATGGTACACGGTCACACTCCTGATGATGTTAAGCAAGATTTAGAAGGTATGCAAAATATGAGAATACTTGCCCGTAATATGGCTTGGCATTTAAAATGCAAAGAGGCAGGAGAAAAAGCCGGTGTTCCGATGCCAAAACAGGAAGAAATAGTATTTACTAATTTTATAAGGGGATAATATATGAAAAAAATATTATTTTTAATAATCATATTATCTTTTATATTACAAAGCTCATGTTTTGCTTTTGCACAGAAAAATAAAGGAGAAACAAAAACTATGACTAAAATAGTTCAAACGGCAGGCAGAGATAATTTAGGAAATTTCGCACCGGAATTTGCACATTTTAATGACGATATTTTATTTGGAGAAAATTGGAATAATCAGAATATTTCAACAAAAACAAGATGTATAATAACGGTTGTTGCCCTTATGTCACAGGGTATAACAGATTCTTCTTTAAAATATCATCTTCAAAACGCGAAAAATAACGGAGTAACAAAAGAAGAAATTTCCGCAATAATTACAAATACTGCGTTTTATGCGGGCTGGCCTAAGGCGTGGGCAGTTTTTAATCTTGCAAAAGATATTTGGAATGACAATACACCTGCCTTAACTGAAAAAGATAAATATGCGCAGACGATAATGTTCCCGATAGGAAACCCAAATGATGCTTATGCAAAATATTTTATCGGACAAAGTTATATTGCACCTGTTTCAAGTTCTCAGGTAAAAATTTACAATGTAACTTTTGAACCAAAATGCAGAAATAATTGGCATATACACAGAGCAAAATCAGGTGGAGGTCAAATGTTGATTGCGGTCGGAGGCAGAGGATATTATCAGGAATGGGGCAAAGAACCGATTGAAATGAAACCTGGAGATGTTATAAATATTCCTGCGAATGTGAAGCACTGGCACGGTGCCGCTCCTGATTCCTGGTTTTCACATTTGGCGGTAGAAATTGACGGAATTGAAACCTCGAACGAATGGCTTGAACCCGTAAATGATGAAGAATACGGGAAAATTTCGCAATAGCATGTAACAAAATTGTTCTAAACCCTGCCGTAGCAGTCCTCATAGCGGATTATATCATCTTCGGATATATAATCCCCTTTTTGAACTTCAATAATTTTTAATTCTTCATCATAAGGATTTTGTAAAGAGTGTTTTGCCTGAAGCGGGATATCAATACTGTCACCTGCATTCAGGTAAAATTCTTTACCGTCTTTTATTACAAGTGCTTTACCTTCTAATACAACCCAATGTTCAGAACGGTGATTATGTGATTGTATTGATAGTTTTTGTTTTGGTAATACACAAATTGTTTTTGTTAAGTATCCTTTACCCCCGTTCATACAAGTATAATAACCCCATGGGCGAAATACGGTCTTATGTAATTGCGTTGTATCACTTTGTTGTGATTTTAATTTTTCATATAATTTTTTAACATCCTGCGTTTTATCCATACGGCAAGCCATAATTGCATCTTCGGTTTCAACAATTACAACATCTTCCAAATCCGCAACCGCAACAAGTTCTTTTTGGGAATATATAAATGAATTTTTTACATTCTCGGTTATTACTTTCCCTTGTAAAACATTTCCGTTTTCATCTTTAGTTTTTACATTATACAAAGACTGCCAAGAGCCTAAATCATTCCAATCTGATTGTAATTCAACAAACGCAATCCTGTCAGATTTTTCCATTATTGCGTAGTCTATTGAAATTGACGGCATGTTTTCATAAATACTATATTTAATTTTATCAGTAGCAAAATCAAGGTCATTCAAATTTGAATAAATTTCAGGTGCATATTTTTGAAATTCTTCCATAAATACGGAAATTTTACCCATAAAAATTCCGCCGTTCCAATAATAATTTCCCTCGCTTAAATACTTTTTAGCAGTATCAATATCAGGTTTTTCAACAAATTTATCTACCATATTTCCATTTGCTTTAATGTATCCGTAACCTGTTTCCGGATAAGACGGCTTTATGCCAAATGTTACTATATAACCTTTTGATGCAAATTCAATTCCGGCTTCTACTGTTTTATTAAATTTTTCAGTATCTCTTATTAAATGATCTGATGGTACAATAAGAACGATATCATCAGTGTTATCATTTTGTTTAAAATACTCAAGAGTACACGCAATTGCAGGGGCGGTATTTTTACCTAAAGGTTCCGCTATAACTTTATTATCTTTATCGATTTTATTCAGTTGAAGTTTGATATCAGAATAATGCTTGACATTGGTTACGGTAACAATATCTTTACCTTGTGAAAATTCTTTTAATCTTGTAAAAGTTTTTTGTAATAAACTGCAATCATTATCAAGACTCAATAACTGTTTTGGGTACATATCCCTTGATAAAGGCCACAATCTGCTTCCCGAACCACCTGCAAGTATAATCGATTTCATCATTTTCTCCCTTAAACTTATATGCTCATTTTATCATAAGAATTTTGTTTTAATTTGTAATGTAACAAAGTATATAGTTTACCGCTAAATAATATTGGCAAAACTCAAAAAATACTGTTCAATCACATTCATAAACATAGGCAAAATCCAAACCATAATTGCAGCACCCAAAACAGGTTTGAATAAGAAACTCAACTGAAATACATTAACCTGAGGTGCAGTTCTTGAAATTACGCCTAAAATAATATCCTGCGCCAAAGTGGCAAGTAATATCGGAGATGCAATCTGTAAGCCCATATACAAAGTATTTGAGGACAACTTAATAAGCAAATCCATATTTGCAATTTTTGCAAGCGGAATATGAATTGCATACAAAGGGAAAATATCAAAACTTCGCATCATCGCTTTAAATAGCCAATAAATTCCGCCAACATTGATAAAAATTAAAATACCCATCAATGCAATAATATTTGATAAAATAGATACCTGCCCCGAACTTGACGGATCAAGCGTTGTTGCGGAAGTCAAACCCATTTGCATATTTATCATTTCCGCCCCGCAATCAACTGCAATAATAATCAGTCTTGCCATATAACCTATCATTGCACCGACTACAAAATTTAAAAACACCGAAAGAATGAATGAATCAGTATTTTCCATAACCTGCTCAGGAGATAACAACGGAGCAAAAATAAATGTCAGTAAAATTGCGAAAGATATTTTTACCATTCCGGGAATTTCTTTTCTGCAAAATATTGGTGCAAATCTAAAAAATCCTAAAAGACGACAAAAAATTAAAAAACCTGTCATAAAATAGGCATTTATTTGCGGAAAAAGTTTCATTAATTCATTTAGCAAATTATCCATTCAGACTATTGCCCCATAATTCTTTTTGTCTCGACAAAATCTGTTTTCGGCATAGGAGTTTTTTGCGCCGGAAGGTATTTCTCCCGTTTATATTTGTCAATATAAGGCAATTTACCGGGATGTTTCATTATATAATCAACAGAATCAACATCTTTGAATCTGTCGCGCATTTCTTTTGCAAACGGGGTTGTATATTGATGATAATTTGAATCAAGAACAAATTTTTCATTATGCGGAACAGTATTGAATGCAAGAACAACACCTTCCTGAAATAAATTTGTTAAAAGTTTTATAAACCCAACACCGCCAATACAAATTACAAGGAATACACCCAAAATTTTTGGTGCTGCCGCAATAGTTTGCTCCTGTACCTGAGTTACAGCCTGTAAAATACCGACAACAAGACCGATTCCTGCCGCACACAATACGCAGGGCATTGATATTGCAAGCATAATCAAAAATCCTTTTGCCATATATTCAAGTAAAACTTCTAACATTTTTCATCCTTTTTAATTGTAACTTGACACTAATCCCTGTACTATCAAAGCCCATCCGTCAACGGCAATAAATATCAGTAGTTTGAAAGGCATTGAAATAATTGTCGGTGATAACATAAACATACCCAGAGCCAGCAATATATTTGCGACAACAAGGTCTAAAATTATGAACGGTACAAAGATTACAAAACTTATTTCAAATGATGTTTTCAGTTCGCTTACGATATAAGCAGGTGCAACTTCCCAAATTGATAAATCGTCAGGAGATTTTGGGCGAACTTTATGCGTCATATTGACAAAAAACTCCAAATCACCTTCCCTTGTCTGCTTAAGCATGAATTCTTTCAGCGGTTTTGAACCCTCATTGAGCGCAAGTACCATATCATGTTTTTCCTGATACGGCACAGAACCCATATCATACATCTTTTGAAAGGTTGAACCCATTGTATAGAATGTCAAAATCATCGAAAGACCTATAATTACCATTGCAGGCGGAACCTGTTGAGTTCCCATTGCAGTTTTTAGCATTGAAAAGACAATAACAAACCTCAAAAAACTTGTCATTGCACAAAACATGAACGGCAATAGTGAAAAAACCGTCATGACTATCAATATTTGTATTATAGGATTTAATGCGTTAGACTGATCCATTTATCTTCCCTGCTAAATTTCGTTTACCTTATGTACCAATTCTTTAATTGTAGAAAAACCGTGGTCTTTTATTTCCCCGACCTCAATAGTTACATTTCTTCTTCGGGTTTGCATATATGAACGCTGTTTACGAAGTTCCGAACCTTTAGGGTTTTTATTGGAAATAACTTCAAGATGAACTTGTCCTTTTGTATCAGTCGGTAAAACTTTTTTAGGTGTTTCCTGCTTTTGTTTTGAAGATTTTTTTTCTTCTTTTTTTAATTTTTTAGGGAATAAAACATCCATATTTTCTTTTTCAATTGAATTTTTAACTTTTTCCAAATCAACAACAGGATTTTCAGTCATTTGTTCAGTTTTTATTTCCTGTTTAGTAACGGTCTGAATAATATTTTCAGTTGCATTAAGTTTTGAAATAAGAGTAGTTTTATCAACATCTGATGCTATTAAAAATCTTTCGGAACCGGCTTTTACAATCATCAAAGTTTTTCTTGGACCAACACTCATAGTTTCTTCAATCGTCAGACTTTTTGTTTTTTTGTTTGCGGTGCTGATATTGGTAACTTTTTTATAAACAAACAATGCAAGAGCAATCAATCCTGACATTGACAGAGTATAAACCGTAAAACTAATTATATAATGTGCTATATTCATCTTTTTTATCCCTCTTATAAGTTATCATCATCAAGGTCAAAGTCGCTGTAATCGAAATCTTCTTCCTCATCTTCGCCCTCGTCTGAAGATGCCTGAGATGAGTCCGTTTCTTCTTCATAATTATCATTTTCGGCAAAAGATTGATCATTTTCTTCAGTGGTGCTTTCTTCTCCTGCAACCTCTGTTGGCGTACCTTTAGCAATTACATTATTGATTTTTACACCGTAACGATCGTTTACTATTACAAGACTACCGCTTGCAATAGGTTTACCCTCAACTTTGAGGGTTACATTATTGTCATATAGAGAAGTCAAATCTACAACAAGACCATCTTCTATGTTTTTTAATTCTGCCAGAGTGATTTTTACGGAATCAAATTCCGCATTCATCTCGACTTCAATACTGTCCCATATATTACGAGCAGCCATATTTTCTCCTTCCGTATCATCTTCTTGAGGTATTAATAAATCCATATTTGGATTAAGATTTATTTCTATAAGTTCATCCTGAATAGATAGTGTCATTTTGTGAATATCACTGTTTTCAAACACAACTACATCACCCTGCTCAAGACTTTTTATATCAAATAAAGGGAATCTCATTTTTCCCATAATAACTTTGGCAAAAATTTCGCTTTCGGGGAAATCAGTATTTGCAAAAGTATTGCCTTTTGATTCAACTTTTTCGGGAGACAAAAGTGCAAGCGGTAATGTTACAATAATTTTGCCTGCCGATTTATTTTCAGGAACTATATCTTTCAATATGAAAGTAAGATGTATCATATCAAAATTTGTTCTTTTCAATAAAGTTTTATCCGGTTCATTCATTTTTGGCTTTAACGAGTCAAACATAAAACTGTTAAATGCTGTTATAATCTTTGCTTCGAGTTCGGAAATTTTGTTTATATTAAATTTACTTTTAGATTTACCCAAAACTTTTTCAAGAATAATATCAATAGTTTTTTCCGTTAAGCGGAAGAACATATCATGTTCATCATCAATTTTTATTTTGGTAACAAAACACGGTTCATTATTCAAAAGACAGTTAATATTTTTGCTTAGTCCGATAAATTCTATTCTGAAATTTTCGGTAAAAAAATTATCACTTGCTTCTTGAAGCAAAGAAGAAAACGAATCTTTATACCAACTATACTCTCTGTAAAGTTCTTTTGTAGATATAGAATCTTGTATATCGTTCGTATTTACAGCCATACTACCCTTTAAGACTTCACTTTTCACCCTATCATTATTTTTAATGATTTCAGGCAAAAAGTCACATTCCTCCATCAAAATTTTAGCAGATTAATTACAAAGAGGAAAATTCGTAATATATCGCAACTTTTTAAAACAATGTCAGTTGCTTTTCAAAATGTTTTTTCAAAAAAGAAGGTCGATGATATTTGCAAAGTCCGTATTTATCAATCGCATCAAGATGTTCTTTTGTTAAATACCCTGCATTATGCGCCCACCCATACATTGGGAACTCTTTATCAAGTTCTTCCATATATCTGTCACGGGTGACCTTTGCAAGAATACTTGCGCCTGCGATTGATGCAGATTTTCCGTCACCTTTTATAATAAATTTTTGGGGATAAGTATAATTTTTTATCAGTCTGTTTCCGTCAATTATTGTCAAAAAATCCTTTAATTTTGCCTGTTTTATAACATTTTCACAGGCAAGTTTCATTGCTTTGAGCGAACTGTTTAAAATATTTATTTTTTCTATTTCATCAACTTCAACACAAACAGTTGAATTTATGGAATTATTTAAAATTATTTCATAAAGTTCTTCTCTTGCATTTTTAGATAATTTTTTTGAATCGTTTAATTTTTCAAGTTCTTTTTTTAATTTTGGCTTAATTTCAGGAAAATATACGCAAGAAGCAAACACCCCGCCTGCTGCAGGACCTCTGCCTGCTTCATCCGTACCGATTACCGCTCCGAGTCTTTTATCGAAATTAAACAAACTATTCATAATTGAATTATAATACAAATTCTTACATACATAAAACATATTATCGGTAGTCCTTGAGAAATTAAAACTTTCTACCTGTTCATTTCTTTTCTTTTGTTTGCGAGGCAAAAGAAAAGAAATGAACCAAAGAAAAGAAAACTTCGCTGATTACAATACCGCCTTTGGCG
>CACYKF010000033.1 GCA_902774905.1 uncultured bacterium
TTGTTCTCGTTTCCTATAATTTTCATGTCGGCAGCCATGGAATAGAACTTTAATAATTGTTTTGTTTTTGTTAAGATTTCGTTACATTAACCCCAAAACGCACGCTATTACCTAATTACAACATGTTAAGAGATGTTACGCAAAGTGTTTAAATAGGTATATGCTTTATTTACTGGTTAAACTCTTTAATAAGACCATCTACCCATTTTATAAGGGATGGAATTTCATAAGGCTTTGGTAAATACAGGTCGGCCCCCGTATTCAATACAAGTTCCTTATCATGAATAACAGAAGTTACAATTATCTTACTTTTAATAAAATTCTCATCATTTTTCAGTTTATAACACAAATTCAACCCGTTTTTCTTTTCCAAATCACCGGCATCTATAATAAATAAAGCAGGGATTTCTCCCTTTTTGGGGGGCTTATATGCACTCTTAATTTTCACATTATATCCCTGAAGGTCAAGTATAGTATATAAAAGAGTTGATAAAGCATCATCAGATTCATATATAAACACACTGTTATTAAATTTTTTCGGCATAGTTGAAATATCTCCGGAAATTTTAGCCCTATCTATAATATAGTTTGATTTATTAGGCAAATTTGCCATAGAACAAAGACGCATCAAAGTGGTCAACACCTGACTTTCGCTATTATACGAGGTTGTTTCATTTGATATAATGCTTATTGTAAAATGTGCAAAATTTGCTCTTTTCCCTGCAAATTCATCTCCCTGCAATATCATATAGCCTCGGCTTAAATCGTGTTCTGCGTAAAACTTATTAACAACAGAATCAAACGCAAAAGTAAGAAATCTTGCGACACTTTCTGCTTTTATATTATCTGTAATAACAAGGAATGAATTATCTTCAAGTTTACCGACATAATCGTTATCAGTAAGCGATGCCTTTATTATTGCGCTATATGTCTGTAAAAGTTTGTCGGATGCGAGTTCGGTATACGCCTGCTTATAATCTTCAAAATTTTCTATTCTTATATAGAGCATTGACCAAATACTATCAGAACATATCGCGCGTTTAATGGCTCGGAGTGAATAGTTTTTATTTGGCAAAATTTGTTTAGCATCAAGATTAGATTCGTATTCACGCCTCAAATGTGCTTCAATACGAACCTTAAACTCGCTTAAATTAACAGGTTCTGACAAAAAATCATCCGCACCGCTATTTAAAACTTTTATTCTATCGTTTAAATCTGCGGATTTTGAGAGAGCAACAATAACAGGACGCATATTATAAGTCAGCGCTCTGACTTGTTTGCAAAAATCACCCAAATCATCATCAAAACTATCTGAAATAATTATCAAATCTGGAGCATTATCTTTTATTACCTTAATAGATTCAAGCATATTTTTTGAAATCAGAACTTTATTTGATTCAGATTCCAAAAGTTTCTTGTATTTTGTTGACATTTCAAGTCTTTTATCAATCAAAAGTGTTACTGACCGCATTTTATCCTTGTCTGCTCCTCAATATTTTTCACCGGCATCAATAATGTAAAGGTTATATCAGAATACTCACTGTTATCAATCTTTTGAGATTTTACAGAAATACTTCCGCCCATTTTTTCAACAAGAGATTTTGTAATAAACAAACCCAAACCGCTGCCCTGAACCTTTCTTGTTAATGGATTATCAATTCTTGAAAACTTTGTAAATATCTTTTCATAATCCTTTTGTTCAATACCTATACCGATATTTGAAACTTTAATTTCAACATTATCTCCCTTTGGTTCTGCAATTATTACAACATCCGAGCCATCTATAGAGTACTTGGCACCGTTTTCAATCAAATTTGTCATAATCTGAACAAACTTGTCCTTATCAACAAATATTTGTGGAATATTTGGGTTGCAATTAAATTTAAAACTCTTATCAGGATATTTACTTTTTACAATTATTATAGTCTGCTCTATTAAAGGCTTTATATCAGCAGGATTATATACAAAGATATTTTTTGAATGTAACTTTGTAACCGCAAGCATATTTTCAACAAGATTTATCAGCCTTTGAGATTGCTGTTCAATTATTTTGATAAACTTTTTTTTATTCTCATCATCAAGTTTATCCCAAGAGGAAAGCATAGTCTGAGAAAAGCCCTTAATTGATGTAAGCGGGGTCCTCAATTCATGGCTTACTGTTGAAATAAAATCTTCATAATCCTGATTATCATTTTCCATAGCAAAATTATAACAAATAAAGATAGTTATGTAAATTAAAGGTGCAAGTTTCCCCACACCTTTAAGATACAACATTTAGCAATGCAATTAAAGATTATACAGGTTATGAAAAATATGAGCCAGTAATCCCTCTTGCAATAGAACCGAGAAGATTGCCCTGATTAAGTGTATTTGCTTTATACGCAAGATTATTATACTGATTTCCTGAATTTGAATTTTGATTAGCCAAACCCAGATAACTCAAAATATTATTATTAATAGAATTATTTAAACCGTCAAGTAAAGCAAGTAAGTTCATTCGGTTTTGGATTTCCTGACTATACAAATCATTTTGGGTAAGAGCAAGATTATTGGATAAATCCGCAACAGCCTTTGATTTACTGTCAGTAATTGCACTCAAACGATCAAGAAATACTGAATTATCAAGATTACCGAATCTTGATGCCACATCATTTTTCAAACTAATTTGAAGCGGATTAAATATGTCATTGATATTCTGAATTCCGACATTTTTCATAGCAGATAACTGATTTTGCCATTCAGTACGCTGAGGAGCAGAAATAGTGAATAAATCCTGAAGAACATTTGCCATATTACTCTGAACAGAATTGTAAATGTTCTTTTCATTTTTATTCATTGTATATTCGGAATTGACAGAATTACCTGACCTTGATGTTTTTGAAACATTTGTACCGTTGATATTTACAGTACCACCCGAATAAGACGGATACTTTGATGATTTTCCCATAATATTATCCTTTCCAAAAAGCAAAGGACAACAACATATATGCTATAACGAAACTAATATTATTATATCATTGTTTTAACATTCAACCAAGCATAAAAATACAAAATGAGAATAACTTAACATTTATTTGAAAAATAATTTTCTTGAATAATAATATTAATTATGGCAGAGTTTATAAAAATATCGGGAGCAAAAGAACATAACCTTAAAAATGTATCTCTCGAGATACCTAAAAATGAACTTGTAGTTTTTACTGGAGTTTCAGGTTCAGGAAAGAGTTCCCTTGCATTTGATACAATTTTTGCAGAAGGACAAAGACGCTATGTAGAAAGTCTTTCAACTTATGCACGACAATTTTTGGGGCAATTAGACAAACCGGATGTTGAATACATTGACGGATTATCACCTGCGATTTCAATAGATCAAAAATCAACAAGCAACAATCCTCGTTCTACTGTCGGAACAATAACGGAAATCTACGATTATTTAAGGCTAATGTACGCAAGAATAGGCACTCCATACTGTCCAAAATGCGGTCGAAAAATTAAACCCCAAACCTTAGATGAAATAGTTAATAAAATAATGCAACTCGGAGAAGGAACAAAAATTCAGATACTTTCGCCGATTGTTAGGGGAAAAAAGGGAGAATATTCTTCTACTTTTAAAGAACTTTCACACGAAGGCTTTGTGAGAGTAAAAGTTGACGGTGAAATATACAGTCTTGATGAAGACGAAATAACTTTAGAAAAAAACAAAAAACACGACATAAGTATAGTCGTTGACAGAATTGTCGTAAAAGAAAGTGCAATATCAAGAATAGCAGACAGCGTTCAGACTGCCCTAAAAAGAGCAGACGGAATTGTAAATGTAGATGTTATAGGCGGAAAAGAAATAATTTTCAGCGAAAAACTTGCATGTCCCGATTGCAATTTAAGTTTTGAAGAACTTACACCTCGTATATTTTCTTTTAATGCGCCTTACGGGGCATGTGAAAGATGCGGTGGTTTAGGCGCAGATTTTACAATTGACCCTGATTTGGTAGTACCTGACAAAACAAAATCTATTAATGAAAATGCAATCTATGCGTGGGACAGACCGGCAACAACATATTATAAAGATATGCTATCTTCTGTTTGTAGCGCTTATGATATCGACATGGATAAGCCTTATCAGGATTTGCCTGATGAACACAAAAAAATACTTTTATACGGTTCTGATGAGTCTATAAAAATGCGCATAAAAGACTTTGGGACAAGCAGATATGTAACGAGAAATATTCCTTTTGTCGGAGTAATACCGTTTCTTGAAAAAAGATACAATGAAACAAACGGTGACTACTGGAGAGAAGAAATTGAGCCGTTTATGGTCGCAAAACCTTGTCCTTCATGCCACGGAGCAAGACTGAAAGAATTTCCGCTTGCAGTCAGAATTAAAGACAAAAACATTTTTGAATTTACCCAAATGCCGATTGATGAAGAATTTAACTTTATTACAGATTTGTATTTAGAACTTTCTGAATATCAATTAAAAATAGGAAAACAAATCCTTGATGAAATCAGAGCAAGGCTAAAATTTTTAATAGATGTAGGTTTGCAATATCTCAATCTATCAAGAATGGCAGGAACATTATCAGGTGGAGAAGCACAAAGAATCCGGCTTGCTTCTCAAATAGGAAGCGGTTTGAGCGGAGTTTTGTATGTTCTTGATGAACCTTCTATCGGACTGCATCAGCGTGATAATGACATGCTTATAAAAACCCTGTTTAAATTGAGAAATCTTGGCAACACACTGATAGTAGTAGAACATGATGAAGATACAATCAGGAGTGCAGATTATATAGTTGATATCGGTCCAAAAGCAGGAGAATCCGGCGGTAAAATAATTGCACAGGGTAATGTTGATGATATTATTAAGGCAAAAAATTCAATTACCGGCAAATATTTAAGCGGCGAAAAATTTATCCCGCTACCAAAAACAATCAGGGAAGGGAACGGAAATTTTCTTCAAATAAAAAACGCACATCTAAATAACCTTAAAAATATTGATGTTGATATTCCACTTGGGAAAATTGTTGTTTTAACAGGAGTATCAGGGAGCGGTAAATCCTCACTAATGCAGGATTTGCTATACGAATTTGCAATACATAAATTAAGAAGAAATAAACCAAAACCTCAAGGGGTAGATGATATTTTAGGGTTTGAAAATATAGACAAAGTTATCAATATAGACCAATCTCCTATAGGAAGAACCCCTCGTTCAAACCCTGCAACTTATACTGATGTATTTTCACACATAAGAACTCTTTATGCTAAAACAAATGAAGCAAAAGTCAGAGGTTATACTCCGGGGAGATTCAGTTTCAATGTAAAAGGCGGAAGGTGCGAAGCGTGCAAAGGCGACGGACTTGTCAAAATTGAAATGAACTTTTTATCTGATGTTTATGTCAAATGTGATGTCTGCAAAGGAAAACGCTACAACAGAGAAACACTTGAGGTTAAATATAAAGGCAAAACCATCTCTGATGTACTTGATATGAGTGTCAAAGAGGCTCTTGAGTTTTTTGAAAATATTCCGTCAATTCAAAGAAAACTACAAACCCTCAATGATGTCGGACTTGAATATATGAAACTCGGTCAAAGTTCAACAACATTGTCAGGCGGAGAAGCACAAAGAATTAAACTTGCATCCGAATTAAATAAACGCTCAACAGGCAAAACTCTTTATCTGCTTGATGAACCGTCAGTCGGTTTACATTGGTATGATTTGGATAAACTTGCTAAAATTCTTCAGGCTCTTGCAGACCAAGGGAATACAATACTTATGATTGAACATAATCTTGATTTGATTAAAATTGCAGACCATATAATCGACCTTGGACCTGAAGGCGGAAACGATGGGGGAAGCATTGTTGCCCAAGGAACTCCGCAGGAAATTATGAAATGCAAAAACTCTTATACCGGCAAATATCTGAAAAAATATTTGAATAAACAGTAAATCTTGCCATTTTTACAAAAATCTGCTAATATATCCTTGAGGATTTATAAAAAATGCAAAAAAATTTATTTTTAGGTTTTCTTGTATTTACAGTAACAGGTTTATGCTCCTGTGCATACGCCGAAACAGTTGAAGTTGCCTCTCTTGGCAGTTTTTCAACAGCAAATCCTCCATCATCAATAAGAATAAAATTGCTTGATATTCTTGAACTTACAAACACAACGATTCCTGCAGGTTCAGAAATGGGCGGGAAACTTGTTGATGTGGTGAGTCCAAAAAGACTTAAAAGAAATGCAAAATTTTCTTTTAAACCCGAATGGTACATTGATACAAACGGTTCAAAGCATAATTTGAACGAAACTGTAAAAGCAACATATACAACAACCTTGAATAAAGGGCAACTTGCCAAAAAGGCAGTTTTGGGTGTCGGAAATCATTTTGTTAAAGGTTTGAGTATGGGAGTTGCGGCAGTTGAAGGTGTTGTAGAAAATGAGGAAGGTAACAGACTCAAATCAGGCGCAAAATCAGTTTATGATGCATCACCTCTTTCTTATTCAGAAAAAGGAAAAGACATTGTAATAAACGAAAATGAAATTTTTTATTTAAAATTTCCAAATACCAAAAAAGATAAAACTCAAAAATAAAAAGTAAAGGAGTAATATAAAATGAAAAAATTATTAAGTGCAGCAGTAGGTTTAGTTCTTGCATTTACAACAGCAGGAGCGATTCAGGCAAAAACCGTACAGGTTTCTGCATTGGAAGATTTTAATACTGCTAATCCGCCCCAAGTTTTGCATGTTCAAATGAACGCAAATACAAGACTTGATTATGATGTAATGTTATTTCAAGGCTATCAGGTAGCAGGCAGAATCGCACAGGCAAACGGCGGTTTTACATTCACACCTATCGCTTTTGTTAACTTTCAGGAAGAACAAGTTCCTATTAAAAAGGAATTTTCTGCAACATACAAAGGCGGAAACGGTATAATCAGACAAAACCAACCGTTCTTGTTAGTATTTCCTGAAAACGGACCTGATACTTTCCAGTATTATGTTCCGAGTTCAAGCGATATTAACAAATAATAATCAGTTTATAATGTAAGGCGGGTAAAATATCCCGCCTTTACTATATTTTATAAGAGGGAGTATGATTAAATATTTTATTGATTCAATAATAGTAACCGTATGCGGTATTGCAACAGCATATTTTTGGGGAGAGCATGTAAAACCAGGAGGCGGACTTCTCGCAGTATTTATTGCAGGGATTTTGGCTATACTTGAAATAAGTTTATCATTTGACAACGCAGTAGTTAATGCGATGAAACTTGAACACATGTCAAAAGTTTGGCAAAAAAGATTTTTAACATGGGGTATTGCAATTGCAGTATTTGGGATGAGATTTTTATTTCCGATACTTGTAGTTTCTGTATTTGCGCATTTGGATATGCTGACTGTTACAAATATTGCACTGACAGATTCTATGAAGTATGCTCATTATCTTGAACTGTCACATGCTCCGATTGTAACCTTTGGCGGAATATTTTTGATAATGCTCTTTCTTAACTACTTTTTCAACCACGAAAAAGATGTTCACTGGATAGAGTGCATTGAAGCACCAATCTCTTATCTTGACCACATTAGAGGTATTGAAATAGTAATTTCGCTTATTGTTTTAATAATATTAAATAATTTTATCCCGCAAGAACAGAAAGTCGCTGTTCTTTTAGCGGGGATAACGGGAATAATTACCTATCTTGCGATAGACGGAATTTCACATTTTCTTGAAAAACACGACAGAGAAAGAATGGCTCAATGCGCAACAAACGCGGTTGCCTGCACAGGTTTTGTAAGTTTTCTTTATTTGGAACTTATAGATGCTTCGTTTTCTTTAGACGGGGTTTTGGGGGCATTCGCACTGAGTAATGATGTCATAATAATTGCAGTAGGCTTGGGTATCGGAGCAATGTTTGTAAGGTCTTTAACATTACTTATTGTTGACACAAAAACACTTGCAAAATTCAGATATCTTGAACACGGTGCACATTGGGCAATCGGAGCATTAGCGATAATAATGCTTATAACAACCGTAAAAGAAGTACCTGAAGTCGTTACAGGCTTGATAGGACTTGTATTTATAGTTGCTTCTTTAATTTCGTCAATTATTTATAACAAAAAACATGCACAATAAGTTATAACAGAGTGTCGTGCAAATCGGTTCCGCCTGTTTTTATGAGGTTGTATTTATCGGCAATTTGTTCAATTTCTTCAAGCGGGGCAAATTTCATATATTTACGCCATCTTGGATATGGGTAATAAATTTCAATACCATCTAAACCAATATCAACTAAATCTTTAATAAATTTATCCATATTCAAAGCCCAGCAACAGGCAGGATGCGCAATAACTGCAATTCCTCCCGCATCATGAATGGCTTTTATAAGTTCTTTTATATTGCGTTTAGGCAAAATTCTTACTATATCTTTTTCGGTTTGCGCCTTTGTTTTTGCATAAAAATTTTCCATACATTGGTCATCTATATCTATCCCGTAGGCAAGTAAATGCAGAAAAATATACTTATACCAAACATCAAATTCAACGGCAGGAATGACAAAACCAAGCAAATCTGAATTATCCCGATGTCCCTGAACAGTATTATGATCTGTTATCGCAATTTTTGAATATCCTTTTGCCTTTGCCTGATTAACAAGCGTTCTGTAATCCGCTAAGCCATCCGAATAAGTAGTATGAATATGCAAATTAACCCTGTTTTTTGCATAATCTTCAGCAGTAAACTCCGAAATAATATCTTTATAAAGTATCGGCATTTATTTAAATTTCCCTCTATTTGTATTAAAATTATACAATAAAGGAGACTGCATGGCTAAGGAAAAGATTAAAAACAGTATTTGGTTTGTTATTTTTGACGGATTAAAGATATATTTTTCAAACATTGATAAATTTATTTTGTTTATGTTATTTCCTGTTTTTGGACAAATCGTCGGATTGTTACTCACATTCGGGTTGACAATCGGACTTGCAGACAAAGTCGCACAAAAAGCACATTCACTAAACAGTGCCATGGCTATAATACTTTTGCTTGCAATCCCCGGACTTTTGATATTCTTAAAAGCGTTTTGGGATTATATGGTTGCCTATGTTGCCCTAAACTCAATGACCGAAGGCGCATTAACAACCGGGCATGTATACGATTTTCAGTCACACCGACAGGTTGCAACACGCAGAGCATTCAAATATATCGGATTTTTGCTTGTAGTCGGAATTTTATCACTTGTAGCCATAGCATTTTCAATCGTTCCGCTTTTAGGATTGATACCACCATTAATATTTTGGGTATTTTTTGTACTTGTCTATCAGGTATTCACATTTGAGGAAGAATTAAGCGTAAAAGAATGTTTCAAAAGAAGTTTTATACTCATAAAAGGGGATTGGGCAAGAACATTTTTGCTGATGATAATTTTGGGATTTTTCTCAATATACATTATAACGGAAGGTGTTTCTGTCGTATTTGACTGCCTGCATCTAACAGATAAGATATGCTCATTATTTGACTTTATCGGCAACAATATGCCTTTGGAATATTTTAACAAAGCGCTGCGCTATGCAAAAATGCCTGAAATCACGGTTAATTTGATTTCAAAAGTTATATTTATGTCAGTATTAAGCACAATAGTTGCAGGTTTGAGCCTGCCAATCAGGAGCATTTGCTATACACTTTGGTATAAGACTATGAGCAGCCTAAAAGATGGTAAAACCACAGAACCAAAGACTAAAAGACAAAAGAAATCTAAAAAAGAAGAAGATGAATAACAGGAGATTCTGAAACGAGTTCGGAATAATTATATATGTTTATTTGCAAAAATTGTAAATCAGTAGATAAATTTGAACTAATGTTCTCCCCTGATTATATGGGAGATAAGAATTTTTCACAAAAATATAATGAAAAAGGGGATATAGAAATAACCGTTGACGGTTATACATTTATCCCTGATTTACAATTTATGAATGAACACGCTGTATGCAGATATTGCGGACAAATTTACACATGGGACTACGAATACAGGGGGTAATATGAGATTAGAAAACAGAGAAAATAACCAGACAAGACAAATAAAATTTACAACAGATTTTACCAAACATGCACTTGGTTCGGTTTTGGTTGAATTTGGAGACACAAAAGTAATTACGACGGCAAGCGTTGAACAAGGTAAGCCCAAATGGATGGATAAAGAAGACCCAAGAGGCTGGTTGACTGCAGAATATTCACTTTTACCATCTTCTACTTCAACAAGATGTCAAAGAGAGCGGACAAAAATTTCAGGCAGAACACAGGAAATTCAAAGGCTTATCGGCAGAAGTCTGAGAGCAAGCGTTGATTTGACAAAAATGCCGGACCTTACAATAACAATTGATGCTGATGTAATTCAGGCTGACGGAGGGACAAGAACAGCAAGTATTTGCGGTGGCTTTGTAGCCCTTTCTATTGCAGTTAAAAAATTGTTAAAAGACGGAATATTAGCCCAAAATCCGATTATCGAACCTGTCGGAGCAATTTCTGCAGGCATAATAAACGGAGAAGTAAAACTTGACCTAAATTATGAAGAAGATTCACACGCTCAGGTAGATTCAAATGTTGTCCTGACACAAAGCGGTAAAATTATAGAATTTCAGACTACGGCAGAAGGAGAGCCGTATAAATACGAACAAATGATTGAAATTTTTGACATCGCAAAAAAAGGTATTAAAGAAATTATTGAAAAATATCCGACTTTGGAGTAAATTATTGCTATGAAAAAAGTTTTGGTTTATGGTATTGTTTTTGTGTTAATGGCGTCATGCGGTGTTTTTGCAAAATCTAAAAAAGCAAAAGAGCCGGAGGTTATTTCTACTCAAGGTGTTGAAGTAAATGCGGAAACCTCACAAAAAATTGTTAAATCAAAAAACGATAAAAATCCGGCAAAAACAAAACGCAAAAACAGAAATAAATATGTAAGATATCTCAAAACTGTTGACAGACAAAAAAATAGCAAACGAATAAAAGAAAGAAATCTTGAATTTTATAACGAAAGATTAGAATTAAAGAAAAAGAAATTAGAAGAGTTAAACACAGAGGGAAAGAAAGGAGAATCCTAAAATGAAAAAATTATTAGTATCTTTAATTGCATTATCAATTATTGCAATCGGCGCACCATCATTCAGCGCAAATGCTGTAACAAACGCATTAAACAAAGCATCTAATGCTATCACAAACACTGCAAACAAAATTACAAAAGCAGAAAATGATGCATTAAAAGCACAAGAAAATGCACAAAAAGCAGCAGAAAAGAAACAAAAAGAAGCACAAAAAGCGGCTGAAAAAAGACAAAAAGAAATAGAAAAACAAAGAAAAGCACAAGAAAAAGCAATTGCTGACCAAAAAGCAGCATACACAAAATCAGTAAATGAACAAAAAACATTCTGGAATAACCAAAAGAAATTCTGGAAAGATTTATTTACATTCAAAAAATAGTAAATATTAACAAATATGCAAAAAGACTGAAATTCATTATGAGTTTCAGTCTTTTTGTGTTAGTATTGTTTAGTCACAAGGGATATAAATTAGCATGTTAATTAAAAATAATATAAAGACAATAACAGGAGCAAAATCTGTTATTAATACCCTGAAATCACTCGGAGTTGATACAATATTTGGTTATCCGGGCGGAATAGTTCTTGACTTGTATGATGAAATATACAAGTGTCAAGACATTAAGCATATCCTTGTAAGACACGAGCAGGCGGCAGTTCATGCAGCAGAAGGCTATGCAAGAGCAACAGGCAAATGCGGAATTGTACTTGTAACCTCAGGCCCGGGCGCTACAAATACAGTGACAGGTATCGTGAATGCATACCATGACGGATACCCGCTGATTGTTCTGACAGGACAAGTTGATAAAAACCTGATAGGCAGAAATTCCTTTCAGGAAGCAAATATATGTCAAATTACAAAGACCTGCACAAAAGCAGTCTTTCAGATTACTGATGCAAAAGATATACAAAAAACAATAATAAAAGCGCATAAAATTGCAACAAGAGGCAAAAAAGGCCCCGTCGTAATTGATATGGCAAAAAATATTTTTACTGAAAATATACAATACGAAGAAAACATCGAATCAACAAATTTGAACATCAATTTAATAAACAATAATGATATTGAAAGAATTTATAACAGACTAATAAATTCTGAAAGACCTGTCATTATCACAGGCGGAGGTGTCAATCACAGTGCTTGTTACCAAGAACTTGAACAATTTGTGACAAATTATAATATTCCTATTGTTTCAACAATGATGGGGCTTGGTGCTGTTGAACGCAAAAATCCTTTATACTTTGGAATGGTCGGAATTTTTGGAGATAATAGTGCAAATGAAATTTTGAAGCAATCAGATTTGATTATTTCACTCGGCGCCAGATTTAATGACAGAATTACATGTATGTTTAAAAACGATGAACTCAGGGACAAAATTATTCAAATTGAAATTAACCCTGAGGAAATTGCAAATAATATTAAACCAAATGATTATATCATAGGCGACATAAAAGATTTTTTATCAAAAATGAACTCTTTAAATACCTCAATTTTCAAAGAAAAGTTTACTGACTATAATCTGAGAGTAAAAAATTTAAAATGCCTAAATAAACCCTCTAAAAAGCAGACAAATATGCTTCATTCTTTTGAAATTATGCAAAAATTACAAGAATTTACAAAAGACAAAGATGTAATATTTACCAGTGAAGTAGGACAGCACCAACTTTGGGCGGTAAGGGAACTGTCATTTACCCCGAACCGGAAAATTTTTTTATCGGGAGGTTCAGGAACAATGGGCTTTGGGCTTCCGGCTGCTATAGGTGCAAGTATTGCAATGCCTGACAAAACGGTAATTTGTATCACTGGTGACGGTTCATTTCAAATGAGCATTGGTGAACTCGCGGTATGCAAAGACTATGGACTCAACATTAAAATAATCATCTTAAATAACGGATATTTAGGAATGGTAAGACAACTTCAGCAAAATAATTATGGGGAGAGATACTCACAAACCAAAATTTCAAACCCTGACTTTGTTAAACTTGCACAAAGTTTTGGTATTGATGCAACAAAAGTAAAAAATTGTAATGAAATAGAAATCGCACTTGAAAAGGCATTTAATTCCTCAGGAACTTTCGTAATAGATTTTGAAACAGAACCGATGGAAACTGTATAAAACCAGACAATAATCTTGGAATTAGGGAAAAATAGTAATGAATGTAGAAAAAATCAACAAAGTAAAAGAATTTTACTCCAAAAAATTAAACACGAAAAATAATAAAAATAATCAAAATATTCAAAAACCTTTCTTCACAAAAATTATGAAGAAACTTGAAAAATAATTTATGGTAATTATATACTATTTTACAGAAACATGTCATTGCGATACAAAGCGAACAGGCGAAATAATAATGAACCTTGTGAGCCTGTATGTGTCGGCGAAGCCGTTAACTGCCCGTCAGGGCGTGGCAATCCAGCCATTTAATTTGTTAATAACCCCAAACATCCTGATTTTCGTTGAGCTATCCGTTTCCTTCTCGCAATTGTACATGTCAAGTAATTAGTTACATGTTTTGTAATAAAAAATATTATGAGAATATCTCGCTAAGATATTCTTAATATGTTCACTTTTCTTTTTGATTGCGACGCAAAAAGAAAAGTGAACCGAAAAGAAAAA
>CACYKF010000034.1 GCA_902774905.1 uncultured bacterium
TCATTGTTTGCGACACGACAACAAGGCGGGATTTGTTTGAACGATAGTGAGTTATCCCGCCTGTATGTGGAGCAAGTACAAATGATTAGCGAACGGAGTACCGGTCGGCGGGTTTCTTTCTGACCGCTTTCTTTGACCGCCCAAAGAAAGCGGTCATGGTAGTTTTGATGAAACAAAAACTACCAATAATATAAATTATCTACACATTTTTTAAATGTTCAATTCTTAATGTGGGATGAATTGTAATACCTATAACATCTATCTGATAATCAGAAATCTTATTTTCTGCCAAATAAGAAAGAACTCCGGTTTTTATATTTTTGTATTTGTTTTTTGTAATTGCTTCTAACGGTGTCCCATAAGCATTAGTTTTACGAGTTTTGACCTCTATAAAAATAATTTTATTCTTATACTTTGCAATAATATCAACTTCACAGAGTTTTGAAAAATGTTTATTGCGCTCTAATATCTCATACCCATTCTTTTTAAGATACTCACAAGCCAAATCTTCCCCTTTTGTTCCAAATTCACGATTATTCATCAATTAACCCCTCACAAAGAACAAATCTGCCCAAAGAAATGACTTCACAATAATTTTTTAACGAATCTACAAGACATTTGTTTTCACAAAAGCCACCGGAAAGATAAAGTTTTTCAGGTTTCTTTGCAAAATTCCACGCATTATACGCAAGTCCATGCACAAATTTTGAAACCGCAACAGCAGAATTTTCACCTTTTGATATAGAATCCATAATTTTTTCTAACCCGAATATCCCACATGTTATATTGAATTTTTCAGAATTAAATTCTAAATCGTTTACCTCCAAATCATAAAACTTCAAAAGCATTTCAACCGTAGCACCTGTTGAACTTGCACAAGAGGTGTTCCAATCCATATCATGAAACTTGCCGTCTTTAAAACTTATCCATTTTGCATCACGACTGCCTAAATCAAGAACTGTTGCATTATCATCAATATACTTTTTTGCACCTTTTGCAAGCGCAATAATCTCATTTTCGTGCGTATCAGAACCTGTCATGTGCCCGCAGGCAGATTTAATTTTAAGGTCAAAATCTTTTAATCGTTTTGATTCTAACAAATAATAATTCATATTATTTCTGATTTTTACAGGCGAAAGACTATCAACTGTTTCACCTGTTGAAATAATTTTTGAGTATGTCGTTCCTGCATCTAAATATAATGGCATAAAGAGATTTTTTCACAAGATTACAATAATTGCAAACAAATGTTAATTTGTGTTATATTTAGTATAGAGGATAGGGATATGATAAACAGAAAATCAAGAGACGAAATAAAAAAAATGATTCATGCAGGACATATTGTAGCATTAGTGCATGAAAAAATGAAAGAAGTATTAGAGCCGGGAATTTCGACAAAGGAACTTGATAACTATGCAATGAAAGTTATCAAAGAAAACAGGGCAATTCCGACATTTTTAGGATATAACGGTTTTCCTGCAAGTATTTGCACTTCTATTAATGAACAGGTTGTCCACGGTATTCCGTCAGAAAATGCGATAGTAAAAGAAGGTGACATAATTGCAATTGATGTCGGTGCTACTTATGGAGGAATGGTTGGAGATAGTGCCTGGTCTTATGAAGTAGGTAAAGTCAGCCCTGAAGTTCACAAATTGATGGAAACAACAAAAGAATCACTGTTTGCAGGTATTGAACAAATGAAACCGGGCAACACTTTAGACGATATTTCAAAAGCAATTGAAGCCGTTGCAAACAGAGAAGGCTACGGAATAGTAAGACAATACGGCGGGCACGGAGTCGGTCATGTAATGCACGAAGACCCGTTTTTATACAATTACAGTGTCGGAGATAAAACACTTATTAAATCCGGCTATGCAATTGCAATCGAACCAATGCTCAACTTAGGCGGAGATGATGTTTTTGTCGGCGCAGATGAGTGGCTTGTTTCAACAGTTGACGGAAAACCGTCAGCCCACTTTGAACATACAGTTATCGCAACCGACGACGGTCCGATTATTACAACAAAATTATAAATAAAACTTTTGCTTTTTCACAACACACCTTGGTGGAATAGGGAAGAAAATCAAAACAAGGAATAAGTTTTAGATTTTCGTGATAGGGAAAGGAACAAAAATGAATTACTATATAGGTTTATCACTTGCATCAAGTTCAGGTATGGACTCAGGGGTTGCGGTGATTGACGAAGATAATAATCTTATAAAACTTGATAAACTATACAAAATGAATGATGTTATATACTTTTTTGAGAATTTCCCATCATTGAATAATTCAAAGATATGTGCATCAGTACCTTACGACAGAACAATGCTTGAAGGTAAATGGCGCATACTTGCAAAACCTTATCTTCCCGTTGCAACAAATAAAAATATTCCAAACAGAGATAACTGGACACAACGCCACAGTTCAAGAGGTTCTGATTACTTTAGAGAACTTACTCAAAGAGGTATAACGGTATCAAGATTTGATATATATATGACAAGACAAAGCATGCACTTAAATTCATGTTACAAAGATCGTTCACCTCAGGACTGCAAGTTTTTGCAACTTGCACTAAAAAATGAATGGGGATTTGATAATCTGCCGTCAAATATGATGCCTATGTCACACATGGAAGCAATTTTAGGGGCAATTTTAGCAAAAGAAAATGAAGTTCATCCTGAAAAAATTCGCACACTCTACGAATTTAAAGGACTTAATGTTATTGATATTAATAAAAATATAAGAATTTCAACTGATATTTTTGATTTTGAACAGGATTTTTGTCAATGCCGATAAATTACTACAAAGAAAAGATAGTAACATTTCTGAAACCATTTATAAATAATGCGGTAAATCCTCTATTGTATTATGTTGATAATGATGGTTTTTCAGTATTTAAAAACTTTTGTCTGTTTAAAAATAACGGAAACAAATACAATAAAATTATTCCTGTCAAAGATGCAGGGCAAATTCTTGAATACAGGATGAAACTAAATAAGAAAATCAGACTGTTTACAATTTTCATTACAATTTTTCTCTATCTTATATTCATACATCTTCTATACAGTTTCAAAGGACTATTGCTTTGCGAAATTCTGTGGATTATTTCATATTTTTCAGCAAGAATTAAATGCTCCGAATTGTATAAACAAAGGCTTTTAAAAACCTTCGGGCAATATGAAGTTACGGATTTTGAACCTCATATAAGTTTAAAAAAGCAAAAAGAATATCTTAAAACCTATTTATGGAAAATTTCATTTATAGCAGTATTATTGTGTATATTTTTAAGTTTTTCATCTGTTTTGCAGGGATTAATAAGATATAATGTCAACAAGCCAAAGCCAAATTATAACAATGCAGAAATTATATCAGGAATTTATACAAAAATTTATCCTGAAATCCCGATGATATACGAAATCAGAGCACAGGAAGATTACATTTCGGGAGATTTTGAAAACGCAGAGAAAAATTATATCAAAGCACTTGATATGTATGATAAAAAATTTAGAGAAAAGGACTATACAAGGTTTGCAAACCTGCTTTATATCGCAAGAAAATCAAGCGGTTCTCAAAATGCAATAGATTTATTTAATGAATATACAACAAAGAAAAAAACTAACATTCAGCAGCAAATAAAACTTCTTTGGATAAAATCAATGTTTAGTATTTCAAGCGGATTACCGGATTTTGTTGAAAATGATTATGATGATTTATTAACATCAGTCAGCGACAATAAAAATAAAAAATATGAGTTTTATATAATGTCTGACAAAGCATATATGCTATACCTTATGCGAAATTATAAAGGAGCATTAAATATATATGATGTTCTTATTCCTTATGCAAAAGACGATAAGGATAAATTTGCGCAAGATATTCCAAGACTTCTTGCTGAAAGAGGATTTACAAAAAAACAAATTAAAGATAATACCGGTGCAAATTCTGATTTCCTTGAATCAAAAATTGACTTATATGAAATAAAAAAATATGAGCCTAAAATCAATGAACCATCTTTTATTGTGCCAAAATATTAAACTCTTTTAATACAGATTCAAAAACTTTATCAATAGATTTTGTAGCATCAATTACCTTAACCCTTTGAGGTTCATTCTTTGCAATTTGAAGATATCCGTTTCTTACTCTGTTGAAAAATTCGTTTCCCGCACTTTCCATCCGGTCTTTTTCTGCTCCTACCCGTGACATTGAAGTTTCTATATCAATATCAAAAACAAAAGTTAAATCGGGCTTTAAACCATCAGTTGCGATGTTATTTAATTTATTAATTTGGTCAATATCAATTCCTCTGCCGTAACCCTGATACGCAACAGTACTATCTGTATGACGATCACAAAGAACAATCTGTCCTTTTTCGATGGCTGGTTTAACTATTGTATCAATATGTTGTGCCCTGTCTGCCAAAAATAAAAAAGATTCACAACGATTAGAAACCTCTCCGTCATAATTCAGCAATATATCTCTTAATTTTTCCCCAAGACCTTTTGCCCCAGGTTCCCTTGTTACAAGGACATCAAAATTATTATTTTGTAAATATTCTCTCAAAAGGTTTAACTGCGTGGTTTTGCCGCATCCGTCAGCCCCCTCAAAAGTTATAAATAAACCTTTACTCATCTCAATCCCTCTTTATAAAAATTATAACAAAAAAAAATATGTAAAATTTTATGTAACAAATTGTAAACAAAACCGAAAGTCGTGAAATCGGTCATTTTCTAAATTTTTTATATAAAAGAGAGAGTTTATAAGAGAGATTATTCATGGCAATCGGCGTAAACGGAAATTCAAACCAAATAGATCTTCAAAAGTTGATGCAATTACGCATGAACGGTAAGACCGGTCGTACGGGTGCTACTAAAAAAGCACCCGGCATGTCTATGAATGAATCTATTTTCAGCAAAAATGCACAAATGGTTAGCGGTCAGAATAATACTGCAGCAAAAGCAGGTCAAACAAATACTGCTGATAATGTTGCAAATGTAAATACCGCAAAATCTATTGACGGGATTAAAAAGTCTGAAAATACAAAAGGAGCAGATAAAACTGAAGGTACACAAGGACAGCAACAGGATAAACCTGAATTAAACATTGGTAATATTGATTTTGATAACCTTGGTACACTTTCAACAAGTGAACTTCATGAAGTTAAACATCAACTAAAAGATATTCTTAATAATGATGTTCCTTTATTCTTGACAAAACCTTTTGAACAGAAATTAGACAAAGTAAACGCAGAAATTCAAAACAGAAACGAACAAGAAGGAAACAAATTATCAGAAGATAACTTAAAAGCAGAAGAAAAACAGAAAAAAAGCATTGAAGAACAAAATGACGATGCTAAAAAAGACTCTGCCGCATCAGCAAGTGATGGTAAAGCAGCAACAAGACAAACTGAACAAGGAACGGCAACTATCAATAAAACAAGTGCAGACATGAAAGACCAGGCAAGTGATACCAAAGCCGCTGAGAAGAAAATGAAATCAGATATGGCAAAAGGTCAAAAACTTCTTGATAAAAATGAAAAGAAAATGATGTCTGCAACAAATGATATCAACAAATTATCAGAAGAAAATGAACAGATTAATGCAGAAATTGAAGGCTTAAGCGGTCAAATTGAAACTCTTGGAGAAAATGCAGACCAAAGCGAAATAGAATCATTAACTCAACAAATTACCGCAAAAGGTCAAACAGTAGAATCAAACCAAAATAATATCGGTAAAAAAGCAGTTACAATAAAGAAATTTCAGGCTTCTTCAGGTCAAACAATCAGAAGACTAACAAAATCATCACAAAAATTTACCAGAACAATGGTTCAAAACCAAAAAGCAGCCGCTGCATCACAACAAGAACAGAGCAAAGTTCTTGACATCGCAAATAAAGCAGATGAAATTTCAGGTTATGTTGCAACGACGGGTCAAATGACTCAGTATGTTGGTAAAGGCATGATTGCATTAGGTTCAGCAATGATAACAGGTGGTCAGGCACTAATAAGCGCAGGTATGGTAACAGAAAAAATCGGTATCGGTGTTGAAACAGTCGGTAACTATGGTAAGATGGCTGCAAATATTACAAAAACCGCAGTGTATGCAGCAGAAGGCAACATTATGGGAGCAGTAATGAGTGCAGGTTCTGCCGCAATGTCAGGTGCATCAGCAGTAAAAGGCACCAAAGAAATGGCTGGCGGATTCCAAAGCGTAAACAAAGAAGGTGCAAAAGCAGCACAAAAATTACAAGATAAAACAGCAGATAAAGCAAAAGAAGCAAGCGAGAAAGCAAGTCAATTAGCAGCCAACGGCGGCAATGCAGACAAAATAGCAGGTTTAAAAGATAAAGCTGCTACACTGGAGAAAAAAGCAGGAGATATTGGTCAATTCAAAGATGGTATTCAGGGTAAAATTGACACACATAACAATAAAATGCTTGATAAAGCGATTAACAAAGCATCAAAACATGCAGACAAAACAGAATTTAACAATCTGAAAGCAATGCGGGATGATGTGGCAAATAATAGCGGTGCAGGAAAAAGAGTAGCACAAGATTCTGTTAACAAATGGGCTGAAGAAAGTGAAAAGAAATTCGCAAGTAAGATGGAAAAAGCAATGCAATTCGGCAGTTTTGCAATGACGGCAGCATCTCAAATGGGTGCTATGAACCAGGGTGGTGGTGCCGGAGCAGTCAGAACAGTTGGTCACGGTATGACACAACATTCAAACAGAAGAAGAATCGCATAAAAAACACCCTATTAAAAAAGGGTGTTTTTTTTTTAATTCACATAAATTATTTTTTAATATTAAACTCTTTTCAATACCGAATAAGCAAGGGCAATAACAACAGATGCGATAAATGCACTCAAAACATCTTCAAGATGATACTGAGGAATTAGATAAGAAACTCCGTATAAAATACCGAAGTTTATGACAAGATTAAATAAACCTAAAGATATAAGATTTATCGGAAACGCAATGAGTTTTAAAAGCGGTTTTATAAAAATATTTACCACTGTCAAAACTAAAGCAATCAACATGGCAAATGCGAAATTTTCAACACTAATCCCCGGCAAATAACAAGTTCCTGTAATTACAAGAGCAAATATCAGCCATTTTACTACCAGTTTAATCATTATAATTTTAGCCCTTAATCTTCACTTGAATCAGAATCTTTAATGATTATGTTACCGTTTGAATCTTTAGTAAATTTCATACTTTTGTTTCTATGGAAATTTAAAATGCCTTTTGACGAGCCATAACTCGGATTGAAGTGTTTGTTACCGGCTCTGTATTCTGCTTCGGCATCTTTTCTTGCTCGTTTTTCTTTATATTCTTCAGGTTTGTTTTCAAAATCGAGGGTAACATCATGTTCCATCTGTCTACGCATCATAGGGTAAAAATCCATAGTGCTTTCTGACGGATTTGAATAAGTCGGTGAAAACGCAAAAACTTCACAACCCGAACTGAATGATAAAATTAACAATGCTAATAAAAGTTTTTTCATAATTAACTCCTTAACTGATACTTCAACAACAATATTAACATATTATTAACGCTAAAATCAAATTTTGCACTAATTACCTATATTTTTTAAACATTTATTAACAAAAAGTCTGATGAAAAGGGAAAACACAGAGTTTAAGATTTTAATATAAATCCTCAACTCTTCTGATTGCTCAGCAGTCCTCATTGTTAAAATGAGGACTTTTCCTTTCTTAACAAAATGACAAAAATTTGCATAAATTGTATAATGAGTGAGTAATAATTCTGAGTGATTAAATAGAAATTCTTCGGGAAAGCCCTCAGAATGACGAGAACGAAGAATTTCATACCTTACAAAGAAAGGATAAATATGAGAGAATTGGTTTCAGAAGGACAAACAGCAATAATTATACCACCTGATTACAAGTATGCGAATAAAGGTACTGTTACAGCCGTTACAGCAGGAGATTTCACACTTGAACTTGAAAAAGAACCCGAACATATTCTGCTTAATACATTCTGCGAATTTTATACTCAGACAAAACATGGCAAATTGTATTTTGATTCTTTTGCAAAATCGATTAATGGTAAAACTCTTGTTATTGCAAGCCCGGCGAAACATAAATTTTTACAAAGACGACAATATACCCGTATTAAGTTTATAAACGACCTTAATATGGCATATAACGGCAACACTTATGATATCAAAACGCTTGATGTCTCAGCAGGCGGTATGAAAATTCATAGTGATAATAAAATTGATATTGAAGGGAATTACGAAATTTCCGTACCAATATCCGAAACCAAAAGTGTAGATTGCACCTTCCAGCCTATCAGAATAGAAAAAGCAAATGAGGGTGGATATACTATTTCAGGGCAGTTTACTTATAAAACGAGCCGTGACAAAATGATTCTTACGCAATTTTGTGCAAAAAGAAATGTTGAAATAAAAAATAAATAATCGGAGAATTAGTCAATGAGTCTTGTCAGATTATTAGAATCAAAGAATAAAAAAATTCTTTTTACCACACCTTCTCATGGACAAAAAAACGGATTATATCCGCCATTATCAGGCATGTATAAAATAGACATATCGGAAACTGACTGCTATAACCCGCAGGAAGAACTTTCAAGGGTACAATTATGGGCAAGATCAGTTTATCAGACTTATTCAACAACATTTCTGACAAACGGTTCAACAAGCGGTATTATTGCCGCAGTACTGTCCTGCACAAAGGTCGGAGATAAAGTGCTTATTGCATCAAATGCACACCCATGCCATTTTAATGCAGTAAAACTTGCAGGAGCAAGAGCATTGACTTATAATCTTGAAATTGACCCGGAATGGGGGGTACCGTTAGAAACAAGACCTGAAATTATAGAAAGTTACCTCAACAAATATGACATAAAAACAGTTATAATAACTTCCCCAAGTTATGAGGGGATTATTTCGGATATAGAAGAAATAAAAACAATTTGCGAAAGGAATGATGCTTTTTTAATTGTTGATGAAGCGCATGGAGCATTGTATCCGTTTTCTGATAACCTGCCATTGTCGGCAGTAAATATTGCAGATTTTACGGTACAATCATTACATAAAACTGCGGGGGGGCTAAACCCGACAGCACTTTTGCATTGTAACTGTGAAATAGATGTTAAACCTGCGCTTGATATGTTCATGACAACATCCCCGTCTTATCCTTTATTGGCATCTATTGAAGAAAATATTGCCTATCTTGATTCGAAAGAGGGAAGAAAAGAAATTGAAAATCTTATAATACGATTGGACAGAATAAGAGAAAAAGCCACAGGTTGCCAATTTTTCGGAGATGATCCAACAAAACTTTTAATTAAAGTTGATGGCTTGTCAGGTTATGAACTCTCACAAATACTCTATGATGATTTTGATATTGAAGATGAAAGAACAAACGAAAAATCGACCATGTTGCTTTGTGGAATTGGTACAGATAATAAAAAACTTGATAAACTTGAGCAAGTGTTAAAAAGGTTATAATAAAGCATTACAGATAATTAGCCAAAATCTTTTTTACATAGTTTTGTGTTTCTTTATATGGAGGAACACCTGAATATTTATCAACAGCATTTGGACCTGCATTGTATGCCGCAAGTGCAAGAATTACATTTCCGTTGTATTTATTGAGCATTGATTTTAAATATTTTACACCACCCTCTACATTTTGCTGAGGATTATACGGGTCTTTTACACCGAGAGATTTTGCAGTTGAGGGCATAAGTTGCATCAAGCCCATAGCACCGACTTTTGATTTTGCTTTCGGGTTAAATCCTGATTCTTGTTTAATTACCGCCTGAACAAGTTTTTCATCAACTCCGTGCTTTCTTGCAACAGTATTTACCATATCAAGAATTTGACTGTTTGATGTCCTTATTTCAGGCTTTGAATAATCTCTGCGGGCATCATTTACTTCCTGTATAGCCTTTTGGAGAATACTGTTTGTCATACTGCTTGTATCTATATCATCAGAACCGTAAATACTGCCGTTAACATTCAAAGATGCAGGATTTGCGATATTAGTATTTTTTAAAACTTCAGGATTTAAAAGCAGCGAGCCAAAGTTTGCCTGTTTAGTTTTTGACAAAACTTTCTCAAAAGACTGAACATTTTTGCCGTCTCCGGGGTAAATTGTATCAAGCGGATTAGACTTAGACTGAGTCGGATTCATTGCTCTCGACATATTGTTTACATAAGAATTTAATTGTGCTGCTCTTTGCATAGCCGCACTCTTACCGCCTGAATTCAACAAACTTTGAATCATTTGTGAGAACATGTAACTACTACCTCCCAAGTACACAACAATTCTACTAAAAATTTTGTGTAAATGTATCCACCAAATGATTTAATGATTTAAAAATAAAAGTCAAGAGTGAAATAAAATTTTGGTATTATATTCTATTTTATAAACATACAATCGCCATAACTAAAGAAGCGATATTTTTGCTCAACTGCCTGTCTATACCCCTCAAAAATAAAATCTTTACCTGCTAATGCACTAACAAGCATTAAAAGAGTAGATTTTGGCAAATGAAAATTGGTTATGAGTTTATCTACAACTTTAAATTCATAAGGCGGATAAATAAAAAGTTCTGATGAATCATGACAAGGCTTTATGCATCCAAACTTTTGAAAAGCCGTTTCAAGCGTGCGAACAGATGTTGTACCGACAGCAACAATATTTTTGCCATTTAACTTTGCATTATTTATCTTATCAGATGCCACTTTTGATATTTCAAATGTTTCAGAGTGCATTTTGTGCTCCAAAATATTTTCGCATTTTACAGGGCGAAAAGTACCCAAACCTACATTTAGGGTAACATAAGCAATATCAACACCTTTATCTTTCAACTTTTGTAATATTTGTGGGGTAAAATGTAATCCTGCAGTCGGGGCTGCGACAGAGCCCTCATTATGAGCATAAACAGTCTGATAGCGAACCTTGTCAAACTCTTTTAATTCTTCAGTTTGCTCTTTTCTTTCTATATAAGGCGGAAGCGGAATATTACCAACCTTATTCAAAATTTCATATAAATTACCGTTATAATGAAGTTCTACCTGCCATTCTCCCGCATCTTCAAGTTTTTTAACAGGAATAACAATTAAATCATCACAGATTGTTATAACAGTACCACTTTTAATCCTTTTTGAAGGCTTAATTAACACATCCCAAACAGCACAATTCTGAATTGGAGCATTATCACAAGACAAAAATTCTTTAGAGGATTTTGACTCATTTAGCAAAAACACCTCAATTTTTGCACCGGTTTCTTCTTTTACTCCAAAAAGCCTTGCTGGTATAACCTTTGTATCATTCAGAACAAGCAAATCATTTTCATTTAAATAATCCACAATATCAAAAAAATGTTTGTGCGAAACAGAATGATTTTGCCTGTCTAAAACCATCATTCTTGAATTATCTCTTTTATCAGCCGGCATTTGAGCAATCAAATCCAACGGCAACTCATAATCAAATTCTGAAATATTCATAGTTTAATTAATCTTTTTAGCGTTATTCAATTCCGTATCATCAACAGAGTCTTTTTTTGCATTTAATTCTGCATCAATCTGCTTATTTATCATAACGGTTTGTATTATCTGAATAATATTACTTGTAATTAAATAGAGTAATACACCTGCAGGAATAGGGATTACAATAAATGTTGCAAGTATCATAAGCGGCATAAATGTCCCCATTGATTTTTGTAACGCGGCCTGAGCAGGATCCTGATTATCGGTTTTTGTCATCGCCATCATAATTTTTTGAGAAATAAACATTGTAACGGCAAACAACACAATTAATATAATTACATCCCAATGCCAAGACTTGTTAATGGGAACAGTCGGAACGGTTGCCTCCATATAATCATCCGAATTTCTTGTGAACACAATTTCTTCATTTTCTCTGATATTAGAGTTTGTGACAGTTACTTTTGCTTTATCAACTTTTGCAAGTTCACTGAATTTTAAGTTTTTATCAAGAACAAAATTGTCAAGACTAAAAGACAAGTCCACATCTTTACCCGGAGTTAAATCTCCGACAATATGAAGCGCCTGCGCACCATCTTTGATTTTTGCAGATTTAACAACATCACCTATATAAACACTTGCGTTCGGTCCGAGAATAAATTTGTCCCCAACGGATGCTCCAAGTTTTCCGTCATTTGAAATCCCCGCTGTTGCTCTCAATGTTGTAGCCAAACTGTCAATAAACAGAAATTTTTGATTTCCTGCTTCGGAAATAAATTGCGGACTAATCAAAGCCGAATACAAAAGAATAAATATCGGCATCTGAATTAACAAAGGCAAACATCCGCTCATAGGATTGAACTTATGTTCTTTATAAAATTCCATCATTTTTTGCTGCATCATTTGCGGATTACTTTTGTATCTGTCCTGAATTGCTTTAAGTTTTGGCTGAAGCGTTTGCATCATCTTCATTGAACGCTGCTGTTTAACATTCAAACTCCAAAGCGCAAGCCTTACAATTATTGTCAAAACAATAATCGCAATTCCGTAACCGCCTACAAATTTTGCCAAAGTCTTTAAAAACAATATAGTTAATGATATAAAATCCAATTCCCTAATCCTCTTATAGTGTAAAATCTCTCTGCGGGTAAATGTATTACAAACATAAGCGTAAGTCAAGAAAATCCAATTAAGAAATAATATCTAAATAGCGCTAAAAAAAATATATAAACCAATTAATTAAAAAATCGGGATGACTGGATTCGAACCAGCGGCCCCTACCACCCCATGATAGTGCGCTACCAAACTGCGCTACATCCCGATATATTGTATTGTACCACCAACAAAACTTCCATTTTGTTGTGTGCGCTACCCCTCTCACAAAAACTTGACATTTAGTCAACTTTTTGTTCGGCAGAGTGCTACATCCCGATATTGTCATCATGAACTTGGTTCAGAATCTTTTTTTATTTACACCGAAACTGTCGTTTCGGCGGGTGCGCTACCCTCTCATTCCCTCACCCGAAAATCATAAACTCGTACCTCGTTTTGATTTTCTTCCCTCTCCCACCCTAATGACACTGTGGGCGAGGGGAAAAGGATAAAATATAATAACTCAAAAATAAAAAAATAAAAGACTAACAATAGTTAGTCTTTTAAATGGTCGGGATGACATGATTCGAACATGCGACCCCCTCGTCCCAAGCGAGGTGCGCTACCAAGCTGCGCTACATCCCGGGGTGCATATAAAAAAAGAGTATTACAAAAAAAATTATCCGTCAAGGGTAATTAAACTAAAGTAATAGAAGATTTTAAAAAAATTTAATATTTATGACAAAGCCTGTTTCTATGTTATTATTTGAATATGGTCAGACTAATTAACAAGAAAAATATAAATATTATATCGTCATGCATATACAGACTCTTGAAAATCCAAGAAATTATGACTAATCTTAAAAATGTAGATTATCCGGATGTTGAGCAGTGCATATATGTCATGTGGCACTCTAATCAGTTTTTGGTTCATGGTTTCAGAAACAAAAACAAGACAAGTATTTTGATTAGCAACTCTTTAGACGGTGATATAGTATCTTATGTCGCACAAAATTGGGGTTTTAAAGTTAAACGGGGGTCATCAGGCAGAAAAGGCTCTGTTACTGCTACAAAACAACTTCATGATGAACTGATTAATGGCGAAAGCATAGCAATCATGGTCGATGGTCCAAGAGGTCCATATCATGAGGTAAAAAAAGGTGCCATCGCACTTTCAATGGAAACAGGAGTACCAATAGTGCCTGTCAATTGGTACTCGGAAGATAAGACATTTAGAGAAATCAATTCGTGGGATAAAATGAAATTTCCGCTCGGAATTTGTAAGATAATGAATCTCTACGGAAAACCTATTTATCCCGAAAACAAAGCAGAAGAAGAATTAATAACAGAAGTAAAAAATGCCCTGTTACAACTTGAGCAAAATTCACCGCAAAAATACAAAGAAGCATTAGATTTGGGATTATGGAAGAAATAAAAATTGCTATGCTTCAAATGTCATCTTTAATAGGAAATGTTGAAGCAAATATTGAAAAAGCCGCGAATATAATAAAAAACAATCTGCCAAACAATACAGATGTACTTGTTCTGCCTGAAGTTTGGTCTTGCGGATGGTCATGCGATAAATTCATTCAAACCGCACAAAATCTTGAAGGAACAATTATAAAATTTTTGTCTGAAGCCGCAAAAGATAATAATATGAACATTATTGGCGGAAGTTTTATTGAGAAAAAAAACGGGAAATATTTTAATACTTGTCCGGTAATAGACAGAAACGGCAAACTTGTTACAACATATTCAAAAAATCATTTGTATTCATATTACGGCTGCGACGAAGGAAAATACATAACAAAAGGTGATAATCCCATTATGGTAAAATTAGACGGAGTAAATTACGGGCTAACAATATGTTACGATATTAGATTTCCTGAAATATACAGAGCATATCGCAAAGCAGGTTCAGATGTTTTAATAAACTGTGCCGCCTGGGGTTCAAATAAACCAATACCGTGGGAAATGATGACAAAATCAAGAGCTATTGAAAATCAATGCTATATGGTTGCACTGACTCAGTGCGGACACATCAAAGAAGATGAGTACAATCTTGGAGAATCAAGAATTATTGATTACAAAGGGGAAGAAATAGCATTTATAAAAGAAGTTGAAGGAATTTCATCATGTAAAATTTCTTTAAATGAAATGTATGAATTCAGAAATAAGTGTACAATATTAAATGATATAAAAGATAATTACGAGGTAAAAATATTATGCGAAAGATAATCACGGCTCTTTTGACTTTAGTATTAGTTTCAATGCCTGCTTATGCGGACAGCATAGAAAAAATGTTATCAAAACAACATATTAATCACGGAATAGTGTCAATATCAATTAAAGATGCTAAAACAGGGCAAAAAGTTTATTCACTTAACGATAAAACTCCGCGTCAGCCGGCATCTACATTGAAAGTTATTACAACATCCGCATCCGTTAATACCTTAGGAAAAGATTATCAATTTACAACTTCATTATACAAAAGTACAAACAATGACCTATACCTTAAACTCGGTGCTGATCCGTTTTTAAAATCAGGGGATTTAAAACAACTTATTTCAACTGCAAAAAGTAAAAATATTGCACCGAAAACTTTTTATATAGACAATACTATTTTTGACTCAACAGAATGGGGTGAAGGCTGGCAATGGGATGACGAACTTAACCCGTATATGCCAAAGTTCAGCGCCTATAATCTTGACGGGAATTTGATTGATATTGAAATAACTCCGCAAAAAAATACCGCACCTGTTATAGCAGTTAAGCCGTTTTATCCGATAAATATTATGAATCTCATTAAAAATGGAGACTACACCAATATAGTATTTGAGAGAAACAACATAATTGCACCTAATATAATAAGTGCGAAAGGCTTTATAACAAAACCTCGCGTTTTTAAAATACCTGCCCTGAATCAGCAATTATATTTCAATTTAAGACTTGAAGAAGCAATCAGAAACAGAAAACTTGAATATTACAATCCGCTAAAGATTGCAAAATTGCCGGAGGAAAATATATATCTTGTTGACCGCATTACAAATGATATAGAACCTGCACTGAAACAAACTTTAAAAAGCAGTAATAATCTTATCGCAGAAACACTTTTCAAACTTGCAGGGGCAAAATATTCCCAAAGTACCGGAAGTGCGCAAAATTCTTATGCAATGCTTGAAAATTACTTTGAAAAACTAAACCTCAATTCTGAGGATATCAAAATTGTTGACGGAAGCGGTGTTTCAAAAAACAACCTTATGACCTCAGACTTTATGACGGAATTTCTTGTAAAACTATATAATAGTGAAGATTTTGAAGTAATAGAACAATGTATTCCGACTCCGGGAGAAGGAACATTAAAAAACAGAATGTTATATTTTAAAGATAATATGCGTGCAAAAACAGGCACATTATCTGATACAAGCGCAATAACAGGTTACATTACCACACGCAGAGGAAAAATTTATGTATTTAACATAATGATTCAGGATGCAAAAACTTCCGAAGCTGACAAAAAAAATATTGAAGAACAGATATTACGACAAGTTTATATGATGAATTAAGAGGAAGATAGTATGTACGAACCGGAAGTAACTATTATAACACCGACTCATAACATTGTAGATGCAGGGAAAGCGGATGATTTCACATTACTGCTAAATCTGCTGAACAGACAAACATATCCTTATGTAGAACATCTTATTATGGATAATGCTTCAACAGATGAAACAACAACCCTGCTCAAAGACTATAAAAATTCAGGATATATAGAATTTTACTCTGCCCCTGACAACGGTAAATTTGATGCCATGAATAAAGGCTTATTGAGAGCGAAAGGCAAATATGTTGCTTTTTTGAGTTGTGACGATTTTTATCACGATATTATGGGGCTTGAATATGTAGTTAATTATATGGAAGAAGAACAGGCAGATTTTTGTTATTTCCCTGCATATTGCGTTCAGCCAGATAACAGTGCATTTTTATATAATCCATCTCCGCATAATGTATTTCAGGTTATGCCGTTTTCAAGACAAGCTGCAATTTTCAATAAAGAGTCTTTGGCAAAACTCGGAAATTTTGATTCAAAATTCAGACTTTTTGCTGATTATGATTTGATGATAAAACTGTTTCTTAACAAGTTTAAGGGAATATTTTTTGAAAGTTGTATTGTAACCTATAAAATGGGAGAAAATTCTCTAAAACATCCGACACAAATTCAGGCAGAATGCAGCCACATTTTTCACCAAAATTACAGAACATTGTTTCCTATGAGTGATAATGTAGTTGACAGAATGGTAAATATCGCAGAAATTCCAAAACCGTTGCTTGACAGATTAGCAAAATGTTTTCCAGAAGAAGAACAGGAAATTTTCTATGAACGCTATGAGCAAATGTTTGAATTTCGTAAACAAAATGCACAAGCAATGAGAGAACAGGAAAGACAGCAAAGAGGTCAATAATTGCAAAAAAATATTGCTGTTTTATAATAAGATTAGTATAGTATTTTTAAGAAGGTCAGGAAATATGAGTGAGAAAAAAATAGCCGTACTCGGTTGCGGACTTTGGGGAAGAAATGTTGTAAGGAATTTTTATAATCTTAACGCTCTTGGTATGGTTTGCGATTTAGATGAAGAAAACCTTGCAAAAGTACGGGCAGAATACCCCGGAGTAAAAACAACAAAGGATTTTAATGATATATTAAATAACGACGAAATAATGGGAACAGTTGTTGTAACCCCAAGTCATACACATTTCAGATTTGTAAAAGCACTGTTGGAAGCAGGTAAACATGTATATGTTGAAAAGCCTATTTCAACAGTAGCACAGGAAGCAAGAGATTTAGCGGATTTGGCTGAAAGTAAAGGACTTGTTTTAATGGTTGGTCATCTGCTTTTATACCATCCGGCAGTAAACAGATTAAAAATGCTCATTGAAGACGGTGAACTTGGCGATATTGTTTACGCACAAAGTGACCGCCTGAATATAAATTATTTCAAAAATGACAGAAGTGTAATGTGGGATTTAGCCCCGCATGATGTTTCAATGATTTGTTATGTCTTAGGCAAAAATCCAAAGCGTGTAATATCTGCAGTTGGTTGTTCCTCAGACAGAAACGATATTATGGATATTACACATATCACTCTTGAAATGGAAGGCGGAGCAACGGCACAAATTGCTGACAGTTGGATTACGCCTAAAAAACATGTTCAACTTCTTGTCAGAGGGACAAAGAAAACTGCAATTATGGATGATACAGTTGCAGAGAATAAACTTACAATTTTTGATAACTTTAAAGCAGGAAGCAGTGAAGTTGTTCAATCAGATTACCTTGAAATTGAACCGCTAAAACTTGAATGTCAGCACTTTATAAGTTGTTGTGAAACAGGTAAAAAAGCGCGTTCAGACGGAGAAAACGGTTTTGTCGTTGTAAGCATTTTAGAAGAAGCAGAGAAAATTATGCTTGGCGACAGAGCAAAAAATCTTGATAATGTGAACTTTGCATTATCAAGAAGCAAAAAGATATAAATAAAAATACATAGGGACAGAGAAAAATGGATATAAAGAAAAACAGCGCAAATATTGTATCAGTATCAAGAATTTTTATAGCATTTGCATCTGTAGGATTGCTTTTTATAAATACAACAAATGCATACATTTGGGCAATAATTTTGGCGGGAATAGCGTTTTCAATGGATGCGGTTGACGGTTATTTAGCAAGAAAATTCGGTCAGGCATCGCAACTTGGTGCAGTTCTTGACATTATGGGTGACAGAATCGTGGAAGCAATCTATTGGATTGTCTTTGCAACATTAGGCTGGTTAAGCGTAATATTTCCTATAATCTGCGTTACAAGGGCATTTATTACGGATAATATAAGAAGTATTGCCCTTACCAAAGGAATGACTCCGTTTGGGATGCAGACAACTTCATGGGGCAAATTTATTTGTGCATCAAAATTTATGAAAACGACTTATGCGGTCGCAAAAGTTGCGGCATATATAATTTTGATTTTTGCACACACTCCTGAATTATCACAAAATATTGCAAAAACTTCGGAAACAGTTGGTTTAATTTTAGCATGGATTGCTATAATATTCTGTGTCGTCAGAGCAATACCTGTGGTTGCAGAATGCGGGAAGTTATTTGATGAATCAAAATAAATTAAATATCGTATTATATGAGCCTGAAATTCCGCAAAATACAGGCAACATAGCAAGACTTTGTGCATGTTGCGGAGCATCTTTGTATCTTGTCGGCAAGTTAGGGTTTTCACTTTCAAGCAAATACACAAAGCGTGCAGGACTTGATTACTGGGACAGCGTTGATTTGCACAAAATTGATTCTATGGATGAATTGTATAAAATGTTTCCTGATGGTACATTTTATTATCTGACAACAAAAACAGATAAGTTATACACCGATATAAAATTTAAAGACGGAGATTTCATAGTTTTCGGTCCGGAAACAAGAGGATTGCCCGATAAATATGTAAAAGATGAAAACGCAAGAACAATTCCGATGAAAGAAGGGCAAAGAAGTTTAAACCTTTCTAATTCGGTTGCTATCGTTGCTTATGAGGCTATAAGACAAAATGGAATATAAATTACCGCAAAGAACAGAAAATTCAAATAAATCAACCTATGGTAAGGTTTTAAATATTGCAGGGTCCGATTATATGAGAGGGGCAGGATATCTATCAAGCGTTTCGGCTCTAAAAATCGGTTGCGGATATTGTTTTCTATGTTCAACTGAAAAGGTCATAAATACAGTCTCCTCTCTAACACCAAGCGTTGTATTTGTTCCGCAAAACAGAGTTTGTGAACAAATAAATAACGTTGATGTAATAGAAATCGGATGTGGGTTGGGAACAGATATGAACGCAGTTAAGATGTTTTCAAAAGTGCTTGATAATGCATACACATACACTCCGATTGTTGTCGATGCAGATGCTCTTAATATACTTGCACAAAATGACTTTGACCAAATTTATGATTTCACTAACAAAAAATTTGAAAAACTCGTTTTTACCCCACACCCCAAAGAAGCATCAAGACTTTTAGGAATCGAACTTGAACAGGTATTAAATAATATTGAACAAAGCGCAAGAGATATAACAAAAAAATTTAATTGCGTAACCGTTTTAAAAACGCACCGAACTTTTATTTGTTCGCCGGACGGAAAAGAATATACAAATACGACAGGCAATAGTGCCATGGCAAAAGCAGGCTCAGGAGATGTACTAACAGGTATAATTTCAGGTTTGATTGCTCAAGGAATGGATATATTTGAAGCAAGTTGTCTTGGGGTACATTTACACGGGCTTTGCGGTGATTTGGCAAAGGAAAAACTTACCCAATACTCCGTTATGGCAGAGGATTTGATAAGTTTTATTCCTGAAGCTATTAAATTTTTACAAAACTAACCTACTATATCTAATGCTTTAGCGAAAGATTCAACATTTCCGAATTCTTCAACAACATCTTTTTTCAATGCACTCGGGCTGAGATATTTGTGGATATCAGCAACTTCGTCAGGTACTTTTGCCGTAAGATTTGCTCCTGCTCCTAAATATTGATAAGGTGGAACAAATTTTTGCTTTTCGACTTTACTTTCTCTTGCTAAAAATTCTTTTGCAACTGAAGATAATTCAGCATAAACTTTTGGTCCAATCATTATTTTTCTCCTTTATATATTTCTATCACTTAACCGGCTAATAAAAAATAGCCTGATTGGGTGTATTTTATACACTTCACTCAGGCTATTTTAAACATGTAAAAATATTTTTTGCTACTTAATTTTGAAATTGCTGCATAATTTCAAAAGGTTTTTCTGCAACCTTCATAGCATCAGGGGAAATAATACCTCTTTTAAGTTCTGTAAAACTTGCATTTTTAGAGCAAAATTTATTTTTCAAAAATTCATAAGCAACTTTGGGATCACATTTTGAACCGCAGGTAAATAAATCAACAGCAGCATAACCAAGTTCCGGCCATGTATGAATTGCTAAATGACTTTCAGAAATAATTACCACTCCTGAAACACCATAGGGGCTAAACATGTGGAAACATTTTTGAACAATAGTAGCACCGCACTCTAAAGCGGCTTCCATCATATATTTTTCAACTTTATCAATACTATTTAAAGTATTTGGGTCACATTCAAAAAATTCAGCAAGCACATGACGACCGAGGTGAACATCTTCGTCCGCTTTTGGAATTGAGTCATTGAATAAATCTAAATGTGAATATGTTTTCAATTTGTTTTTCTCCTTATTTACAATAAATGTATATTTAACAACTATAAAATAATAATATAAAAAACTTTTTTTTGACAGTAAAAAAATTAAAAAATTACAGTCAAAGTCTGTATTATACAATATAAGCCATTTTTTAGTTTTTAGCAATTATTAAGTTTTATGAACAATGGTTAATTATAAGAAAAATTATTATGTAAATCCTTGTAAAAACGGCTTAATTGTTGTATCATGCAATATATCAGATTGATTAGGAGAAAGCAGAAATGACAACTTACGAAGGAAAATTAGTAGCATCCGAGAGCGACAAATTTTGTATAATATTAGCGCGTTTTAATGATTTTATCGGCGCAAAATTATTATCAGGTGCAATTGACGAATTAAAAAGACACGGGGTAAAAGAAGAAAACATTGATATAGTAAGAGTTCCTGGCGCATTTGAAATTCCGGTTATTGCACAAAAATTTGCATCAACCCAAAAATACAACGCAATAATAACATTAGGAGCAGTAATAAAAGGTGCAACACCTCATTTTGATTATGTTTCAAACGAAGTTGCAAAAGGAGTTGCACAGGTTAGTTTAAATACGGGAGTTCCTGTTACATTTGGAGTACTAACAACCGATAACATTGAACAGGCAATTGAAAGAGCAGGAACAAAGGCTGGGAATAAAGGTTCTGATGCTGCAAGAACCGCAATTGAAATGGCAAATCTTATCAAAACAGTATAAAATCGTTTTCACATCAGATATTACACACTTATAAGGAGTAAAATATATGAGCGAAGTAATCACCGAATACAGAAATGAAAATACCAAAGACATCGACTTGTTATCAACAATTGATATGGTCAGAAAAATGAACGAAGAAGATCAGATTGTAGCAAAAGTAGTCGGTGATGTTGCACCTGATATTGCAATAGCAATAGATATGATAGCAAAAGCATTCTTAAAGGGTGGAAGATTATTTTACTTCGGAGCAGGAACTTCAGGCAGATTAGGGGTTTTGGATGCTTCAGAATGTCCTCCTACATTCAGTATTGATCCATCAATGGTTCAAGCAAGAATTGCAGGCGGACAAGATGCTATGTTAAAAGCCGTTGAAGGTGCAGAGGATAATTTTGAACAAGGTGTTGAAGATGCAAAAGTCTTAACAGACAAAGATGTGTGTGTTGTAATTTCGGCAAGCGGGAACCCGAAATATTTGCTCGGAGTACTTGAAAAAGCAGATGAAATCGGTTGTGCAACAATCGGTATAACCTGTAATTCAAAAGGCAGAATTGCTCAAGAAGCAGGACATGTAATCTGTACGGAAGTAGGTCCTGAAGTAATTGCAGGTTCAAGCAGATTAAAAGCCGGAACAGCACAAAAAATGGTACTTAACATGCTTTCAACCGGCTCAATGATAAAAATAGGTAAAACCTACGAAAACTTTATGATAGATTTGAAAGCCGTAAACGAAAAATTAAAAGACCGTGCTATAAGAATTGTTTCACAAATTGCAAATGTTTCAAACAGTGATGCTTTGGCATCTTTACTAAAATCAAACTGGGAAATAAAAACATCAATTATAATGTTAAAAATGGATTGTGATGCAGATGAAGCAAGAAAAGAATTAAAAAAATACGGCGGAGTATTAAGAAGACTTATAAATGCAGAAAGTGCAGTGTAGGAACTTCATCAAGGAGGATAATAAATGAAATTGACAGTTTTGGGAGCAGGATGCTGGGGATTAACATTAGCGTGGCTTTTGACCGGTAACTTTGACCAAATTACAGTTTGGGGAAGGGAACAAGACCTCAGTGATGATTTAAAAATTAGTAAACACACATCAAAACCTTTAGAGGTACAACTTGATAATAAGGTTGAAATCACATCAGATTTAGCACAGGCAATTGAAAATGCGGATATTATTTTATCGGTTATTGCGACATCCGGCACAAGAGATGTATGCGAGAACCTTAAAAAAGCAGGTATAAGACCTGAACAAATATTAGTAAATGCTTCAAAAGGAATAGAATTACCGTCATTGATGCGAATGTCAGAGGTTATAAAAGATGTTTTGCCTGAACAAAGACTTGTAATTTTGTCAGGTCCGACACTTGCAAGAGAAGTACTTGCGGGAAAACCGACAGCGGCTTGTGTTGCCTGTGAAGATATTGAAACAGCAACCTTTGTTCAAAGAGCAATGAATGTAGCAGACAAATTCAGATTATACACAAATACAGATGTAATCGGTGTTGAACTCGGCGGGAGTTTAAAAAATGTAATCGCAATTGCATCCGGATTTGCTCACGAAATGGGATTAGGCGACAATTGTTCAGGTTCGCTTTTGACAAGAGGTATGGCAGAAATTGTAAGAGTAAGTATTCAACTTGGTGCAAATCCTTCAACACTATACGGTCTGTCAGGTATGGGAGACTTAATTGCAACCTGTTCATCACCTTTATCAAGAAACTATACGGTCGGTTCAATGCTTGCAAAGGGCAAAAAAATTAACGACATCTTATCAGAACTTGGTTCTGTCGCAGAAGGAGTAAAAACTTCAAAAGCAATATGTGAGTTGGCAAAAAAACTTGATATTGAAGTACCTGTATCAAATGCCATATATGAAGCAGTTTACACAGATATTACACCCAAAGAACTATTATCAAAACTTATGAACAGAAAACTTAAAGAAGAAGAAAGATACGTTTAAATGAAATATGCAGTAAGATACTTAAAAAATACATTTTATCCGCTTGATGTTGCAGACAACATTCAACTTGAAGATGGGCAAATGGTCATTGTCCGAACAGAAAAAGGTGAAGAAGCACTTAAAGTTTTTATTGTAAATTCTCAAATAAAAGAAATATGGGAAAAAGCAAAACAAAAACCTGAAGCACTCCCGCTTTTAAAAGTAATGACTCAAAGAGATTTGCAGACCTTGGATGAAATAAAAAATGAGGAAGTAAAAGCATATTTCAAATGTCAGGAACTTGTAAAACAACACAGACTTCAGATGAATTTGGTTCAATGCCGAATAACATTTGACAGAAGAAAAATTACTTTTTATTATACGGCTCCTGAAAGAGTTGATTTTAGAGCATTACTAAAGGATTTAACTCAAACATTCCCAAGAGTAAGAATAGATTTACGCCATATTGGAGTAAGAGATGAGACTTCAATTCTTGATGGTGTAGGAATTTGCGGTCAGCCGTTTTGTTGCGGCGGTTTTTTGAGAAAATTTGCAACTATTAATATTAAATTAGCAAAGGATCAGGGAATGCCTATCGCTCCGGGGAAAATTTCAGGAACCTGCGGCAGATTGCTTTGCTGTCTGACTTATGAATATTCAAACTACATTGAAGCGGCAAAAGGTATGCCACCTATCGGTTCATCAGTAATGACAACAGACGGATTAGGGAAAGTTTGCTATTTACAATTTATGAGCGGTAAGGTTGCCGTCAAGATGGAAGACGGTAAAACCAAAGAGTTCAATAAAGAAGATATAGAAATGGTTGATGCGGAAGTTAATGTCGAAATTGATGCTAACCCGACCGCTATAAATAATTATAGTGATGATGACCAAAACATTGATATTAAACAACTTGAAGATGACCGAAACAGTTCAACGGGTAACATATAAATTTTGATTATTGTAAAGTTTTGTAAATATTAAATAGGCTGGAAATATTATTAAGCAAAATGTTTTATTGGTAGTTTATAATTATTTCATAATTAGAAAAGGGAGGAATAATTATGACTATCAATTTAACGGAACGAGAGAAATCCATTTTGAAAGAACTGTTATTAGGAAAAAGTTACCCGGAAATATCACGAACGCTATATATAACAGTTTCTACGATAAAGCACTATATGGCACAAATTTCAGAAAAATTTGAAGTGCGTGGTAAAGTAAATATTTTGCTTTATTTAATCGAGCATAAAGAATTACTTGAAGAAATAACCCAATACAGCGCAAACAAAACATCAGAATAATCGCTTTTTAAATTACTCTTTTTTTAAAGATTTGACAATATTATAAAGAGTTTCAAGTTTTTGAGAATTATTACTTATTAATTTTATATAATCTTGAATTTCTTGAATCAATACGTCAGAATCTTTTAAATGATCTGTTGCAAAAAGTTCTTCAGATGTAGTATTTAAAGCCTTAATAATTTTATCAAGAGTTTCAGCCGTAACGAAATTTTCACCAATTTCAATGCCGCTCATAGTACGCTGAGATACATCAACCATTTCGGCTAACTGCTCCTGAGTTAAGCCTCTATTTATTCGCATACGCTTAATTTTTATGCCAAGTTCTTTTTTTATACCCATAATTTCATAAAAATAATTTATTTTGTACTTAAATGTATTTTATATTAACTTTTGTAAACCTGTAATGTGACATTATACCTACATTTTAATTTTTTAGAAGTTTTATTTCATAAATTTTAGCAATTATTGCAAACATAAATTTTTAATAAAAGTACAGGGGAAAAACGTTTTTCAAAAAAAATACATTATTGAGAAAAGAAAGGGGAAAATCATGAGTATTATTTCTATCGGGGCGAAATTAATTCGCGATACTAAATTAGGCAGGGTTGTAACCGAAACAGTGGGAGATAAAATTTTTACAAATTTTTATACAAAAGGTGGTAAGTTAGCAAAACAACGTGTAAAACAAATAGTAAGAACAAATGTTGGAGATAAAAGTGTTATTACTACAAAAAAAGTTGAACAAGACTCAAGTAAAGTTAGGATACTCCAACATGACAAAGTTTACGACCAAAATAAAAACACTTTTGGGATTAGGGATATAGAAAAAACCGATAACGAAAAATTTGTAACTAAGATATCAAAAGATGGTTACATCCAAGATAAATACTTTGAGGATGGGAAAATTAAAAGAAGATGTTTTTCAAATGAGGACGATATTGATTCAAGAGGTCGTGTAATTGTTACAAAAACATACTATAATAACCTTGGATTACCTGTCCCTCAGGGGATGGAACCACTTGATTTTAATAGTCAAACGTTGAAGCAAATGCGTAAATGGGCAGTAGATCATAACGTGGTATATGCAGAAAAAGGCTCCGGCTTAACATTTTTAAACAAAACAGATGATTTGGGATATTTACCAAACGCAAATGAAAAATTAAATAATTTAGATACATATTTGTAATTTATTAATCAGTAGCAAAATGCGATTTTTTGTACCAATAACTAAAAAAGAGATTTGAACTTCTGTTCTAAATCTCTTTTTTCTAAATCAGGTGCTGTCAACTATACTTTAGCCCTTGGCGAAGTATGAGCCTTAGAGATAAAGTATGCCGAAATGAACTACAAAATCTTACAAACTCGCTTTGTTAGATTTTGTGTGAATTAGGCTGTTATCTTGTATTTCTCTCAGAAATACATATAACTATTTGACTCACTTAATTAAAAAAAAGTGAGAATTGAACCTCTGTTCTAATTCTCACTTTTCTAAATTAGGTGCTGGCAACTAGTTATCTTCCCAGGAGGTGGCCCTCCAAGTATTGTCACCGCAATGAATCTTTTCGACCGTGTTCGGGATGGGAACGGGAGTTTTCTTCACGCTTGGTCACCAGCGAATTCTTTGAATACGCTCAAAATTGCATAGCAGAAATAAACTTAATCATCAACTTCTTCCCACATGTTCCGCCTGTGCAATCATAGATTGCTTCGCTCATTCTCTTACGTTTCATTCGCAACGGCGGATATTATAAACCTTCGCTCGTTAGCCTGCTCGTCTTGCTACCGCAAGCCGACTCCGC
>CACYKF010000035.1:0-18370 GCA_902774905.1 uncultured bacterium
GCGCGCCGTTGTCCTTAGGCGCGCTAAGAGATTTTTGCCGATAGGCAAAAACACATATTACTGCGTTAGCAGTCTTATGCCGCCAAAGGCGGTATTGTAATCAGCGAAGTTTTCTTTTCTTTGGTTCATTTCTTTTCTTTTTCATCGCAAACAAAAGAAAAGAAATGAACAGGTAGAAATTATCAATCTCTCAAATCGTAAGTTGGGGTTTCTACCCCAACATTTATTTTGTTGGGCTGAAAGCCCAACTTACTTATTATATTTATATACCGATAATATGTTTTGTGTATTTAGCCGAGTTTCTACCTGACTGTATAATTTTAATTTTCCGGCATTAAAATTATAATTTAACTATGACAACAATTATCGGTATAAAACTTGAAAACAGAGCCTCTGATGCGATTAAATTACAGGAAATTTTAACCCTTTACGGATGCGAAATTCAAACCCGCATCGGCTTGCACCCCATTGGGGAATACAAGTGCAATAACTACGGAATTATACTCATTGAGGTTATTTCAAAAGTAAATGAAATTTATGATGAACTGTCAAAATATTGGCAGGTTCAGACTATGAAATTTTAAAATATGTAAAAAAAAATATATACAAGAGGACAAATTTTTGCTTGATGTGATTTTATATTAAAAAGGCAAAATTATGATTAGTCCGATTTCAACAGGAAATATTAAAACAAGTATCTTTTATATAAACGATTACCACGGCAAATCTATCAATATGGAGCGCACAATGAGTGCTTCCAATACTTTTGATGCCAATAATAAAAATAAAAAAGATACTGATACTTTGAAACTATCTTCAGGCGACATTATGGTAGGGGAAGACATTACCATAAATAAAGCCGCAGTATTATTTCAAAATTTTATCGGCATAAGAGCAAGTGCTGTAGGTAATCACGAACACGACCTGCAAAGTAATCAGGACAAAGTTTTGCAGTATGTAAAATTCAATCTGCTTTCAAATAATGTAAAAGTCAATCCCCGCAATTCATGGAGCAGTGTTTTAAAATCTTCTGTTGTGGAAGAAGTAAACGGTCACAAATACGGCATAATCGGTTCAACACCGGTTGATTTGTTTACCCGAACAAAATGCGGTTCTCTTCACAGTGATTTTACCGTTGATAATGCTGAACAGACGGTTAAAGATATTCAACTTGAAATAGATAAATTAAAAGCACAAGGGATAAATAAAATTATTCTACTGTCCCATCTTGGCAATACCTTTGAAAAGTTTATTGCAACTCAAACATCAGGATTAGATGTAATTTTAGGCGGTCATTCGCATGACCTTATACAGAGTGTAAAAGAGGGTGAAAATCTTTTATACAACAAAGACGGAGAACCTGTTATAATTACTCAGGCAGGCAAAGACGGTAAAAGTTTCGGAGTTTTAAACCTTGAATTTGACAAAAACGGAATAATTAAAAAAGTTCAGAATAATATCGGATACACAAAAGATTTTCACCGCAATATGGCAGTTGAATATATTTTCAACAAGTTGTTTAAAAACAATAAGGTATACGGAGAAATAAAATCTGCTCCGCCCGAACCGAAAGACCTTTTAATAAGTCCTAACCCGCACGGATATTTCATAGCAGACTGTATGAGAAAAGATTCCGGCTGTGATATTGCGCTAATTCAATCTGCCAATATGAGAGGGTATTTTGAAAAAGGAGAGGTGGATGACAGAATTTTAAACGATATTTTACCGTTTAAAAACGAATTATACAAGATTAGATACAGCGAAAAAGATATTGTTGATGCGCTGAAATTTGCCTGCGAAAACTCTTTTAACTCTCACTCACATAAACCGGGAATGTTTTACGCATCAGGCTTAAAATATACACTTAACGATAAGGGCAAACTGCTATCTCTGACTTTTGTTGACAAAAACGGGAAAGAAAGCCCGATAGATGTGAATAACCCAAGATATGACAAATTTTACACAACAGTTATAAATGATTATTGCGCACAGGGAAACGACAAGTTCAAAATGCTTGATAAACCGCAGCAGATTATAGAAAAAACAGGCATAGATTCTGCAATAAGCGTTGCAAATGTACTTAAAACCACAAAAGAACCCGTACAAATCGTTGATGACGGCAGAATTACAATTATCCACGAAAAATAAATTTCATGTAGATTTGTAAATTATTTAATAAATATATTAAAGTTTTTCTTTTTCATGACGATTAAATAATTGTTAGAAGATTAGAATTTATGTTAAAATTAGAATAAGAGGAGCGTTATGGTTGAAGATTTGGAGCAAGATTCGTTTAATATTCCTGATGATTTATTAGACAGTATTCAGCATAATATTGAAAATATAATCAGAACTTTTGATGTTCCTGAAGAAAACAAAATGGAAGTCATTAAGCAGATAAATTATATGTATTCAAGAACAAAATACCTGTCTTTGACAGATGAACTTACAGAACTTCCCAACCGACGCTGTTTTGACAATGAATTTAACAAAGAATTTTTAAGAGCGCAAAGATATAAAAACAATTTAACCCTTGTAATGTTTGATATTGACCATTTTAAACAGGTCAATGACACCTACGGGCATCAATGCGGAGATTATATCTTAAAACAGGTATCAAAAGCCGCATTACAAACTTTCCGTCAGACTGACACCGTTTACCGTACAGGCGGAGAAGAATTTATGGTAATTCTGACAGAGACAGACATCAACCAATGTATCATACCGCTTGAAAGATTTAGAAAAACAATAGAAACAATGTTACTTGATTTTAATAATCAAAACATAAGTATAACGGTAAGTATTGGCGCATGCCAGTATTCTTCCGATATCAAAACAAAAGAAGAACTTATAGAAAAAGCAGACAACGCACTTTACAAGGCAAAAAATTCCGGAAGAAATCAAACTGTTCTTAGTACTTGCCTGTAATTTTTAAAATACTTTGATACCTCAGCCAACCCAAAACAACATGCTGAACATTGTCAATTCTTATGATGCTTGCATTTGGAGTAACTCCCGGTTTAACCCAGTTGGCAGAATTAGGCAGACCGCCCGCATTAACACCTGTTTTAACCTGAACTCTTGCAAGAAAATAATTTCCAATAGACAAAGCCTTATTTATAATCATTTTTAATTGTTCATTTTCGGTACAGTAATAAATATATGCAAGTCCTTCCATAACAGTACCCAAACTGCAAGGACGGATATTATCAACAAAACCGCCATAATAACTGTTTTTGGGATTAGTAATCTGATTACTCAAAACAGGAATTGCCATTTGTTCTGCATAAGCACGCATTTCATCTGCATCAGCAGGGTCTTTTACAAGTAATTTGAAAAGTAAATTTTTGATTACCATAACAGACCAATGATCAAATGGAATATCTAAATCCATACCCTTTCTTGTATGCACAATATTCATTATGATTTTCATAATTGCATCAAGCCATTTTTGCTGAGGGTCAATTTCATATAAATGGAATAAACCTGCTGCGGCTTCTCCGGGGTAAAATATTGCTTCGGCTTCCTTATCAATAGTATTTGTTTCAAGGTTGTAATAAGCCCAGACATTACCTTCTTCATCTGTCATAGAAAGTATAAATTCACCCAAACCTCTTAAAACCGGAAGTTCAATCTCTTTTTCTTCGTACAGGTTACATAACGAGCATAATGCAACACCTGCCGCACCCGATTTTGCAATATGAAATTTTAGACCTTCTTCTTCAGGAAAAGAAACTACAACATATCTGTTATCATCAAGACTTCTCACATACCTGTCAATAAAGTATTTCGAAGCAAGCAATCTGTTATCTTTAAATTTTGTCTCAAGCCCGACTTTTTCATATTCATACATTGCATACAAAGTTCCTGCATGACGCAAAGAATTGTATATGTCATTTTTATATGTAATTTCAGGATCAACATTATGTCTGTACTGAAATCTGCCGTCAGGGAGAATATTTCTGTTTATATAATTCATAGACAGAGCAATTTCATCAAAATACGGTAATTCCCAAGTATGTTCATGCGTATTTTTTCTTGCATCTCTCCACAAATAAGATACAAACGCTCCGACAAGTATCAAAAATATCGTTGGAATATATGTAGTTGGTGATGATAAATCAAACATAAAACAATTATACCAAAGTAATCTAAAATAATAATAAAGCATTTGTATGATTTTTCATATTTCATAAACAAATGTAACAAAATTGTTAATACATGCAATTCACAAATAAAAAAATACTTTATATAAATGTAAGTAGTGTGAAAGGTTTTGTGTATTCATGATTGATTTTTCAACAGTGTTATTCTTTTTAAGAAACGGAAATCGTGCCCAAAACGGTGAAGGCGGGCGTGGTTTTGTTGCAGTTGGTCAGGGCGCAAAAGTTGTTAAACAAATATGTGAATACGACAATATTTTCGGTAAAAGTGCGAAAAGCGCAGTAAACGCATTCAAAACAGTTGCTCAAAATGATAAAGTTTTCAACGGAATTTCTAAAGGTGTAAAATTTGCAAGTGAAAATGTTAACCCGTTAATCGTTGTATCAAGCGGTATTAATGTTTTAACTTCAGAAGATAAACAATCAACAGTCATTGCAGAAGCAGGGAATTTAGCGGCTATGTTTGCAATGGAAGGCTGGATGAAAAAGAACTTAGACAATGTTTTGAAAAATTTACCGATAAACAAAAAATGGATGCCTATTGTAAGAGGAATAGCGTTTGTTATCGGCTCTATCGGTGCTTCAACCATCGGTTATAAAATTGCAAAGACATTTGCTTCAAAATTAAAAGTCGCAAACGAAAAAGCAGAAATGGAAGAAAAACAACAACACGAAAGTATTGTTCATTTATTCCAAAATCAAAATCCGCAAAGCGATTTAGCCTCAAAAGGTCTTGTTTATAGTGCGTAATGAAGTATTTATGTTATAATTTACTTTATTGAGAGGTAAATTATGACTAATATTAAGATAACCAAAATGCACGGCTGCGGAAACGATTTTGTCTTTATGGATTATGAGGAGTACACAAAAACGGGGATGGCACTTGAAGAATTGTCAAAACGACTATGTGACAGGCATTTTGGGATTGGTGCGGACGGACTTATTATTCCTGTACCTTATGACGGAAATGATGCCGATATCGAATGGCGTTATTACAATTCAGACGGTACAACCGCTCAAATGTGCGGAAACGGTATGAGATGTTTTGCAAAATATGTTTATGATAAGGGTTTAGTTAATAAAAAATCGTTTTCCGTTAAAACACTTGCAGGAATTAAAAAACCTGAAATTCTTGATAGCGGTCTGATTAAAGTCAATATGGGCAAACCGATACTTAACGAATCGGATATACCGTTTAAAGGAGAAAAACAAATAGGTGATTTCAAAATTACCCCTGTATCAATGGGAAATCCGCATTGTGTAATATTTACGGATAACACTCCGCTTGAGATGGCAAAAAAATACGGACCGGAACTTGAAAAACACCCGTATTTCCCGCAAAAAACCAATGTAGAATTTGTAAAAGTAATTTCTGAAAATAAAATTGAAATGGCTGTATTTGAAAGAGGCTGCGGAATAACTCTTGCCTGCGGAACAGGTGCCTGCGCAAGTGTTGTTGCAAGCGTTTTAAATAACTTAACAGATAATAATGTAAAGGTTAATTTACCCGGAGGAGTTGTAAATATTGAATGGCAAGGCTCTAAAGATAACCCGAATCACGATATATTTTTAATCGGACCTGCTCAATATACTTTTAACGCAGATTTCATGTTGTAATTAAAATTTTTTTCATGATAAGATTAGACCATACACAATATAAATAGTAAAAGGAGAAATGTAAAATGAGAAAATACGAATTGATGAGCGTTTTCAAGCCAAATCTTGACGCTGAAGAAGTTGATAAATTAATTGAAAAAATCAACTCTGTTATTACTGAATTCGGCGGAAGCGTTGAATCAGTAGATAAAGCAGGAAGAAAAAAACTTGCTTATGATATCCAAAATTTCAGAGACGGATATTTTACTACAACAATTTTATCTTTACCAGCTGACAAAGTTGCTGAATTCAAAAGACAATTAAGATTAAACGATAACATCTTAAGAACAATGTTTATGGAAACAGTTGGTGTGTAATAAAGCAGCAGGTCGGTATTGCTATGCCGACAACGATAAAAGGAAGTATTTATGACTTTAGCAAAAGCAGCCGTAACAGGCATAGTATACAGAGAACCAAAAACAGGATATACTCAAAACAATATTGCAGTATCGTCTTTTGTAATGAATATTGGCGAAGGCGGAGAAGAAACACTTGTCAGAGTAATCTCCAAAAGACAGGCTTTGTCTGATGTAATCGAAACATTGTCTAAAAATCAAAAAGTTTTGGTAGGCGGAAGATTACAAACCGGAGTCAGCAAACTTGATGACGGAACAGAGAAAAAAGTTTTTGAGATTGAAGCATCATCTATTGAACTGATGGGCGGAAGTTCAGCAGGTTCAGAAGTTCATCAGGACGGTGATATCCTCAGTTTTGGCGATATGGATTCATCAAACACATCTGAAACCGAAGTTTTGATGGATGACGGTGAAATCCCGTTCTAAAGGCGTGAGCCGATGTGGAGAGCCGGTGTTGGCTTGCGATTAGCAAGACAAGCAGGGCTCGAAACATAACACCACCGCCGTTGTGAGCGAAATGAGAATGAAGCGAACGAAGCAATCTTTGATTGCACAGGCGGAAAGAATACAAAAAAGTATATAGTATGTATGGGCATACATGCCTGACAAAAGTAATAAGGCTAGAAAGGCAAATAAAAACATGGCAAAAGTAGACGATAAGAAAAAGCACAAAAATTGTTCATTATGTGCTGACAAAATCGAATCAATCGATTACAAAGACGCTTCAAAATTAAGAAGATACTTAACTGAAGCAGGAAAAATCATTCCAAGAAGAATAACAGGCAACTGTGCAAAACACCAAAGAATGATTGCAAAGGCTATCAAACAAGCAAGAGAAGCCGCAATTATCAGTTATGTTTTCGATTAATTTGATTTTTAATTAATTCAGATAAAAAGCGAGAATTTTAAGATTCTGAAATACTCCGTTAAAATTACCATATAGTATGGTCGGGGTAATATCCTGAAACAAGTTCAGGATGACAGTATTATTGACATTCAGAATGACAAAGTTCTCGCTTTTTATACTGTAATCAGTAAGTTGGGCTTTCAGCCCAACAAAAAAAGTTGGGGTTGAAACCCCAACTACATAAATTCTATTGTTGAGGTGCGTTTAACAACCCATAAACCGCATCCCAACCGCTTATACCGCCTCTGATTTTGAATTTTGCAATCTTATCGGCGGTTGTTTTTTGTGCTTTTTTGTATGTTTTGTCGTGCTTTTTAACCAATTTTTTGTTGGCATTTCTTGTTTCTGTTGCGCTTTTAGCGTAGGTTAAAAAGTTTCTGTATTCGTTGCAGCCATAACCGACTTTCAATTTATCAGGATATACATAAGCAATGTAATCATAGATATTCAATGCTTTTTCAGCATTTGCAGGACGACCTATGATTGTATCCCAATATGTACCTGTTTGTTTTGTGTAAACAACGATTGCAGCAAGCGGATTATATCCTGCAGCGACCATCAAATTAACCGCAACCAAATCTGCTTCTTTATCTTCTTTTGTAGTTTGGTAGTTAGAAGCAAATGTCTGAACCGTTGCAGATGTTGTAATATTAGTATTTGTTGTAGATTGTAACAAATTCATAACTTTGTTTTTTGAAGCATGACCAAAAATGATATGGCCTAACTGATTTGCAACAACCGCAGCGGTTTCGTTGTCGTTACCGGCAAAAGCAAGTTCCGCACTTGATACATTAACTACTTTTGTTGAAATAAATTCAGAATTGTTTGGAGTATCAGAAACAACCGTAAATTTTACATTCGTTGCAGGAATACCGCTTTTGGTAAGCAATTTTTCCCCGACTTCCTGTACTTTAGATGCAGGGTTGTAAGTTGTTGCAGCAAATGAAGGTATTCCAACCGCTATTGCAACAAAAAGACTTAATAATACCTTTTTCATAAAACTTTCTCCTTAATTATCTTTGTCGGACTGGTAAAGCCGACCTACTCTATATAATATCCGTATTTATTCAATACACAACAATATTTTAGACCAAATATTTTTTTTGTAAAAGGTATTATTTAATCGATAAAATATAATTTTTCTAAATTTTCAATAATATCTGCCATTGAAGACTCGATACGCTTCTGCTGAACATCGTCATTGTATTTTTCTACAATATTTTCATCAATTTCAGAAATTGGCATCAACATTTCATTAGCACACATTTTTTAACCTGCTTTCTTTACTTTGGTACCAACAAAAAAAATCATCAATTTCAGAAATTGATTAATTTGAAAATAATGTTTACAAAACTATACATAAACTATCTTTTATTCAGGCTTAATCACTGACAAAACATACTTATCATCCACAAAGTACTTTTGTGCGCATTTGAGAATTTCATCAGCAGTAACAGACTGAACCTGTTGTTTGATGTTATCTGAATAATTATAACCCAAGCCTAAAACATCGAATTTTGCATAAGAACATGCCTGTTGAATGTTCGTTTCCTCAAGAAATTCATACTTACCGACAATATTTGTTTTTGCATTTTCAAGTTCTTCCTGACTCACAGGAGCAGATTTAATCTTTTCTATTTCTTCATTAAACCCTTTCAGACAAGTATCAATATTTGTCGGAGCAGTAGCAATATAAATCATGAAATTACCTGCAAGTTTATACGTTTCATAAGAACTACGAACGACATAAGCAAGTCCTTTTTTATCACGCAATTCCAAAAACAATCTTGAACTCAAACCGCTTGAACCTAAAATAATATTCAAAAGCACAATAGCAGGATAATCGACCTCACCATAAGTCGGCAGCAGCCAACCTTTAATAATATGCGCCTGATTTAAATCAGCACGGGTATTTTGCGCAATTTTAACCGTTTCAAGTTTTGGTTTTGGTATCATAAAGTTACCTGCTGTAGAAATAGGTAATTTGCCGAGAGTTTCATTTATTTGGTCAAATATTTTACCCTTATCAAGCGTGCCGACAACTGCCAGACTTTTTTTACTGTTATTCAAAATATACTTGAACGAATTTACAACATCTTCTTTTGTAACTTTGCCGATATTATCTAAAATACGAACGAGCGAATTGCCGTAATAGTGATTTTCAAACATTTCACGATAATAAGCATCCATTGCGGTAGTACGTGGAGAATCAAGTTCAGCCGAAATTTCTCCGACGAGTTTTGTTCTTTCTTTTTCAAATTCTTCAAAAGTAGAATTTTTTAAAATATCATCCATTAATTCCAATGCTTTTGAAAAATCTTCATTTAGACAGACAAATTTAATTCGTAAATAATTTGGAAATAACTCGCTTGAAAAATCTATTGCATATTTTTCAAATTCATTTGCAAGTTGTTCGGAATTATATTTTTTTGTCCCTTGAAGCAATAATCTTGCCATAAGAGTATATATACCCGGAGTTTCTTCCGGTTGGTTTATCGAAAAATTAAGGCATAAAGCCATTCTTGGAGTGTTTTTGTTTTGTTTATATATAAATTGGACATTATTTTGTAATTTTAAAACTTCAGTCATAATCGCCTCTCTTATAGTTTGAGTTTAGCATAACGACATACAAAAGACAAATTTATAAAATTATGCTATACTAAACCCATGGTCAACAGGGTTCAGTCAGGTACAGTAATAGGTTTAAATGCCTATAAAGTATGGGTAGAAACGGATGTTATAAACTCACTACCCGGTATGGCAGTTGTAGGATTACCTGATGCCGCGGTAAATGAGGCGCGTGACAGAGTAAAATCTGCCATAAAAAATTCAGGCTACACTTTTCCTGCCAAAAAAGTGGTCGTAAACCTTGCTCCTGCTGACGTTAAAAAGAACGGGACAGGCTTTGATTTGCCTATTGCAATAGGAATTTTAATTGAAGAAGAAGTTTTGACATCAGAAAAAGTTGAAAATTATGCCTTTATCGGTGAACTTGCTTTAGACGGATTAATTCGTCCGATTACAGGTGTTTTGCCGCTTGTTTTGGGCTTAAAAGAGCAGGGGGTAACAAATATTATTGTCCCGAAAGAAAACGCAAAAGAAGCGGCACTGATTGAGGGTATAAATATTTATGGTGCGCAGAATTTATGTGAAATTGTTGCGCATTTCACAGACACTCAAATTCCTGTTACCAAAATTAATGTCAAAGATTATCTTGTTGAAAAATCTAATGAAGAATATATATTTGATTTTAAAGAAGTAAAAGGTCAGCAAAAAGCCAAAAAAGCACTTGAAATTGCTGCAGCAGGCGGACATAATGTTCTTATGACAGGTTCTCCGGGGTCAGGCAAAACAATGATGGCAAAATGTTTTCCGTCAATTCTTCCGCCTCTTGAACTTGAAGAAGCACTTGAACTTACCAAAATTTACAGCGTTTCAGGTCTTTTATCTTCTGACGAACCGCTTGTTGTAAAGCGTCCGTACAGACCTGTTCACCATACCGCTTCGGCAAACGGAATAATAGGCGGAGGAAGCAACCCAAAACCCGGTGAAATAACTTTGGCTCACAGAGGAGTTTTGTTTTTAGACGAAATGGTAGAATTTCCAAGACAAGTTTTGGAAGTATTAAGACAACCGCTTGAAGATGGTGAAATTGTTATCTCCAGAGCGACTCATTCTGTCAAATATCCTGCAAAATTTATGCTTTTAGGCGCTATGAATCCATGCCCGTGCGGATTTTTGGGCGATAAAGAAAAACAATGCACCTGTTCTGATTTTCAAATCAGCAGATACCTGTCAAAATTATCAGGACCGTTGTTAGACAGAATTGATCTGCAAATTGATGTGCCAAGACTTACTCCGACTGAACTTTTGAACGCAGAACCACCAAAAGAAAGTTCGGCAGATATAAGGAAAAGGGTAATAAAAGCAAGACAAATCCAAGGCGCACGATACAAAAACGAAAATATTCTGACAAACTCTGAATTAACACCAAAACTCATAAAAAAATACTGTGTTTTAGATGAGCAATCAAAAGAAATTTTAAAAACCGCAATAGTAAAATACCAACTATCAGGCAGACGCTACGACAGGATTTTAAAACTCGCCCGCACCATAGCAGACCTTGACGAAAGCGAAAATATTACGGCAATACATCTTACCCACGCACTTCAGTTCAGAATGTTCCAACTTGAACAATACGGAAAAGGTTAAAAAAATTTAATTATTTTGGGTAATGTATTAAAAATTACTTATAGAATAATACTATTATGAAAATAATATTCGGATTATTTTTGGTTATTCTTATAAGTATTTGTCCATGCTTTGGCGCAAAATACGGTGTTTATATGCCTCAAAATTATTCATATAACCCCGATGAAGGCGAACGGATACTTTTTATAATTGATCTGTCAAACAGCATGAATGAAAGTCTTGAACGGGATACAAAATATAATCTTATGCTGAAAACAATGAAAGAAATTCTGCCAAAAATTAATCCAAAAACCGAAATAGGCTTGAGAATCTACGGACACAGAATGGGATTTACACCAATTGAAGCATGCAGAGCATCCACCCTTGCCGTTCCGATTTCTGCAGATAATTCGTTTGCTATCTCAAATTCATTATATAAACATAAACCAAGAGGAATGACACCTATCACTTATTCCCTAAAACAAGCAATACGCAACGATTTTCTTGGCTTTAACGGCAAAAAACACATAATCTTACTGACCGACGGCGGTGAAAATTGTGACGAAAGCCCTTGCAAATTTGTTATGGAACTTATTAAAATCCGCAGAGATGTCCAAATTGATGTTATTGCATTTAATATTCACGACAGAGATGACCTCGAACAACTCCAATGTACCGCACTTGTTACAAGCGGTAAATTCTATAATGCGCAAACTTCAGCACAACTGTTTAACGGTTTTAATAAAAGTATTGACGGAGTGAAAAATGTTGAAGCAAAAATTATTCTGCCGACGATAAAATAATATTCCCTCACCCGCATTTGTAAGCCTCATTTTTAAATTGAAACCTCACCCGCATACATAATATTACTCAAACAGGCAAGGAAAAGTGCCCTGCGGAAGTGTAGGGCAGAAATTGTTTTATAGAAATAAATTTAAAATTATAATTTATCTACAACAGCCTGCATCTTGGTTCTTGTTGTATGTTCAAGATGTTTCTTTTCGCTGTCTGATAATTGCTTAATAACCTTTAGTTCACCGGGAGCAGTCTGAACAAGAGGTCTTGTCTGAACAGGAACATTCATTACAGACTGTTTTTGCTCTTTTTGAACTTCCTGTTTTACTTCTTTGACTTTTACTTCTTTAACTTTAGCAGGTTTAACCTCTTTTGCAGGTTTCTCTACTGTTTGTTTCGGAAGTTTTTTAACTGTTTCTTTTACAGGTTTAAGTTCTTTTGCTTTTACTTCTTTAACTTCCTTAACTTTTACTTCCTGTGTTTTGACTTCATTTACCTGTTTTTGTACCGCAGGAACCTCTACAGGCACAACAACCTGCTGAACCTGTGGCTGCTGTTTTTCAACAGTCTGTTTTACAGGTTTTACTTCTTTTACTTGCTTTTGAACCGGCTGAACAGTTTGTTGAACAGGTTTTACCTCTTTTACTTGCTTTTGAACCGGCTGAACAGTTTGTCTGAACAGTTTGTTGAACAGGTTTTACTTCTTTTACTTGCTTTTGAACCGGCTGAGCAGTTTGTTGAACAGGTTTTACCTCTTTTACTTGCTTTTGAACCGGCTGAACAGTTTGTTGAACAGGTTTTACTTCTTTTACTTGTTTTTGAACCGGCTTAATGGTTTGTTTATGAACAGCAGGTTTAATCTGTTTTGTCTGTACAGTATCTTTTGTAATATCAGCATTCATCTTGGTTCTTGTTGTGTATTCAAGATGTTTCTTTTCATAATCGGTCAAACCTTTGATAACAGTTTTTCCATTGTTAGTTTCAGTTGTTTTGGCAGATTCAGGAGCATCCATACCTTTGAACAATCTGCTGAAGAATCCTTCTTTCTTAGTTTCAGTTGTCTGAGGTTTTTGTTTTTCAACTTTTTGAGTGGCAGGTCTTACATCTTGTTGTTTAAGTTCCTGAACTTTAACAGGTTTTTGTATTTTTTCTGCAACTGGTTTAACTTCTTTAATTTCTTTTACTTTAACTTCCTGTTTTTTAATTTCTTTAACCTGTTTTTGTGTAGCAGGAACTACAACAGGAGCAACTGTCTGTTGAACTTTTGGTTGTTGTTTTTCAACAGTCTTTTTGACCGGTTGAACATCTTTAACCTGTTTTTGTGCAGCAGGAACTACAACAGGTGCAATTGTCTGTTGAACTTTTGGTTGTTGTTTTTCAACAGTCTTTTTAACCGGTTGAACATCTTTAACCTGTTTTTGAACTGATGGTTTAACTTCAGTCGTAGATTTTACTACAGGTGATTGTTTTTGAGTAGAAACATTGCCTGATGAAGTCGGGATTCTGTTCTTGTAATCCTGCGGATAATCGTGGTAATCTTTACCGATTGCCCATCTGAAGCCTGCTGACAATGCAACACCGTTTCTGCCGCCACTTCTTGCCATTGCTTGCAAGAAGCCTGTGAATCTGTCACCCCAGCGTTTTTGTAAACCTAAACCATACTGGAAGTACGGAGCAACACTCATTTGCGGTAATGCGATATCTTCTGCAGTGTATCTTGTCTTATCAATTGTATTCCATACCATTCTGATACTTGCATAAGGCTGCCATCCGCCCTTGAGGTTACCAATAAATTTGATACCCGGAGCAATTTGAATGCCGTTCAATGCTTTACCGTTAATATGAGCGCCTGATGCGGATTTATAATTTATTGATTGAACAAATGTGTAACTCATTAAGTAATTCGGTTGAATAATGAATTTGCCTTTTGCAAGTTGAATATTGTAGCCTGTTTTCGATGCAACACCACCCATTATCATCGGAACAACATCACTGCCGTACATTGTTGATTCATCTGCAATACTTGCCCCAACGTTTGCAGTTAATGCGGTAAAGAAGTTACCTTTGAACCATGCGCCGGTTACACCCAAGTTACCGCCGTTTTGATAAATATCAACACCGCTGTAAGACTGATGTGAACCGTTATAGCCTACATAAGCACTCCATTGATAATCCCAGCCATGGCGAAGTTCTTTCATATCACTGTCACCGCCAAAGAATGTACCATACATAGTGTTATTTACATTCGGTCCATTGTTCAAACCTACATGTTCAAATGCTGCATAAGGTCTTGCCCATAATGCTTTGTCTTTTTCAGGTAAGTAGAGCGGGCTGAATACCTGAACAGAATCAGCAGATGCATATCTGTTCTGCAACTTCCATGCATTTCTTTCTTCCTGAGTCATCAACATCTTCATATCAAGATTTCTGAATGCTTCATCATAAGAATTAATTTGACTCAAATATCCGCCAAACTGAACTGCAATAGGCGTTGCAAGTGCTGCCGGGTTGAAGTCTGTATGTTTGTTTCCGCCAGGTGCATATATCAAATATCCGTCTTCAACTCTACCATTAATTTTTCTTATCGGAGTCATTATTGACGGCAAATCAAATGTATCAGATGTTACATTAGATGCACCAAGTCTTGTCGGATTACCCAACTGAATCTTAATGTTATCTTTCAGAGTTGTACCCATTACATTAAGTTTGTTAATATTGAACATTCCGCCATTATTCGTAACATTTGCAACAAATGTATCTGATGTCATATCACTCAAATTGAAATCAATAGCCAAATCAGATTTGCCGTTTAAGTTTACATTGCCAAGATTTGTTGAAGTAAGTTTGCCATCCATTACATTCATACCGCCGGCATTGATATTCAATGAAGAAGCACCTGAAATATCTGCATTCGGACCAAATGTAATAAGTGCATTGTTCAAATTAATCTGATTACCGCTGATTGTTGAATTTAACGGCATATCAACATTGTCACTTGAAGTCGGATTATCGCCAAGATTAACAACACCGTTTGTAGACCCTGTAATATTGCTTCTCACCGTTCCGCCTGTGTAAGTAATTGTACCGTCATTATTTATACCGTTCAACGCATTGAATTTATCGGCATTTGTCTTGACATTTGCACCATTACCGATATTAACAGTATTTTGAGTTATCTCACCGTTAGTGTTGTCAGCAGTTGCATTGTCACCGATATTTAATACACCGGTACCTGTGATGTTACCCTTATTATTAAGAGCATCATTAACAGTCAGACTGCCTGTATTGGTAATCTTCTTATCTGAATCTACATTTACGGTACCCTGAGTTATGTTCTTGGTATTTGTTACATCGCCTTTAACATTTGCAGTACCGGTGCCTGTAATATCGTTCTGAACGGTTCCGCCACTTACATTCATTGTGCCGTTATTTGCTATTGTTCCGCTGATATTATTCAAATTAGTATCTAATGTTCCTGCGTTAGTAACATTTCCGGCAACTCTGCCGACTTCGTTATTGAATGTTCCGTCAGTAATATCAACATTACCGCTTACCAAACCGTTATTAGAGTTATCAAATGTACCTGATGTAGAAACATTACCGGCAACTTTTCCACCTTTATTATTGAATGTTCCACTATTTGAAGAAACATTACCGTTAACTTCTTTACCGTTATTATTAAATGTACCACTGTTTTCTGTTACATTACCGTTTACTTTACCGTTGTTATTAAATTCAGCATTAACTCCTGTATTGGATACATCACCGGTTAAAGTACCTGCGTTATTAGTTGTACCGGAGTTGGCAACATTAGAATTAACATTATTATTGAAGTTTGCAGTTGCACCATCATTTACGGTAATGTTATTTTGAGTTACTTTACCGTTAAATGTTGATGTACCGTCATTAACAGTCATTGCACCTGTGCTATTTGTTGATGCAATAGTATCATTAAATGTGTTGTTACCTTTCAGTGTAAATGTACCATTGTTATTGACATCTGTTGTATTTCCGTCAAATACAGAATCTTCAACTGTCAAATTACCGCCTGATGCAACATCTATTGCTTTTTCAAATCCGTTATAAGATTTTTCAACACTGCCGTCTTGTGCAAGTTTACCAACTTCATTTATATACAGAGTTTGATCCGCACCAACATTGATACCTTCATGGTTGTTACCATTGATACTGTTTTGATTACCGTTAATTGTCAAAGTACCTTTATTATCACCCGTTGACGGACCGCCCATATCGCCAAGATCCTGTATTACATTTTCATCAGAACCCATTGTATAAACTCTTGATGCTGACTGAGATTTTACAGCCTGATACAATCCGTTATAGCTGAAATTCAAATTACCTGTTGTATTGTCATAAGACAACATGTAAGATTCACCTTCAGCAGATTTACCGTGAGTTTTGATACCGGCAGCCAAATCAACACTGCTCATAATTGCACCCTGCGCAATCTGAACATCAATAGGTACTCCATGTGTTGATTTGTGCATCAAATTGATATCTGAAATCAATACTTTCTTATCAGAACCGCTGACTGAATTTGCAGTAATAATATCTGCTGTAGCACTTGGGTCTGTACTTAAATCGGTGTCAATAATTACATTCAAATCAGAATTTGTAATATCAACATTACCCAAATTGATTGCTGTTCCGCCAATTATACCATCTGCCAAATCTATCGTACCGCCTTTGGCAACTAAACTGTTGTTATTAGAAATATCACCGTTATTTCTAATCTTCAATGTCGAACCATTTGAAAGTTCTATTGAGTTATTAGCAGTAGTATTATTCAAAGTAACTTCATTTTGAACAGTAACTTTACCGTTTCCTAAAATATCTTTAGTAGTTGAACCGCCTGTCAATGTAACATTAGCATTTGTTGCGTTAGTCACAACACCTTTCAAATTATCAGCATTAGAAGTAATAGAGCCGTTATTTGTTACTGTTGCAATTAAATCATTATCATTTTGTAAGTTAGCATTGTTGATAACAGCACTCTGAGTAATACCGCTTGTAGAATTGTTATTATAGGTTACATTATTGCCGCCGTTAAGTGTTAATGTACCTGTACCGTTTATTGTACCCAAATCACCACCGGTTGGATTACCTGAACCGATAGATATATCTCCGTTGTTAGCAATAGTGCCATTATTTGTCAAAGTATCCGCTATTGTAACAGGATTACCTGTTGACGCATTATTTGTAAATGTCTTACCGCTATCGACAGTCAAAGAGCCTTGTGAAATTGATGAAGTATTAGAAGTATTACCGCTGATTGTTAAATCACCATCACCGCTTATTGCAGTCGCTATTGTTCCGCCGGTTACTTCGTAAGCATTATTATTTTCAACAGTTCCTAAAATATTATCAGCATTAGATTTTAATGAACCCTCGTTAATAATATTACCAACAACACTTCCGCCATTAATAGTCAATTTGTCATCGGCACCGGCAACAGTGACTGTCTTGCCTGCTTTACCAAATGTTCCGCTTGTAACAGTTACATCTGCATTATGATCTACACCCTGAGTATCAGTATATGTTTCAATACTGATTTCATTTTCAACATTTGCGGAAATCGTAACTTTTTGGTTAATAACTGTCTTACCGTCACCTGTTACATTATTTGTTAATGCAGCATTATCGGTATTATAAATAGTTAATGTACCGTCATTATCAACATCTCCGCCAATACTTGTAACATTTGCATTTAACGATTTATTTGAATTGATTTCTATTGCCTGTGCAATTGAATTACCATATTTAACGGAAACATCTCCGTCAATTACAGTCTTACCGTTTACGCCCGTAATATTATCGGTTAATTTACCGCCTGTTAATTCGACAACACCGTTAGCATTAGAGATACCGTTTGTTGTTGAAACATTATCAGCATTGGTTGTTAATTTAGTTCCTGTACCATCAATTGTTATCGAATCCTGAGTAATAGAACCGTTATTTACAACATTACCGCTTATTAATGTATCGCCTGTACCTGTGATTGTGTTGCCGTTTGTTCCGCCGGTTAATTCTAAATCTTTATTATTGACAATAGATGCTGTTACATCATCAGCATTTGTGGTTAATTTTGCACTTGCACCTTCAATTGTCAAGGTGTCTTGGGTTATTGTTCCGTTATTTACAACATTACCGCTAATTAAGGTATCACCTGTACCTGTGATTGTGTTACCGTTTGTTCCGCCGGTTAATTCTAAATCTTTATTATTGACAATATCTGCGGTTACATTATCAGCATTTGTAGTCAATTTTGCACTTGCACCCTC
>CACYKF010000035.1:18387-20839 GCA_902774905.1 uncultured bacterium
TGCACTTGCACCCTCTATTGTTAAGGTGTCTTGGGTTATTGTGCCGTTATTTACTACATTACCGCTAATTAAGGTATCACCTGTACCTGTGATTGTGTTACCGTTTGTTCCGCCCGTTAATGTCAATTTACCTGCGTTTTTAATACCATCAGTTGTATCTGTTGCAATTAAATTGTCCGCATTACTTGTTACATCACCGGTATTTGTAATTTCGATAATACTTTGACTTATTGAACCGTTATTAATAGTAGTACCGCTTAATGTTGTAGTACCGGAGCCATCAATAGTATTAGCGTTATTTCCGCCTGTCAAATTCAACTGTGCATTGTTTGTAATCTTATCAGTTGCGGTAATCTTATCTGCATAAGTAGTAATCACGCCGTTTTCACCGTTGTTTGTGATTGTTGTTGCACTAATTGTACCATTTGTATTATCCAAATTGCCAGTATTAGTTATTACATCAGAACTGATTGTACCCTTATTTGTTAATGTACCACTGTTATCTACATCACCTGTCAAAGTAGTAGCATTTGATAATGTAGTTGTACCTTTATTTGTCAAATCAGCAGTAACATCTCCGTTAAATTCTGCTTCTGCAGCAGTAGCACCCGCCAATTTATCAATAAGAATTGAATCCTGAGTAACATCACCATTAAATATAGTCTTGCCTGTCTGAACGGTTGTTGTACCATTTGCACCACTTATATCAGAAATTGTATTCGTGCCGTTCAAATTCAATTCGGAATTATTAATGATAGCATCAGAAATTGTTGAACTTGTTACATTTGCTTCTCCGTTGTTGGTTAAGAATGTACCACCGCTAAATCCGCTTACATCACTTGCATCTGATAAGTTCAATGTCTGACCGTTACCAACAGTCAAACCTGCAGGTGCAGGAGTTGAACCTGTTATTGAGTGTCCGTTTGCATTGATAGTCAATGTAGAACCGTTAAACGGTACCAAACCACCTGTTACAACTTCATCAGCAGCCATTACATAAGTTTTTTGCTGTGCCTGTGATTTAACTGCATTTTCCAAGTTTGCAAATCCAAAGGTCAATTGACCTGTTGTTCTTGATTCGCTTGTACCGTCATCATAAGTAACCAAATAACTGTCATTAATTCCTGTTACAGGATTAGATGCAAATGAACCTAACTGAACATGAGTTCTTGTTACATTGTCAGCAACATCAATTACTGTCGGAACCTTAGAAACAGCATCCGAAAGAATATTTATTGCACTAATCACAATATGATTTGTACCTGTTACAGAATTTGCACTAATCTTATCTGCTTTTTCATTCGCCAAATCAGCATCAATTGTAATCTTCAAATCAGAACTGCTCAAATCAACATTGCTGATATTGATATAATCACTGCTTACTGAACTATCCTGCATATCTAATGTTGAATTTGATTTTGCAATCAAACTTGCTGCATCAGCAATAGAACCGCCGTGAAGTTTCAAAGTCGAACCGCTTACAAGTTCGATATCGTTACCTGAAATTGCTTTACCGGAACTTAATGTTACAGTATTGCTAATCTTTACAGTTCCGCCATTTGAACCGTTCTTAGTAATATTATCCTGAACGCTTCCGCCTGTTAAATCTAATTCTCCTGAGTTTGCAACAGTACCAGCCAAATTATCTGCGTTAGATGTAATCTTGCCTGTATTTGTTATACTTGCAGTCAATTTGTTATTGTTATTTAAATTAGCATTGTTTGTAAATGTATTTTGAGTAATACCATCTGTTGAGTTGTTGGTATATGTAACACCGGTTCCGCCATTGATAGTCAATGAACCTGTTGAATTTGTATCGGTAATCTTACCTAAATTACCGCCTGTTACGGAACCTGTTGAACTGCCGATTACCATTGAACCGCTATTATCAATAACACCGTTATTGGTTAATGTTGAATGAGCAGTAACATCTCCGGTATTTGTGAATGTAATGCCGCTGCTTGTTGTTAATATATTCTGAGTAATTGCTTTTGCACTTGCTACATCACCAATAATATTTGTTGTACCACTGTTACCGCTGATGTTGCTTGCCAAATTAGTTCCTGCTTCAAGGTCTAAAGTGCCAAGGTTATTAACACCATTTGTAATAACAATATTATTAGCCCCAATAGTAGCCTTTGCACCGCTTGAAATCGTCATATCAGACTGAGTAACGGTGTTACCAAAGGTTGTTGTGCCGGATTTAACAGTTGTTGTACCATTTGCTCCGCTTATTGTGCCATTGATTGTGTTGATGCCTGTGAAGTTCAAAGCATTAGTATTTGTTATACCATTTGTGAATTTAGTGTTTTCTACATTCAAGGTGCCTGAGTTAGTTACCGCTGAACCACTAAAGTTATTTATATCCGATACATTCTTAATTGTTAAAGTCTTATCCGGATTTATTATACCGCCACGATTACCGCCATTGATTGTTCCCGTGCCGTTGCCG
>CACYKF010000036.1 GCA_902774905.1 uncultured bacterium
GCGGAGCAATGCCGTCAGGCATTGCAGTGAAATAGCGTATTTTCTCTTTCTTGGTTCATTCTTTCTCTTTTCATCGCAAGAAAAGAGAAAGAATGAACAATAAGTGCGAAATTAAAACCTACTGCCGATAATATTATTTATGTATACTTTTTATTCTTTTTAAGTTATAATCTTATCAGTTATATTTTATTTTTTGGAAAGGTTATATATTTATGAACAAAAGTCAGTCAACGGGGTTATATGTGATACTTGCAATTATTGTTGCGGTGTTTTTATCAACAATTTTTATGACAGGACCTGTTACAAATACTTCAGAAATATCTTATACAAAATTCTTATCAATGCTCGAAAATAAAGAGTTTTCCCGTATTGAAAAATATGACGATATGATTATTGCAGTCCCGACTGCTCAGCCAAAACAGGAAGAAAAATCAAAAGAAGATACGAATACAAACTCTCCATTTTTATTGCCTGACAATACAAACGGGCAGGCTCCGTTGTTTCAGTATAAAGTCCAGATTCCTTCAAAAGACGAAACGCTTATGGATAAGTTGAACGCCTCAGGCGCTGATATTACTGTCAAAAAGGCACAAGAATCAGGGCAGTTGCTTGGTAATATCGGAACAGGTTTGATTGTTCTTTTTGCAATTATATCGCTTGCATTGATGTTTAAAGCCATACAGGCAGGTGGCTCTCAGGCAATGTCGTTTGGTAAAAGCAAAGCAAAGATGCTTTTAGACAGCAAAGTTAAAACAACTTTTAAAGATGTTGCAGGAATTGATGAGGAGAAAAAAGAACTTGAGGAAATCGTCGATTTTCTTAAAAACGGTGAAAAATATATGAAACTCGGGGCAAAAATTCCCAAAGGAGTTTTGCTTGTAGGACCTCCTGGAACAGGTAAAACATTGATGGCAAAAGCAGTTGCAGGGGAAGCAAATGTTCCTTTCTTCTCAATTTCGGGTTCTGATTTTGTTGAAATGTTTGTCGGTGTCGGTGCAAGCCGTGTTCGTGATTTATTTGAACAGGCAAAAAAACATCAGCCTTGTATAATATTTATTGATGAAATTGATGCTGTCGGTCGTCAGCGTGGTGCAGGTTTAGGCGGCGGACATGACGAAAGAGAACAGACTCTTAACCAATTACTTGTTGAAATGGACGGTTTTGACGCAAATACAAATATTATTGTTATTGCGGCAACAAACAGACCTGATATTTTGGATAATGCGCTTTTGCGCCCAGGTCGTTTTGACAGACAAATTTATATCAATGCTCCTGATGTTAAGGGTCGTGAACAAATTTTAGAGGTTCATGCAAAGAATAAAAAACTTGATAGTGATGTTGATTTGAAAATTCTTGCAAAGCGTACTCCGGGGTTTACCGGTGCGGATTTGCAGAACTTGTTGAATGAATCGGCATTACTTGCTGCAAGAAAAAATAAAGATAAAATAAGCATGGAAGATGTTGATGTTTCAATTGACCGTGTAATAGCGGGTGTTGAGAAAAAAAGCAGAGTTCTGACTGATAAAGATAAAGAACTCACATCTTACCACGAAGTAGGACACGCTTTGATAGACAAACTTTTGCCTGATGCAAACGAACTTCATAAGGTTTCAATTATTCCCCGCGGTATGGCTTTGGGGGTAACATGGACAAGACCAAAAGATGAGAGTGTTCATGTAAGTAAAGCAAAATTATTGGCAAAAATTGCCGTATCATTGGGCGGTCGTGCTGCAGAAGAAATTGTTTACGGCAAAAATGAAGTTTCAACCGGTGCTTCGCAGGATTTAATCAATGTAACGGATATTGCTCGTAAGATGGTTACTGCTTGGGGCATGTCAGAAAAATTAGGCCCTATGGCTTATGGCAAAAATCAGGAAAATGTCTTTATGGGCAGAGATTTTGGTCACCAGAGGGATTACTCCGAGCAAATTGCTTACGAAATAGACGAAGAAATTAAAAATATTGTTGAAGAAAGATACGAACTTGCCAAGAGATTATTGACCGAAAACCGTGATATGCTCGAAACAATTTCAAAAGAACTTTTAGACAAAGAAACAATTGATGAACAAGAATTTGCACAAATTATGGACAGAGTGAAAAACTCAAGAGCATAATTCATGATTAATGTAAACAATAAATCAAAATTAATTGCATTAAATATAAATACAGTTAGTAGTGTGGGCAAAGCGTTAGCGTGCCCACGTTTTGTGATATAATTCGTATATGGCTGTATATAGACGTTTCTTTGGTGATGAATATAAATATGTGTTTATTACTATTGCAACGAATAATCGCATACCAATACTACTTGATAATATCAAATTATTGCGTTCATCATTCAAATATGCAATGAGCAAATATTCGTTTGAAATTTATTCTGCCGTAATTTTGGCTGATCATATACATTTAATTTTAAAATTAAATAACAATCATGATTATCCTGAAATTATTCGTTTAATAAAATATTATTTTTCAATTCATATTAAATGTTGTGGGCACGCTAACGCTTTGCCCACACTACATTTGACGGAAAGTAAAACCAAAAAACGTGAAAAAGGTATTTGGCAACGTCGTTATTGGGAGCATACAATTCGTGAAGAAAACGATTTATACAGACACATTGATTATATTCACTACAACTCCGTCAAACACTGTAATGTCGCACCAAAAGATTATCCGTATTCTTCCTTTAATAAATTTACAGAATTAGGATATTATGAAAAAGACTGGTATAATTTAGATGACAAGTACAAAATCAATGACTTGGGCGAAAATTATGGAGAATAATATAGATATTACAACTGAATCTAAATTGATTGTGTGTCAGGTTGAAGTTGACCTGCTTCTCAGTCGGCTTGGTAAAGCCGACCTGCAGAGTGTTGATTGTGATATTTTGGCAATTAAATTTGACGAAGATATTGAAAAATCAAAGGAATTTTTTAAAAATATTTTGCCTAAAACAGATAAATCACTAATGATTTGCGGATGCGGAAAAGACGATGTTGATAGAATTTTGCTGCCTGAACTTGTCAAAATTGCGGATAGAGAATGTATTATTTCTTATGTTACAGAAAAAACTTACAAAGATATTATTCCTCTTGTCATTGAGGGCGGTCATTATGTTGTCTTAAAAACACCGATTGATATAAATTTAGCCAAAGAACTCAATATTTTGTGTATAGATATGGGGTTAGACAAGGGTAAAATACTTATGAATACTGATATTGGCGGGCTTGGTTACGGATATGAGTATGGTTACAGTATAATGGAAAAAATTCGTCTTGAAAGTGATGATGAGTATTTGAATTTGCCGTTAATAAGTGAAGCGGGATTAGAGTCTTTAAAGACAAAAGAAGCAAAATATGGCGGTGAAAAGCGTGCAAAAATGATAGAACTCACTGCTGTATCGGGTGCTTTGGCAGCAGGTGCAAATATTGTTGTGGTAAAACACCCCGATAATATTAATATAATTCGAGGGCTTTTGTAGTATGGAAATGACAGGGTTACAAATTTTTAAATATATGCCTGCCGCAAAAAAACTTTCGCAAAGTAATTGCAAAGAGTGTGGTTGTCCGACTTGTATGGTTTATTCTCTCAAACTTGCAAAACAGCAGATAGAAATTGATAAATGTCCTTATGTTTGTGAAGAATTAAGGCAAAGTTATTGCCAAAGTTTAAAACATCCGCAAAATACCGTTGAAATCGGGGATTTAAAAATCGGAGGCGAAAATGTTTTGTATCGCCACGAAAAAACTTTTATAAATCCCACGACTTTAGCAGTCATGGTTGATTGCACAAAATCTGATTATGAGCAAAGAATCAAAGAGATTTGTGAATTTGAATATACTCATGTCGGACAAACTTTTGGGGTTGATTTAATTATTCTGAAAAATAATGACAAATCGACAAATTATTCTGTGATTACATCAATTTCTTATGAACAATTACAGGCATTAGATTTAAATATTGTTGAAGAACAAGACTTTCAAACTACAAAAAATTATTTAATCGAAACAAGAAAAAAGGCGATTTTGGATAAAGACGAATCTTGTTCTGCGCCTGTTTGTGTTGTTATGAAAAATGATGATATTTATAGTCAATGCGCAAGAGCAAGTTATTATTTGTGCAAATATGCAAATATGCTCATTTTTGAGGAGTTTGATAAAGATTTATTCTCAACATTAATCACATTAAGGCACAATATTTTTACAGACCCTCAAAAGACTTTGCAGGTTGATTCGGGGCTATACAAATACAATAATCCCGATGAAAATTCTATTATTTTCATGACCACAAATTTTGCGCTGACCTATTTTGCGGTTGCAAATGAACTTGAAAATCTTGACATCCCGACATATCTGATAATTGTTCCGGCTGATGGAATGAGTGTTCTGACAGCGTGGTCGGCGCAAACTTTCACCCCTGAAATTGTATCTAAATTTTTAGATGAACTTGATATAAAAAATACAATCAAAACCCGAAAGATTATTATTCCGGGGCTTGTGTCGGATATGATAGAGGAACTCAATGCACAGTGTCCCGATTTTGAGTTTATCGAAGGAACAAAAGATGCTTCTGATATTGCGGAGTTTGTGAAAAAGTTGCAATAAAGATGATAATATAATTTATGTGAATAGTGAACTGAGAATAGTGAATTGTCCTTTACAATTTTCAGTGTCATAAAAGTGCAAAATTATCGTAAAAGACTACTCACAATTCATGACTCACAATTCACAAATTTTTAAGGGTCTTGCTGTCTTGTTGTCACAATACCTTATTACCTTTTTTGAGAAGCAATAAATTTTACTGCTTCATTAGACGGTACGGCAAAGCCGATTCCGATATTTGAAATGTTATGGTCAGGGTTATAAATTGATTGGCTTATCCCTATAACTTCGCCTGTAGAATTGAGTATCGGACCGCCGGAGCATCCGGGGTTAATGGCAGCATCAGTCTGAAAACGGTTTTTTACATAATCAATTCTTGATATTATTCCTTGTGTAAGCGTATTTGAAAACCCAAACGGATTACCGATAGAAAGGACTTTTTGTCCTACTCTTACTTCCTCACTGTCCCCAAATGATACGGTTGAAAGTTTTTCATTCGGTTCAATTTTTAAAAGTGCCAAATCTCTTGAATCTTTCATTTTGGCAATTAATTTTGCTTTGTAGGTTTGACCGTTTGAGGTTGTGACATCAATGGTTTTTGCGCCTTCAACAACATGCCATCCTGTCAGGATTTGTCCGTCAGTTGTGATTATACATCCTGTTCCCTCTGATACTCCGTCAGATAATTGTGCAACAACCGAAACTATTGCAGGCGAAATTTTTTCGTAAACATTGATATTTATAAGTTCGTCTTTGTCATAGTTTTGTGCGTAACCGGGAGTACAAAGACAAAATATTATTGCTAATGTTGTTATAAATTTTTTCATTGTATATTTACCTTATTCACTTAACTAACTTTACTTTTATTTATTGTTTATTGTATTCACCGATTTGTTTACGGTAAATAGCGTTCTTGCAAATATTAAAATAATAATGTATAATTGCCTTGTTAGTTGAAAAACGGATGTAGGTTGGGCATATTTGCCCAACATGAAATTATAAAAGGAGAAAATTATGTCAAGAATTGATTTATTCAAACATCATTTGGAAGAAAAAAGAGCAGTAAAAGTTATCGCAGGTATTGATAATTTTGATATCGAAAATATTAAAAAAGTTGTATCTTCAGCAGAAAAATCAGGCGCAAGCGCAGTTGATATCTGTGCAAGAGAAGATATAATCCGTGAAGTTCGTTCAATGACTGATATGCCGATTTTTGTATCATCAGTTGTTCCATCTGAACTTGCAAGAGCAGTTGAACTTGGCGCAGACGGTCTTGAAGTAGGAAATTTTGATACTTTATACAAAGAAGGTCGTTCATTCAGCGCACAGGAAGTTTTGGATATCGTTAAAGAAACAAAATCTTTAATCGGTGATAGCGATATATTTTTCTGCGTTACTGTTCCGGGTGAAATTTCTACCGCAGAACAAATTGAACTTGCTCATCATTTAGAAGAAATGGGTATTGATTTAATCCAAACAGAAGGACATTATCATGCAAATTCTGAAATGACAGGTGCAAGAGCATTGATGGACAGAGCAGAATTGACTATTTCAAATACAATTGAACTTTGCAGAAATGTTGAAATTCCTGTTATGACAGCAACAGGAATTAACCCGACAACTGCACCGTTTGCTTTTGCAGCAGGTGCAAGTGCAATCGGCTGCGGTTCTTGTATCAATAAATTGTCTTCAGAACTTTCTATGATGGCTACAATCTCTGCATTAGTTGAAATTGCTCAAAGAAATGCAGTTAAAGTTCCGGAAATGGTATAACTTCAAAGATTTAAAAAAGTCGTTTGACAGTTTGTCAAACGACTTTTTTTGTGCTATATTTACTACAAATGATTAGATTTTTAGGTGTTTGTGTTCAAAATTTAATAACTTGTATCAAGTATCTTTTTGGCGGTAATCAGAGATTTAAGACCGTCATATCTCAGGCTGCGGCAATCAGTTACGATTCCTTGGTAATTTCGCTTGTAATTGCGTTTATTGCGGCTGCGGTTATAACAATTCAGGTTTCAAAAGAATTTTTAATGACCGGTGCTGAAGCGTATATCGGCGGAACTATCGCTATTGTAATGATACGAGAAATTGCTCCGGGGTTTGTTGCTTTGGCTATCGGCGCAAGAGCCGGAACGGCTATTTCAGCTGAAATTGCCAATATGCAGGTAACATCGCAGGTTGATGCAATAAAGACTTTGAAAATCGATCCTGTCGGGTATTACTTTACTCCGAGAATTTTAGGTGCGGCAATAACGGTTCCAATGGTTGTTTTGATAGCGGAATTTATCGGAATTGCGGGAGGTATGGCTGTTGCAGAAGGTACAATAGGACTTCATCCTGCAAGATATTGGCATTCAGTATGGGCATGGATGCATACAAAAGATATTTATATAAGTCTCTTGAAAGCGTGTATTTTTGGCGGTTTAATTGCTCTTGTCTGTGCATCAAAGGGTTATGAAACAAAAGGCGGTGCTAAAGAAGTTGGAACTTCCACCACTAAGGCGGCTATTCTTTCAACAATTTATATGCTTTTTGCAGACTTTTTAATCAATTTGCTTTTCTATATTGCGTAAGTTTTTTATTATTTCTGTTTGTTATATAATACTTTTCATATAGAAAGGATTTTTATGAAACAGGTTATTGTATCGGGTATGCGTCCGACAGGAAAGTTACATCTTGGACATTATCTTGGTGTAATCAAAAACTGGGTAAATTTGCAGGATAAATATGATTGTTATTATTTTGTTGCAGATTGGCATGCTTTGACTACAAAATATGATAAAACCGAAGAACTCAAGCAAAATACTTATGATGTAGTTTTGGATTGGCTTGCATGCGGTATTAATCCTGAAAAATCCGTTATATATGTTCAATCATTACTTCCTGAGGTTGCGGAACTTAATGTATATTTAAGCATGATTACTCCGCAAAATTGGGTTGAACGCGATCCGACTTTAAAAGATATGGTTAAAATCCTAAAAACAAAAGAAGGTCAGGGACAGCAGATGAATTACGGACTTTTGGGATACCCTGTTTTGATGAGTGCGGATATTATGATGATGAATGCTGATTTGGTTCCTGTCGGAATTGATCAGGTTGCTCATATTGAAATTACAAGAGATATTGCAAGAAGATTTAATAACCTTTACGGTGAGTTTTTCCATGAGGCAAAACCGTTATTAAACGAATGTTCTTTGATTTGCGGTTTAGACGGAAATAAAATGGGTAAATCTTATCACAATGATATAAAAATTTCAGACTCAGAAGATGATACTTCCAAAAAAATTATGACGGCAATAACAGATCGTTCACGATTGCGCAAAGACGATTTGGGGCATCCTGATGAGTGTGAAGTTGCATTCAAGTATTGGAAAATATTTGGTGCTGATGATGAAATTGCGACTGTCAGAAGTGAATGTGAGCAGGGTTTGAGAGGTTGCGCACAGTGTAAACGACAGTTGGGCGATAAGATAAACTCAATTCTTGCACCGATTAGACAGCGCAGAAAATATTATGAAGAACATCTTGACGAAGTTGATGATATAATAAGAGAGGGTTCAGCAAAAGCAAAAGAAAAAGCGAGTCAGGTTCTTGACGTTGTAAAGGAATTGGTAAAAATTTATAAATAATAAGAGGTAAGAATTATGAATACGGTTACAATAGTAGGCAGAGTTGGCAGAGATGCATCAGAAAATTTCACATCTTTTGAATCAGGCAAAACAAAGACAAATTTTTCTGTTGCAGTAAACAGATGGGATGCCAAAACAAAAGCCGAAGTTACGGATTGGTTTAATATTGATGTTTGGGATAAGCAGTCTGAATTTGCGTCTGAATATGTTAAAAAAGGCAGACTTGTAGCAGTTGACGGCAGAATTGCTAACCGCCGCTGGACAGATAAAGCAACCGGAAACGAAAGAGAAACATTTTATATAATTGCTAATAACATCAGGTTATTAGGTTCAAAAAGAGATGTAGAAGAAGCAGTATAATGATTACTAATTCAAATATTGTCGGAATAATTGCAGATGACCTGACAGGTGCGAATGATACCGCTTTGCAGTTTAAACTAAACGGTGCGGATACTAATATTCTACTCAATGAAAATGTTGCGGGAATAAATGAACATATTCCTCAGGCATGGGCGATTTCAACAGAATCAAGAAACGGAACACCGGAATGTGCATTTGAAAAGGTCAAAAAAGCAGTTGAACTTTTTACTGAAAAAATTCATCCTGATTTTTTTTATAAAAAAATAGATTCAACAGTCAGAGGAAATATTGCGGTTGAAATTATTTCTGCATTAGAAGTTTTGGATTGGGATGCTGCGGTTGTTATGCCTGCGTTTCCAAACGAGGGCAGAATAACTGTCGGTGGATACCAACTTTTGAAAGGTTCACCTATTGAACGAACTGAAATGGCGGCAGATCCTCATTCTCCTATAACAGAATCTCATTTACCGACATTATTAAAGCATCAGTTGGGTGAAAATTTGGAAAAACTTGTCGGTCTTGTTGAGTTAAAAACCGTTCTTGACGGTGCAGGTCCAATTTTGCGCCGAATAAATGAACTCATTGATGACGGAAAACGCATTATTATTGTTGATTCTGCATCAAATACAGATATTGAACAAACTGTTCTTGCGGTTCAAAAATCAGATTATAAGATTTTACCTGTCGGTAATGCTGCAGCGGCAAAAGTTTTGAGTAATATTTGGTTCCCAAAAGAAAATGAACTTGAAAGAAAAAATGTTACTGTTCCGAAGATGCCTAAATTTATTGTATCGGGTAGTGCAACACATATTACTGCTAATCAGATTCACGCACTCGAAAATAATTGTATTTACAGCGAAAAATCAAAAGTCTATGAACTTGATATGGATACGATTATGAAGGGTGTAAGTGAGGAATTTGTTGATAAAATTGTAAAAGACTTGCATGAGACAGGGATTGTGCTTGTTCATACCTCAAATTTATTTAAAAATTTTAACGGTTTTGATTCTTCTTCAATTAATGTGGAATTAACAAAATCAGGCTTAGCCGATATGATAACAGATTTCTTGGCTGAATTGACAGAAAAAGTTTTATCAAAAATTTGTGCTATTTTAATAACTTTAGGCGGCGAAACATCTTATAAGTGTTGTGATGCTTTAGGTGTTTGTCAGTTGAGCCTTGTTGATGAAGTGTTGCCAGCCATTGCATTGAGTAAAAATATTGATTCAACCCAATATATTGTCACTAAATCGGGTAATTTGGGTAAAGATACCACTATAATGGATATTTTGCGCTATTTTGAAACTCATGAGGGTTAATTTATGGATAAAATTGCTATTCTGACGGGTGACCCAAACGGAATCGGGGCTGAAATTACTCTCAAAGCGCTAAAAATTTTGAATTTAACCACAGATAAAGTTGTTTTGATTTCTAATAGAGAAGTGCTTAATTTTTATAATAATTTGGCAGGTTGTCATGCCGACATTGTTAAGTATGAAGTTATAGAAATTTCTTATGAAAAATCGGATATTCAGGCAGGAAAAGTTACCGCTCAGGCAGGGGAATTTTCTTTTCAGTCATTAAAAAAAGTGTGTGAACTAAAGCCAAAGGCAATTGTTACCGCCCCCGTTGCAAAAAATGCTCTGCATCTTGCCGGATACAATTTTAACGGTCAGACTGAAGTTTTGCAAAAATATCTCTCGCATGACGGGCAACTTGCAGAAATGCTTTTTGTAGCGGACAATTTCAGGGTTTTGCTTTTAACAAGACATTGTGCGCTAAAAGAAATAAATTTAACAAAGGAAATCGTTATAAAAAAGGTAGAAAATCTTGTCAAAACTTTTAAAACTGTTTTTAAAATTGAGAACCCGAAATTTGCACTTTGCGGATTTAATCCCCACGCAGGCGAGGACGGGATTTTAGGCAGAGAAGAAATTGAAATTTTAATCCCTGCGGTTGAATATTTAAAAGATGAAGGGATAAATATTACTTATCCAAAACCATCTGATACTTTGTTTATAAATGCAGGAAGAAATTATGTAAACGGTGAAATAGATTATTATGATTGTTATATTGCCTGTTATCATGATCAGGGATTGATTCCGATTAAAACAGTTGCAGGTGAAAAGACTGTTAATACAACAATCGGACTTGATGTCATAAGAACATCTCCGGGGCATGGTACGGCATTTGATATTGCAGGAAAAGGAGTTGCAAATCCAGATAGTATGGTTGAGGCAATTAAACTTGCTCTAAAATTAAGCGAATAATGTATTTGTTAAGAATTGTAAACTCGAATTTAAAATAGCGCAAACCCTGTTATAATCTGCTATATGATATGATATGATATGATGTGGTGGGGTGGGGCAATCCTTTCGGCGAAAATTTTTTTATAAATGTACAGGGGAAAACGTTTTTCAAGGGTTAAGTACATTTATAAAATTGTAAGTTGGGTTGAAAACCTAACAAATTAGAAAGGAGAAAATTATGGGGTTATTAAATTTTGCAATTAAGCATGTATCATCTTTTATCAAGCCATATATGAAATCAAGTGTAAAACAATGTACAACTAAAATATCAAATATTTATGGCCCGATTTCAAATCCAAATGGAGTGAAAGATTTTTTAAAAGCAGTAAAACAAAGGGGAAATTTATTAGTTGAAACAAAATCAGAAAATATTTTTAAAAGAACTGATTTTGGTGTTGGTTATACTGTTCCAGGGCAGAGAACGTCATTTTACAGACTTACCAAAAATGGTGACAAAGTATGGTTAAAAGATAGAATTATATATGACCGTACTAATAGCAGCAAAATTGTAAGAGAAGATATATTAAAGGATCATAATACTATGGTAACGAGAACACGACAATATGATAAGGAACATAATCTTACTAGTTTGTATCGTGAAAAAATGACACAAATTTATCCTGGCGATTTTCAACGTCATAAACAATATACATTATATGATTTTAAAAACAAAAAATATGATGATTTGTATATGGGATATTTTCGAAATGGACAACAAGAATATCTTAAAGAATCAGGTGAACTGATAGCGGTAGATTCAAAAGCTGCCAAGAGTGCAAATAATGTAATTAGTGGTCATAAAATAAAGATTACTCATAGTGAAAAACATGGTATATAGTTGTAGGTCAGGCAATTGCCTGACACTAATAAGTAAGTTGGGGTTTCTACCCCAACATTTTATATTGTTGGGCTGAAAGCCCAACTTACATATTACCCTCACCCGCATTTCTATGAAATTAAAATTTCAAGAACTGCTCCCTCTCCCAAGGGGAGAGGGGTGGGGTGAGGGGTTAAATGCGCACCGTTTTTTAGGTGCGCTAAGAGATTTTTGTCCGTTAGGACAAAAACACATATTACTGCGTTAGCAGCCTTATGCCGCCGTAAGGCGGTATTGTACCTTTGCGTTTTTCTCTTTCTTTGGTTCTGTTTCTTTCTCTTTTACTCGCAATAAAAGAGAAAGAAATGAACATATTAAGAATATAGATATTCGGATAATATTTTTTATGTAACTAATTACTTGACATGTATAGCAATGACATAAAACTTTATCTTACAGTTTAACTTCTACTCCTGTTTTGTATGAACCAAGATAGCGGAAAAACGAGGTCTTGGGTTTAATTTCGTTGATTGCTTTTAACATATTTGTTCCCTGAACATGTCCGTCAAAATTTACGATAAATATGTACTCATCGGGGTTCGAGCGTGACGGTTGGGATGAAATATATGTCAGGTTAATATTGTGTTCGAGAAATATACTCAGGATTTTTAACAATGCGCCCGGAGTATGATTTGTGCGAAAGGCAATAGTTGTCTTATCTTTGCCTGTCGGCGTTGTTTCCATATCACCTATTAATATATATCTTGTTTTGTTATTTTTATCATCGTGAATATTTTCTTTTAAAATGTTTAACATATGTTCCTGCGCAATTTTTCGGTTTCCTATTGATGCGTATGTAAGGTTGTAATTGCGCAGTTCATCAGCGGCTTCAAACATTGATGCCGCTTCTATAATTGTATGATGCATAGGAAGTTCATTATTTATAAAATCCTGACATTTTGAAATCATACGGGGAGATGCGATTAAATTTGTAATACTGTATAATTCCGTTGTTTTTGACAAAAGACAGTATTCTATCGGCATGATAATTTCTGATAAAATTTTAATATTGGGATTTTTTGTCGCCATAAGATAATCTAATGTTTCTCTTATTGTTCCGTCTAAAGTATTTTCAACCGGTAAAACTCCTAAAGTATCAGGGTTTTGTTCTACATACTCGACAACCTGTTTAATATTATTTAAAGGAGTTGTAAAGCAGTTCATATTATACATTGTGCAAAATTCATCAACTGCCATCGCACTAAAACTCGTTTCGGGTTCCAAATATGCAATATTTCTTACCGACTCAAAATTAAACATTTGCACCTCTTTCTTATTTCAATTACAATTATATCAAAAATAAAGGAAAAATAAGATGGCTGATATAAAATTTGGAACAGACGGCTGGAGAGCGATTGTCGGAGAAGATTTTACAAAAGAGAATGTGGAACTCGTATCAAGAGCGATAGGCAAATATGTTTTTGATAATTACGGAATTTACAAAACCATAATTATAGGTTATGACCCGCGCAATATGGCTGATGAATTTTCAATGCTTTGTGCTCAAACTCTTGCAAATTTAGGATTTAAAGTATTGTATAGCGATAAGGTTGTTCCGACACCTGTGCTTGCTTTTAATGCAAAATATCTTGATGCATGCGCAATTATGTTCACTGCTTCTCATAATCCGCCTGAGTATCTCGGGATAAAATTTATACCGGATTATGCAGGACCTGCGACAAAAAAGATAACAGATGAAATTGTATCAAATATCGGTTGCGAATTTGAAACAAATGTCAAAGGCAAACTAATTATGACCGATTTTTCAAATGCTTATTTCAAAAAAATTAATCAAATTATTGATTTTGAAAAAATAAAAAACGGGTTAAAAAATACTCATATACTTTTTGATGGTTTATACAGCTCAAGTATTGGTTATTTTGATAAATTACTATCAAGCCACGATATAAAATTTGACAGTATTCACATGTATCATGACCCAAATTTTGGCGGTGGGATGCCTGAGCCTAAACCACAATATATGGGGGAAGCAATTGAATATGTAAAATTCCACAATACTCCGTTGGCTTTGGGCGAAGGGAAATTTGCGCTTGAAGGCGGTTATGTTGCATTTGCAAATGACGGTGATGCCGACAGATTTGGTGTGATTAATGAAAACGGTGAATATGTTACTCCAAACGAAGTTATGGCAATTTTACTGATGCACCTGAAACAAAACAAAGGGTATGACGGCTGCTTTGTAAAAACAGTAGCCGGAAGTCTTATGCTTGATATTGTTGCTCAAAAACTCGGGGTTGAAGTTGTTGAAACTCCTGTCGGATTTAAGCATGTAGGCGAAGCAATGAGGAAATATAATCCGATTATTGCAGGTGAAGAATCAGGCGGACTGAGTATTCAGGGACATATACCGGAAAAAGACGGAATTTTGGCAAATCTTTTGATACTTGAGGCTATGGCTTATAATAATATTTCCCCTTGCCCTTTGGGAGGGGTGAGGGTTTCACTTGCTCAAATGCAAAAAGATTTAAGAGATTTTGTCGGCTGCGAATTTATTAACACAAGAGTTGATAAAAGACTTGATAATATGGATGAAGTCAAACCTACTATTGAAAAATTTGCCCAAATGAACGATATTGCCGGCATGAATATTATCAGAAAAGATGATAAAGACGGGATAAAACTATATCTTGAAGATAACAAGACATGGATTTTAGTGCGAGCGTCAGGCACAGAACCGCTTTTGAGAATTTATATCGAAAGCGACAGTCAGGATAAAATTAAAATGATGTCTGATTATATATGCAGCATGGTTTAGTATTTTGTGAACTTGTAAAGGCATATTTTGATTGCCGTAGGTATAAACGTAATAAATTAACATCTTTGGATTTTGAGTTTGCTTTAGAATCAAGTTTGTGTCGTTTATATGATGAATTAATAAGCGGAAAATATAAAATCGGTCCAAGTGTATGTTTTGTAATTTTAAATCCTAAGCCGCGAGAGGTTTGGGCTGCCAATTTTCGAGACAGAATAGTTCATCATTTAATATATAATGCTGTATCTCAACGCTATTATAGGACTTTTATATCTGACACATACAGTTGTATCCCAAAGCGTGGGACAATTAATGCTGCTAAGACATTGCAAAAGTATATACAGGACTCGTCGTGTAATTTTTCAAATAATGTTTATTATTTAAAATGTGATATAAAAAATTTTTTTGTGAGTGTGAATAAGGATATTCTTTATGGACTAATGGAGAATTTAGTTACTGAAGAATGGTTATTAAAACTTATAAAGCAAGTGATATATAATGAATGCAGTAAAACTTGTATTCTTCATTCTCCGAGGTGGAAATATAATTTAATTCCTAAGTATAAGAGTTTGTGGCACACTTCATACAACAAAGGGCTGCCTATAGGGAATTTAACGAGTCAATTTTTTAGTAATGTATATCTCAATGTATTGGATCAATATGTAAAACATCATTGGCATTGCAAGTATTACTGTCGCTATGTCGATGATTTTGTTATATTAGACGAAAACCCTAAGAAACTTAATGCGATTCATAAAGATTTGACAAGATTTTTAAAAGAAAAATTGGATTTGGAATTGCACGATAATAAAAAATCCATTAACAAAGTTGTTCGGGGAGTAGATTTTGTCGGATTTGTAAATAAGCCTAACAGGATATTTATCAGGCAAAAGACGATTAAAAAAATTTTCAAGAGAATACGAGTTTATAAGGAGTCAAGTGATTGGTATAATAAAGAAAAAATGGACAGTTTTATTCGCTCAATGAACAGTTATCTTGGACTTTTGCGTAATGTAAGCGGCTATAATTTGCGTAAAAAAATATGTTGGGAGAGTATAAATCTTTTTATTGGTTGTGATGCGGAGTACACAAAATTATTTTCAAATTAAAATTTGGTAACTATATATAATCTTGACCAAAATAAAAAATCGTGTATAATAAAAAAGTTAGTATTTAATTTTATAGGAGTTAAGATATGCTAAAACTCAATAATAACAATAGTTTACACCTCGGGGGGGGGGTATAAACCGCACTATGACAGCGTTTCAAAATTAGCAACCCCCTTTAAAAAAGCGTTTACCCTCGCAGAAATAATGATTACAATTGGTATCATTGGCGTTGTTGCGGCGATTACCATTCCTCTTTTGATGCAAAATTCTAACTCTAAAAAGTTTACAACACAGTTTAAAAAATCATTATCGACCTTAAATCAGGCGGCAATCGGTGCGCAGGCACAGTATGATTTGGATTATTCATTGTTGACGCAGATAAATGATGATGCGACCTGTAAAAGCAATACTCTCGCTGGCGGTCAATATAATTTTTGCGGACTGTTTAATAATACTCTTGCAGGTCAGACTTATTTAGGCAAATACGGAAATGTAAAAGGTGCGAATTTATTTAGTCCTTATAATGCAGATATGAAAAGTTTTTCTGTTGAAAACTTTTTGTTCTTTTCGTTTGCTGACGGCGCAATAGTTGCGTTTAATCCAAATGCAAAAGGTTGCGGTGTTGGGGTTGGGAATGTAATAACCACTGCGATGTTGTCAGATAAATTAGCAAATTGTATCGGGTTTATAGATGTAAACGGACCGACACCGCCAAATAAAGAAGTTCAATGCGCAGAGGGTACAACGACAATCTCTGCCAATACAACTTGTAAGGTAACCAACGGCAGTATGGGAGATATTTTTCCAGTAGTATTTCATGACGGCGCAGTCGAACCTGCAACAAATGCTTCACTTGCGGCTTTTCTCGGCGGAAACGGGAAAGAGGAAAGCGCAACAGCAGAGGAAGAACCTAGAGAGTTGACAGAAGAAGAAAAGTTAGCCAAGCGTAGAGATTTTTCGAAATGGGAACCTCAAGTAATCACAACCCCGATGAGTAAAGCGGATTGTGAAGCAAAAAAAGAATCACTTGGGATAAAAGCATGTAATTATGACAATGACTATTTTGCTGCAGCGGCAGAGAAGTGCGGCGGAGTCCAAAATCTTCCGACAGAAGATGACTTGTATGAATTAGCCAAGAAAGTTTATGGAGAATCAAATTGTAATGATTCAACACAACGCTGCGATGGCACACCTGATTTCAGCCAACTACCTGATAGTTTTTCGGGCTTTGGCTCCTCTTGGGACCACTTGTGGTCAGGTAGTGAGAGAAGTGCCAACACCGCGTACACCCGGGACTTCCGCAGTTCGTACTCGACCAGGTACAACTTCTACACCCGCAACCTTTCGCGCTTTAGGGCTGTTTGTGTCGGTGATTTGGAGTAGTAAGTCAGGCAATTGCCTGACAAAAAACTCTACCTCTCCTATGGAGAGGATGTCAACGAAGTTGACAGGAGAGGGTATTAACTACAAACCCTCTCTCATTTTTCTAAATTCGCTACCGCTCATTAAGAAAAATTTCTCTCCCCCAAGGGAGATAGAATGTAGAGGCAAT
>CACYKF010000037.1 GCA_902774905.1 uncultured bacterium
GCAATCATTGTTTGCGACACGACAACAAGGCGGGATTTGTTTGAACGATAGTGAGTTATCCCGCCTGTATGTGGAGCAAGTACAAATGATTAGCGAACGAAGTGCAGGTCGTGGTTTTGAGGCACTTTTGCCACCAAAAGTGCCCCTGTTCGGAGAACCCTGCGGAGCAATATATTTATTATATTTATATACCGATAATATGTTTTATGTAAAAATAAATTCAAATTTTCACCAAAAATTCTGACAATTTTTGAGCGATAATTTTATGCCCGTCTGCATCATAATGTAAACCATCAGCTTCAGAAGGTCTTACAAATTCGTTGATGTTAAAATATTCAAGATTATAAATCCGACGGAGTTTTTTATAAATTTTACTCATTTCTTTTGATTTTAAAACGCTCTCGCTATCAAACTGACAGCGGAAATATCCGTCTAAAATGTTGTCTGAAAGTTCAACAGAAGGTATTAAAATGATTTTTTTAGCATAATTTTGCGCAATTACAATAAGTTTTTCAAGTCCCTTTTCAATCTGCTCTAAAGACAAATTATATTTGAATTGCAAATCATTTGTTCCTATCCATAGGACAAGAATATCAACCTCTTTTGTTTTTGACAAACATTTTGGGAAATGTCTTTGTGCCGAAAACAAAAAGCCTTTGTCATTATCGGCAATTCCTGTTCTGTCACACATACCTTCTTCAATAATTTGATATCCGTTACCTAAAATATTTTGTAAAAGGGCAGTCCATCTTGTATGCGTATCATACCGTGATGCATCACAAGGATTGTACCCAAATGTATTTGAATCTCCGTAACATAAAATCTTTTTCATACTCTATACCTTTATTTTGTACCTTTAACAAATTTTTCCATTGATATATATGTTGATTTGAAATTAATTTCTTTATTTGGAATTTCATTTTTAGCAATTTTTAAATCCTTTTTTTCCTGACCTTTAGTCATCCATATATTTAATTTCGGGAGCAGAACTCCTAACATTAATGCGCTGTATAAAATACCGGATATTTGAGAAAAATTCAGTTTCTTCAAATTCCCTTTTACATCTCCTCCTTGCGCGATAATCTCCTTTTGGGATTTTAAGGAAACATCTCTTAGCCAATGTTTTATACCTGTGCTATCTTTTGTAATATTAAACAATTTTTCTTGTTTAGGGTCAAGTATTTGTGCAACTCCTTTTGAAACGAAACCACCTAATACAAGCCAATTAAGAAATCCTAAATAGTCACGGACATTAGTTTCTCGCAATTCTATAGAGTCTTTTGATGCAAATATCCTGCCTAAAATTAAAGTGCCGTAAATAGTTTTAATTGCGTTACCGCTTGTAACCGGACCGTCAAATTCAAGTTTTTTAACAAAATCTATTGGCTTTTTTACCCCCATAACTTTGGAAAGCATCAAGACAAAAATTCCGGCAGAAATAAGTTTTTTGATCCACAATCCTTTTTCTTTTTTCTTTTCATTTTTGTCTTTGACATTGTTTTCATACCCGTTTTCACCGACAAAATTGTCAATTCCGGTTCTGCGTTTAGTCAAATATCTGTTTAGATATTGATTTGTAATTGCAAGTCCCATAGATAAAGGAATGGCAATTCCTATACGCAGGTTATTCATTGATTTTAGTTTTGATAAGATGTTATTTGAATTTTGTTTGGTTTCGGTAAAGAAAATATTTCTTCCCGAATCAACAATATCCCTCAAGGCGTGAGTAAGATTAGCGGACAGAGAATTTTTAGTTCCTTTTATTGTAATATTGTTATCCGCACCAAGCAGATTTATTATTTCATCCTGAACACCTGTCAATGCTCTTTTAACCGCTTTTTTATCCTGTGTTCTGTCTGTTATCAAACTTGTCAATTTTTCAATTACTGGTTTTGTTTTTTCTTTATCTATTTCAGAAAATTCTTTTGTCTTATTACCCGCTAACCCTAACATTGAATTAAGCACATTTTCAACATAACTTTTTGGTGTTTTGTCAGATTTTTTATAAATTTCTGAAAATACATCCAGACCGTTATTTGTAATCCATGAGCCTGAATTTACTTTCACTTGAGGGTTTAATTTCTTTGATATAAATTTAGATGCCAAAATCGCAAAAACTGCAGCTGAAAATTCGGCAATAAATGTTCCGGTGTATTCTCTGAACCCCATTTCAATTCCTGCCTGTTTGCCTCTGTTTTTTGTTTCTACTACAGTTCGAGGGGTGTCCATTGCAAAAATGTCAACAAAAGAAGCGTTCAGCATGTCATTATTACTCAGAGTGTAAAGTGCATTCGATAAACCGCCCATTGAGGCATTAAAACTAAGGGTATTGTTAATTTTTTCTATTTTCATTTGTATTTCTCCCATAAAAAAAGTTCTTAAAATATATTTAAGAACTTTTTTATACTTTTATGTGATAACTGTTAATCTGCGCAAAAAATTATAAGTAAGTTCTTAACAACAAGACTTACAGCAACAACAGATTAAATTTTCTACAAATGAATATTTCATACCACTTATAAAACACGAAAAATTATTTTTTGTCAATGATATAGTCGGATAAACATTAAATATTCATAACTTTCAAAATATCAGTAATATCAGATGTTGTCTTTTTAACATCCGCATTTGAATATTTTATTGCATTATCAGGGTCTTTTAAACCGTTCCCTGTTAAAATGCAAACGATTTTTGAACCTTCTTTTACCTGCTCTTTGACCTTTATAAGTCCTGCAACAGATGCAGCAGATGCAGGTTCAGCCAATACACCTTCAGTTGATGCAATCAGTTTATATGCTTTGACGATTTCATCATCAGTTACAAAATTAATCATACCGTTACTTTCATCACGAGCGGCTTCTGCCTTTTCCCAACTTGCAGGATTCCCTATTCTTATAGCAGTTGCAAGCGTTTCAGGATTCATAATTCTTTCGCCTTTGACAATTGCTGCGGCACCTTCTGCTTCAAAACCCATCATTTTCGGTTTAGCGGAAATTTTGCCCAAATCGTAAAATTCTTTGTAACCTTTCCAATATGCAGTAATGTTTCCTGCGTTTCCGACAGGTATAAAGTGATAATCCGGAGCCTGTCCTAATGCCTCGCAAATTTCAAACGCTCCTGTTTTTTGCCCCTCTATTCTGTATGGATTAACGGAATTTACAAGTGTAATCGGGTATTTTTCGGCAATTTCTCTGACAACTTCCAATGCTCTGTCAAAATTACCCTGAATAGCAATAATTTCAGCACCATACATCATTGCCTGTGAAAGTTTGCCTAAAGCAATATATCCGTCAGGAATAAGCACAAAAGTTTTTAAACCTGCTTTCGCGCCGTAAGCCGCAGCAGAAGCCGATGTGTTTCCTGTTGAAGCACAAATTATAGCGCCTGAACCTGATTCCTTCGCCTTTGTAACTGCCATTGTCATTCCACGGTCTTTAAAACTCCCTGTCGGGTTGCAACCCTCAAATTTTAAATAAATTTCCGCATCAAGTCCGATTTTTTTTGCCAAATTGTCAGCCTTAATAAGCGGTGTATTACCTTCGTTCAAAGTTACAACAGGTGTTGAATCCGTTACAGGCAGATATTGTCTGTATTTGTTTATTAATCCTTCGTACATATTTCCCTCTTTTCTTTTTTATTATTTTACTACAAAAAAAATCCCCGCTTGTTGCGGGGTAAAATCTTTTAGGGAATTAGGAATAGGAATTAAATGTTCTCTCTTTACTATTTAAACGGATTGTAAATCTCTCTCTCTTAATATCTCTCGTGTTTATTTAATGTTCTCTTATATATATAAAGTATATACTATTTTATATATTTCAAAGGAAGTTATTTTTGTTACAAAAGTTAATAAATTCTATCAGCAAATGAAAGAAATTCTAAAAGGCTGAGAACTTTTGTTTTTTTATTCCCTGTTAAAAATAAACCTTGTTTTAGTCCTAAAATACATGCAGGACAAGAGGTTATGACATAATCGGCATCGGTATTTCGGATATTTAGGGCTTTGTTTTTTGAAATTTCTTTTGAAAGTTGTCTGTTTTTGAGAGCAAAACTCCCCGCAAAACCGCAACACTGGTCATAATCGTCCATTTTAATATATTCAACATTTGTGCAGTTTTGAATAATTTTTTCAAAGAATGAATCGTTTTTCAGGTGGCATGGTTTGTGAAAAGTGACTTTTATCGGTTTTTCAAATTCAAATTTTAAATCTTTAAGTGCTATTATATCGCCCCAATTCAGTGTTTTTTCTTGTTTAATATCGCAGTCAAAATATTTTGGGTAACTTAACAAAGTGCTTTCACAACTTGCGCAATCTGTTACAAGATAATCATAAGAAGTGTTTAAGTTTGCAATATTAGTTTTGGCCGACTGTTCAAATCTTTCCAAATTGCCTTCTGATAAAAACGGCAGTCCGCAGCAGTCAAAATCAGGTGTGATGATTTCTATATCTGATTTTTCAAATATTTTTTTTAAATATTTGTCTGTATCAGGCAAAACCTGATTTACACAACCTTTAAAATACATAACAGATAACCGTGTATCATTTTTGCCATGAATAATCTCTTTATTTAACGGTACAGAATGACTGAATAAAAGTTTTCCTATTTTTATGATATTCGAAAACACCAATTTACTTTGAACAAAGTTGATAAATTTACCCCAAATCGTAGTTTTCATATATTCATGTTTTGCGCAGGTTATGATTTCAAGCGCATCAATTCCTGCGGGGCAAAAATCCGAGCATTTACCGCATTTTAAACACATATCAAGGTATTTGTTGATATTTTTAGAGAGTTTTAGTTCGCCCTGTGTAACCCCATGAAGCATAATAAATTTTCCACGGCTGACGGTGCAGTCATTTTTTGTCAGTTTATACACAGGGCAGGCAACCTGACACTGACCGCATTTTGAGCATTTGGAAAGTTCTTTTTCATAGTCTTTTAGCGTCTTCATAACAAAATGATAGCACGATAAAACAAAGTTTTTGTAAACAAATTTTAATAAATAACCAAAATTATTAAACTTTTCACTAAACATATCCGACAAGTAAGATAACTAATATAAGAGGACTAATCATGGCAGAAAATTCACAATTCAGTTTTAACAGACCTTATAAACCTTTCGGGTTTAACATTCAGGTACCTGAAAGAACGATTCAGCAGGCAGGTCAGTCTTTGGAAAATTTAATCAAAGCACCGACAGAACCGCTGTTCAATTTTTTGGAAGAAAATGAAGAAGTATTTAACGGTGATGTAGCCTTTGAAATAAACAAAATGGTTGCGCAGAACTTTACAATTGGTTCGTTGATGCGTATGGAAGATGAAAAAGTAAACGGTAAGCAGTCAAAAATCGATATGCATTTCTAAATATTTTAATTGCTAAATTACTAAACTGATAACGGCTATTCACTATTTACTATTCACTTTTCACTTATCTATTTTCCCAATTCACAGGCTTTTTGGGTCGTTTTGTCTATAACATCATAAAAAACTTTTGTGCTGTCATATTTTTTCATTTCTTGTATTCCGACAAAAGTGCATCCACCTTTGGTTGCTACATTATCAATTAAAGTCTGAACGGGGATTTCTCCTCTGTTAAAAATCATTTGAGCAGAACCTAAAGCCGTTTGGGTTGCAAGAGTGAGTGATTTTTCGTATTCAAGCCCGAGTTTTTCTCCTGCACGAGCCATATCTTCTATCACCTGATAGAAAAATGCCGGTCCTGAACCTGAAATTGCCGTTACAATATCCATTTGTTTTTCTGTTACATCAATACATTTTCCGATTGAAGAAAGCAAATTTTCAATGAATTTTACATCATCTTCTGTCGCTTTTGAACCTGCACAAATTCCGAACATACCGAGTTTTACAAGGGCGGGAGTGTTTGGCATAATTCTTATAACTTTTTTACCCTCACCCGTCACTTCGTGACACCCTCTCCCAAAGGTAGAGGGATTTAAAATATTCTCAATTTTTTTTGTCGTGACACCTGCGCAGATTGATACGACAAGTTTTTGGGGAGTAATCAAATCTTTTATCCCCTCTAAAACTTCAACAGCCTGATTGGGTTTTGTTGCAATAAAAATGACATCCGAGTCTTGTGCAAGTTTTCTGTTATCACAATAAACTTCTATTCCAAGTCTTTGAGAAGCTGATTTTGCAAATTCTTCATTTATTTCAGAGCCGATAACATTGTAATCTTCTTTAATTGCGCTGATAATTGCGCCTGCCATTTTTCCGCATCCGATAAAACCGATTTTCTTCATATTATTTAACCATTCCTTTTTTGTTTTGTTGACTATTAGTTTTTTTTACTATAACATCTGTATTATACGATAAAAATAGCAAAGGAAATAAAAATGAAACGTACACTAGAAGGAACTAAAAGAAAAAGACAAAATGTAAGCGGATTCAGAGCAAGAATGGCTACTCCGGGCGGCAGAGAAGTATTAAACAGACGCCGTGCAAAAGGTCGTCATAAACTTGCTATTACTGCAAAGGAAAGAGCATAATAATAAAAAGTCATTCTGAACAAAGAGATTCTTCGGGCTAAAGCCCTCAGAATGACAAAGTGCGAAGAATCTCATACAGTAAATTGTATAGGTTATTCGTTATGCTTCCAAAACAATATCGATTAAAAAAAAGAACCGCTTTCAAGGCAACATATAAAGTTAAACACTCCTCCCATTCGGGTGGAGTAACTTTGTTTGCGGGGATAGAAAAGAAAGAAGAAATACCTACAAAAGTAGGGTTTGTAGTTAGCAAAAAGGTTCACAAAAGAGCAGTTAAAAGAAATCGTTTGAAGCGTCTGTTAAGAGAAAGTTACAGGCAACTTTTAAAAGAAAATAATTTGTATGGTTCTGATAAATTCTTATCACTTGTCTTTGTCGGCGGAGAAAATGCACTGGGTAAAAATTTTGACGAAATAAAAAATGCCGTTAAAAAAACATTGGAGAAGTTGCAATGATTCTTGAAGGCATGTATTTTGAAAATGCAATAATGCATTCTGAAACAAGAGTTTACCCTCAATTTCCGGCAATAACTTCGGGATTGAAAGAAGGTACTGATGCTGTTTATCGCTATGGTTTGAGAGAATCTTCTTACCCTACGCTTGTTATAGTTGATGAGTTGCAGGACGGCAGAGGGAATTATATACCTGCAGGGCATTATGAACTTGCTCTGTCTGATGACAGGCAGTTTTTGCTTTTGCTTGAAGCAAAAGAACTTCGTGCAATTATTCCCGTTTTTAAACTTGAGGTCTCAATGGATGAACAACCGCAAGTCCACGATGCAAAATCTTTAAAAGCAAAACGCAAAAAAGACAAAGAAATTTGGAAAACAAATCGTAAGCGTGAGCGCAAAGGTATGCCTCCCGTTAATGAAGAAGAACAAATTTACCAAGAAGCCTCTATTGAATACAATAAAGACGGTAAATATTTTTTAATCCGCTACGAAAGAGGAGATGTTAAAGCGTGGGCGGCAATTAAGGCGCTTGAATTCAGACAAGAATATAAATAATCGTAAATAAAGCAATAACAAAAAATACCCCGACAACTATCCAAAACGGTGGAATTCCTGTTCTTCTCGGGACAGAATTCATTGATGAGACCTGAGGCTTAGGTTTTGGAGTCTTTTTAACAGGTTTCTTTTTAGAAGTTTTTGCGGCCTGCTCTTGTGCTCCAAGATATTTGTCTGATAAAGATTTTTTGGACGGATTACCGGTTATCAAAAGTTCGGTATCGTATCTTAATTTTAATATATCAGAACTTGCTTTTTCATGAAAAACAGAATAATTTAACCCTGCTTCAAACGCTCTTTGCAGACATTCTAATGCTGTTGTTGCATCTTTGCCTACAGTACCGGAATGAACAGATAAATTCCCCTGTTTTTTGAGAAAATATAAATCGTCAATAAATTCTTTTTCCTGTTCGCTTTGATTAGGAGTATCTTTCAAAGTTGAAAGCATTTCATCAAAAGTAACTTCATTTGTGCGTTTTGAACCTAAAACATTTCGGCATAAATGTTCGCCAAAGCGCCTTGTCTGTCCCATACATTGTTCAAAAAACTCTCCTCTGTAAAGTCTTTCCGCTTCAAGCACTATTTCAAACAGATTTTTATCAACATCTTTTAAATAATCAAAATTTGTTTTTGCCATTTGACTAAATTTTATTACAAAAAAGAATTATTTTAAATTTATAGTATAATTTATTTTAGAAAAGAGAGTTTTATGTATAACAAAAAAAGTTACAACGGGTTGTTGACAGTCGGTATAATTTCAATTATTGCAGGATTGGCACTTTTAGTTTACTGCATAACTTCTTATTCTGAAATTAAACTTGTGACAGACAAAATCGATTTTGACGAACTTGATAATAATATTCATATTTCAACTTCAGATAAGTATTATAAGCACTTGTCAATTTGGGACACGCTAAACCAAAAACTTGAAAAGAACAAGAATTTACCCGTTAAAAATATGTCCTGCGCATATTTGGACTACGCTCAACACAATATCAAATCAATGTATAAACTGATTTATAAAAGTGCAAGTGAAGATTCATCACGCAGAAGCGTCGTTGAGGGTAATATAAAATCCTTATCCGATATGTATGACCACTATAAAACTTGTCGTAAAACTGCATTGTATAAAGACGAACTTGATAAAATGCTTGAAGAAATAGACAATTCTGACGATATTTTTTATCAGGGAAGAATGGAAACATTTCTAAACGGGAGCAGAGATATTGAACGAAGTGATGCCGGTTCTGCTATAATTCAGGGAGAAGACACCGAACTTTCTGAATATTCGCAACAAAGCCAACCTAATACAAATCCAAGCGGAACTTATGTTCAACAAAATACTGCTCAATCAAATCAAAGAGAAGAACAATTCAGACAGGTTCAACAATACATTGAACCTCAGACAAAAAATAATCAAAATTTTCAACGCTCGCAAAACAATCGAAACGACCAGATATATTACGGTGATGAACAAACATTTGGCTTACAATACAATTCAAATAAAAATTAATACCATTATTAAGTTTTGTAAAGTGTAAATTATACACTATAACTTGATTTTCACCGATTGGATAAGATTATAAATAAATGTTGTTGACAGGAAATTTTTATCGTGCAATAATAATTACATAAGATTTAAGTGTAGTCGAAACACTAAATATAAATAGTTCATTAACCCCAAAACATATAAACTCCTAAATAATAAACACTAAAAGAGACCATTAGGATGCAGAAAACGACCCACTCACTTGTTGAGTGGTTTTTTTTAGCCCGAGCAGAGGCACGAACGTAGTGAGAGGCGAATAAGTATAAACAAAAAAGTTTATCTTTTTGTTTTACTTATGAGCGTTGCCGTTTACAGTGATGGCGTAGCATCTGGCAGAGGCATGAATGTTTACTTGCCTGTCGAACCGAAACCGCCTGCGCCTCTTTGAGTTGAAGACAGTTCTGTTACAACCTCTATCTTTGCTTGTTCAACCTTTGCAATTATCATTTGGGCTATTCTTTCATCAGGTTGAATTGTGTATTCTTCATTTGAGATATTCACAACGGGAACGCAAACTTCTCCTCTGTAATCTTCGTCAATTGTGCCAACACAATTAATTAGTGTAATCCCGTGTTTAATTGATAAACCTGAGCGAGGACGAATTTGTGCTTCATATCCGTGTTCAAGTTCAATTTTTAACCCTGTCGGAATTAATTTGCGCTCAAGCGGTTTTAACAGTACAGGCTCATTAATTGCGGCACACAAATCCATACCTGCTGCGCCTTCTGTTTTATATTCAGGCAAAATCCTGTTATTTTCCAATCGTTTTATTTTTAAAATCATTATAATTACCCCTTGCAATAATTTTATAACAAAATAAGTTTACACAAAACATTTTATTAAAATTTATGCTAATATGTATATTATTAACAAATGGAGAAAGAGTATGCAGGAGTTTAGCAAATACAGAGTAATAACAGCCGGCTTTATATTAATGTTCATATTTATTGTTGCGGCAATTTATACAAATACAAAAGATATTGCAAATAAAAAATTGAAATCAGGTGATATTGTGCAGGAACAAATACAGCAATCTGTTACAGAACAAGAAACTAAAACAACCGAATTCAATGGAGAAGATTTTGCAACTCAAAGTTCCAATAATAGTACAAGCAGTAATGAAGATACAAGTAATAAAATTTTACAAATAACCGAAAGAATAGACGAACTCGAAAGAAAAGTTTTTTCTCCTGCAAATGATAATGACAAATCCGTAAGATGCACAGTACAGGGAATTATTAATGATGGTCACATAATTCCTATGTCTTCTCAGGAAGCAGTGAATGAATCTCGTACTAATGGTAAAGAAGTTTTAATAACTTGTGTATTCAAATAAAAATGTTGAATCTTCATTTAAAATATTTAACGCATAAAAATAAAACAAATATAAAAAGCGGCAAGATGAAATTTTTACCGTGTTTAGTTTATATATGCATCCTGAGTTAGTTTTATCTCATAGACCGTGCCGGACGGGAGTGAAATATTTTTACCCTTTTGAGTTAAACCGGTAACAGGAGAACTGACTGTGCATAGTGCAGAACCAAGCCAACCTGTAATTGTCGGCAGCGGAGCAAGAATTGTTCCAACAGGATTTGATGACATTTTCGATGAAAGATTTCGGGCTTTTTTGTAGAAAGTTATTCCCTGATTTATTTTGTTATCAACACCCTGCAAATACTGTCTTGCACCTTTTATGTTATTAAAAAATACATTTTTTGAGTTTGCTTTTGTAATTTTTCCTTCAACCTGAACAGTTTTTCCGTTAAAAGTCATACTTGTAATTTTGATTTTTATAAGTCCGCCGTTACCTGTCATTTGTCCTGCATGAGAAGCGGTAATTATTCCTTTAAACTGTGTGCCCTGTGGAATTGTTACACCGGATTTATAAACCGGCTCCGTTGAAGTAAATGTCAGCAAGGAATTTACACCGCTCCAGCCTGATATTGCAATATTTGATTTTACGCTAAATTTTGTCCCTGACGGAATTTTTGTACCCGTTTTTGGGGTAGTAATATTAGAAATCGTATTTGAAACTTTTGTGATTATCGGAGTAGAATTGTCAAACACCGGGGTAGTTTTTGGGGGCTTATTATTTGTATTTGTACTTGTCTGATTTACCTTCATGTCTTTATTCAGTTTATTTGAATCGTATTTTTGTTCAATCTGTGAATTGACGGAAGTATCCAAATCATAAGCCAAAACAGGCATGCAAAACATAGAAAAAATTATAACCGATATGATTTTTTTAAGCATTTTTGACAATTTTTCCCTGACCCAATATCAAGACAAGAAAAATTATAATAGTAACAAGCGGAAAACTAATCATACCGATAACCGAAATTACAAAAAGCACAGTACTTATAATCAGCCCCGCATTTTTATTACCCGTAATATCCCACAAACGCCTTGCACATTGTATAAAATACAAATATAAAAGCGGTAATTCAATTACGATAACAAATAAAAAAGGCAGCCAAAATATTGATTTCAAACCCAAAACATCACTTGTCAAAAAGACAAACATAAAAGCACATATCGTCTGAATAAGCCCGATAACAATTGAATATTTAAAAAATTCCAATTTCCCTGACGGACTGTTTATCTTTAATAAACTCTCAATCTTCATGTCAGTATTATACAATAAATTTTGGAGACTATATACAATGTTACAGTAAATATGTCTGTCAAGTAATTAGTTACATGTTTTGTATATAAAAAATATTATGAGAATATCACGCTAAGATATTCTTATTATGTTCATTTCTTTTCTTTTGTTTGCGAGGCAAAAGAAAAGAAATGAACCAAAGAAAAGAAAACTTCGCTGAT
>CACYKF010000038.1 GCA_902774905.1 uncultured bacterium
CATTATTTTTTACCTTTATTTTTGTAATAACTTAAACCAATTTTTATTGTATTCAAGTATTCCTTCATTTTTAAGTTTGCTTAATTCTGCACTCATAGCGCTTCTTTCAACCCCCAAATAGTCAGCTAAACCTTGTCTGTCGTATTGAATATAAATTTCTTTTGAATTTTGTTTTATTGATTCTAAACTCAAAAATGTAAGCAATTTTTCTTTTGTAGTTCTTTTTGCCATGCATTCAATTTTTTCCGTTAAATTGACATTTTTGTTTGAAATTATAAAAAGCAAATTTTTTACAAGCTGTTTATGAAAACTGCAGCAATTTTGACATGGACTTGATAATTTATCGGAATCTAAAAATAAAACTGTACTATCAACAAGCGCTTCCACGTTCATTGAAGGGAGTTTATTAACATAAGCATAAGCTTCTGCAAATATTTGTTTAGGTTCAATTATTGATAAAATGGATTTATTCCCTAAATAATCATATTGAACAATTTGTAATTTTCCTTCTGTTAAAAGACCAAATTTTTTAATTTCAGCTCCTTCAGATAATACTTCTTCTCCTTTTTTATAATGCTTTATTACCCCTCTTAAACATCCGAGCATAGAGGATAATTCCTCTACTTTTATATCTTGTAATAGAACGCTGTCTTTTATTTTTTCTAATTCATTAATCATAATTATAATCCGTTGTTTTTCCAACATACTTTTATTCTAATTTAATATAAATTTGACATGTAAACAAGAGGGGAAATAAAAAAAATGTTAAACCTCTTAAAATGTAAAAAAGGAGGAATTATTATGTCAATGTTTTGTTTTCAATGTGAGCAAAGAGGTAAATATAAAGGAGCTGATGGTACCTTACTGGACGGTTGTACTGTTTGCGGTGTATGGATGAAACAACTTTAAAAATTATAGAAGGACTCTTTACAACAATCACAAATGCTAATTTTGATAATGAGTCATTAAAAACTATGATAAAGAACACTGAATATGATATGAATAAAATTTGGCAAGGAAATGAAGATGTAAGAAGTTTAAAATCTTTAATTTTATTCGGGCTTAAAGGTATGGCTGCTTATGCTCATCACGCTTGGGTCCTTGGATATAAAGACGAAACAGTAAATAATTTCTTTTATGAAGGTTTATCTGCTTTGGAAAAAGATTTATCAACAGATGAACTTATTGCTCTTGTTTTAAAAACCGGAGAAGTTAATTTTAAATGTATGGAAATGCTCGATAGAGCTAATACTGAAACTTACGGTAATCCTGAGCCGACAAAAGTTACAAAAAACATTGAAGCAAAACCTTTTATTGTTATAACGGGACACGACTTGCACGATTTGAAAATGTTATTAGAACAAACAAAAGATAAAGGAATTAATATTTATACTCATGGCGAAATGCTGCCTGCTCTTGCGTATCCGGAATTGAAAAAGTATGAGCATTTAAAAGGCAATTTTGGAACGGCATGGCAAAATCAGCAGAAAGAGTTTGATAATATTCCGGCTCCTATTTTATTTACAACAAACTGCATAATGCCTGTAAAAGACAGTTATAAAGACAGAGTATTTACAACAGCTGCCGTACATTATCCTCAATGTACTTATATTAAAGCTGATAATAACGGCTATAAAGATTTCACCCCTGTTATAAATAAAGCATTAGAGCTTGGCGGTTATAAAGAAGTACAGAAAATGCCCGGTATTAACGGTGGTGAAAGTTTAACTGTCGGTTTTGGACATCATACAGTTTTGTCTGTTGCCGATAAGGTCGTTGAAGCTGTTAAATCAGGAGCTTTAAAACATATCTTTTTAGTCGGCGGATGTGACGGAGCGAAACCCGGAAGAAATTATTATACGGAATTTGTAAAACAAACGCCCAAAAATACGCTCGTTTTAACTTGTGCTTGCGGGAAATACAGATTTAATGATTTAGAATTAGGGGATATAAATGGTATTCCAAGATTGTTGGATTTAGGTCAATGCAACGATGCTTATTCAGGTATAAAAATTGCGGTTGAACTTGCTAAAGTATTTAATTGCGGTGTAAATGACCTGCCTTTATCTATAGTTCTTTCGTGGTATGAACAAAAAGCAGTCTGCGTTCTTTTAACTCTGCTTTATTTAGGTATTCAAAATATCAAACTCGGACCAAGTTTACCTGCATTTGTTTCACCAAATGTTTTAAATGTCTTGGTTGATAAATTTAAAATCGCTCCAACAACAACGCCTGAAGCGGATTTAAAAGAAATATTGACAAAATAATTTCTGTAAAGGGCGGTGTCGCCCTTTTTATTTAAATTTATTATTTGTTGTAAAAACAACAGAAATTTAATAAAATACATCTTAAAATAAATATATAGAAAAAAACAAATCAAGAGGTAATGCTTATGGAAAAGAATTGTTTAAATTGCACGAATGTCAGAAAAGTAGTTATGATAGGTTGCGGATTTGTCGGTGCCGCTTGTTCATTTGCAATAATGCAATCAGGTTTATTTTCTGAAATGGTCCTTATAGATGCCGATAAATCAAAGGCTGAGGGTGAAGCGTTAGATATAAGTCATGGAGTGCCGTTTGCAAAACCTATAAAAATTTATGCAGGGGATTATGACGATATTAAAGATGCAAGTCTGGTAATCATAACGGCAGGAGCAAATCAAAAACCGGGCGAAACAAGACTTGATTTGGTTAAGAAAAATATTTCTATATTCAAATCAATAATTCCGGAAATCAAAAAAAGAGAATTTAATGGTGTTCTTTTAATTGTTGCAAATCCTGTTGATATTTTAACAACAGTTGCACTAAAACTTTCAGGACTTCCTGAAAATAAGGTCATTGGTTCAGGAACAGTTTTAGATACCGCAAGGTTAAAATATGAGCTCGGAAATCATTTGAATGTAGATTCAAGAAGTGTTCACGCATTTATTATCGGTGAACACGGTGATTCTGAAATTGCCGCTTGGTCTAGTGCCAATGTTTCAGGTATCCCATTGCATAAATTCTGCGAAATGAGAGGATATTGTGACCACGAAGGAAATATGAAACGTATTGCAGAAAACGTAAAAAATAGTGCTTATGAAATCATAAAAAAGAAAAAAGCGACATACTTTGGTGTAGCAATGGCTGTAAAAAGGATATGTGAAACCATTGTGAGAGATGAAAAATCAATATTGCCGATTTCATCTATGATGAAAGGTGATTTTGGTATCAATGGAATTTCATTAAGTATGCCTGCAATAGTAGGTAAAGATGGAGTCGAATGTTTAGTTCCGATTCAATTAAATGAAGAAGAAATATCTAAACTTCAAAAATCGGCTCAAACTTTAAAAAATACATTAAGTCAAAACGAAGTGTAGGGGTAAATATAATGAAAGAAAAAACAGGTGAAATATTTTCAATAAGTAATGATAATCCTACAGTTAAAGGCTGTACGGTTTCAAAAACGATATATAGTGAAAATGGTTATGATATAAACTATTTTTCACTTGCAGAAAATACTGATATCAGTGCCGAAACTTATGAATATCCGAAAATCTGTATAGTTAATTCAGGCGAAATGGAAGGGGTAAATGTAAAAGGGGATATTGTCTGGAATGCCAAATCTTTTGAAATTATTGTTTGTCCTCAAAATGAACCTATTGGAATGAGAACTAAGACAGGTTGTATTTATACCGAAATAGCCATAAGAAAGGAGTCAAATATGAACGAAGTTTTAGAAGCAGGGAAAGTATTAAAATTAGCAGATTTGCTTCCATATCAAGAAGGCAGAATTGTTAATATGGATTTAATCAATGACCCTAAATTAAAATTTGTTATTATGAGTTTTGATGAACGAACTGGGCTTTCTGAACATTCTGCTCCAGGGGAAGCATTAATATTTGCTCTTGACGGTCAGGGTATAATCGGCTATGAGGGCAAAGAACATACAATTAAAGCAGGCGAAAACTTTAAATTTGCTAAAAACGGAAAACACTATGTCAAAGCAGACGGAAAATTCAAAATGGCATTATTATTGACATTAGAATAAGCAGTTTGTTTGAGTGAATTATATTAAAAAGCCGAGAGTTTTTAAATTCAAACTTTCGACTTAATATTTTTACTCTAAGTATTCAAAATAATTGGACTCGAAACATTTAAAATACTGATAATTTTTGTGTAACTTCAATTTTGATAAATTTTAATCGAGCAATGGTAAACATTTGTCTTTAATTTCAAAGGCAATTTTAGGAATCCTGAATAAAGTAAACATTCGCTACAGTTTATTTGATTTATCATAGGTAAAGATTTTATTAATGAATTATTTCTTGTTATAATTTATTCAAGATATAAATGGAGATGATTATGCAAATATATGCAGATAAAGTATTTAAAAAACCTGTTGAAACTATCGAAATTTTTGAGCCTGAAAACGTAGAATCCGCATTAGATAGAATTGAAACACTGAAAAATGAAGGTTTGTATTTGATTGGGTATATACGGTATGACATAAAAAACGTGTCAAAAGAAGCTCCTCTTGTTTATTTTGAAGCATTTGAATCATTTGAGACTTTTAAACAAAAGAATCCTAATTATAAAATCGGTACTATTGTTAAACCTTTAATATCTAAAAAAGAATACATAAAGCAGATAGAATATATAAAAGAGCAGATAAAAGAGGGTGTTACCTATGAGGTTAATTATACATATCCCTCTGTATTAAAAACCAATGCAAACGAGATTGATTTATATAACTATCTTTTGCAAAATCAAAAAACACCATATAACGCATTTTTGCAAAATAAGTACGAAACAATACTGTCATTTTCTCCGGAGTTGTTTTTTGCTTTAAAAGGCAGAATGATATTGACAAAACCAATGAAAGGGACCGTAAAAAGAGGGAAGAATGCACAGGAAGATTGGGAGTTGAAAAACTTTTTGTATAACGATATTAAAAATCGTGCTGAAAATATTATGATTGTTGACCTGTTGCGAAATGATTTGGGCAGAATATCTAAAACAGGAACTGTTAATGTTAATAAACTTTTTGATATTGAACAGCACAAAACCCTGTTTCAAATGACATCAGAAATATCGTCAGAGTTGGAAGATGATATTACGCTCTACGATATTATTAATGCAATTTACCCTTGTGGTTCAATTACAGGTGCTCCAAAACTATCAACAATGAAGGTTATTTCAGAAACGGAGAAATTTCCAAGAGAGGTTTATTGTGGTGCAATTGGGTATTTGCACAAAGATGAAGCAGTTTTTTCTGTTCCGATAAGGATTTTACAAAAGAAAAATAAGGATGAGGTTTATACATACTATGCGGGTGGTGCAATTGTCTGGGATTCAAATGCTGAAGATGAGTGGGAAGAAACCTTGATTAAAGCAAAATTTTTGAATACGGAATTTTCGCTCATTGAAACAGGGATTACGGATTTTGAGATGCATATTAAGAGATTAAAACAGTCTGCAAAAGAGTTAGGGTTTGTTTGGAATGACGATATAGAAAAACTCTGTTTTAATGAAAAGGTTGTAAATAGAATAGAATTATCCAAGGACGGCAACTTTGAACTCACTACAAGGAACATTCCGGAATTACCTAAGAATCCAAGAATAAAGATTGCAAATAAAACAAATTCTTCAAATCCGTTTTTGTATCATAAAACAAGCATTCGAAAGACAGCTCAACAGGATGTTTTTGAAGAGATTAACTTGAATGAAAAAGGCGAAATTACTGAAGGGACATTTACCAATATCGCAGTTAAGAAAAACGGTAAAATCTATACACCTCCTTTACAATGCGGACTTCTAAACGGTATAACAAGACAAAAGCTGCTCAATAGCGGAAGGATTGAAGAAAGAATATTATATCCTGAGGATTTAAAAACAGCCGAAAAAATCTATTGTTTTAATTCAGTCAGAGGTGTTGTTGAGGTGGAACTATGCTGGTAATAGATAACTACGATTCTTTTACCTATAACATAGTACAATATGTCAAAATGCTTGGGGTTAATCCGGTTGTTATAAATAACGACGAAATGACACTTGAGGGAATAAAAAAACTTGATTTTTCAAAGATTATCCTTTCTCCCGGATGGGGAAATCCTGATAATTCCGGGATTTGTATGGAAATTATCGATTTTTATCAAGATTTTAAACCTATATTTGGGATTTGTCTGGGTATGCAGTGTATAGCAAAATATTTTGGTGCAAAAATTATTAAAACAAAAGAACCGTTTCACGGGAAAAACTCAGATATATATTTTGATGAAAATTTTGAGCTTTTTAAGGGGTTGAAACAGGGGTTTAGTGCTACGAGATATCATTCTCTTATTGTATCTGAGCCAACAGACAAAATAGAAATTACTGCGAAAACAACGGATGATATCCCGATGGCGATAAAAATTAAAAATAAACAAATATATGGTGTGCAGTTCCATCCGGAAGCAATACTTACAGAAAACGGAATTGATATAATAAAGAACTTTATTATGCAGAGTAATCGTTAAAACATAGACCGTTTTGTTACTTCGCAGAAATGGGCAAAAACAAGAAAAAACTCCTCAAAAAGTGGTGCAGTCGAACTTTTTTGAAAAGTTTTGAAAACACTATTTTCAACACTCCTACAAGTTTCTTCTATAAATTGCAGGGATATATGGCGAGTGTTTGAAAAATTATGTACTTAATAAAAGCCGAGAGTTTTTAAATTCAAACTTTAGGCTTTGTTAACATTTGTTTTATAAATTCTGTTAATTTATCTGCAATAATTTTGTGTGAATTTTTATCATAATGTAAGCCGTCAAGGTCTGAAGGTTTTGTGAATTTATTTATATCAAAATAATTACAATGATATGCGTTAGAAATTTGCCTATATATTCTTCCGACTTTTCTTGATTTTACAATACTTGTTTCATTAAATTGAAAATTGAAATACCCCTCTAAAACTTTCTCACTCAAAACAACAGGCGGAATAATGATTATATTTTTTGCTTTTGTTTGTGCCAATTTGATAAGATTTTCCAACCCTTTTTCTATTGCACCAATACTTATATCATACTGAAATTGCAAATCATTTGTTCCTATCGCGAGTATAAGTATATCTATACTGTCAATTTTAGATAGCATTTTTGGAAAGTGTCTTTGAGCTGAAAACTCAAAGCCTTTCGGGTTGTTTACAAAACCTGTTCTATCACAAGTACCCTCATTTATAACTTCATATTCATTTTCTGTATTTTTCTGTAAAATCGCAGTCCAACGGGTATTTTCATCAAATCTTGAACTGTCTTTCGGGTTAAACCCGAATGTATTTGAGTCTCCGTAGCATATTATCTTTTTCATTCTTCACCTTTTTATTTATTACTTTGTACCTTTGGCAAATTCTTCCATTGAAACAAAACCTGATTTAAAAGTTATATTCTGTTGCGGTTTCTGTTCAAAATTTTTGTTATTATCATTTCCCTTTTTTCTTGTCATCCAAATATTTAATTTAGGTAAGAGTACACCAAGCATTATAGCAGAATAAGCAATTCCAGACATCTGTGCAACATTTAATTTTCTTAAATTGGCTTTAACGTTTCCACCCTGTGCAATTATTTCTTTTTGTGATTTTAATGATACATCTTTGAGCCAATGACCTATGCCTTTACCTTGTTTTGATATATTAAACAAGTTTGCTTGTTTCGGGTCTAATGCTTGACCTACACCTTTTGCTACAAAACCGCCTAATACAAGCCAATTCAAGAACCCTAAGTAATCTCTGACGTTTGTTTCCCTTAATTCCGTAGAATCTTTTGAAGCAAATATTCTGCCTAAAATCAGAGTTCCGTAAATTGTTTTAATTGCATTTCCGCTTGTTGCGGGACCGTCAAATTCTAACTTTTTAATCAAATCCATAGGTTTTTTAACGCCCATAACCCGTGTAAGCATTAAAACAAAAATCCCTGCTGATAAAAGTTTCTTTGCCCATAAACCTTTTTCAGATTTCTTTTCGTTTTTATTTGCGACATTTTTATCATAACCGTTCTCACCTACAAAATTATCAATACCTGTTCTGCGTTTTGTTAAGTAACGGTTTAGATATTGATTAGTTATCGCAAGCCCCATTGATAAAGGTATTGCAATGCCTATTCTCAAATTGTTCATTCGTTTTAGTTTAGATAAAATTTCACCTGAATTTTGTTTTGTTTCGGTAAAGAAAATGTTTTTCCCTGAATCAACAATGTCCCTTAATGCATGAGTTAGGTTTGAAGTTACTTCATTTTTACCTGATTTAATCGTGATAGAGTTATCTGCCCCAAGCAAGTTTATTATTTCATCTTGGATACCTGTTAATACTTTTTTGCTTGCTTTTTTATCTATTGTTTTATCGGTAATTAAACTTGTTAGTCTTTCTATAACAGGTTTTGTTTTAGTTTTATCAATATCGACAAAGTTTTTGGTTTTATTTCCGACTACACCGGATATAGAACTAAACACATTTTCAACATAACTGCGAGGTGTTTTATCTGATTTGTTGAAAATATCAGAAAATACATTTAACCCGTTATTTGTAATCCAAGAACCTGAATTTACTTTTACATTCGGATTTAGCTTTTTAGAGATAAATTTAGAGGCAAGAACTGCAAATAAGGCGGCAGAAAATTCCGCAATAAATGTTCCCGTGTATTCTCTAAACCCCATTTCTATTCCTGCCTGCTTACCTCTGTTTTTTGTTTCAACGACTGTTCTTGGAGTATCCATAGCAAATATATCTACAAATGAGGCATTAAGCATATCGTTATTACTTAAAGTGTAGAGTGCATTTGATAATAGTCCCATTTGTCCTTTAAAACTGGTATTATTTCGGCTTTTATTTTCAATATTGTTGTTAATGTTGTTGATTTTCATTCCTTTGTTTCCTTAATATTTCATACTAAAACAGGTTCTTAAAACATATTTAAGAACCTATTTTATACTTTTATCTGACTCAATTTATTTATTGCACACAAAATTATAAGTAAGTTCTTAGACAAAACTTACAGCAACAACAAATTAAATTGTTTAAATTTACATATCTCATACTTTTTATAAAACACGAAAAAAAATAATTTGTCAATAAGAAAAATGGACAAGATTTAATATTTACGACATGTTAAGGTATGGCATAACTTTTATTGTTTATTTGAACAACAGCAACCGCCTGAACAAGATTTACATTTTGCACTCAATTCTCCCGTTTCAAGAGTTGATTTACAACTATTTACCCATTTGGGCTCTTTGCAGGAACACTGTTCCATAAAATCAAGAAAATTAACAAGACGAGTAAGAACATCATTTCCAAGCGAATATTCCATTTGCTCTGCATTATATTCGGCTGTTTTTTCGTCAATGTCCAAAACCCTATTTAAAAATTTTGTTATTGTATTATGACGGTATTTTTTTATTATAACAGTTTTTTCGCCCAAATCTGTCAATGTAATATTTCCGTATGGTTTATAATTGACAAAACCTTTTTCTTTTAATTTTTTAACTGCGTCAGCAGTTGTTGCACCGCCAAAGTTAAGATATTGTGCAACGTCCTTAACAATAATTGCTTTCTTTTCCTCTAATAAAGAATTTATTGCAAGCAAATAGGTTTCAAGACTTTTTGTTAATTTTTCTTCCATATCACTACATTAGCATAAATACATAAGTTGCACAAATTCTTTGTTTATAATATGTTAAGGTAAACCATAACAAAATAAGAGGAGAAGATAAAATGACAAAATACGAAAATATTATAGAAACAATAGGAAATACACCGTTAGTTAAAGTAAACAAATTATCAAACAGTAAAAATCTATATGCCAAAGTTGAATTTTTTAATCCTGCAGGCTCTGTTAAAGATAGAATTGCACTTGCTATGATAGAAAGTGCTGAGCAGGAAGGATTAATAAATAAGGATACAACCATAATTGAACCAACAAGCGGAAATACAGGAATCGGACTGGCACTTATTAGTGCAATAAAAGGTTATAAAATAATTCTCACCATGCCTGAAACTATGAGTTTAGAAAGAAGAAAACTACTTTCGGCTTATGGTGCTGAACTTGTTTTAACAGAAGGTGCTAAAGGGATGAAAGGTGCTATTGAAAAAGCTGAAGAATTACACAAAGAAATTCAAAATTCTTTTATTCCGCAACAATTTAAAAACCCTGCTAACCCTGAAAAACATTATAATACAACCGCAAGAGAAATATGGAAAGATACGGAAGGTAAAATTGATATTTTTGTAGCCGGTGTTGGAACAGGCGGAACAGTTTCAGGTGTTGGGAAATACTTAAAAGAACAGAACCCTGACATTCAAGTTGTAGCCGTAGAACCTGACTCAAGTCCTGTTTTATCAAAAGGAGTAGCAGGAACACATAAAATTCAAGGAATAGGTGCAGGGTTCGTTCCTGATACATTTGATAGAAGTGTTGTTGATAAAATAATTACGGTTACAAATGAAGATGCGATAGAAACAGCAAGAAAATCAGCAAAACAAGAAGGAATGCTAATCGGAATTTCATCAGGTGCAAGTCTTTTTACAGCAACAAATTTAGCAAATGAAAATCCTGATAAAACTGTAGTTGCCCTACTTCCTGATACAGGTGAAAGATATCTTTCAAGCGTACTTTTTGAAAATTAAAAAGGTTGATTATGAATAAACAAGAACTACTAAAATTATACGATATGGATTTAGAGGAACTTATTTCTAAAGCGGAAAAAATTACTAATGAAAATTTCCCCCAAAAAGAAATTGAAGTTTGTTCAATAATTAGTGCTAAAACAGGTAAATGCGGGGAAGACTGCAAATACTGTTCTCAAAGCATTCATAACCACGCAGATATATTTTGCCACCCTCTATTAGAAGTTGAAGAAGTAAAACAAGCGGCACTAAAAGCAAAAGAAAACGGTGCTACAAGATTTTGCATTGTTACATCAGGCAGAAGTGAAAGCGGTGAAGATTTTGAAAAGATATTAGAAATGATAAAAGCGGTAGCAACAATACCTGATATTCACTGCTGTGCTTCGCTCGGTTTATTAAATGAAGAACAAATAAAACAAATAAAAGAAGCAGGAGTTGAAAGGTTTAACCACAACATAAATACTTCAAAAAATTACCATAGCAAAATTTGCACCACTCATAATTTTGAAGATAGGGTAAATACGGTTAAATTGCTTAAAAAACATGGACTTGAAACCTGTACAGGTGTGATTTTAGGAATGGGTGAAACAAAAGAAGACAGAATTGATATGGCACTATCTCTTGCTGAATTAAACCCGAAAACAGTTCCTATCAATGTATTAAATCCAATAAAAGGTACGGCTTTAGAAGGTTATGAAGATAAAATAACCGAAGAGGAAGTAATAAGAAGCATTTGCATATTTAGAATTGCAATGCCGAAAACCATTTTAAGGTACGCAGGCGGAAGAAAAACAAGACTTTCAAAAGAAACGCAAAAATTAGGGTTAAGGGCAGGAATTAACGGAATGTTATCAGGCGATTATTTGACAACGGACGGTGTTGAATTATCGCAGGATAAAGAGCTTATAGATGCTTATAGATAAAATTATGGGCTTTATGGTTAAATATTCTTATATGTTCGAACTAACTATAAATCATATGTATTGCATTTGAGCCATAATTCGACAGTTTAAGATAAAAGGAAACTTATATAGCAAAAAAGTGGAAACTGGCTTCCACTCTATATTCTAACTTATTTATATACTTAAAAACTCCCCGAAAAGTGCCAGAATCGAACTTTTTGTGAAGAGTTGTATTCCTCTATCATCAACACTCCTATGGCTTTCTTCTATAAATTGCAAGGATATAAAGCGTGTTTATAAAATGTTTAGGCAATTTGATTATGTATTGACAACGTGAAATGGCAGGAAGAAAGAAAACCTGTCTTAAAAAAGTACCGTTCAATAGAAGAATTAACGAAAACATTTTAAATATTTTGCGAGATTACGCAAAAAGGCATAATCTCACAGACACTGAAGCTTTAGAAAGTGCCATTCTATTACAGAGTAACATTGAAAAATTAAAAGGAGATATGGTTATGAAAATTTGTATTCCGACAAGTGAGGGAAAATTATGCGGACATTTCGGGCATTGTGATTCTTTTACATTTGCTGAAATTAATCCTGAAACAAAAGAAATTTTAACTATAGAAGAAAAAATACCGGAAGATGGTATTTCTTGTCAGAGTGCTGCCTGGATATCCGAACAGGGTGTGAGCAAAGTTTTAGCAGGCGGAATGGGCGGACGTCCAATGATGATGTTTGCTCAAAACGGAGTTGAAGTGATTGCAGGCTGTCCGGAGTTACCTATCAAAGAAGTTTTAGAAAAATATATGGCAAATTCTCTTGAAACAGGAACAAACGCATGCGGCGGCGAAGGTTATGATCACGCACATTGCCATCACCATGGGTAAATAAAAAAAGTAGCAACATTTTTAATTGTAAGGAGTAAACAATGAAAATTCATCAAATCAGAAATGCAACAATTATAATTACGTACAATAATAAAAGATTTTTAATTGACCCTTGGCTTATGCCGAAAGATTTTATGCCGGGGTTTGAGGGGGCAATGAACAGTAAAGTCAGACAACCGAGAGTTGATTTGCCAAAAGATTTTGATATAAATCATTTACCACTGGATGCGATTATATTAACCCATTTTCACCCTGACCATTTTGATGAATTTGCTGTAAAAGCATTGGATAAAAACATTCCGTTCTATGTTCAGAATGAAATAGATTTGAACATTATAAAAAATTTTGGATTTAATGATGTTCGTATTATTTCTGAAAACGGAACAGATTTTGAGAGGATTACATTATATAAAACTCAATGCCAGCACGGCAGACGTGAAGTTGTAAAACCGATGTGCGAGCAAATCGGAATGCCTTATGACGCTATGGGAATAGTGTTTAAATCTGACAAAGAGAAAACATTATACGTTGCAGGGGACACAATCTGGTGTGATGAAGTAATTACG
>CACYKF010000039.1 GCA_902774905.1 uncultured bacterium
TTTTCTCTTTCTTTGGTTCTGTTTCTTTCTCTTTTACTCGCAATAAAAGAGAAAGAAATGAACATATTAAGAATATCTTAGCGAGATATTCGGATAATAGTTATTATGTATGCTTTATGCTAAAATGTTTCTATAATAAACAGAGGTGCTTTTATGAAAATTAATATAAATTGGAAAAAGACAGGAATTAGATTTTTTTCTGTTGTTGTGGTTTTGTATGTGTTATTTCTCGCACTTCCACTCGTACTTTCCCCTATAGCGAATTCATATTGCAAACAGGTTGAAGAAATCATTAAAACAGCCTCAGGGCTTGATGCAAAAATAAATGGGATTGGAATAACTACATCTCCTAAATTGGGAGTCGGTATTAAAATAAAGGAATTTCATCTTTATTCGCCAAATGATAATACTCCTGTTATAGAAATTGAAGATGCAAATGCAGATTTAAGATTGTTACCTCTTATTATAAAAAAAGTTCAACTCGGTAATATCTCAGCAGAAGAAATTAATGCAAATATCGTTTTAAAAAATGACGGTATGCCTGAAATAATTGATTATTTGCCAAAACAAAATCAGGATATTCAATCAATGACAGCGATGCCATTTGGTTTAAAACTTTCAAATCATTTGCCAAATATATATTTTGACGGATATCAACTCAACTTTATTGATAAAGGAACAAAAAAAACATATTTTATAGATGGAGATGACTTAAAAATTTCTGATTTTATTTTGGATAAAAAAGTAAAAATTGCTACTAACGGACAGATTGTTTTTGATAAAAAAGTTGTTTCAAACTATGATATAAAAATTTTTAATAAAATTATGCCGGATATTCAGTTAGACGATTTGGTATTTCCTAAAGAAGTAAAAATTGAGCAGGAAAAAAGTGATATAAATGATTTTAAAATCAATATTACGGAAATTTTTGAAACAATAAATAAAAATGGTTTAAAGGCAGATTTGAATTGTGACATAAAAACTTCCGGCTTATTAAAAAAACCTGTTCAAAAAGGATTTTTTGAAATTAGTAATATGACTGTTTTATCACAGGGAAAACAACTTCCAAATAGTCATGCCAAACTAATTTTTAAGGGGAATAAAACAGATATTGATTCTGTTTTTTATACATCTTCCGACACAAACGAAAAGACTCAAATAACGGGGAATATAAAGTCGGGAGATAATCGTTCACTCGATATTACTTTGCGTTCAAATGCCAAATTTAATAACATAATAAGGCTGATTGACAGTATCGCTCAGTCGTTTGGAAAGAACGATTTGAAAACAATTACTGCAACAGGCGGAATTGATGCTGATTTTAATATAAAATCCGACCTCAAAAACATAACTTCAACAGGTCATTTAAAAGTTCCGTCAGCATCACTTTTGTACGGACTTTACAATGTTTCAGTCAATAATATTAACGCAGATGTTGATATGAATAATAACAACATAAATATTAAAAATCTTAGTTTTTCAGTTATGGGGCATCCTTTAAAAGCGGTTGGAACAATATCTTCTGACGCAATCGCAGATTTGAAAATAATTGCCGATAAATTATCAATCAAAGGACTTGTCGGAGTCGCAGGACAAGTTGGACTTTTAAAAGAAAATAATTTTAATTCAGGTACAGTATCTCTAAATGCAGTTATTAAAGGTGTTTTAACAGAAATAAAACCTGATGTGACTGTGAGTGTTAATAATATAGATATTTATAATAAACCAATGCAAGCAAGGCTCATATTAAATAAAGCCATTGTAAAATTGTTATTATCAAAAGACAGTCTGAACGGTGATATTGATGTAAATACACTAAAATTAAAAAATGATTTGGCATCTGTTTCTGTTCCTAATGCGCAGATTTCTGTTAATCCTAAAGATATAAATATCAAAAACTCGGTTGTAATGATAAACAATTCAAAAGTTAATGTGAGCGGAGATGTAAAAGATTATTCAAATTCCAACCTAAATATGAATATAACGGCAAAGGGTGATTTGGCATCTGCGGATGTAATTGCCTTTGTACCAAAAGAATTAAAATGGATGTTTACAGGAAAAGGCTCAATGCCGTTGAATTTGACTGCAAAGGGTAATGATAAAGTTCAGCATGTTACTTTTGATTTGAGCGCAACCCCAAACGGTTATGTAAAAATTCTTGATGTAGATAAATTGAAAGGTAAAAATACAAAAATTCATACAGATATAAAAATTGAAAATAATTCAGCGCTTCTTGAAAATTCAGGTATTTTTGCTAATACACAGCGTATTGCAACATTTGACGGCGGAGTAAAAAATCTTTCTAATCCGAATTTGAATATAGATATTTCGGTCCCGCAGAATATATCATTTCCAATTCCCGGTATGGGGGAACATTCAAATATAACGGCTAATGGTTTGGTTAATCTCGGCGGAAATCCTATGAGTCCAAAACTGAAAGGCAAGGTTAATATGAGTGACCTTTCAATAAAAGATATGGATTTTGCATTGACCAATCTTGTGGCAAATCTAAACGGAAAAGGCATTAGTGGTGATGGTACTGCCGACAAAATGAAATTTGGCGGTATAGTCGGAACAAATTTATTTGCGAATTTTGCTCTTAATGATTTTACCGTATTTAATCTAAATGATATTAAAGCGGAAGCATTTAACGGTAAAGTTACAGGTAAAGTAACTTATCATATCCCGACATTTGCATTTGGAACTGATTTGGCGGGTAAAGGATTAAATTCAACTGATGCAGTTTATGGCGCAGTAGGAATACCAAAGGCGTTGACAGGTACAATGAATTTTGGGGCAAAATTAACCTCAAAAGGGGTTACTGATACCGAAATTATTAAAAACATGAAAGGCGATATAGATTTTAGCATTGAAAACGGCAGATTTATAAGTATCGGGAAACTTGAAAATCTTGTTGCTGCACAGAATATAACAACAATTTCACTTTTAAAATCTGCGCTTTCAGCACTTACAACAGCATCAAATCTTCAGCAGACAGATAAATTTGCACTTATAGATGGTAAAATGACAATGTCAAACGGGGGTGCAAATATCAGTTATATCAATGTTTCAGGGCCTTTAATGTCTTATTATGTGAAAGGGATTTATAATATCCTTCAAAATAGTGCAAATCTTGTCATATTAGGCAGATTAGATTCAAAAGTCGTGTCTTATTTAGGCCCGATAGGACAGTTATCGGCAGAAAAATTATTATCGTATATTCCGAAATTCGGTGCTTCAACTGCGAAATTTTTAAATTTATTAACTCAAGATCCTCAAAATGAAAAAACAGAACTTATACCTGCTTTGAGTTCAGGCAGTTCATCATATAAGGATTTTAAAGTTATTTTTAACGGTTCTATAGCAAAGGCAACTTCCGTAAAAAGTTTTAAATGGCTTTCGACTTGTGATACAACACAAATGGATTTGAAACAAGAGGCAAAAAATGCCGTAACTGCAGTAAAAGACAATGTGAAAAATCAGGTTGAGGCAACAAAAACACAAGCAGAAAACATTAAAAATAATGTAAATAAAATTATTGAAACCCAAAAACAACAGGTTCAGGAAGAGAAAAAAGCAGTCGAGCAGGCAAAAATTGATATTCAAAATATAAAACAAAATGCAGGCAAAAGTGCGGTTAATTTAGGCAAATTGCTTCAAAATGCTGCGTCAAACGCCAATAAAAAAATGGAAATTCCGCAAGCAAAAACTGAACAAATCGTACCTGCTGAAACAAAAAATGAAATTCCTGCAGAATCTAAAGAAGAGAAAGCGGCAGAATAAAACTTAAATTTTATTCATAAAAAGGTGCAAAAAATATATTGTTCTGTTTTAATATAAGCATGGCTATTGAAATATTGAGAAAGCAACCGCTTACATTTTACACCAGGAACGGAATAAATTTTTTTAAACCGTTCAGAGCCGTTGATAAAAATAAAAATCCTCTTGAAATTTCTTGGAATCATAAACCTCAATCATCTTCAATTATGACCAAAAGCACTTATAATGATGATTATAGTATTTATGACATGGATATTGAAAAAGAACAAAAAAAGTTTCATGGTGTTTCAATAGTTGCAAGTTCTAAAAATAAGGGGATTGGAGAGGTACTGAATTTAACATCTTTAATTACCTTTAACGAAAATAAATTTAACGACTATTCTGTTTTTGCGCTAAGAGATTCTATTCCTTTTTTTGCGAAATACGGATTTAACATATTATCATCAAATTTGAATGAAATTTTGCACAATCTTAAAATTTTAACTAAAATAAAAAGCGAAAGATTTTTTGATACAAAAGAATCTGCAAAATTTTTTATAGATAAAATTAATAATTCTCCATCAGAAACAGACAAAGCATCTTATATCATTGCAAGTAATAATGTAATAAGCGACTATTTAAGAATTCTGACAAGGGAAGGCAAAAAAATTGATACGGATGATTTATACAATCATACCCACATGAATTTTTCTACTATTGACACAATAAGAAACAGAGATTATTTGAATGAACTTTTGGATAAACACGAAATAGATTATAAAATATAAGTTATGAAAATTGATAATTTTAAAGTTGAAGAATGGTTTAACAAGTATGAACACAAGGCTTTATATGATCTTGCAGATACTTGTGTGGAATCCTTATCTGTAAATGAACTTCTTGAAATTACAGATGAAAATCTGACTGAACTTTATTGCCGAAAACTAAATTACGGAGATATTCACGGTTCAAACAGATTAAAAAATGCAATTTGTACGCTATACGAAAACCAAACTCCTGATAATATTACAATCACTCACGGAGCAATTGGGGCTAATCAACTTGTAATGTTATCTTTAATTGAACAAGGCGATAAGGTTGTATCAATTATTCCGACATATCAGCAGCATTATTCAATTCCTAAATCTATCGGTGCAGAGGTAAAAACTTTATTTCTCAAAGAAGAAAATAATTGGCTCCCTGATTTGAATGAACTTGAAATGCTTGTCGGAAATAATACAAAAATTATTTGCATGAATAATCCAAATAACCCCACAGGTGCAGTTATTCCAGAAAAAATATTAAAACAAATTGTGCAAATTGCAAAAAAATCAGATGCTTATATACTTTGTGATGAGGTTTACAGAGGTCTTGAGCATAACGGTCAGATTTCAAAATCAATTGCAGATATTTATGAAAAAGGAATTTCAACAGGGAGTGTATCAAAGGTATTTTCACTTGCGGGACTTCGTCTTGGCTGGATTGTTGCACCTGTTGAGGTTATAGACGAAGTTAATCACCAAAGAGAATATAACACAATAAGTGTGGGAATATTAGATGATTATTTTGCATCAATTGCAATAGAAAACAAGGACAAAATTATCAAAAGAAATCTGAATAAAATTTTATGCGGTAAAAAGATTTTAACAGATTGGCTAAATTCTGAAAGTCACTGTCATTGCATTATTCCAAACGGAGGTACGACGGCATTTGTCGGGTACGATATGAAAATAAGTTCGGTGAATTTATGTAAAAAATTGCAAAAAGATACCGGAGTAATGCTGTTGCCCGGAGAAACAATGGAACTTGACGGCTATTTACGCATCGGTTACGGAAATAATCCTGATAAATTGAGTCTGGCGTTAGATATTTTTTCAAAATGGATTGTAAAAAATTATTAAGTAAGTATTATATTCGGGCAATTTTGACTGTTTATGGCATTTTAGGATAGCGTAATCGGAGAAAAATATGCTTACCCTAAAAGGTCTTAAAAGTACATCTTATAGTTCATTTGGCAGAATAAAGCAAAATTCTGTGCATATTAATACTCCAAAAGGTTTGCACTCTAAGGTAAAGTATTCTAAAAAAGTTCAAAAACCGCTATTGCCGAATTTTAAATTTGCCGAAGCATTTATATCCGAAGAAGAAGTTAATAAAATTACTTCAAAAACTCAACATAAGAGTATAAGTACTTTTTTAAAGAGATGTTTAGGTTTCTCTAAAAACAAGATTGAAGATATAAAATCCTCTGAAAGTCTGCCACAGATGATTGCTCAAAATATTGAAAAGGCAAAAATATCCTCAACGCAAAAAGATTTATTAATTTTTGATGAAATTCTACCTTACCCTGCGCAATTTTCATTTATTGTAAGCGATAAAACTTCAGCCGGATACAGATTTTTCAATTCATTGAGAGAAAATAAAAGTTCACTTATTAAAGATTTGGGTATAGATGCACAAACTTACGACTCCTGTGCTCAACTTGCTATGAAAATTGCACATAATGAAAGCCAATTAGGTGAAAGTAAAAAATTCAAATTTTATGACACACTTGAATCCAATAATTTTATCTTGGATTTAGGTTCGAGTATAAGAAAATTTTTCAGAGGCGATGGGGATTTATCTCTTGGGTTGACTCAATTTAAAATTGCGAAAGCAAAAAATACTGAAAAAGAATTATTTAAAAAATATGGTATTATCTGCGAAAATACCAAAAGTAATATTTTAGAGCCTGAAAAATCAGCAATTGCGACAGTTATACATTTGGCCGAATTAAGCAAAGATTACCCCAAATATTTAGAAGAAGTCAAAAAAATACGCCCTAATACTTACAGAGTTACAATAAGAAAAGCAATTAATAATGCAAAACAAATTTTATTTAATAATAGTAAACGCCCCGACGCACTTAAAGCATTAACAGGTAAATTATATGCAAAAACAGGCATGTCTGCGGGAACAAAAATTGCAGATTTTACTGCAAAAGATTTGAATGATTTAAGAGTTTACGCATCAACAGTTGAACTTTCACCGCAAGCCTATCTTGCTGCGCGATGGAACGGGCGTAAAATCATACCTTCAGGCAAAGGTTCTGATATTGCATGCAAAAATTTGCTAAATATAATTGCTCAAAAAGGCTATGTGGCAAATGTGGATAAATCCTCAAAAATTATTTATTAATACAATAAACCCTTACTTTAATTCAAAGTAAGGGTTAAACTTTTATATTTCGGCTTAAACTTAGTTATTACTCAAAACTAATCTCAATGTTGCCAAACTTTCAATTGAGAACATAACATGGCGATTGTGTTGTTCTTCTGAAATATCAAAAATTCTGATAATTCTTTGAATTTCTGCCAAATCTTTATATGAATCAATTTTATATACATTTTCAATTGGGTCTGAAACTACTGACATCATTGCATTTAATTCTTGTTCTTTCATAATAACCGAGTATCCTCTTTCCTATATACATTTATATAAAGTATTTTTTTTTGAAAGAATTGCCTTTTTTCTTTCATGTTTGTTAACATGTCTTAACATAAAGTTAAAATCCATATATAGTGGCAAAAAATATTTTTCAGAGTTTTATAAAATATTGAAAAAAGATGTTTAACTTAATACAAAAATTTTTAAATAAAAGACCGACAGAACACAATCTTGGGTTTAGAATTATTCCTCTTGGTACCTATTGCCTGCCAAGAGTCATTTCCACATTGAGTATGCTAAAACCAAGAAAAGCCTCAGGAGAAAAAACTTTGCCGTTTGATTTGGGGTTCTTTTGGAATTTTGACGGAATTATTGATACTCTGGACAATGAATTTAAAACTTTTTATGATGATGTAGAATTTGGTTATTTAAACCACGATAAAACAAGAGATTTAGAGGTGCTATTTGATTTTAACCCGAATGCTAAACATTGGGTTAATGAAAAATTAACTGCCGTTTTCAATCATGAATATATGATGACAGATATAAACGAATTTAAAAACCGTTATGATAAAAGAATTGAGAATTTTTATGAATATATAAAAGACGAAAAATACGAATTATATTTTCTAATCGCATCTTTTAGTGAACTAAAACAATCCCAAATCAGCAGATTAAAAAATATCATAAACAGATACAGAACTAAGAACAGTTACAGCATAATAGTTATAAATCAATGTTCACATTCATACAAAATCAATGATAAGAATGTATATATAATAAATGAAACCGACGAAAAATTTGACAAAATGCTTCGTGCAAATAATACAAATTGGGCAGATGCACTAAAAAGGAAAGATGCTTTTCCTGATGCAAAAAAATTTTATAATGATGTAACTGATAACCTAAAGAAAATCATATTAAAAATATAACATATTTGGAATTGTTCAGAATGAACAATTCCAAATATGTTAATAAACAATTTTAAGTCAAAGCAAAAGTCATATCTGCTTCAACGCAAACTTTACCGTCAACGGAGCCTGTACCGTGTGCTTTGCAGATAGGTCCTTTGAGTTTTGTAAGTTCAATAGACATTTCAAATCTGTCTCCCGGTCTTACAATGCTTTTGAATCTTGCATTCTCAACTCCTGCATAAAGTGCCAATTTGCCTTGGAATTGAGGTAATTTTAGTAAAATCGGCGCAGAGCATTGAGCCATTGCTTCAAGTTGTAAAACCCCCGGCATTACAGGATTACCCGGGAAATGTCCTTGGAAAAATTCTTCATTCATTGTAAGATTTTTGTAACCTTTACAGTATTTCCCCGGTACACACTCAGTAATTCTGTCAACCAACAAAAACGGATATCTGTGAGGTAACATATCCATAATTTGCTGAATATCCATACTAAATGATTCTTGATTAATTTCTTCTGTCATTTTAATTTATCCTTTCGTGTTTATTTAATTTCTACAATTTTATCTTTCAACATTTTTGCTGTTTTGACATGAACGGCGTGTCCTGCTTCTTTTGCTAAAATCTGACATTTTAAATCAAGCGGATTTACACCTGTTAAATATAAATCTCCAACCAAATCAAGCATTTTGTGTTTTACCGGTTCACAATCCGAACGCAAATCTACACTATAACTCCCGTCATCCATAAAGCCTAAAGTGTTGTCAATATTTGCGCCTTGGGCAAACCCAAGCATCTGATATTTCTTTAAATCACGATAAAAACCAAATGTTCTTGCTTCAATGATTTCGTCCTGATTTTTTGGATTATAATTTACAAATCGTCTTTGAAGTCCGTTATGGTCGTAATTAACCGCATAAGACATAAAAAGTTCTTTGTCCGGTATAATTACAAGGCTTGTTTTGCCGTTTAAATAATATACAGGCTCGGACACTGTATATTTTTTCTCTTTAGAAAAAAGCGGTTTATCAATTCCTGCTTTTTTAAAGGCTTCTACCCATTGTTTTGAACTTCCGTCTAAAATAGGCACTTCTTCTTCGCTCATACAAATATCAACAGAATCTATATGGCAAAAAGCAAGAGCAGCGGTGAGGTGTTCCGTCAGTATTGCTTTAGATTTTTTATTACCTAAAACAACGCAATGGTCTGTTGCAAGGACATTATCAACATTTGCTTTAAAAGCGTCCTGACCTTTGACATAATACCTTATTTCACCTGAATTTGACGGAAACAAGGTTACTTCACACGGCTTGTTTTTCATTAAACCGTTACCGCTTATTTTAACTTCTTTTTTTAAAGTTATGGTCATTATTACTATTTAGCCTCTTGCTGGGATTCTTCAAATTCTTTCAATAACGGTTCAAATTTGCGGAATTTTGCAAAAATTTCCTGCGCATCTTTCATTGTTTTGAGTTGTTTGATAAAATCTTTTCTCGGAACGGCAGGAATACCGACAATGATTGATTTTTCAGGGAATGATTTTGTAACACCTGCTTTTGCGGTAATAATTGTATCAGAACCGATTTCAATATGGTCAGCCAAACCTGCTTGCCCTGCAATAACAACTCTGTCACCGATTACACAACTGCCTGCAATACCAACCTGAGATACAATCAGGCATCCTTGACCGACTTTGCAGTTATGACCAATCATAACAAGGTCATCAATTTTTGTATTATCACCGATTACTGTATTTTCAATAGTCCCTCTGTCAATAGCGGTATTTGCACCGATTTCAACATTGTTGCCGATTACAACAGAACCGATTGACGGAATTTTGAAGATAACCTGATTTGAATTATCTTTTTTAATTTCGCCGTCTTGTCTTGCGTTTTCGATATTATTTGGATTTTCGGTTACAAAACTGAATCCGTCAGCGCCTAATGAAACACCGTGGTTCAAAATTACATCATTCCCGATTTGAACTCTGTCACCGATATTTACTCCCGGATGGAAGAAACAGTTGTTTCCGATTTTTACACCGCTTCCGATATAAGAATTAGCAACAATTTTTGTATTATCACCAATTACGGCATTTGGAGAAATTACAACATTTGGTCCTATGCAGACATTTGCACCGAGTTTTGCACTCGGATCAACAACTGCAGTAGGATGAATATCTTTATTTACAACCGGCGGAACATAGAAAAGGTTTAACAACTTCATCATTGCAAGTCTTGGTCTTTCAACCTCAATTGTTGTCAAACCGTCAATCTGAACCCCTAACGGAACAAGAGCGGCTTTAGCGGAAGATTTTGCGAGGTTTGCAATTTCTTCTTCACCTAAAGCAAGAGCCAAAGTGTGTTCATCGCTCAAAAGCGGAGGTGCGATTTGTGTAATTTCAGGACTTGCGACTTTAGTCAGCATACCGCCTACGATTTGTGTAATTTCATCTACCGTAAATGATTTCATATATATCTCTCCTTACTTATAACTATTCCCTATGTATAAATTTTACAAAAAAAACATCAAAATAGCCCTTTTTATTGCAAATTGTTACAATAGATATAAATGCTATTATTATAATTCTCAATTACTTACATAAAACATATTATCGGTAGTAATTGAGAGATTGATAATTTCTACCTGTTCATTTTTTCTTTTTGTCTTGAAGCAAAAAGAAAAAACGAACCAAAAAGCGGATTGTGAGCAGAGTGCGAAGTGCCGGAGTTGGCTTG
>CACYKF010000040.1 GCA_902774905.1 uncultured bacterium
CGTTTCTGAAATGAAGTCCTAAAAATGTTATTTCACCTCGATTTATTGTCCTAACTTCAGTTTTCATCATTAAATCATTCAGGATATTTTTATCAATATCTTGTTGTTCAACTTGTTGAAGCATTTCTTTTATTGTTTTATTTTCATTATTCGGGCAAATTTTGGAATTATGATAATCAATCCAACAGTCAATATATTTAAGAACTTCCTGAACTGTCGGGATATAATTTCCTGTCATTTTGCGGTGGAGTTTCCTGTGTAATTTCTCGCCACGTTTCATCCAAGCAGGTTTATTTTCAATACTTGAACCGCAATAAGATATCATCATTTTTTCAAATTCTTCCTGAAACTCTTTGAAAAATCTTTCAATAACCTTTGCTCTTGCATTATACGGTTTTGCAAAAACTGATTTTATCCCTAAACTTGCATAAACTCCGTTAAAGCCGGATTCGTCAAAATCAATGTGCTGAAAGTATTTTGCCTTAAATGCTTTTCCGTTATCCTGATAAACTACTTTCGGTATTACTCCGAGATTTAAAATTGCATTACGTAGGGCACTTGCTATGCATTGAGTATTTTCAGTCATCATAATTTCATATCCGACAAGTGCTGTTGATTTCCAGTCTAAAAAACCGACCAAAGTAGCTCTGGTCGGTCTGCCGGTAAACGGGTTTATTACTTGAAAGTTGAGTACATGCCCATCGGCAATTAAAACATCCCCAACTTCTAACTTTGAAATATCTCTTTCGATATACGGTTCGACTTTGTCATGGTATGCTTTTTCTCCCTCTCTCATAATTATCCATTTTGAATAATTTTGCTTTTTAAAATGCTCGGCAAATCTTCTAAATGTCAGGTTACACGGAATATCCTCGTATCCTCGTTTTTCTAAAATATGCTTGGTTAAACTTATAGATTTTCCAATACTAAATTTATTCGGGTGCAAAAGATAAGTCAGGAAAACTTTTTTCATCTCGTCATTGAGTTTAGAATTATATTCACCAAGTTGATTTGTTTTTCTTTGCGGCAGTAAACCCTTTGTACCGTAGTTTTCATAAGCCTTAACCCATCGGTGTAAAGTTCCGATTGAAATTGTTCCGACAAATTTAAAAACTTGCGGAAGATACATTCCACTGTTATATAAATCTAAAAACATATCATCTGCTTCTTTTTTAGTCGGATATTTTGTTCTGATATTCATTAATGCTGTTACAATATCTACTCTTGCAAGAGCATTCATTTTTGCATTTTCGGATACAAAATTTATTTTATTTTCAACAGGAATTAACACAGTTGTTTTTATTTCTTCATCTTCAAGTTTTTCCTGTATTTCAGGTTCTAATGATGAATATAATATTTCATAAGAAGTTCCGCCGTTAACTTTGACTTCTCTTGCTATATATTTACCTTTTTGAATAGCAATCCTTATTGAGCGGGTGCTTTTAAGTCCCTTTATTTCTGCTATGCGTTTGATATCAATATATGTTTCATTCATCGTACACACAGATTAACTCGTTTCAAACCACATTGGAACACCATTTCCGAGTATTATGTTGTTTTGTGTCTTTGAATTTATTTTTTCAGTATCCTACCTTTGAGAAAAAATTACCGACCTTTTATAAAAATCTTAAAAGGTAAATTTCATGCAGAATAATTTTTGATTTACTCACACTTTCCTTCAAATGTCCAATAATCACTTTAACCGTGCAATTTAGTAAAATCGGGGGAATGCAGGCTATAGTTGGTCATGCAAAAATCTTTTCCCCGGACTTTTGCCGGACAATAAGAGCAAATAAAGTGACATTTCGTCCCCATTTGGTAACGCATAAAAAGATTTTTTCCGACCGCCCAAACCTAAACACACACTGAACTTTGCCAAATAATCAATTTAAGAGTTCAAATGAAATGTCCTGTTAAACTATATCAATACCCATATGAATAAAAAATAGACAGATCTAAAGACCTGTCCATTTTTTATTAGCAAGGGAGAGATTCGAACTCTCGACCTCACGGGTATGAGCCGTGCGCTCTCACCAGCTGAGCTACCTTGCCATAAATCTGTTCTGTTTACTTGTATGTCAATCTTGCCACAAACATCTTTTTTTATCAAGTATTTTTTGAATATTTAATTTTATGCTATAATTTCCTTGTTATGAAACACACATTTGAGCAAAAAGTATATTTCTCAGATACCGATAATTACGGTGTAGTTTGGCATGGTTCTTACCTGCGCTGGATGGAAATGGGCAGAGTTGACTATTGCGCTCAGGAAGGGTACACTCTCAAAGAACTTGAAAAAATGGATATTTTGCTTCCTGTTTCAAGTATAAATATCAAATATAAAGCAAGTGCTAAATTAGAAGATATTGTAATTGTTGAAACGGAAATATCAAAATTCAACGGATTAACGGCAACTTTTAAACAGATAATTAAATCCAAAGAAACTAATCAGGTATTTATTACTGCAGAAGTCGTGATTGTTGCGGTACATTCTGACGGAAAACTCTACCGCAGAATCCCTGAACCGCTTAATTCAGTTTTTGAAAAGGAAATTAAAAATGTTAAACTGTAAGTTGGGGTTTCTACCCCAACATTTTATTTGTTGGCTGAAAGCCCAACTTACGAATTTGAAAAGGAAATTAAATGTCAGGAACTCGTTTAAATAAATACATAGCATCGAGCGGTCTTTGTTCTCGTCGTAAGGCGGATGAACTCATTGAGTCAGGTGTTGTTATGGTTAATGGCAAAACTATAACAGAACTTGGTTTCAGCGTTGCGCCAAAAGACAAAGTTTTTGTAAATAAGCAACTTATACACCCTGTAAAACACGAATATTACAGATTTTATAAACCGGCAGGTTATATTACAACTTCTGATGATGAAAAAGGGCGCAAAACGATTTATGATTTGCTCCCTGAAAAACTGCACAACTTAAAGCCTGTCGGCAGATTAGACAGAGAATCAACAGGGCTTTTGATACTTACAAATGATGGTGATTTAATTAATGAATTAACACACCCGAGTGCTAAAGTGCCAAAATTATACAGAGTAACAATAAACGGCAAAATTACCAATAATGATATTGATACAATGTATAAAGGGATTGAAATTGAAGAAGGCAAAAAGGCTTATGCTGAAGTCAGCGTGCTTGAAATTGACAATAGCCATACAACAATGGAAATTTTGCTCTATCAAGGTATGAATCGCCAAATCCGTAAAATGTTCGAGCATTTGGGATTTGATGTTGTATCGCTAAAGCGCATACAGCATGCAACATTAAATCTTGACGGACTTAAAAGAGGTGAATTTAAACCGATAAAACCTCAGCAGATAAAAGAGTTAAAAAATTTTTTAAACAGGATAGCGAATAAAAAATGATTAAATATGCCATAACAGGAAATATTGCAAGCGGTAAATCCGCAGTCGAAAATATACTCATAAAAAACGGTGAAACTGTCATTGATACCGACAAAATTTCGCACGAATTGTTAGAGGGTAACAAAGAAATTATTGAGGCTTTTAAAGATTTTGATATTTTATCAGACGATAAAATTTCAAGAGAAAAATTAGGCAAAATTGTATTTTCTGATAAATCATTAAAAAAGAAATTAGAAAATATTTTACACCCGCAAATTATAGAAAAAATAAACGAATTTTTTGAACAAAATCAGGATAAAGAACGCGTTTTTGTATCAATACCGCTGTTGTTTGAAACAAAAACAGAGGGAATGTTTGACAAAATAATATTTATATATTGTGATGACAAAATAAGACTAAATCGTCTTATGGAGAGGGAAAATTATACGAAAGAATATGCCAAAAGCCGTATGAAATCCCAGCAAAATCAAGACGGAAAAGTCAAATATTCCGACATTGTAATATATAATGATTCAACGCCAGAAGAACTCGAAAGGCTTGTTAAGAAGTTAATCTTATAAATCCGCTCAAATTCGGATAATCAGGACTGTAATGATATTCTTTTACTCTGTCATCACGGTTACCTTCAATCGTATGTATAATGCCGTCAGAATCTACTTTTGTTACAAAACCTGTGTGAGAGTAATTATTTTCGTTGATAATCATTATGTCACCCGGTTTAATATTTTCTGAAATAAATTTCCCCTTTTGCGATTTATTTGCTGTATTTATAAAATATCCGTTGCGTATAGCCCATCGTTTCATTGTTCTGACATCATGAGTCCCAAATCCGTCAGGAACACTTTTGCCTGCATTTTGATACGCTTCTTTGACAACATAGGTTACAAAATCTGTGCACCATTCCTGATCATTGGGGTCATCATATTTGCATGTCGGATTTATGCAGAATTTTCTGTGTGAACCGTCAAATTCCGAACAATTTGAATATTTTCTTGCAATTTTAACAAATTTTTCTCCTAATTTTTCATTTGCTGTTGGCTTTTTCTGTGTAACCGCGCTTGTGTTTGTAGTTGTTGAAGAATGAATCGGATTTGTGTGTCCGGAGTTATTATTTCTTTGTGTTGTTGATGGCGCAGAAGTTGACGGAGTACTTACAGGTACAGTATTCATTTGCCCTCCGCCAAAATTTACCGGATAAGAATAATTATAAGCATACATATTAGGATAATAATTGTTATAATAATTATTAAAATATGGATACGACATAACCATTCCCCCGTAATTATTCCACATGGGTGTAAATACCGATGCAAAAGGCGAATAATTGTTATTGTAGCAACCATAACTGTAGTATGCCGTATAGCCGCCAAACACCGCATTCAAATTAGTGTTGTAACTTATTGGTGTGAATAACCCAAACAATTAATAATCCCCTTTTTACTTTCTATTTCCCCTATGTTTATATAAAGTATTTTTGAGATTAAAAATTGCCTTTTGTTTAATTTATGTTAAGAAATGATGCTTCGGCTTTTCCCATGTCAATAAGTCCCAAAGCATATTCAAAATCCTCGCTGAATTCGTAATCTTCAGCGCTAAAGCCAAAAACTTCGATAAGATTTGAAAGTAAATCGTAATCACTTTTAGGGGTAAATACATAGAATTTGTTTACATTTTTCATGTATAAAGCAAATTTTGAATTATCTTCCTGAATATCTTTTGACATGTTGTTTTTTTTGTTGATTTTATTAGAGCCGTCAAAAGTGTAGTCAGTCAATATACAATGCTCTTTTACCGTTTCTAAAAGCCTGTATGGTTCAATCCATTTTTTTATGATTAAATTCTTCATTATGCTATTTCTTCGTATGCTTGAGGATTATTTAACAAATCGTAATTGATTTCGTTTTCGTTATCTGCAATAGTAGCGGCAACAACCGCATCAGAAGTAACATTGAGAGTAGTTCTAAGCATATCTGTCAGTCTTTCTATTGTGAACAGGAATGCAAAACCTGCAACAAGTTGTTCAGGAGTTAATCCAAGACCGTTAAGAATTAAAGCAATCGTAATCAGTCCGCCGCCGGGGATACCTGCACAAGTACTTGAAGCCACTATTGCCAAAAGTGCAATCGCAATTACCATATAAGGAGTCATGTGAATACCGTATGCCTGAGCAAGGAAAATAACCGCAACAGTTTGTAATAGTGCAGTTCCGTCAAAGTTCAAAGTTGCACCAAGCGGTAAAACAAAACTTGAAATCTTATGAGAAATTCCTCTCTTTTCACAACATGCGATAGTAAGTGGTAGTGTTGCAGAAGAACTTGCTGTCCCGAATGCAACCATAACTGCTTCTGTTATGGCAGAAAACAATATCGGTGCGGAAACCTTTGAAAAACATCTCAAAAATATCGGGTAAACCATAAACATTTGTATTGCAAAGCCTGCAAGTATTACAAGTAAATATTTTGAAATCGGACCGAAAATATCAATACCGAAACTTGCAATAGCACTTGCCGTCAGGGCAAATACACCGGGAGCGGCAAAAAGCATGATCCAGTCGGTAATTTTCATTGTTGCAGCAAAAACTGATTCAAAGAATGATACAATCGGTCTGTTTACATCCCCAACTTTTGCTAATGCAAGTGCAAATAATACAACAAATAAAATTATTGAAATCATACTACCATTTGAAAATGCTTCAATAGGATTATTAGGAATAAACCCTAAAAACATGTCAAGGATTTTGCCCTGTTGCTGCTGCATTGCAACTGCAACATGTGATTGAACATCTGCGGCAATATTTTCGGCAATATAATGTTTTGCTCCTGCTCCGGGTTTGAAAATCAGAGCCAATGCCCCGCCGATTGTTACGGCAATTGTTGTCAAAATCCCGTAATATATAATCATTTTTGACCCGAATTTCCCGAGTTGTTTGTTATCTCCGACACTTGTTATACCTATTATTATTGCAGAAACTACAAGAGGAATTACGACCATCTGAATAAGTCTGATAAATAACTGACCGACAAAAGTCAGAAGGTTTAAAACAACTTCACTGAAAGCATAATCGGATTTTGAATGTAAAAATATTCCTAAAATGACACCTAAAATAATGCCTAAAAAGATGTGCCAATTTCTCTTAATTCCAAGACCTAACGCAATCAAAATCTGCATGTGGAGTTTCATATATCAATCCTCTCTTATAACAAATGTAGTATAACTTTGCCATTATACAACTTTATGCCCAAAATTTCAATTAATATTAAACAAAATGGTACAAATGGTGGGATTTTTCGCAAAAAAAAGCAATGTACATGAGGTGCATTGCTGTTGATTAGGGATATGTGTATCTTAGTCTCTAAGGAGTATATTGTTATGTTATCATTTTATTTTTATTTGAAATCATACAAACTGATGATATTTTAAAATTTTGCATTAAAAGAAGTCATTTGCTATAATAATGTTAAAAATACGGAGATTAAAATATGAAGAAAATATTTGCAATAACTTTGGCAGGTTTAATTTTGGGCAGTACTGTTATGGCTTCCGAATACACAAAATTTTCAAGAAAATTCATAAGACATATCAAAGATTGTGACGCTTATGAGGAAACAGTAACTTCCAAATATGAGGATATGACCTTTAATACGACAAGAAAGATAACAGGTTGGAAAAACGGTTTTTGCAGATATTCTGAAACAATAACTTCTGAAGTTGGCGCATACAAACTTGATTGCAGGTTCACTGATATTCAGGTTGATGATTTGTATGAAGCGATGAGGGATCGTTCAAAAAAGGCTGAAAAATATTCGCTTGATGTTTATGTCGAAAAAAATAATCCTAAAACGGGAGAGTTGGAGTATGTAAAAGACGGAGTAACAGAAATTAAAGGCAACCGTGCTTATGTTATCTGGGCAAAATATCAAAATAATCCGTTCATTTGCAAACCTTCCGAAGTAACTGTAAAAGCAAGTGATATAGGTAAAAATAAGTAGTTTATTTTGTAACTGTGGACAATACATAATTGTTGTTGAAATATTTATTTGCAACTTCAATTATGTCGGTGTCTGTCACACTGTTGATTAAATCAATATATCTATCTTTAAATTCGTAACCTAATCCCATTGTTTCATATTTACCAATACCTGATGCTTTTTCTAAATTTGTTTCAAGTCCGATAACATAGTTTCCGATGAGTTTTTCTTTGGCATCTTTAAGTTCTTTATCTCCTACATATTCGGTTTTGAGGCGCTTTATTTCTTCAAATAAACCTGCTTTTGCTTTTTCTAAAGTTGCAGGGTTTGTCCCTATATAAAGCATGAAACTTCCTCTCAATACATGCTGGGATAATCCTGAACCGAGTTGATAAGCAAGTCCCTGTTTTTCTCTTAAATCTATGAACATTCTTGAACTCATACCTCCGCCCAAAAGAGAATCTATTACCTGCAAAACGGCATAATCTTTTGGGTTATCAATTCCGTCAGTCTGCCATCCAAGCATTATCCACGCTGTTTCAGTGTCAGTTTTTTGAGTTGCGGTTCTCGGTGCAGACGGTCTTGAAATCAGTTTGTCAAAATTTTTATATTCAAAATTTTTATCGGTATGCGGTTTATCAAAAATTTTACTCATATCTTTGGCAATTTTATCCTTATCAACATTTCCGTTGACCGAAATTATAATATTTTGCGGTTCAAAAATCTTGTTATAATATGCGATTACATCTTCTCTTGTAATATTTGGAAGACTTTTTTCAAGCACATTAGATGAAATTGTATATGGGCTGTTTTGGAAAATCAGTTCTCTGTATTTTTCAAGTGCAAGCATCAGAGGTTTATCTTTTGATGCTTTAATTGTATTGAGTTTATCCGATTTTATTTTTCCGATTTCCACCTCATCAAAAGCGGGATTATTAATTATTTCGTTTAACATCTCTATTGTTTTTTCGTATTGGTCTTTTGTTGTCAGAACCGAAATTGAAAAACTGTCGGCACTAATTGACGGCACAATTTTTATCCCGTTGTCTTCAAGAATTTGTGATAATTCAACAGGTGAATAATTTTTTGTTCCTTTAATTAACGCTCCGCCGGTTACCACTGCTATTCCCGCTTTATTTTCAATAAGTTGTCCGCCTTTTGCGTTAATGCTTATTGCTATAATGTCATTGAAATCATTTTTTGTATATAAAAGTGTCGAACCGTTTGAAAGTTCATATTTTTGAGTTTGTGCGTTTTCGCTTACAAGTTTTGCATTGTAATTTTCGTCTTGTTTTTTATTGGCAACAGGAATGTCTTTTTTATCCTCAGGCAAAAGTATGGAAACGGCACTTCTGTTTTTGCCCAAATATTTGTTTGCAACACGCTTTACTTCATCAGCAGAAACATTTTTTATGTTTTGCAGATAATTGTCATAAAATTTGATGTCACCTGTCAATGCAACTGTATAGCCTATTTCATTTGAAATATTTGAAACGGATTCTCTTGAATAATATGTTGTCCTTTCAATAATATTTTTTGCAAGATTTAATTGTTCTTCTGTTACACCCTTATCCTGAATTTTTTTTATTTCGTCAAAAATCACATCCTGAACGGATTTGCATTTGTCTGGTTCAAAATTTGCACTGATATAAAAAATGCCGTCATCTTTGTATGTCATATTTCCTGCGCCGACCGAAAACGCCAAGCGCTTTTTCTCTTTCAAAACTTGATTTAAAACTGATGAACGACCTTCGCCCAAAATTGTAGATAAAACATCCATAGCATAAGAATCTTTATCTGTTATTGATGTTCCTCTGAAGCCTATAAGCAGGTATCCTGTCTGAATATCGGTATATTCAACCTGTTTTTTTTGTTCTGTTAATTGTTTTTCTTTCGGATAAATATTACTTTCTGCTTTTTTACTGTTACTGTTAAATACTTCTTTGATTTTATTGAGTGCATAATTTGTATCAACATCTCCGACGACTAAAGTTACCATATTTGACGGGGAATAATGGGCATTGAAAAACTCCAAAACCTTTTCTCTTGTAATTGTTTCAATAACATCACTTCTGCCTATTACGCGTCTTTTGTATGGGTGAGCGGTATAAAGCATTTTATCAATACTTTCATACAATTTTTTTTGCGGGGATGTAGAATCTTTGTTTATTTCTTCCAATACAACTTTGCGTTCTTTTTCCATTTCGTTGCGTGGTATCATAGGATTTGTTAGCATATCTGCGTGTAACTCCATCGCCAAATCAAAATCCTTTGACGGAATTGTTACATAGTAGTGTGTAAAATCTTTACTTGTTGCGGCATTAGTGATAGCCCCTTTTGTTTCAAGAATTTTATCAAACTCGCCCGGAGCGTGATTTTTTGTACCTTTAAAAAAGAGGTGTTCTAAAAAGTGAGCAACACCGCTATTTGAGTCATCTTCATCAATTGAACCTGTTTTAATCCATGTGTCGATGGTTACAATCGGATTGTTGTGAACTTCCTGAATGATGGCAGTTTGTCCGTTATCAAGTTTAAATACCTGCGCTCCTGCTCCCCAAGCCATGTTTACACATAATAAAATTGCGGTTATAAGTAAAGTTTTTTTCATATTGTCCTCTTTTTCTCCTCGCCATGCCCTCTACATTTGGGAGAGGGAGCAGTTGTAGCCGAAGTATAAGGCATACAAATGCGGGTGAGGGTTTAATTTAAGAAAATTATATATTAATGAAAGTTTTAAGTCTATAACGCAACATGGCAATAAATTGGCAAATTATTTCTTGTGCAGGTTTAAAATAAACATGGAAATATATTCTTTATCCCCCCAAACTTTTACAGGTTATAAATCAACATTCAGTAAAAAACTTGAAAAAGCACTTGCCGCACAAAGGACAACAAGTCAAAGTGCAAGTAAACTTTTAGATGATTTTGCCGATATGTATGATAAAAAAGTTTGCTTGGACAAAAAAATAGGCTCCGGATTTTACGGTACGGTTTATAAAATTGATGATTGTTATGTATTAAAAAGAGGAAATGAACGTTTAGAACCCGAGTTTGGCGGAATTGAAGTTGTAAGAAACAGAAAATTCTCGCAATTAAAACACTATTTTGGTGAAGCAATAGCAAAAATTTTCAACAATAGCGGTGAAGATATGGCAATTTTAAAAAATGTTTATTCAAAAGGAATATCTATTCCTGCCGGTGTGCCTGATGATTTTGCCAAAACACATACAAAAGATGAATGTTTCAAATATTACGCTGATGTTTACCTGCCTAAATTTGCAAGTCTACCTCAAAAGAGTTTTGATGGTATTGCCATGGATTTTGCCTTATTAAATAAAATGTCTACAAAAAGAAAATCTTACTTTTTTGATTTTTTAAATCCGAATAATTTTGTACTTTGCGGGAAAACAATTCGTGTACTTGATGAAATAAATGAATACGAAAAGCCAACAAGAAACTGTATAACGGATATGTTAGATGTTTTTCTAAACAGGGTTGATTTGGATAATGATGCTGTATATGATGAAAATTTGGTTAGTTTGAGAAAAAAATTAACCAAAAAGATTATACTTGCAGGGGCAAGACACAAAGTTCCAATGTGTTATCAAAATACTGATTTGGTTTCATGGCAAAAGACATTTAATGATATTTTGGGGATGAAAGACTTAAATGTCAATGAAATGATATTTGATATTGATAACCTTGTAAAATTGTATGACAAACCCAAAGTTCGGGTAGAAGCAGTAAATCAATATCTTGAAGAAATTGTCGGATTATAATTTTCAGATGTTATAATATAAATATGCGCAGATTTCTTATATCATTTTTGTTATTAATACAGTCATTTCTTTTGTGTGTCAATGCCGGGGAATTAAATTTCCCTATTCAAAATTCAGACAAACATATTGAATATATTATTAAAGCGCAGACTACACCCGTTAAAACAATTGGTGTTGATTTTAAAAATTATGAAAATGCACTAATAAGTTTGGGTTCAAAAACACAGGAAATTTTTGCGCATAGAAATTCAAACAATTTTGACGGAATATTTATCGGATTTTTCAATTCCGATTTCAAAAATGAAATAAAAAAGCAATTTTTATTATCAAATTACATTTATTCAGAATCTCATAATATATCTTCTTGTTTAAAGTATGAGATTCACACAAGAGCACCATAAAAGTACATAAAACATATTATCGGTAGTCCTTGAGAGATTGATAATTTCTACCTGTTCATTTCTTTTCTTTTGTTTGCGAGGCAAAAGAAAAGAAATGAACCAAAGAAAAGAAAACTTCGCTGATTACAATACCGCCTTTGGCG
>CACYKF010000041.1 GCA_902774905.1 uncultured bacterium
AAGAAAGAGAAAATACGCTATTTCACTGCAATGCCTGACGGCATTGCTCCGCGCATAAGATATTGTAAGTTGGGCTTTCAGCCCAACAGAAGTTCATTCTTTTTTGTCCTTACGGACAAAAATCAATCTGGCGCCTAAAACTACGGCGCCTTTGATATCACCCTAACCCGCAGTTGTACGGCTCATAAATTCGCCTACCACTGCTCCCTCTCCCAAGGGGAGATGGGTGGGCTGAGGGGTTAATGCGGGGCGTTGTTTTAGCCCCGCTATGAGATTTTTGCCGACAGGCAAAAACACACATCACTGCGTTAGCAGTCTTATGCCGCCAAAGGCGGTATTGTACCTCAGCGAGTTTTTCTTCTTGGTTGTTCGCCTTAAATGTGACTTCGTGCCCTGCTTGTCTTGCTCCCGCAAGCCAACTCCGGCACTTCGCACTCTGCTCATTACTACCGATAATATGTTTTATGTAAGAAACGATTAAAATAATAAAATTTTATATTTAAAATGTTTGTCAAATTTGTTAACAAATAGTTTGATTTTTTTCATGTTTGGTATATTATAGCACTATAAGCCGAATTAAAAGAGAATGTGAGGAAACCACATTCTTTTTTAAAGGTCAAAAAAATAAGTAAAATAAAGGAAATAAAACAATGGGTATTAAAGGAAAATTAGACAAAATGGTAGTTCTTGCATGTGAAGAATGCAAAGAAAGAAACTACACAACAACAAAAAACAAAAAAACATTAAAAGAAAGAATGGAATTAAACAAATATTGTCCAAAGTGCAAAAAACACACAACTCATAAGGAAACTAAGTAAGAGTGAATTGTGGATTGTGAGTCGTGAATTGAGGTTATCAAGGATTATTTTTCATATTTTTTGATTTGCAAATTTGAAAAGGACTATTCACTATTCACAACTCACTATTCACCAATAAGCGTCCTTAGTTCAGTTGGTAGAACGTCGGTCTCCAAAACCGGATGTCGAGGGTTCGAGTCCTTCAGGGCGCGGTTTATAATATAAGGATATTCAAATATGATGAACGGTTCAGATAAAAAACAAAACGAAACAATTGAATCAATTAAGGCTTATTTTAAAGGCGTAAAAGCCGAATGGGGCAGAATTAGTTGGCCTGAACGCAGACAAATAGTTGCAGAAACATTGTCGGTTATAGTTATTGTTTTTGTATTTACCGTTGCGATATATTGTATGGATTTAATTTTCAAAGGGCTTTTGAGTCTTGTAAATAAAATATAAACAAAAAAATTTATAATAAAGGTGGCTTATGACTAAAAAAGAAAAAACAATGGAAGAACAACTAAACGAAGACATCGCTGAAGAAAAAGCGTTGGAACAAGAAGAAGTTGAAGCGCAGGAAGCAAAGAAAAACCAAAAAAGATGGTATATCGTTCACACTTATTCTGGATACGAAAATAAGGTAAAAGTTAACCTTGAAAAGCGTGTTGAATATATGAATATGGGCGATAAAATCTTTAGAATTGAAGTTCCTCAAAAAACCGTTGTTCAGGTAAAAAGCGGTAAGAAACAGGAAAAAGAAGAAAAGATTTTCCCGGGGTATGTTCTTGTTGAAATGATTATGGACGAGGACAGTTGGTATGTTGTAAGACACACTTCAGGTGTTACAAAATTTGTTGGCTCTGTCAAAAAACCAATACCTGTCAGAGAAAGCGAAATCAAAAGAATATTGCACAGAACATCATCTCAGGTTGAAAAAGTTGAACTTGATGTTAAAGTCGGCGATAAAATCAGAATTGTATCAGGTCCGTTTGCAGACTTTGATGCTGATATTATCGAAGTTTATCCTGATAAATCAAAACTTCGTGCAAATGTTTCAATCTTCGGTCGTGAAACGCCGGTTGAACTTGAGTATAATCAAATAAATAAATTGTAATTGTCATGCTGAACTTGATTCAGCATCTATCAAAGGCTATCAAACTGATAGACCCTGAAACAAGTTCAGGGTGACAGGGCAAATAGAGTGCGTCAATTCGCACCATAGGTACACACAAACTGTGGAAGAGGTCTGACCTCGTTATTACCACAAAAGGAGAAAAAAATGGCAAAAAAAGTAGTAGGAAAAATCAAACTTCAAATTGAAGCCGGAAAAGCAAATCCGTCACCACCTGTTGGTCCTGCATTAGGTCAGCATGGTGTTAACATTATGGATTTTTGTAAGCAATTCAATGCGAAAACACAAGACAAAGCAGGATATATCATTCCTGTAATTATTGATGTATATGAAGACAGAAGTTTTACTTTTGTAATCAAATCACCACCTGCTCCTGTGTTGATTAAAAAAGCCTTAAATCTTCCGAAAGGTTCATCAGTTCCTAACAAAGATAAAGTAGGCGAAATCACAAGAGCGCAATTGGAAGAAATTGCAAAAACCAAAATGGATGACTTAAACGCTACAACAATGGAAGCAGCAGTTAAAATGATTGCAGGTTCTTGCAGAGCAATGGGCGTAACAGTTAAGGAAGATTAGTACAAAATCAATTATGTCATCCTGAACTTGTTTCAGGATCTCACATAGAACATTATTGAATATGTATTATAAGGAGATGCCGAAATAGATTCGGCATGACATTTAAAAGTAAAACAGCATGGAAGGACAGTTTGTCCGTTAACACCACGAAAGGAAAAATAAAATGTCAAGATTAACTAAAAAACAACAAAAAACTCAACAAATGCTTGAAGGCTTTAATCAGCCGGCAACTGCTGTTGATGCAATAAAAAAGTTACAGGAAATTTCTAAAGAAGTTTCAAAATTCAATGAAACGGTTGAATGTCACATGAGATTAGGTATTGATGTTCGTCAGGCTGATCAACAGATTCGTTCAACAGTTGTATTACCTGCAGGTTTGGGTAAGACAGTCAGAGTTTGCGTTATAGCAAAAGGTGCAAAAGCATCTGAAGCAAAAGATGCAGGCGCAGATTTCTATGGTGCAGAAGAAATCATTGATAAGATTTCAGACGGTTGGTTTGAATTTGACACATTGATTGCTACACCGGACTGTATGGGTATGCTCGGTAAACTTGGTAGAGTTTTAGGTCCAAAAGGCTTGATGCCAAACCCAAAAACAGGTACTGTTACAATGGATATTGCTAAAGCGGTTAGTGATGCTAAAGCAGGTAAAGTTGAATACAGAGCCGATAAACAAGGTATGATTCACTGCCCTATCGGTAAAGTTCAGTTTAGCGAAGAAGATTTGGTTAAAAACTATGCAACTTTGGCAGATGCAATTTTGAAATCAAAACCATCTTCAGCAAAGGGAACTTATGTTAAATCAGTTTATTTGTCAACAACAATGGGACCCGGGATTAAATTAGACCCAAAAACCTTTGCTGCTGAAGTAAAAGAATTGGTTTAATATAAAAAAATGTAAGTTGGGGTTTCTACCCCAACTTTTTTATTTTGCTATACTCAATTTACAAATTATCTGTTTTAAATTCAAATTTTATTGAGATCTTGTCATTCTGAGGGAGTGAAACGACTGAAGAATCGCCTTATATAACTATGCAAAAATAATTCAATCAGGCGATACTTCGCTGTCCGCTCAGTATGACTAATTACTTTTGTGATAATTGATATATAGTTATCTATAATAACTTATGCTGCATATTTTGCAGGATTTATGTTTTTGAGTTTATCAGCAAGGATAATAACATAATCTACGACTGTTCTTTCTGCATCGGGTTTTGCTTTTGATTTTTCGGCAAATGTTTCAATTAGTGTAAAAATAATATTTTTTGCACGATTTACCCTTTCGTCTTTTCTTGGCATAATACTTTCGCCTAAAGAAATTGCTTTTGCAACTTTTGATTGCGGAGCAACTGAACTGAACGCTGACATTGCTGCTTTAACAGGAGAAACACTCATAGACATAATAAGACCTACCTTTCTGAAACATAAAAACCATTTTTCCGCTTCACAGTAAATTTACTAAAACATTTTTTTTAAACTTTTTGCGCTTTTAAAAAAAATTGTTACAATATTAATAATTCATATAAATATTTCAGGAGAAGTTTTGGATAAAAATATAATAGGTGATGAAAATGTAGTAAGGCCTTGGGGATTTTACAGGGTAATTGCGCAGGGTAAAAATTATGCGTCAAAAGTTATTCATGTCAATATCGGGCAAAGGCTTTCAGTTCAGTCGCATAATCACAGGGCAGAACACTGGGTTGTTGCTTGTGGCAGAGCAAAAGTTTTATTAAATGACAAAGAATTTACTTTGGAAGTCGGGCAGAGTGTTGATATTCCGATAAAAACCATACATTCTCTTGCAAACCCTTATGAAGAAGAACTTGAAATTATTGAACTTCAGATGGGTGAAATTATATCAGAAGATGATATTACAAGATATTCAGATATTTATGGCAGGGTTTAAAGTTCATCAAACGGTGAAATTTTTACTTCTCTGAAACCGTCGTTGAGTGCATCTAAAGGCGATTTTTTAGCCAATACCGCATCGCCGATTTGAAGATTAGAAACCAAAACTTCATCTGTGCATGTTCTATATGCAAGATGTGTCGGGCTTTTGCCGTCTTTCAAAAATGTTGTTGGGATTTTTAAATAATCAAGCAAATCAACAAATTTATTCCAAATATCCTGACTTTGTTTTGAATTTTTAGAACCGACAAGTACAGCCTGCAAATTTTTATCTTTCAAATCAATGTTATTTCTCAAAAAATTCAGAACATTAGAAAAAATATGATTATCTTTATTAAGCGGGATAAGGTGCATCAAAACTGCTTTATCTCCGTTTGTAATCAGGCAGGAAGTACAGTCGCAGACTCTTTGTGTGAAAACATCTTTACCAATTCGACTTGAACTGATTGCCCACGGATAATCAACAAAATTATCACGGCTGAATGATGAAGTTATTTTATTAAAATCCTGCCAATACATTGGTACTATTTTTGATGTAAAAGAGATTTCGGTCATGCTTAATTTCTAAAACAGTAGATTCTTCGGCTTGTCATTCTGAGCCTTTAGGCGAAGAATCTTAAATTATAACGCCTCAGAATAACATTTTAATTAATTGTAATAAAACCGAAAAAATAAAAATTTGCGCTTTTTATAAGGATGTAATATATTCGGGTTATTTTTATCTCTGATATATTTTGGTTTCATTTTATCCTCTTTTGTTTGAGGAGTTTTTTCAACAATAGTCAAAGGTTGGTTTTTAATTTTCAAATCAGGCGGGAATTTGCCTTTTTCTTCAATATAGTTTGCATATTCAATTTGCTTGTCAAAATGTTCCTGAGGTTTGTTTCGGAAGTCTTTTATAAATTTAAAATAAATACTTTGGTATTTTTTTACGGGAATAAAAGTAAAACACGCAGAAATAAAAATAAAAATCAGAGTAAAAATCAATATAATTTTTTGATATGTTTTCATAAGAAAAATTTTATCAGTTTCATGAATAAATGTAAAATAATTGTTAATAAATAAGGCATAATTTATAATTTAGAATATAAAAGTGTAAATGAAAGAAGGAGAGATATATGATTAAAAAAATTACTGCTTTAATGGCACTATTTATGACATCAGTTGCTCCTGCTTTTGCAAGTGAAGCGGATTTGGTTGTTCCGAGTATCAAGACACTTTCACCAAGCAGTTATACATTGCTTTTGATAGGTCTTGGAATTTCTGTTATCGGACTTTGTTTCGGGTTATGGAAATTTTTGGAAGTCAAAAAACTTGAAGTCCACTCTGCAATGGCAGCAGTAGGTAACACAATTTTTGAAACCTGTAAAACATATCTTGTTCAGCAGGGCAAATTTTTACTTGCACTTGAAATCATAATCGGTGCATGTATTGCGTTTTATTTCGGATACTTGCAAGAAATGGGCTGGGGCGGAGTATTAACAATTCTTGGCTGGTCTGTAATCGGTATATTAGGTTCTTATGCGGTTGCCTGGTTTGGTATCAGAATGAACACTTTGGCAAACGCAAGAACTGCATTTGCATCATTAAAAGGTAATCCGTTGAATATTCTTAATATTCCTTTAAAAGCAGGTATGAGTATCGGTGTTTTACTTGTATCTGTTGAACTTATAATGATGTTAATAATTTTACTTTTTGTACCCGGCAAAATTGCGGGGGCTTGCTTTATAGGGTTTGCTATCGGTGAATCTTTGGGCGCATCTGCTTTGCGTGTTGCGGGTGGTATTTTTACAAAAATTGCTGATATTGGTTCTGATTTGATGAAGATTCAGTTCGGTATCAAAGAAGATGACCCTCGTAACCCCGGTGTTATTGCTGATTGCACAGGTGACAACGCAGGCGATTCAATCGGTCCTACGGCTGACGGGTTTGAAACTTACGGTGTAACAGGTGTTGCACTTGTCAGTTTTATTTTGCTCGCAGTTTTGGGCGGTAAAAATCAGGTTCAACTTTTAGCCTGGATTTTTGTAATGAGATTTTTAATGATTGTCACATCAGTTGTGGCATACGGAATAAACGCTTTGTGGGATAAATTCATTTATTCTAAAAAAGCGGAAAAATTTGATTTTGAAGTACCTTTAACAAGACTTGTATGGATTACATCTATTCTTTCTATCGGTATGACTTACGGTGTCAGTTGCTGGTTATTAAATCCTTTGGGACACGGAATTTGGTTTATTTTGGCATCAATAATTTCATGCGGGACATTAGGTGCGGCATTGATTCCGGAATTTACCAAAATCTTTACTTCTCCAAAGGCTAAACACACAGAAGAAGTTGTAACGGCATCAAGAGAGGGCGGAGCATCTTTGACAATTCTGTCAGGTATTGTTTCGGGTAACTTCTCTGGCTTTTGGATTGGTGCGGTTATCGTATTTTTAATGGCACTTGCTTATGTTGCAAGTACATTTATTCCGTCAAGCCTGATGAGTTATTCTTCAGTATTTGCATTCGGGCTTGTTGCATTCGGGTTCTTGGGAATGGGGCCTGTTACTATTGCGGTTGATTCTTACGGTCCTGTAACAGATAATGCTCAATCCGTTTACGAATTATCATTAATTGAAGATATTCCTAATGTTAAAGACGAAATCAAAACTCAGTATGGTTTTGATGCAGATTTTGAGAATGCTAAAAAATATTTGGAGGAAAATGATGGTGCGGGTAACACTTTCAAAGCAACTTCAAAGCCTGTTTTAATCGGTACTGCGGTTGTTGGTGCTACTACAATGATTTTCTCACTTATTTTGGTTATCCAAAATACTTTGGGCATCAAACCTGAAATGATTTTAAATCTGCTTAACCCTTACACATTGCTTGGCTTGTTGATGGGCGGAGCGGTAATTTATTGGTTCAGCGGAGCGTCTATGCAGGCAGTTACAACAGGTGCTTATAGAGCCGTTGAATACATTAAAGACAATATTAAACTTGGTGATGCGGATGAAAAGAGCGCAAATGTTGCAAATTCAAAAGAAGTTGTAAAAATTTGTACTCAATATGCTCAAAAAGGTATGGTAAATATCTTTATCGCATTATTTACATTTGCTTTGGCTTTGGCTTGCTTATCGGCACCGGGTGAAAAATCGCAACTTGCGGTTTCATTCTTTGTAAGTTATCTGATAGCAATTGCTATTTTTGGATTGTTCCAAGCCGTATTTATGGCAAACGCAGGCGGTTGCTGGGATAATGCAAAGAAAATTGTTGAAGTCGATTTGGCTGAAAAGGGAACACCGTTACACGAAGCAACAGTTGTTGGTGATACTGTAGGTGATCCGTTCAAAGACACATCTTCAGTTGCAATGAATCCGATTATTAAATTTACTACTTTGTTTGGTTTGTTGGCGATGGAAATTGCCATTAACGAAAACTTCCGTCAAATAGCACCTTATGTCGGAATCGTATTTTTAATAATTGCCTTAATCTTTGTTGTACGCTCATTCTACGGAATGAGAATCCCGACAAAAAAGGGCTAAATAATATAAATTGTAAGTCGGACTAAAATTCCAACTGCTAATTTAAAAAGGTTGAACTGTTTAATAACTGTTCAACCTTTTTTATTTCAGTATTTGTTTTATAAACCCATCAATAGCAGACAATTTTGTCTTATCATTATTTATGTATGTGAGATTTTTTTGTATTTCGTTAATGTAATCCTGACATGAATATTCCTTAAAACTGAATAATTCCGAAAGAGATATTTTTAATGCTTCAGAGATTTTCATTAAATTTTCAGGTGAAGGAAAATATTTACCCGTTTCAATAGAACTTATGCTGTTAACTTCAACACCTATTGTTTCGGCAAGTTTTTCCTGAGTAATTTTATTGAGTTTTCGGTATTTTTGAATGTTTTTGCCAAGTTCTTTTTTCAAGTACATTTTCACCTCTTTTAATAATCTTATGACTTATACAAAAAATAATAACCAAGTATAACTGTTATTTAATATTGAAATATAATAGTAGTGCATGTATAATATACAGTATGGCAATTAATTTTGTATTTAAAATATAAACATGACATTGAATTATCACTAAATAAAGTAAAGGAGACAGGTATGAAAAAACATTTGGCATTTACTTTAACTGAACTTTTAATGGCACTGACAATAGTTGGTGTACTTGCTGTTTTGACTGTGCCGATTTTGATAAACAATTTTCAAAACAGGTTGTTTGCAACACAGATAAAGAATTTTTCTGCAGAAATAGAACAGTTTGCGCAGGACCAACTGATTACTCACAAAACCCGAGATTTGATGGACACTGACTTTGGCGAACCGTCAAAACTATTAACCGACGGTCATTTTAGCATAGTAAAAATTTGTACGGCAGCAAATTGTCGCAAAGATTGTTGGAAAACCGAGGCAGAAGGTAAGGATAAAGTGACTTATAAGTTATTAAATGGACAAAATAAAAGTGCGATTGATCCTGGTGTTACTATTATATTAAAAAACGGTCTTATATTTAGGTATTCAATTGTTTCTCAGAGCGGTACGCAATATGCACGTTTTTTGGTTGATGTAAACGGAAATGATAAGCCAAATATCGTAGGAAGAGATTTTTTTGCTTTTCATTTAGATTCAAGAGGGCATATTGTGAGTTTATTAAATAATAGTAAGGAAAAATTAAAAGCCTGTAAATCCGATAAGTCTCATGCTCAGCATTATTGTTATAGCATATTAGTAGATAACGGCTGGAAGATGGATTACTAACAACTCCCTCTCTGGGGGAGAGGGTTAAATAATAGAGGTGCCAGGCAATTGCCTGACACAATAACATGTCATTACGAGCAAACGCAGTTTGTGTAGCAATCTCATTAAATCAACAACTGAACAACCTTGAATTCATGGGATTGCCACGAAAATCAAAGATTTTCTCGCAATGACAAAATAAAAACGGCGGGTTTAAAAGAGGGTCTTGTATCACACCCTCTCCCGCTTTTTAAATTGGGTTGAGAGAATACAAACTTTTTACCCTCACCCGCATTTGCACGGCTCATACTTTGCCTGCAACTGCTCTCTCTCCCAAGGGGATACAAAGCGAACCAACGAACTTGTGAGTTGCGTGAGCCTGTATGCCTTATGGCTGAGGGGTGGGGTGAGGGGTAAGTGCGCACCGTAGTTTTAGGTGCGCTAAGAGATTTTTGTCCGTTAGGACAAAAACCCATATTACTGCGTTAGCAGTCTTATGCCGCAGTAAGGCGGTATTGTACCTTTGCGTTTTTCTCTTTCTTTGGTTCTGTTTCTTTCTCTTTTACTCGCAATAAAAGAGAAAGAAATGAACATATTAAGATTAT
>CACYKF010000042.1 GCA_902774905.1 uncultured bacterium
GTCTTTGCCCATAACTCAGGATCTACTTTTTTGACATATTCAGGTTTTAATTTTGTACCATCATTTGCATAATAGTTCCAACTATCGCCATTCTTTTCTGCATACCTGCCGGCTTTTCCGGTGACCCTTGTTCCCTTTTGAGAACTATAACCACCATTTTTAATATTTGATATATTTATATTCGATTTTTTACCTGCCTTATTATGAATTGCTCTGAATTCTTTCTCACTTATTTCCTTATATTTACCATTATCATTTTTATAGAAATGAGTATTACCTTTTTCATCTTTTGTGATTATATCTCCATTTGCGGCCTTATGTTTGATTGTTCCGATATAACCCGTTGCTGCTTGATGTGACCCATCCGAACCACGAACTCGACTGCCTCGGACTCTCGAGACATGGCGATTTCCATCTCCAACATCTGCTCCTGGGTCATTACCATTACCATTACCATTACCATTACCATTACCATTTCCATTACCATTTCCATCGTCGCTTCTATCAGTATCTGCATTCAACTTTTCTTGTTTATCAAAACATTTGTTGTCTGCATCCCAAACATACTCATTGCCGTTTGCATCTTTCCATTTACCATCATCATCCTTTGTTAATGGTGGTTTGTGAGTTTTTGCCTTTGCCTCAGGAGTGCTTGCGGCTTCATCAGTTGTTGTTTCGTCCGCAAGTTCGCTTAATTTTGCTTTTACATCATCATATTTACCGCTGGCAACGATTTTTCCATCCTTCCGTATAAGTGCCATCTTTTTCTTGGCGTATTACATAACCCTTGCCGCCGAAAAAGGCATTCAAATTATCTAAATCCTGATTCTTTTGGTCGCCTGTGCCTTGGGAAACTGTAGCCTGACGGGAATTTAGCAAACCAAAAATTCCGCCGCCCATGCCCATTCCGAACATTCCGCCGCCAAACAAACCTTGGGTCAATCCTGTCATAAAGCCCCAAAATCCCGATGGTCCGTTTTGAATATTAACATTTTCGGTATAAGAATAGTTCCCACCGCCAAACATACCAATCTGTGGCATTGGTCTGTGATAACAATTTGTTCTCAACGGACCGTTTGGCATAAATCTTAAATTAAAGGCTCTGCCCATTCCGACTAAACTCATAAGCATGTCTCCTCTTATTTTTACTTTTAATTAAATATATAAAGTATATAAAGAGTATATAATTGCTTATATAATAAAATTTGTTTACAATTCGTAACAATTACTTAACATTAATTTTATTTGAGACAAGGGATAAAATAAAGTCATATCTTAATTTATCATTTAAATACCACCAGCCGATTAGTGCTTCAAATGCTGTTGCCTGTCTGTATTCGTGCTGAATATTTTTTCTGCCGACAGGGATAGGCAAATTTCTTGCTCTTTTTGCAAGTTCAAGTTCTTCGTCTGTTAAATTCGGTTCTATGTAATGTAATAACTCACATTGGAACTGAGTTTTGACTATTGAAGTAGTCAATTGATGCAACTTTTTAGCGTTATTCGTCACAAGAATTGTCTTTTCACGGATAAATAATTCCCATACCGCATCGCCTAAATACGCATAATTTCTTAAATTAATTTCCTGCATATATGAATTTTACTACAAAATAGCCTGTTGTAGTATTTAACAAGTAAAAAATTTGTGAGAAGTTATTTTAATGAGATATTTTTTTATTATATTAATTTTGTTTAGTCAAATATACATCAAAGCAATTGCGAATGTAGAAAATATTGATTTTAGTCCTCTATATTACAATGTATTAGACCTGAATAAAGAGCAAATTCCGCAATTTGATAATGGAAACGAGAATATATTGGATAAAAGACAAAAGGCACAGTATAGAATCCTTAAACATCTTGAAAGGCACGAAAAAAAACAAAAAACAAAAGATTATTACAAATCAAACCCGAGAATGAGTATTTTTGGAGATTATAAAAAGAAATAGGGCTATGTTTATAGTAAAATTAAATTGAGTACAAACCCTCACCCGCATTTGTACGGCTCATATTTCGCCCTACAACTGCTCCCTCTCCAGAAGGTAGAGGGGTAAGAGGTCTATATGAGGAAGATTATGAAAAAAGTTTATATAGAAACAATGGGATGCCAAATGAATAAATCTGATACTGAGCGTATGCTCGGGATGTTATACAATTTTGGCTACGAAGAAACAACAGAACCCAAGCAGGCTGATTTACTGATGGTAAACACCTGTTCAATAAGACAATTAAGCGAAGATAAAGCATACAGTTTAATCGGTTTGTGGGGTAAATGGAAAAAGAAAAGACCTGATTTAAAAATCGGATTTTGCGGATGTGTTGCGCAACAAAAGGCACAACAGATATTCAAACGCGCGCACTATGTAGATTTTGTACTCGGTACCCACAAAATTTATTCTTTACCAAATATAATAAAAAAGATTGAGCAAGGTGAAAAGGTTTGTGAATGTGAAGAAACACACTCAACCGAAGACAATGAAGCGGTTAAATATAATATTAATCGTGTAAAATCCGTTAATGCTTGGATACCGATAACTGAAGGTTGTAACAATTTCTGCACATATTGTATTGTGCCGTACACAAGAGGTCGTGAGCGTTCAAGACTGCCTGAAACAATTTTAAAAGAAGTCAAAGATGCTCTAAATTCAGGATTTAAAGAAATTACTTTATTGGGGCAAAATGTTGATAGTTACGGCAAGGATTTTAAAGACAAAAATTACAGACTTGCAGATTTGCTGCGTGAAGTAAACGCCATAGAGGGTAAATTCAGAATCCGCTTTGTGACATCTTACCCGACAGATATTACAGACGAACTTATACAGACAACACTTGAACTTGATAAAGTTTGTGAGTATTTTCATATACCTATGCAGTCTGGTGACAGTACTGTTTTGAAGGCAATGAACAGACGCTATGACAGAGAAAAATACTTTGAGATAGCAAACAAAATCAGAAAAATGGTTCCTGATGTAACAATCACAAGCGATTTTATTGCAGGTTTTCCTGGGGAAACGGAAGAACAATTCCAAAACACCCTTTCTGCAATGGAAGAACTTTGCCTTGATTATTCAAATACCGCAGCATATTCTCCAAGAGAAAAAACAGTTGCAGCAAAATGGACTGATAAATTTATTGATGAGGACACAAAATTTGAGCGACTTGAAAGACTAAACGAACAAAACCGCAAATGCTGTCTTGCTTCAAACAAAAAATTTATCGGGCGAACAATGGAAGTCCTGATAGAAAATTTTGAAGACCATAAAGGCAAAAAAGTCATTTCAGGCAGAACAAGAAACAACAAAATTGTTCATATTCCATGCGAAAAAGATTTAACGGGGAAATTTATCAATGTAAAAATTACCGGCTGCAAAACCTGGTACCTAAATGGCGAAATCGCATAGCCTTTATTTTCAATGCTTTTACTCTTATATATTAAGAAATGTAAACTCAATTTTAATAAAAAAGGCAATTAATTCAAAAATATATACTTTATATCTATGTAAGAGATAAGAGAGAGATTAAGCATTATGGCTACAGGACAATTTGGAACAATTATTAAACCATCAGCACACAGAAAAGGTGCAGTTAAGGAATTTCAATATTTGCAGCATAAAGACAGAAGAATGAGATTCAACAATGCACAGGATCCGATTTATTATATATTCGATTGTATCGAAAATCGTCCTGTCAGCAAGTTGGCAAAAGAATTTGTTGAAGATGCTATATTTGATACAATGAATTTTATTTCAAAAGTGGTTGGATAATCATAAGGAAAAAGAGAAAAGAAAAAGTTTGGAAAAGGATAGGAAAATCATTAAATAAGCGGTCAAAAGACCGCTTTTTATTTTACATAAACTATATTAGTTTATATTCCATAATATAATCATCCATCACAAAACCGTTACCGATATCGGTTACTACTGCGTTTACAATATCAAAACCCCATTTTTTATAAGCATTTATACTTCTTTCATTACCTTTATTTACTGTTAAAAGAATTTTGTTATATTTTTGAATTCTTGCACACTCTTTTATAAATGCAAAAGTTTTTGTGCCTATTCCCTGATGTCGAACCTCTTTTTTCAGGTAGAATTTTGACAAAAATAAATAATCATCTTTATTAGAAAGTCCAATATAGCCAACCATTTCGCGATTTGAATAAATATAATAGTAAGTATAGTTTTCGTGTTGAATTTGGTTTTCTATCGCTTCTCTTGACTGAAATTTTTCAACCATATAGTCAATTTGGGCATCAGACAAGTATTCTTTCCAATATTCATGCCAAATTTGAGATGACAATGTAACAAGTTTATCAATATTAACTGCTTTTTCATATTTAATCATTTGATATCTCCTTAGATGGCTTAATCCCCCAATGAAGTTTGTTGCGTAAAACAGAATAAAAATCATTTCCGCTTAACAGTACAAGTTTTGCGCTAAATTCAGATTTACTTATCAAAATATCATCATTTGAATTAAACACTTCCTGTCCGTCAGCGCTTATGCAATATTTTTGACCTTTAATTTTTATTTTTGATGATGAAGGAACAACAATCGGTCTTGCGCTAAATGTATGAGGACAAATAGGAACAATTTCCAATACATCCGCATCAGGCGACAAAACAGGACCGCCGGATGCCATACCATAGGCAGTCGAACCTGTCGGAGTAGAAATTATAAGCCCGTCAGCAAAATATTCACATACAAATTTATCATCTATTTCAAGTAAAAAATTTGTTGCACGAGATGCCTCAACCCCTTTTATAACAAAATCGTTTAATGCAGTATAGTTACCACAATCGAGCATTGTACGGGTTTCAATTTTATAATCCTCTTTCATAATTTTTTCAAGAGCATTTTCTAAATCAGAAACCGAAGCCTGAGAAAGAAACCCTAAATGACCAAGATTTATACCAAACACAGGTACATTAAGTTTTGAATAAAACCTTGCCGTTTTTAAAATTGTACCATCTCCGCCTATTACAAAAACAAAATCACAATCAGATTGCAAATTATCCACACTGAAAACGCTATAATTGGCATTAAAAAGATTAAGCAGATTTTTTAATTTTTCAATTATACTTAAATAACCTGATATTTCAGAATTATAACAAATACCATAGAGATTTTTCATACATTCAGTTTATACCAAATACACAAAAAAAGTAATAAAATAATAAAATGAGTGAAAAATACTATGTTTATATGCTTTTGACAAAAGACGATACCCTGTATTGCGGATACACTGACAATGTAGAAAAACGCTTTGAATTACACAAATCAGGGAAAGGTGCCAAATATACAAGAGCGCATAAACCATTGAAAATTGTTTATACTAAGGAATTTTCCACAAAATCAGAAGCGCAAAAAGAAGAATACCGAATTAAACATAAATTAACCAAAAAACAAAAATTACAACTAATTTCACCCTCAGCCTATGAGAAAAATTTTAAATAAAAAGAGGATTTACCATATCTACCCTACGGAGAGGAAATTTTTGCACTATCTCCCCAACGGGGAGAAAAAGATTTCAACTTGAGGCTTTACCGAAAGTTAGAAATCTCAGAGAGGGTAAGATTCGTTTCCCTCCTAACCTCCCCCATAGTGTAGGAACCTAACTTTGTCAGGCAATTATCTGACCTATACTCTCACTATTTTAAATACAATGTAGCATCAACATTTGCATAAATTGTCATATTGCCGACTTCAATATTTGTTGCTGCCTCAGGAACAGCTGCATCCATTGAAGCCCCTGACGCACGCATTAATTTCATATTTGCATAAGCAAAACTTACATTTCTCTGATTTAGGGAGCAAGATGTATTAACGCTTTTATATCCTGCAACACTTGAGCCTAAAGCACCTGCAACTGCATCTGCTCTGCCTTTAACCTGTTTTGCAGCAGTTGATAAAAGTTCAGCGCATGCCTTATCTTTATTCGACAAAGAAAAGTTTAATCTGTTTACATCAGTTGCGCCCATTGAAATAGCCTTATCAATCAAAGATGAAACTTTGTCTAATGATTTTGTATGAACAATTATATTATTTGAAACCTCATATCGGTCAAATACACGCTTATTGTTTACATAATTATAAACAGGAGTGGCATTGAAATTAGAAGTTTTAATGTAATCTCCACCTGCTGTATTAATATTAGCCTTAAAATATTCATAAATTTTGTTTGAAATTTCCTTATTCTTTCTTGACGCTTCCTGCATTGCCTTTTTATCGGTTGTTTTTACGCTGACTGAAAATTCAACAGTATCAGGCGAAACTTCTTTATCAGTTGAATAAGATACAGACAAAGTACCTTTTTGACATGCAGGAGTAGAATCTGCACCAACAGGCAACGCCAAAGGTAATACAAACAATGATGCCGTTATAAAAGACACCGCAATAATTTTTTTCATAACATTCTCCTTAATAAACTATTTTAAATTACCAATTTTTATATTTTCTTCATCTTCCTGTTTTTCAGACATTGGTGAAGTCATTCCGTTCTTATTATCAGATTTTAAAGTTGCTTTATTAAATGTATCCCCACGCTTCATTATGGAATTAATTTTTCTTAAATCAGAACTAATACGAGCCTGCTTCATTATCATATTCAATTCAGCATCACTCAAAGAATCAGGTGTTTCAAATGATACGGGAAGTTTACCGTTAGAGATTATAAAGTATGAAACAGCCGTAATCCCCCACAACAAAACGCCCTGAAAAAGACTTAATGTAGGGAATGAAAGCAAATTCACAAGATATTTGTTCCACAAATACATTGCAACAACTCCCGGGAAAATCACAAATCCCGCAAACAGACAACATACAATAAATGCGGTCATCACTAAACCTCTGAATCCGTTTATCTGAAAAATTTTCATACTACCTTAGTCCTTTTACTTTATCATTTCAAGAAAATCATTTTCTGTCAATATTATAACACCTAAATTTTGTGCTTTGTCTAATTTTGAACCAGCATTTGTACCTGCAAGCACAAAATCAGTCTTTTTAGACACTGATGAAGATGTTTTTCCGCCATGAGATTTTATAATATCAGATGCTTCATCTCTTGTCATATTTTCTAAAGTCCCTGTCAAAACAAATGTTTTACCTGACAATTTGTCTGATTTAGGCTTAGCCTTTGCGCTCGGATTTATACCTAATGCTTTTAATTCTTCAAGTAATTTTAAATTATTTTCGTTATGAAAATACTCATAAATTGACTGCGCAATAATTTCTCCGATTCCTTCAACTTCTGATAATTGTTCTAAAGTCGCATTTTTAAGTTCATCAAGTGATGGAAATTGGCCTGTCAAAATATCCGCCGTTTCTTTACCTACATGACGAATTCCAAGAGCGGTAACAAGACGATTTAAAGGTCTTGTTTTGCTTTCCTGAATAGACATGTAAATATTTGATGCTGATTTTTCCTGAACCAAATCAAGCATCATTAAATCTTGCGGCAGTAATTTATACAAATCAACAGGATTTGAAATCATTTTTTTATCGTAGAGTTGCCCTATTAAAGACGGACCAACCTTATCAATATCCATAGCCTCTTTTGATGCCCAATATTCAATTTTTGCACACATAAGACTTTCGCAGTCAGGATTTGAACAATATAATCCAACCTGACCTTCTTTTTCTACCAAAGCACTCCCGCATGCAGGGCATTTTGTTGGCGGTATATACAAAGGTAAATCATTGTGTTCAGGAGATTCAACAACTTTTATGACCTTTGGTATAATTTCTGCCGCTTTCATAATCAAAACTTCGTCACCTATACGAATATCAAGCCTTTTAATTTCATCAAAATTATGCAGACTCGCTCTTGATACAGTTGACCCTGCAAGTTGAACAGGCTCTAATACCGCAACCGGAGTAACAACACCTGTTTTACCTGTATTTAGTTCAATATCAAGAAGTTTTGTTTTTACTTCTTCAGGCGGAAATTTGAACGCAGTTGCCCACTTTGGCGCTCTTGCGGTATAACCCAAATCTTTTTGAATTGCAATATCATTAACCTTAATTACAACCCCGTCAGTTGCATAATCAAGATCAAACCGCTTTAAATCCCACTCATGCAAGTATTCAATAACCTCTTTGATATTTTTTACAAGTCTTATATTAGGATTAACTTTAAATCCGAGTTGTTTTAAGCGTTCTATACTATCGTAATGGGTTTTGTAAGTTTTATCCGCATCATCTTCAAAAATAGCAGTATAGGTAAACATTGACAAATCACGCTTTGCAGTAATTGTACTGTCTAATTGCCTTAAAGAACCGCTTGCGGCATTACGGGGATTTGCAAAAACTTTTTCACCTGTTTCAAGTGCCTGAGCGTTTAACTTTTCAAACGAAGACTTTGGCATATAAATTTCACCACGAACCTCAAGATTTTTTGGTTCAAAAAGTTTTAAAGGAATTGCTTTTATAGTCTTGAGGTTTTGAGTTATATCTTCACCTGTTACACCATCCCCTCTTGTTACCCCTCGGACGAAAACTCCGTTTTCATAAGTCAAAGCGATAGCAAGTCCGTCAATTTTAAGTTCGCATACAAGTTCAAGTTCTCTGTCATACTCCTTGCAAACTCTTTCGTACCATTTTTCCAAATCCTCAGCATTGTACGAATTATCAAGACTATACAAACGATATTTATGTTTATGAGGAAAAAACTTTTCGCTGACAGAACCAACCCTTTGTGTAGGGCTATCAGGAGTTTTAAACATCGGATATTTTTCTTCCAATTCTTTTAATTCGGCAAAAAGTTTGTCATACTCAAAATCTGTCAGATAAGGATTTTCATTTACATAATATTCATAATTTGACTTATTAATTTCATTTTTTAAATAATCTATACGCTCTAAAACATCCATTTATAAAATTTACCCCTACATAGCCATTAAAAGTTCTCTGATAACTTTGGTTGCAACAGCAGTTGAAGCACCGCTTGCATCATAATCGGGAGCAAGTTCAACAACATCTGCTCCGACAATATTAAAATCTCTTAAATAGTAAAACCATTCATTAAGTTCCTTAAATGTCATTCCTCCCGCTTCAGGAGTACCTGTTCCGGGCATAATTGAAGTATCAAGACAGTCTAAATCAACCGTTACAAAAATGTTTTTATCTTTAAAACAATCAACATCCGAAAAATTATGACACAAAGTATTATGCTTTTTCATAAATTCCCATTCTTCTTTCATACCTGAGCGAATACCGATTTGCTTGATATTCTCTGCTCCGACAATCTTTGAACAATGCCTGATAACTGCACTATGCGACATTTCTTCACCCAAATATTCTTCTCTCAAATCAGTATGGGCATCAAAATGCACTATCGCAAGATTATCAACATACTTTGCAATTGCCTCAATTTCAGGTAAAGTTACCAAATGTTCGCCACCGATACCGAAAACTCTTTTACCTTCCTTATAAATATCTTCAACATTCTCTCTGATTTGTTCTAAAGTTTTGTAAGTATTACCGAGCGGAAATTCTAAATCTCCTGCATCATGAAAATTTACATCAGCAAGTTCTTTATCAAAAACAGGAGAATATTCCTCTAACCCCCAACTTGCAAGCCTAATTTGTTCAGGCGCGAATCTTGAACCTGAACGATATGATACAGTTCCGTCAAACGGTAAACCGAGCATTACGATATCTGATGAATTATAATCAGGATTTTGCGCCATCCAATTTCTGTCTAAAAACGGTCCTTTCAGCATATAAAATACTCCTTATGAATAAGTATATTTTAACATGAATAAAATAACAAACTACCAATAATTTATATTATCGGTAGTAATTGAGAGATTGAAACTTTCTGCCTGTTCATTTCTTTCTCTTTTATTGCGAGTAAAAGAGAAAGAAACGGAACCAAAGAAAGAGAAAAACGCAAAGATACAATACC
>CACYKF010000043.1 GCA_902774905.1 uncultured bacterium
CGACAAATTAGAAGTAGATTTCTCAAAGGATTCAAACTTACATTTATCTATTGGTCATGCGACTGTTCTTGAGCCATATATTGATTCACAAGGTTATTTTCATGGGATTCTTTTTGATAAATATGATTTTGATTTGTTATATAAAATGGCATATAAAAACCCAGTTACATATATTATAAATGACATATTTTTTATAATACAAATTGCAAGAGGTCATAATTTTTATATTCTTGCGCCAATAATATTTAAATGGTAATATTGCCCATATGATAGATTTTTACAAAATGAATAAAGACATAATATACGTAATAGGCATACATATTCTTATGCCTATTGCGTATTGTTTTATTTTTATATCTACATTAATAGTACCCCTTTTATTATTCTTAAATGAATTCTCGCAAGATATAGAAAATCCTTTGGGTTTAAATATTAAAACTTTTGTATTTATATTCTTTTGTATATTCATTATGTTTCTTTTTATATTACGAATATGTATACTACCTTGTGTTTATGGGTACTTTGAAAAAAAATCTAATAACATTAGATTGAAAAATTTTATACATAATTTAAAATACAATTATCTATATAGATTGCTTATACTGATTATTATTGAAATTCCATTTTTGATATTAGTATTGAGAGCGAATACTGTTCATTATCCACCTTATTTGGAGCGTATTGAGTTACATGCATTATTAACTTGTACATGTGATTTATTAGGTTGCTATCTTGTATTATTTCTATGGTGGGATATACAAAAATTTATAAAAAAAATTAAAAATAAAACATAAAATGCGAAAAACAGAACAGAATATTCAAAAATCTATGAGCCGCTCCAAAAAGATTGGCAAGCATACCAACATGCTAAAAATATTGTTAATCGGATTAAAAATATTTAACAGTTCAAATTATTACTAATCCTTAATCCACTTAACAAAAAAAATACAATGTGTTAATATGGGGGTAAATTAATATGTAGGTCAGGATTTGCCTGACAAAAAAGGTAGGTTTGGCATACCTGCCCAACAACAAAGGAGAGTTTGAAATGAAAAAATTTTTTGCAATAATTTTAGGGCTATTATTTACAATGCAAATGACTTTTGCCGTACCGTTCAGCGGTAATGCAAAAACAAAGCGTATTCCTGCAGGCACTACTTTATCATTAAAGATGCTCAATACTATTGATACTTCATACAGTCCGTCAGGAAGTGATTTTACGGCAATGCTTATAACTGACCAAAAAGCAGACGATAATGATGATATTATTTTACCGATGGGTTCAATTGTCAGAGGGTCAATAAAGGGTATCAATCCTTCAAGAAGACTTTCAAAAGGTGCGGTTTTGTATTTGGATTTTGATCATGTTGTTACTCCAAACGGTAGACAAATACCTTTGAGTCTTATTATTACAGGCAGAACAGATACCACTTATGACGGCGGAATTACAACCACAAGAGGTTACAAAGATGCGTGGCTTCAAACATGCCAAAAATCAGGCGATATTACCAAAAAATCAATAGCGTGGGGCGAAAATGTAACAGGTAACGGATTCAAATATGTAATCGTTCCGTTTGCGGCATTAGGCGGAGCATTGGGTACTGCCGGTTATTTTGTTTATGACAGCGTTGCGGATTTGATAAGAAAAGGTAAAGATGTCAGAATTTACCAAAGTGAAATCTTAAATGTTGAACTTCTTGAACCTGTGGATGTTCCGGTAATTTAGATTATGTCTAAAATAGATAAAATAGAAGAATTACAAAATTTATTAAGAGAAGATTCTCAAAATTTTCAGGCACGCAGACAACTTGCGGTGCTTTTAACAGACTGCGGATTTAATGACGAAGCATTAAAAAATCTTATTTATCTTTCAAAAACTTTTGCTGATGACAGCGGTATTTTTTACAATTTGGGTATTGTTTATGAAAAACTGAAAAATCTTAAAAAAGCCAAAGAAAGTTACGAAAAAGCAATTGAAATTGAACCCGAAGCGATTGATGCAATTTATAACCTCGGGCTTGTATGTACAGATTTAAAAGAATTTGATACGGCAATAAAATGTTTTGAAAAAGTTATTTCAGTTGATAGTGACGATTCGAATTCGTATTTTAATTTGGGGCTTGTATATTTCAAGATGCAAAATTATCTTTTGGCGGTAGAAAATTTTGAAAAGACAATTGATTTGAATGACAATGATATTTATGCGCATTTTTATCTCGGGAATATTTATAAAGAACTTGGTGATAGTGATGGGGCAAGAAGTGAATTTAATAAGGTGCTTGAAATTTCTCCCGATTACAGTTGGGCATATTACAATTTAGCGGTTTTGGATTATGAAAACGGTGAATTGGGCGATGCGTTGTCTAATTTAAGCCGAACTATTGAACTTAATCCTGCCGATATTGAGGCTTATAAGATTTATGCAAAAATTCTTGCCAAAAATGAAAATTATGACATGGCAGAAGAAATTATAACCCGTGCGCTTGAAAATTGCGGTGAAAATGGTGATTTATATTATCTTGCCGGCAGATTGTCAGGGTTGCAGGGGGATAATATAAAATATCGTATAAATTTGCAAAATGCCCTGAAGAATTATAAAACCTTATCAATTTCCGTACCTGCACTAAAAACCGAACTTTCAAAAATTTCAGTCTGATTTTTTTCGTGTTAAAATCAAATATGTAGGTTGGGCATACTTGTCCGACATAAAAAAGAGGATTTTAATTATGAAAATGTCAAATATGTTTGTGCAAACAATGAGAGAGTTTCCGTCAGATGCGGAAGTAGTTTCACACAAAATGCTTGCAAGAGCAGGTTATATAAAAAAACTTACAAGCGGAGTTTATACTTTTTTGCCTTTGATGTGGCGGGTTTTGAAAAAAGTTGAAAACATTATTCGTGATGAGATGGACAAAGCAGGTGCGCAGGAACTTTTGATGCCGTTTGTTCAGCCAAAAGAACTCTGGGAAGAATCAGGCAGATGGAACGCATACGGCGGTGAACTTATGCGCTTAAAAGACCGCCATGGCAGAGAAATGTGTCTTGGACCTACGCACGAAGAAATTATAACTTCCGTTGCAAGAGATGTTTTGAAATCTTATAAGCAATTGCCTGTAAATTTATATCAAATTCAGTCAAAATTCAGAGATGAACGCCGTCCTCGTTTCGGGCTTTTAAGAGGTCGTGAATTTATAATGAAAGATGCTTATTCATTCTCAACTTCACAGGAAGATTTGGAACGAGAATATCAAAATATGTGGCAGGCTTACACAAATATATTCAAAAGATGCGGTTTGGATACGAAAGCGGTTCAGTCTGATTCCGGTGCAATCGGCGGAAGCGTATCGCATGAATTTATGGTAATCACAGACACAGATGCAGGTGAAAATGATGTTTTCTATTGTGATGATTGTGATTACAGTGCAAATTCAAATCATGCGGTTTCAAATTTGCCTGAAGTTGTAACAGATGGCGGATATAATGAGGCAAAAATTATTGATACTCCAAATGTCGGCTCAATAGAAGATTTGAGTAAATTTTTGAATTGCCCGCAGTCTGCAATATGTAAATCGCTTGTTTATATTGTTGATAAAGCCCCTGTTATTGCGCTTATTCGTGGCGATAAGGCGGTTGAAGAAACAAAGTTGATGAACGCAGTCGGCGGACTTGATATAAGAATTGCAACATCAGGCGAAATTGAAGAAATGATGAAAGAAAACGGTTTTAATGCGGTTGCAGGGTTTATCGGGCCAAAAGGTTTGAAAAAATACGGGGAATATGAGGTTAAAATCATTGCAGATAAGACGGTAACTGACCTTAAAAACTTTGTAATCGGAATTAACCAAACAGATAAACATTTGGTTGGTGCAAATTGGGGTGTTGATGTTGAATTACCAAGTCAGGTTGAGGATTTAAGACTTGTTGAAGCGGGTGATTTTTGTCCTCAATGCGGAAAACCTTTAAAAGTTACAAGAGGTATAGAGGTTGGTAATATTTTCCAACTCGGTACGAAGTATTCAAAACCAATGAATGCGGTTTATCTTGATGCAAACGGCAAAACTCAGCCTTATATAATGGGATGTTACGGAATCGGTGTTACAAGAACGGCTGCGGCTGCGGTTGAAGCACATCATGATGAATGGGGAATTAAATGGCCTCTTGCTATTGCGCCGTATCATGTTGTTGTTGTTCCTGTTAGTATTCAGGATGAAACACAAATGAAGGTTGCAAACGAAATTTATGAAAAACTTTTAAATTCAGGTGTTGAAGTTGTTTTAGATGACAGAAACGAGCGTCCGGGGGTTAAATTCAAAGATGCAGATTTAATCGGATTTCCGTTTAGAATTACGGTTGGTAAGACAATTGCTGATGGTAATGTTGAATTTGTCGAACGCTCAAACGGTGAAAAACTCACTATGACTGTGCAGGATGCAGTTGACAGAATTATAAAAGCGGTTAAAGAGATTGGTTAAAGTGTAAGTTGGGGTTTTTACCCCAACACTAACCCTCACCCGAAAATCTAAGTTTCGTAAACTCAACTTGATTTTCTACCCTCTCCCAAAGAGAGGGTACAGTTCAAAATTTTCTCTCCGAGGGAGAGAGTAGAATTTCAACTTGAGCCGGTGTGAGCAGAGGATGAAAGGCGAAGCCGATATCCGTTTAGTGCGAACACCGTATGCGAAAGTTAGAAATTCGTGTGAGGGTTAATCAATGTATTTTTTTATTTCTAAAATTACACCCTCAATATTATTGTTAATGTCATTATTCCAAAATCTGATAACTTTAAACCCTCGTGAATTTAGATATAATGTTCGTTCATTATCGTTTAAAATATTTTCATCTTCATTATGTTGGCTACCATCAAGTTCAATAACTAACCATTTTTCTCTGCAAACAAAATCTACAATGAAATTTCCTATGGGATATTGTCTTTTGAATTTCACTCCTAATTGATTATTACGAATCAAATTCCACAACTTTTGTTCTTGTGGTGTTTGATTTTTTCTTAATACTCTTGCAACAATATTTTTTGGATTCATACTGTTATTTTAACATTAATATATTATTTAACCCTCACCCCAGCCCTCTCCCAAAGAGAGGGAGCATTTTAACCCTCTCCGAGGGAGAGGGTAGAAAATCGACACGAGGAACGAGTGTCAGATTTTCGGGTGAGGGTTTAATCTTTAAAAATTATGCTATAATTAACACATGTTCAATTGGCGGAAATTTTTAGGATATTTTATACTTATTTTGATTGCATTCAGTATGCTGTATCCGTTTTTTGCCATGCTGAATTTATCTTTTGTTCCGAATGGTGAAATCTTTAATCAGGGCGGTAAACTTTTTTATACCCCTTTAACAACCGAAAATTATAAAAGCGTGTTTGAAAAAATTCCTTTGTGGCAATATTTTGCAAACAGTCTTTTTGTGGCACTTGTCACAACTGTCGGACAGGTTTTAATAAGTGCATTTGCAGGGTATGCGTTTGCAAGACTGCATTTTAAATTTCGTGACGGGTTATTTTTAATTGTTTTAATTACAATGCTTGCACCTCCGCAGGTAAATATTATTCCGCTGTTTTTTCTTATGCGCCAGTTGGGATGGATAAATACTTATCAGGCTTTAATTGTTCCGGGGTTATTTGGCGGGTTTGGAATTTTTATGATGCGTCAGTATTTTTTGGGGTTGCCAAAAGATTTGGAAGAATCTGCACGAATTGACGGATGCAATATTTTTCAGATGTTTTGCAGGGTAATTTTACCGCTTGCAATTCCTGTTATTTCAACACTTGCAATTTTCACTTTTGTATCGAGTTGGAACAGTTTTATGTGGCCGTTAATTGTTACAAATACCGAGAGTATGCGAACTTTGCCTGTCGGGCTTGCTATATTTAAGGGAAGTTTCAGAGAAATTACGCTGTGGGGTGATTTGCTTGCGTGTTCGGTTATTTGTACTTTGCCTGTTGTCGGGGTATTTTTGCTCGGCAAAAAATATTTTATAAACGATATTATGCAGGGCGGGGTTAAGGAGTAGAAAAAGTGAATTGTGAATTGTGAGTTGTGAATAGGTGGTTTTTAAATTTACTTTTTTGTGTTAAAATGTTTTTGTGAAATTTTTTGGTCAATTCATAAAAGTATTATTAATTCTGACGGCGGGTCTTGCGCTTGGTTGTTATGCATTTTTTCTTTTTGTTTTGCCAAATATTCTGACTTCGCCCGAAAATGTTCAGAAGTATGAAAATCTTTTGACTGAAAAAATCGGAGTTCCTGTATCTATCAAGGGTTTAAAAGTTAAGACAAGTCCAAGTTTATCGTTTGAAGTTAAATCTGACAACATATTTATTGTTCCGCAGAATAATACCGAACTTTTTCATCTTGATAAAATCAAGTATGGCGCAAATCTTTTCAGGCTTAAACATGGTCATTTGTCGGCAGATTACATTTATACCGATTTATCTGCCATGAAAAAATATTTAAAACTCGCACCGAGTAAAGAGAAAAAGTCTTTTGATTTTTCATTTTTCCCTGTGACTAACATCAAGGGTGCGCAGATAAAATTTAATGACAAAAATTATCTTGATGTTGATTACATCAAGTCAAAAAAACATAAGGGCACAATTATTACCCGTATGCTTGCAAATATTTACAGCGAATACTCAAAATCACCTGTCACTATTGGTGAAAACGGTTATATAACTTATAAAGATTGTGTCGGCTTTGAGCAGTTTTCCGTAAAATTGCCTAAGTCTGAAATTTTATTGACAGGTTCGCAAAAAGGTCTGAAAATTGCAGGTAAAAATTTGCCTGCCAAAGAGTTAGAGGAAGGTTTTTTATATTTTTACAAACTCAAACATCCTCAAAAGCGCAATTTTCTTGAGAATTTCTCCGATTTCAAAGGGACAATGGATGCGGATTTGTTTTTTGATAAACGAGGTTTGACGGGAAAAGTTATCACTCACAATTTGGGTGCAAAATTTTCCAAAATAAAGGTTGATGTTTTTCTGCCTAAAACGGTTTTTGATTTCCAAGGCAGAGAAGTCGGGGCAAAAACAAGCGGAACTTTTGGTACGGAGCCGGTTACGACTGATTTTCACCTGACGGGAATGATGACGGATGATTTGCATGTTATGGGTAATGTTTCGTCTGTTTTTCAGGACAGGTTGACCAAAAAATATTTCCCTGCGGTCGGAATTTCGGGTAAAATTCCTGCTAATGTCAAATATCATACGCACAATCAGAATGTCAATGTTTATTATACTTTAACGCTTAATAAAGGCACTAATATTTTGAGTGAATGGGGTAATCTTGATAATACTGATAAGACACGACTTTTGACAATGCATACCGTAAAAAACGGCGATCCGATGAAGATAGAAAATTGGGAATACAGTGCTGACGGTGTTAAGATTTTGTCAGGTTCGGGTAATTTCAAAAAAATCAACGGCAGATACACCCTTGCTGATATGAATGTCAAAACAAACGGCAAAATCAGTGTGAATTATATCAAATCTTTCCTGCGTGATTATGTCAAAAACGGCGAATTTGATGCCAATTTGCACTTGGATATTCTAAAAGATGCTTTGTTAGGCAGTGTCAATTTGTATAACGCATCTCACGGAGATTTTTTGTATCTTAAAAATGCCAATATAAATGTCACTCCGCAAGATATTAGCCTAAATGCTATCGGCAGTTTTTATTCTGCGCCTATAAAGATGTCCGCTCGTGCGGCAAATCGTGTCAGTGACGATATTTTAATTCATTCGATAGATATTTATATGAAAGAATTTCATGTCCGCAAGGGCAAAATTGCCGATATGAACGAATCGTTTAAAGATGGCAAGCCAAAGCCTAAGCAAAATTCGGGCAAAAAGAAAGTTAAATATACTGTTGAACAGGGCAGAGTAGTTGTTGACCGAATTTACGCAGACTCTTTTGATGTTCGCAATGCAAATATACAGGGTTCGCTCAAAAATAATATTGCATCATTTGTTATCCCAAAAGCCGATTATGCAAGTGGTTTGTTGAGTGCAAAAGGTACTTACAATTTGAGCGATCACAGTTCAAATATTTGGTTTTACGCATCAGACATCGATTCAAATGTCGTATTGACTGAATTTTTCCATTTGCCAAACCATATCAAAGGTACTGCGTATGCGACTTTGCATGCCATATCAAAGAACAAATTTAATGATATCAAGGCAAATGCGACATTTGCCATCAGTGACGGATATATGCCAAGAATTGCCGAGCAGGAAATTTTCGTCGGTGAAAAGCGCCCTGACGGCACTAAAAAAGGTGTAAAATACACGATATCCAAGATAATCAATCTTGATTTTTCAAAGCCTGAGGATTATATGGCGAACATATACGGTTCGTTCAATCTTGACAACGACAATTTGCGTGATTTGAGAATGTTTTTGAAAAGTGAAGGTTTGAGCCTTTATTTTGAGGGAATGTACGATATTCCGACTGAGTGCGGAAATTTGAGTGTTTGGGGCAAACGCAACAAGACTTTGGCAAAAGGTATCAGGATATTCAAAATTCCCGTCAACTTGCTTTACAGAATTATATTTGAGCCGGAACACAGTTACGGCAAGTATGAGGATAAGATAAAATTAATACCGTCTATTGATGAAAAGATTACAGATGAGACATCTGTTTTCAGGGTAAAGGTTATGGGTTATTTCAACCGTAAAGGCGGATTGAAGTATGAGTTAAAAGATTTGCGTAAATAGTTTTTGACGGGTTATGCGCAAGTATCTATCTCCCCTTGGGGAGAAAAGAATTTCGATGCGAGCGAAGCGAGTGTCAGAAATTCAAGAGAGGGTAATGTTTCAGACCCT
>CACYKF010000044.1 GCA_902774905.1 uncultured bacterium
TTATCGAGATATTCTCATAATATTTTTTATGTACAAAACATGTAACTAATTGCCTGCCATGTTCAGCAATGACAAAATATATCATAAGTTCCTCCCCTATGGGGGAGGTTAGGTGGGGAACGAACTTTACCCTCTCTCATTTTTCTAAATTCGTTTTCGCTCATTAAGAAAAATTTCTCTCCCCCAAGGGAGATAGTTTATATCTTGAAACATACAGGTAAATTTGATAAAATCGCATTATGGAAAATGTTGTTGAGAAATTTAAAAGTTTAGGGTTCAATTCTTACGAGGCAAAAACTTATATTGCTCTGTTAAAAAAATATCCTGCAACCGGTTATGAGGTTTCTCAACTTGCCGATATTCCGCAGTCAAGAGCCTATGATGCCTTAAAATCACTTGCAAATGAAAAAATTGTTATTGCAAGTGATGACAAGCCACAAAAGTATTCCCCGATTGCCCCAAAGGAACTGACTCAAAGATTTAAACGCAAAATCAATTCAACAATAGAATATCTTGAAAAAAAATTGCCTGATGTAAAAGAGGATTATAATGAACCGCTGCATACAATCTCAGGTTATGAAAATATTTTAGTTAAACTCAAAGAAATTATTAAAAATGCCAAAAAATCCATTTATATAGAAATATGGAAAGAAGATTTTAAGCATGTTGAAAAAGAGTTAAGGGCGGCTTATGACAGAGATGTTGATGTAAAAATTGTTGCGCTTGGCGAATTTACAACAAATTTCGGACTTGTATATCAGCACGCAGGAGCCAAAGAAATAGTGCACAACTCAGGCAGTCGTCTGATTTATATTCTGTCTGATATTCAGGAATGTTTATTTGGAAAAATTGAATGTAGTGCAACATGGACAAAAAATATTGATGTAGTTTATTTGCTTTTGAATTTTATTGTCCATGATATGTATCTGCTTGATGTCGGACAGAACTTCCCCGAACAGTTAAAATACTTCTATGGCGCAGGTATGAAAAATCTGAAAAACAAAATTTTGTCTAAAGACGGAGTGAATATTCATTAGGAATTAGTTTGCATTTACTTTTGTTCTTGCTATCATTGAATTATGAAAGATATGTTAGATAAAATATTGCAAATAGAGCAAAGATACAAAGAATTAGGCGAAACCTTGTCTGATCCTGAGGTTATACAGGATTATAATAAATTCAGAGATTTATCAAAACAAAGAAAATCAATGGAAGAAACTGTTGAACTTTATTATGAATGGAAAAAAGCAACAGATGCCATTGAAGATGACAAACAACTTTTGCAGGAAGAAAAAGATGAAGATATGCGCGCAATGTTAAAAGCGGATATTGAAGAAAATGAAGCAAAACTTCCTGAATATGAAGAAAGAATGAAACGCTTACTGCTCCCCAAAGACCCTATGGATGATAAAGACATTATGCTTGAAATCAGAGGCGGAGCAGGCGGAGATGAGGCAAACATTTTTGCGGGAGATTTGGCAAGAATGTATCTAAAATTTGCCGATAAACAGGGCTGGAAAACCCAAGTTCTATCTAAAACCGAGTGTGAAGCGGGCGGATATTCTGAAATTATTATATCAATTCAGGGAGATGCGGTATATTCAAAACTTAAATATGAATCAGGTGTTCACCGGGTACAAAGAGTGCCTGAAACCGAATCTCAGGGCAGAGTTCATACTTCAACCGCTACGGTTGCCGTTATGCCTGAAGTTGATGATGTAGAAATCGAAATCAGACCTGAAGATATTGAAATGTCAACTGCCCGTTCAGGCGGCGCAGGCGGACAAAATGTAAACAAAGTTGAAACCGCTGCAAGACTTTTTCACAAACCGACAGGAATAATGATTTTCTGTACCGAAGAACGTTCACAACTTCAAAACAAAGAACGTGCAATGCAGATTTTGCGTTCAAAACTTTATGATATGGAAGTCCAAAAGCAGATGCAGGAAATTACTGACTTACGCCGCAGTCAGGTTGGAACAGGTGACCGCTCCGAGCGTATAAGAACATACAATTTCCCCCAAGGACGTTTGACAGACCACAGATTAAACCATAATCTTAATGTCTGGACAGTTATTGACGGTGATTTGGACGAACTTATCAATATGCTTATTGAATATGACCAAAAATTAAAATTGGAAAAACTTGCACAGCAGGGGTAAATATAAAAATATTTTGCCCTAATAGTATTTTATAAACATATATTACATGTGTTAGTATTTTTATATTTTGTGCTATTATTGTTCAAAGGAGTTTAAAATGGATTTACAAAAACAAAGAGCTATTTGTGAAATTGTCGATTCAAGTATTAAAAATTTTGCAATAGGATTAGAGACAAGATATGAAGCAGAAAGTATAGACCCAAACGGAGTTATAAATTCTAAAAAAAATAATTGTTTCATTGCCGAACTCGGAGAAGAATTTATGTTTTACTCTGCATTTGTAAGGAGTTTTGATAGTTCGTTTGGGAAGGTTCTTGAAAATATGGGAAACTCTATTGCAAAATTGAGTTATGTTGTAAATGGTTCAATAGAATCTTTTTTATTACCCGAGCAAAAACAACATATATCAAATATAATAAGTTCTTATGAGCAACATATTCAGCCTAAAATTGAGCATTATCAGCAGAACAACTTTATTATTCCAAAGAATATTGACAGTTTTAAAATGACACATCAAACAGATAACTATTTTTATAATCCGGACAAAAAAGAACATTATATTATTGAATTAAAAGCTGGCGGAGATTTAGATAATAAAAAATCTCGGGCTGAAAAAATGGCGATGCTCGAAGAATATTACTTGCTTAAAAATCAACTGAAAGACCAAAAAGAAGACAAAATTTTTATATATTTTGCAACTGCATATAATAAATTTGGAGAGGGAAATGATTGGAAACAAGAAAGAGTAATGCAATTTTTCGATGAACATGAATTGCTTATAGGACAAAATTATTGGAATTTTGTGTGCAATGATCAAAATGGATTTAATATTATATTTACACAGTACCAGAAAAGTGCAAATCATATAAAAAATGCACTTAATAATATTAAAAGTATTTATTTTAAAGAGGCGTAAAATGATTAGTACAAATAATATTTCAGATTATTCTATAATGAATTGTGATTGTTTTGAAATGATGAAATCAATTCCAGACAAATCTATAGATTTAATTTTATGCGATCCTCCTTACAATCTTGCTAATTATAGCACAGGGAATATGAATTTTTCTTGGCGAACTGAAGTAAATAATGATGTCGCAGAATGGGATGAAAAACCTTTAAATCCATTTGATTTAGTAGAGGATTTTAAAAGAATATTAAAGCCAAATGGAAATATATTTATATTTACTAGTTATAATCTTATAGGTAAATATCATGAAGCTTTTGATAAAGAATTTGATACTTTTCAATTTATGGTATGGCATAAGACGAATCCAATACCAAATATAAGAAAATCATCATTTTTGAACAGTTGCGAATTAATTGTTTGCTTATGGAATAAAGGACATAAATGGAACTTCTCAAAACAAAATGAAATGCACAATTTTATTGAAAGTCCTATTTGTATGGGTGTTGAGAGATTAAAAAATCCCAAGCATCCAACTCAAAAACCTGTAAAAATATTAGAACACATAATTAAAATAGCAAGTAATGAAAATGATTTAGTTTTTGATATGTTTATGGGTGTTGGTTCTACAGGTATTGCCGCAAGAAATTTAAATAGAAGATTTTTAGGTTTTGAAGTTGATAAGGTATACTATAATGCTGCAAGCGACAGGTTAAAAAGGCAAACATATAAAGCAAATAACATTAAAAATATAAAAGATTCATGTAATGATATAAATTATATTGCTGTTTAATCTTTAATATTGTGCACTTTAGAAATATAGATTTTATCTTATCTTTATTATTAAATATTATTGAGTATAACAAATTATGACAGAAAGACGATGTGCCGGTTGTTGGCAAACTAAAGACAGAAAAGATTTGATTAAGATTACAAACTCTGCGCAAGGGGTTATTGTAAATCCAAATTCGTTTACATTTGGCAGATCTGCATATCTTTGCTATAATAATTCTTGTATAGAATCGGCTTTTAAGAAAAATAAGTTGGCAAAATTCCTGAAAACCGCTATACCCGAGGAATTGAAAGGACAAGTACTGAATGAGTTACGAAACAAAGAGAATAAGTGAATTAGCAAAAGAACTTGGTAAAACAAGCAAAGAAGTTCTTGAAAAATTAGAATCTATGGGGATTAAAGGTAAAACTCATTCAAGTACAGTAACACCTGAGCAGATTAAGCGTCTTAAAGATTTCATGGACAATGGCGCTGTAAAAGCAAAGCCAAAAGCCTTTGTAGTAAAAAAAGCAAAAGTTGAAGAAAAAGAAGCCGCAAAGGTTGCAGCAAAAGAAGAAGCAAAAGAACGTAAAGAAGAATTAAAAAAAGCAATAGAAAAACCTGTTATTGAAAAAGTTCAAAGACCTAAAATAGAGATAGTCCGTCGTTCTGCTCCAAAACCTGCAGTTCAGGTAGTAGGAAAATCTGAAAAACCTGACGGCGACAGACCGAAAAAATTTAATAAAGATGGAAAATTCCCGCCGAAACGTGACGGAGAAAAGTCAGGAAACAAAGATTTCGGCAACAAAAAACCGATTGAACGCAGAATTATATCACAGGATATTTATGAAAATAAAAGCGGCGGGAGCGGTAAATTTGGCGGGAGTAAAAATTCCGGCAAGAAAAAAGACAAAGGCTTTAACTCTAAAAAAGAAGAACAGGAAATGATTTCTCTTGAAAAGGCTGCCGCTCAACACCACAAAAAAAGAACCCAAAAAACAGAAGAAATAGAAGAAGTCAGACAAATAGTCGTTAATCAGGCTATGACGATTGCGGAATTATCTGAAAAAATTAAAAAAACTCCGGCTGATATTGTCAAATTCCTAATGATGAACGGGGTTATGGCGACTGTTAATCAACTTATTGATGTTGATGTTATCAAAAAAGTTTGTGCCGAATATGAACTTGAGGTTCTTGATGAAGATTTGGATGCTTATGTAGAAGAAGAACTCAAAAAAGAAGAAGAAAAGAATGCGCTTGCAAATGTGGATAAAAAATTACTTAAAAAACGCGCTCCTGTTATAAGTATTATGGGGCATGTTGACCACGGTAAAACAACCTTGTTAGATAGTATTCGTGCATCAAAACACAAAATTGTCGCAACAGAAGTCGGCGGAATCACGCAATCTATCGGTGCTTACACAGTATATTTGGGTAATAACAACGATAAAAAAATCGTATTCCTGGATACTCCGGGGCACGAAGCGTTTACCGAAATGCGTGCAAGAGGTGCGCAGGCAACCGATATTGCAATTCTTGTTGTTGCGGCTGATGACGGTATAATGCCTCAAACCATTGAAGCGATTAACCATGCCAAAGCAGCAGAAATTCCTATTATTGTTGCGGTAAACAAAATTGATAAACCGGGAGCAAACCCTGACAGAGTATTACAGCAATTAACCGAACACGGACTTGTTCCTGAAGATTGGGGCGGAGATACAATAGTTGTAAAAGTTTCCGCATTGCAAGGTACCGGTATTGATGAACTTTTGGAGTATATTTTGCTTGTGGCTGATGTTCAGGATCTTAAAGCGAATCCTAAAGCGGAAGCAACAGGTGTTGTAATTGAAGCGAATTTAGACAAAGGTAAAGGTCCTGTCGCAACACTTTTGGTTCAAAACGGAACATTAAGAGCAGGCAACTGCATTGTCGTTGGTACAGCATGCGGTCGTGTTCGTGCGTTGTTATCAGATAGCGGCGAAAGAATTCAAAAAGCGGAACCATCTACCCCTGTTGAGATTTTAGGTTTATCTGAAGTTCCTCAGGCAGGTGACAGATTTATGGTTGTCAAAAACGAAAAAGAAATGAAAGCCATAACTGCTGAAAGACAGGAAAAGGCAAGAGATAAGAGATTAGAAGCAATGCTTCCGGCTCATATCAGAAAAGAGGCAGTTGCAGGTGATGATGCAATTCCGCAACTTAATCTTATTATTAAGGCTAATACAAACGGTTCAGCCGAAGCAGTATCGCAGGCAATTGCACAAGTTGAATCAAAAGAAATTTCAACAAAAATTATTCACGTTGGTGTTGGGGATATTTCAGAAGCCGATGTTATGCTTGCTGCAGCCTCAAATGCTTTGATTTTGGGCTTTACGGTAAAAGAAGACTCAAATGCTCTTGCTGCTGCGGAAAGAGAAAAAGTTACAATTAAAAAATATGATATTATTTATCAGTTGCTTGAAGATATTGAAAAAACATTGTTGTCACTTCTTGATCCTGAAATTAAAGAAGTTGAACTTGGTAAAGCGGAAGTCAGACAAGTATTTAATATCGGTAAAACCGGAAAAATTGCAGGCTGCTACGTTCTTGAGGGTAAAATCGTTCGTGATAAAGATGCGATTATTATTCGTGACGGAAAAGAAATATACAAAGGCGCAATTGAACAACTTAAACGATTTAAAGATGATGTTAAAGAAGTTGCACAAGGCTTTGAATGTGGTATTTCTTTCGGCAAATTTAATGACTTGCAGGAAGGCGATATAATTCAGGTTTCAACAACCGAAGAAATTGAAAGAACTTCTTTATAAAAAGACAAATACAGACAATAATCTTGGATAGGAAATCTAAATAATATGATTAATAAAATTAGTGCATATTGTTCGGCATTAAAAGGAACAAGGCTTACTACAGAAATTTCAAATAGCTTAAAAAATTCTTATGCAGGTGTAAAAAATATTTTTGGAGAAATGTTTCCTAAATTCGATGCAGACTATGATAAATTCGTATTAGGTAAAAAACAAAAAGTAAAAGCATCAAAAAGCCGTTTTGATTGGGATTCAATAGGTAAAATGCTGACCTTTAAAATATAACTTCTTAACAAATATTTACTTAACACTTAAATTAGGCAATATTTTCTTTTACGGTTTTTTGTTATAATGAAAGCGTAAAGGTGAATGTGTAATGATTAATAAAATTTCGTTTGCAGACAATAAAAAATATTACTTGAATAATGCACCTTTAAGTGTTAATTCAGGGGCATCAAGTTTCACACATTCGTATCTTGAACATTCGGATTTAACACCAAAACAAAAGGCTACCGTTTTGGCAACTTCTGCTTTGGGAATGGCGTTGCCGCTTGCGTTTTGGAGTAAGAGGGCAGGTTTCAGTTTAAATCCTGCAAAAATATTAAAGACTCCGATAAAGGATTGGGCATTATTAAAATTTAAACCAGCAGATAAAGTTTTGGAATATGATAGTGCCGCAAAGATAATTTCTATAGCAACAGGTTCGGTTGCAGGCGGTTTTGCAGGCGGTGCTTTGGTTGATAAGGATAATATAAAAGCCAAAAAGCGTGAAGTATTGAGTCAGTTATTGGGCGATGTAATAGTACCGATTACTTGTGTTTGGGCTGGAGCAAAGGTATTTAAGCATTATGAAAAGACTTTGCAAAAACTTATGCCTAAAATTGACAAAGAGAACACATTTGCAAAAATTGTAAATAAAATAAGCGAAAATATTCCAAATGCTGTTGCTACACTTGGTTCTCTTGCAGTCGGCATTATTGCGGGGAATAAAGTTTCTAATGAAATAAACGAAAAACTTTATCATAAAAAAGTTGAAAGAGGGATTAAGGCAACAGATTTCGCCCCTCATGTTGATGATTTGTGTATGTCAATTTCTATGGTAAACAGTGGTTCTGAATTTGGGACAAAATTAGGCAGAGTAATTCCGCTTGCTCTGTTGGTTCCGGGGTATGAAACCGGCACTGCAAGAGAAAAATAATCATTTTTACATAATAACTATTATCGGTAGTTTTTCTTTTAGCAAAACTACCATGACCGCGTTCTTTGGGCGGTCAAAGAACGCGGTCAGAAAGCGGATTGCGAGCCAAAGCCGAAACCATTTTGCTTGACAAAATAAGTAAGTTGGGCTTTCAGCCCAACAAAATAAATGTTGGGGTAGAAACCCCAACTTACGATTGTCGTGTCGCAAACAATGATTGCTCACTTCGTA
>CACYKF010000045.1 GCA_902774905.1 uncultured bacterium
TATACCTTAGCGAGTTTTTCTTTTTTGGTTCGTTTTTTCTTTTTGCTTTAAGACAAAAAGAAAAAATGAACATAACAAGAATATCTTAGCGAGATATTCGGATAATATTTTTTATGCAACTAATTACTTGACATGTACAATGTGAGCGAAGCGAAGCAATCCAAACATCAAATCATGTCATTGCGAGAAAATCTTTGATTTTCGTGGCAATCCCATTGGTTCAAAATCGTTCAATTATTGATTTGATGAGATTACTACGCAAACTGCGTTTGCTCGTAATGACATGTTATTGTGTCGTCAGGCAATAGTCTGACCTGCATTACTATACAAAAAGCGGAGAAAACAATGTTTTCTCCGCTTTAAATTTAAGCAAGTAAGTATTTATTATTTACCTCTTGATAATACCATTTTAGCAGCGTTTGATGCAGGTTCAACAACACCATCGTGGAATACGATTGGGAATATATCACCCATTGCTGAACCGGTTTTTGGTACATCGCAACTGTCAGACGGGTCTAACTTTGTAGCACTTGCAGTACTGCAAGAAACTTCTTTGTTAGGAGGAGTAGGTCCGTTTACATCAATAAAGCCTAAGCAATTAGCCAATTTACCACCTTCGGTATCATCATCCCCAGATGCCTGTTGCAATGCAGCAGCATTCAATACATTACCTGCACCTAAACCGCAATTTCTCGCAGCAGGGTCAAAACCTACATAAGAACCATCAGCCAATGAATATATTAAATATGCTTTATTTGGTAAAGATACAATACCATCTTTTGCAAATTCATACTTATCTGTACCATTTGCGGCTTTTACTTTCGTATCACCATAAGGACCATAATATGTTTGACCTGCTAATGTGTTGTTAAAGATACCACAAATAGTAAAGTTACCACCGGCAACCGTATCTTTTGCACAATTAGCATCAGTACTTGCTGTTGTAACAAGAGAATAATCAATATCATATTGAGCTTGTGCCATCAATGCAGCCTGAGACAATGTTGAAACTGATTTTTTAAACTGAGATGCGAATTTAACGCTGTTTGTGTTTTGAATCAATGTAGGAATGGTCATTGCGGCTACAACACCGATGATACCTAATGTGATTAAAACTTCTGCTAAAGTAAAACCTTTTTTCATAGTTCATAACCTTTCTTTTTGATAAATACTATAACTTTTGTATCACTTAACGATTATATTACACATATTTTTGATTTATGTCAATTATTTGTATGATTTTTCTATTTTATTAATGTCATCCTGAACTTATGTTCATTCTCATCATCCTCCAAATTTAAATTAATCTTAATACTCGTATTAATCCCAAAAGATTAATTTAAATAACATTAATACTCAAAAATTAATTCTAAAGTATTATTTTTATTATTTTAATTATAAGTAAAACTATTACTATAAAAGGGAATTAGAGTTTGTAAATAATTGTTAAGTAATTATTAGTATTGCAAAAAAAAAATCAGCGATTAATATATAGACATAAACTAAATAACGCGGGATGGAGCAGTCTGGTAGCTCGTCGGGCTCATAACCCGAAGGTCGTTGGTTCAAATCCAGCTCCCGCAACCATTTAACAAAAGACTACGAAAGTAGTCTTTTTTGTTGGTCGCTTGGATTTTCACCGAGGTTCAGCTTCGTGGCTTCGCCACTGCGCATACAGACTCACACGCTTCGCCAAAGGCTTAGCGGTTCGCTTTGTAAAATCCAGCTCCCGCAACCATTTGATAAAAGACTACGAAAGTAGTCTTTTTTGTTGGTCGCTTGGATTTTCACCGAGGTTCAGCTTCGTGGCTTCGCCACTGCGCATACAGGCTCACACGCTTCGCCAAAGGCTTAGCGGTTCGCTTTGTAAAATCCAGCTCCCGCAACCATTTAACAAAAGACTACGAAAGTAGTCTTTTTTGTTGGTCGCTTTTAATAAATTATACTATTCAACAATTCTTGCAGGGAAATTACTCTTTAAAAGATTATTGACCTGTTGTTGTGCTTTTTCATGTGTTGAATAAACCCCAACCTGCAAAGTATATGAACCGCCTATATTTTTAACAATCGGACTGACACCAATTCCCGCATCCTGAATAATTGATTTTGCAACTTCAGCCTGCTTTTCTGTTGCATAATATCCGACAACTACCCTGTAATTTGTATGTGCCTGAACAGGAGCAGGTGCTTTGGTCTCCGATTTTGAAGCGACAGGAGCCTTATGAGTTGAATCTTCTTTTTCTGTCTGCTTTATTACAACAGGTTCTTCTGCCTTTTGCTGCTGAACTTTTGCATCCTGCATTTCGGCTTCCATTTCCCCGACAGTCTTTTTCATTTGTTTTGGTAATACGACCTTTTCATCAAGTTCGGGGGAAAACATGCCATCACTTTTACCGTTTGCATCATCTTCATCTCGCAAATGTTTTAAACGCTCATCAACAGAACCCTGCGGCGTTTCATCCTCAAATTCGGCATATTCCTCATTATCCGCAATACCGACATCTACATTCGGAGATAATATCTTTGCAAAACCCAAGAATATCAATATCCCTATCACAAGAACAGAAATAAACACAGTTAAATCTTTATAAGAGCGTTTATTAACCTGCTGTCTGTACTCATCATAAGAAAAATGAACTTTTTCTGAATTTGACGAATCTTTATTTGATTTTGCTCCGCTTGTATTTTTTAACATTACACACCTCTGACCTTTGTGCTTGCAAGTATTATATCATCAATTTCATCAGAATATCTTTTCATAACTTCAAGCGCAAATTCTTTTATATCTTTTATACCCAAATCACTTTCTAACCCTGACACCTCGATTGGTGCGCCCTCAGAAAGTATATTTATACCTGTATGAATTAATACAGATGTTAAGGATTTTGTTGCGATAGAAACAGATAATTTTTTATCATTCACAAACAAATCGTCTCCGTTACGCTTAACCTTAAATCCTCTGCTTTCCAAAACTTCTTTGATAGTTGTTATTAACAATCGCTGCCTTAAAACACCTTCCACAAGTTCAATATTAAACTGCTCAGTTATAAAACTTAGCATGCATTTGCTGTAAATTGGTTCATTATTAATTACATCTTCAATATCAACCATTTCGGTTAATTTGACTTCACACTCCCCGCAAAATGCAACTATTGAATCTCCCTGAATTTTAAATTTTTTATAAATCCAGTGCGGCGCAAGTTGAGAACCGATATATTTAATTTCATCATCAATAAAAAGTGTTTTCATATCCTTTTAACCAAACAGTTTTTGAATATATTCCCGTGCGTTGTTAACTTCAAGAGCATGCCTTAATCTTACACAAGATTCACATATCCCGCAATGCTTGTCTCCGCCTTTATAGCAACTCATTGTTAATTCAAGCGGAATGTTATTAACCAAAGCCTGCTTTACTATATCAATTTTATCATAATTTAATAATGGTGCAACAACTTTAGGATGAACATTTGTTGAATACGCAAATTCATTATTTACGGCATCAATAAACTCTTTTGTATTATCGCTGAAAGTCTTTGCTTCTTCACTGTTTGCACCGATAATAATATTATCAAAGCCGTAAGAATCTGCATAAGCCCCTGCAATATTTAAAAATAATCCGTTTCGGTTCGGTACCCAAACAGATAAACTGTCATTAAAATCCTGAGGGGTTTCGCCTGTCGGCAAATCAATACCGGACACAAGCGAAGTGTTTGTAATTTCTTTCAAAAAATCTAACTTTATTACCTTATGCTCGACATGATAATAGTTACAAATTTTTGCGGATGCTAAAATTTCATCCTTGACCGATTTTTGCCCGTAATCAAATGTCAAAGCAAGAGTAACATTTAATTTATCTTTGGTTAATCCTAAACTTACAAGGGAATCTAATCCGCCTGATAATAATATTATTGATTTAGTCATCATTCCCATCACTTTCGTATTCATTAATTATTTTAACCGCAGACATCTTCAGTGCATCTGAATATTTTGGCGAAGATACCACTTCGTCAAGAATTTCTCTGTCTGACATATTGTATAATGCAATCAGGGCATTTTTTTTAACTTCTTCATCACTGTCGTTTTCAAGTACATTTTTTATGGTATCAAAAGCCTGAGGATGTTCACTATTCATGAGTGCTTCTATTGCTTCTATTCTGACCTGTGAAGATTCATCCGTTAATGATGATTTTAATGCCCGAAATACTCTGTCATTTCCTCCAAATCCCATTTTATCAAGAGCCTCTATTGCTCGCTCTTTAAGAAACGAAAATTTGTCCATAATTCCCTGTTTCGTTTCGATAATGCTGACAAGCGGGTCTAACGCCCGCACATCACCTAATAAACCCAGAGCCACAGTTGCACTTTCTTTTAAATAGACAGATTTTTCATCTTCGTCTTTAACAACTTCAATCAAAGGTGCAACAGCGTATTTATCCCCTATTTTGCCCAAAGCATCAGCGCATGCAAGACGCACTCTGTAATTTTCATTTTTATTATTGAGACAATACAAAAGAGAAGTAACAACTGATGTATTTTTCATATTCCCAATGGCTTTTGCACACATTATACGAACATTTAAAAATTTCTCTTTTATATCATCCTCACATCCCGAAACATTTTTCAATAGCAAAATATCAACAAGATATTCAAGCGTTGATGATTTTCTGTATTCATCACAACAACGGATAAGATGCATCAGAACATCGGGATTTTGAGATTTTGAGAGCATATAATTATAAATTAAGACAAGTTCTTCTTCTGCATATTTTGATTTTAAAGCATCAATAGAAGATATAACATCCTGACTGTAACCATCGTAGAGATTACAACTTTGAGCCACATCCTCTAAATCAATATTAATATTATCGGTCAATTTTATGCCCTCTCAGGCAAAAGAGTACATTAAATAGGGCAGTTTTGCAAGTTTTGGTTTATGAAATAAATAATTTAATGTAATCATATATTATTTTACAGGAACAAGTCATTACTGCAGGTACATAAAAAATATTATCGGTATATAAAAATATTGCTCCGCAGGGTCCTCCGGACAGGGGCACTTTTGGTGGCAAAAGTGCCTCCAAGCGGATTGCGAGCCAAAGCCGAAGCCATTTTGCTTGTGGCAAAAGCCACCAAAAGCAAAATGCGTAGTGCTGTCGATGGCGAGCAACCAAGCAGAACCGACCTGCACTCCGTTCGCTAATCATTTATACGCCCTCGCATTGTTCCTCCCCAAAGGGGGAGGTTAGGTGGGGTAAAATCTGCTCGGGCTATGCTCCACATACAGGCGGGATAAATAAGTAAGTTGGGCTTTCAGCCCAACAAAGTAAATGTTGGGGTAGAAACCCCAACTTACGATTGTCG
>CACYKF010000046.1 GCA_902774905.1 uncultured bacterium
AAGCACGCCGCCAGCGTTCGTCCTGAGCCAGGATCAAACTCTCCATTGTCAGAAAGTTATGTCCTTCCTATCTCTAAGATAGGTTTGACTCGTTTTATCCGAACACTTGCGTGTTCTGTCCTTTTGTGAATCATTTTTTTTACGAAATTAACAAGTATTTTTGTCACTTATGAAAATTTATTCTTCGCTTGCGCTTGAAATTAAATCCTCATAAATCGTTTTCAGCTATTCTGTTTTCAATGTTCAATTTTTTCGCTCTGCCAACGACTGCAACTTAATCTGTCACACATCTTTTGGGGCTGATGATTACTCGAATTAACTCGATAATCATGCTATCACCTTTCCCTTTACCAGTGATAATCTTATTCCACTTACCTTAATCTTTAATAAAACTGTACGTTTTTAGATAAAATTCTAAGTTTCTGGTTTTAATAAATCTTTTAAGATTTTGTGTTCTGAACTTTATTATCATAATACTTCAATATTCAATTGCAAGTATATATTTTTATTTACTTAACAATTTGTTACATATATTTATAACAATAAAAAAAGATGCGATAAATCGCATCCCTTTTATATTATTTCAATACATTATTTTATATTTGCAAATGTCCAAGCATCAAAAGTAGGTGCCTCTTTTACCTGAATTTCATGCTTTTCTTCACCTGAACATTCACCATCATGGGCAATTGGTTTATACAATCTATTGTAATATTCAATTACCATACGATCAGAATTGAAGTATGCTTCTGATGTTCTTATTGCCTGACGCATAATTCTTGCCCACTCCTGCTTATTATTGTAATAAGTCGGAATAATTTGGTTTTCAATAATATCCATAAGACATTTGTGATCTTTCCAATGTCTTTCTTCCCAAGACATTTCATCATCAATTTCAGGATATTCGATTGCATAACCGTTTATACCGCTGAATGTACCTTCAACAGTCCAACCATCCCAGATTGATAAGTGAACAGCACCGTTTGCGTTGGCACTCATACCAGATGTTCCTGATGCTTCAAACGGTCTTAGCGGAGTATTTAACCAAACATCAGAACCGCGTTTTAACATACCGGAAAGTTGTAATTCATACCCCGGAAGAACAACAACATTCTTTAATGAATGAGAACGGTGTAATAATTTGTTGAACATTTCTCTGCCCATAACATCATCCGGATGGAATTTTCCTGCAAAAATAATTTGCAATTTATCTTCATTGAGTAGTTTTTCAATTCTTTCTTTGTCCATCAAAATAAGCCATGCACGCTTATAATCCGCAAATCTTCTTGCCCAGGTAATTGTCAAAACATCAGGGTCAAATCTCTTACCGGCTACATTTGCAACATATTGGAACAATTCCGCCTTCATTTGGCGCTTAACATCAAGAATTTTGTCTAAATCATTTTCAACTTCTTTGATTCTTTTATCCTGCCAATAATGTAAATTGACGGCGTTAGTAATCGCACGAATCGGGCATCTGCCTTCAACCCATTCCCACATCTTGTTGGCAACAAGACCATGCAACTGCGAAACGGCATTTGCAATTCTCGACATCTTTAAAGCCGCAACAGTCAAAGAGAAATTTTCACCGCCTAAGTTGATAGCAGTGTCACGAGAAGCACCTGCAAAGAAACCACCCTCTAACAAAGTATCAACCCAGTGAACCTCGTTACCGGCTGCAACAGGAGTGTGAGTTGTAAATACCGTATGGCGTTTAACTTCATTCAAATCGCCTTTGTACTGTCTTAAAAGTTCAAATGCAGCAGGAAGCGCATGACCTTCGTTCATGTGGATAACATCAAACTTGTAGCCCGCTTTTTGCAAAATTCTTACACCTGCAATCCCCAAAACAATTTCCTGTGCAATTCTGATTTTTTCGTTTCCGTCATAAAGTTTATGAGAAATACTCTTTGCCCAATCACTGTTACCATCAATATCAGTTGTTAAAAGATAAACAGGGCAAGTTCCGAATAATTCAGGTTTAACAAGTAATGCCTTAACTTTTACCTTTTCACCAAAAATATCAACATCTACCTGTAACCCTGTATCTGTCAAATAATCATAATATTTTCTGATATAAGCGACTTCAACATCACCTGTATGACTTATTCGCTGATCATAATAGCCGTAAGACCACAATATTGTAACCCCAACCATTGGCATTTGAAGATATCCTGCAGATAACATGTGCGAACCTGCTAAGAACCCTAAACCGCCTGAATAAGTATTTAAAGACTGATCAATGGCTATTTCCATTGAAAAATACGCTACATTAGGTAATGACATAATATAAACCTCACTTTTAATTAACTTCTACGATACACTTAATTTTTAATGTTTTAAATTATTGTTTTAACATTGTACCATATAATTTTATAAATGTGTAGTAGAGTAAAAGTATTATAGGTATATAAATTGCTTGAGCCTGATATAAAAGGCTTTAAACTCTATAAATAATATATAATTCGGTTACAAAATGTTTACAATTACAAAGTTAGCAGGAAATTCTATCTAAAAACTTCTGCAGTGCAATTTTTACATGCGAATAAGTCAAACCACCCTGCATATATGCAACATAAGGCTCTCGCATCGGCCCATCGGCACTCAATTCTATTGTTGAACCTTCAATAAAAGTTCCGCCGGCCATAATAACCTTATCTTCATATCCGGGGATATACTCGGGAATCGGAGTAACATAAGCATTAATAGGTGACAAAGATTGAATCGTTCTGCAAAACTGCTCTAAAAGTTCAGGTTTGCCAAATGTAATGTTCTGAATTATATCCGTTCTTTTTTCGTTGTACTTAGGATATGAGTCATAACCGATTTCATCAAAGATTTTTGCAGCCAAAACTGCACCCTTTACAGCATCACAAACAACCGACGGAGCCATAAACAAACCCTGAAAAATTAACCTGTGCTGATTAAACATCGCACCACCTTCGCACCCGATACCCGGAGCCGTCAAACGATTTGCACTTCGGTCAACATAGAGTTCTTTACCTGCAATATACCCGCCGGCTTCCACAATACCGCCTCCGGGATTCTTAATCAATGAGCCGCCAATTAAATCCGCACCAACCTCCAATGGTTCTCGCTTATCGACAAATTCACCATAACAATTATCGACAAAACAAATACAATCAGGATTTTTCGATTTTACAATTTTACAAATTCGCTCAATAGTCTCAATAGTCAATGATTTTCTTGTAGAATATCCCTTTGAGCGCTGAATCAGAACCATTGTCGTAGTCTCATCAACCTTTTGCTCAATGCCGCTATAATCTATATCTGTATTATTAATTAAAGGAACTTCATCATAAATTACCCCGTTACCTATTAGAGATGAACGCCTTGTTTCTTCATCCCCCATAGTACCGATAACTTCCTGCATTGTGTCATAAGGTTCACCAGCAACAGAAATTAATTTATCTCCGTGCTTTAAATTTCCAAACAATGCACAGGCAAGGGTATGAGTTCCTGATGCAAAATGAATACGAACCAATGCTTTTTCAGCCTTAAATACCTGAGCATAAACTTTGTCTAAAACCTCTCTGCCCAAATCATCATGCCCATAACCTGAAACCGTATAAAAATGTTCAGGTGCAACTTTGTTATCAAAAAAAGCCTCTAAAACTTTTTCCTGATTATAATCTCTAATATCCTCTATAATTTCAAACTGCTCTTTCAGGCTATCTTGTGCCTTTTTAATAATCTCTTTGCTATTCATAAATCCCTGCTATAAAAAATTGTCCTACTATATATTAATATAATAGGACAAGCAAAATTTTATGCAAAATATAATTATTTATTAAAGTTTTTATATCTGTAACTTAAAATACTGTAATCAGACACATCTGATTCTGATTCGCTACCGTAAAATACAGACATGTCAGAAGTTGCTTTTTTGTAATTATATTCATCAATTTTTTCCTGTTTTTTGCAATCTGACGAATACGCTGCGATTTCACCTGCAGTGACCCTGCCATCATGATTTGTATCTATTTCATCAAAATTTTCTAATATTTTTGAAACAGTTGAAGCGCTATAAGCGCCCGAAGATGCAAGTTGAGTTAATTCATTTTTGGAAACTCCGGCAGTTGATAAGGTTTGAGAAAATTTATTCATTTCATCCGCACTGATTTTTCCGTCACCATCTTTATCAAATGTTGCAAAATTATTCTGTAGATATGATGCAAAAGACTGATTAAGGGTCAAATAATTTGTTTGGTCATTACGCGCTGCGGTAATGTTTTTTACAGTCACACCGTCTTCCGGATATAAAGCAGCCAAATATGCATAAGTGTTATTAATACCTGATGATAAACTTGAAATTAATGAATTACCCAAACTTGAACCCATAGCACTAACCTTTCTTATCGTATATACATTCATATATATAATAATGATGTTTCTAAAAAAGTCAATGTTTTTACATAAGACATTAAGGTTTATAACCCATGGCATTGTCGCAGATAGTATCATTCTACAAATAAAGAATAGTGTAGTTTTGGGGTTAATGTAACGAAATCTTAACAAAAACAAAACAATTATTAAAGTTCTATTCCATGGCTGCCGACATGAAAATTATAGGAAACGAGAACAA
>CACYKF010000047.1 GCA_902774905.1 uncultured bacterium
GTGTGATACAAGACCCTCTTTTAAACCCGCCATTTTTATTTTGTCATTGCGAGAAAATCTTTGATTTTCGTGGCAATCCCATGAATTCAAGGTTGTTCAATGGTTGATTTAATGAGATTACTACACAAACTGCGTTTGCTCGTAATGACATGTTATTGTGTCAGGCAATTGCATGGCACCTCTATTATTTAACCCTCTCCCCCGGAGAGGGGGTTATTAATAATCCATCTTCCAATTATTATCTACCAATGCACTGTAGCAATAGTAAAAAGAATTATTATGCGTTTTACAATTTTTTATTTTATCAGAGTATTTGTAATCCGGACTATTCGACGGATAACTTAAAATATGTCCTTTAGAATCCATATAAAAACCAAATAAATCTCGACCAAAAATATTTGGTTTATCATTACCATTTACATCCACTAAAAAAACAAATTGTCCGTCTGTTGTTAAACTATATCGGAACATTACACCATTTTTTAGCACTACTGTCAAATATTTGACAATTAAATCTCTATTCTCTCCATTCAATTTTTTATATGTAACTTTATCCTTCCCTTCTGCCTTGGTTTTCCAACAATCTTTGAGAGAATCTTTTGCCGTACAAATTTTCACAATACTAAAATGACCGTCGGTTAAAAGTTTTGACGGCTCGCCAAAATCTGTATCGAACAAATCACGGGTTTTGTGGGTTATCAGTTGGTCCTGCGCAAACTGTTCTATTTCTGCGGAAAAATTTTTAATCTGTGTCGCAAACAATCTGTTTTGAAAGTTATTTATCAAAATCGGTACGGTCAAAACCGCAAGAACACCAACTATTGTCAGTGCCATTAAAAGTTCTGTTAGAGTAAAACCTTTTTTCATATATCACCTCTATTTACTACATCACTTAGATATTATCAAAAATTTTAAATCATGTAAATACATGTGAATAAAGGATTTTAACAATTTTTGTGGAATATATTCGACTGATTATTTTATATCAACATTATAAAATTGAATGATGGGCTTAAAAAAGATACAAAATGAATTAGGCAGACGATTAAAGGGGTTACGCATTGACAAAGGTATAACTCAGGATGAACTTGCCTATGCCGTAAAAATATCCCGTGACCATTTGTCAAATATTGAAAATGGCAAATATCCGATAAACCTGAAAAATTTGTATAAACTTGCCGTATTTTTTGATGTTGATATCAAGTATTTTTTGTAATTATTTTATTGGAAATATATTATCGGAAGTAAAATTAACAACTTGACCGAAAGACTTTAAAATGGGATAATTCAGATATGTTCAAGTATTACGGCAAATTCGCACCATATATGTTTTTACTTCCGGCAGGAATTGTACTGTTGATATTTTTCTTTTTGCCGTTTTTTCAGACAATCGGATTGAGTTTTTTCAATTATTCGCATAGTATTTATTCTCCGGATTTTGCCGGAATAAAAAATTATATAGATATTTTACATAACCCTGTTTTTTATAAAGTTATGTGGAATACAATTTTGTATTTGGTTATTGCAGTTCCGATTTTGGCAATTTTCCCGTTATTTTTGGCAGTTTTGATTAACCAGAAAATCAGAGGAATTACTTTATACAAAATTTTGATTTATTTGCCTGTAATTGTTTCTATTGTTGTTGCGGCAATTGCTTTCAAGTGGCTTTATGCACAAGACGGAATTTTAAACTATTTTATGCAGTTATTGCATCTTAATAAAATCGGCTGGCTTACAGACCCTAAGTATGCAATTTATTCTGTTATTATCGTTACGATTTGGAAAGGTATCGGTTATTATATGATGATTTATCTGGCATCATTAATGAGCGTACCAAAAGAACTATACGAAGCGTGTGATATTGACGGTGCAAACTTTTGGCAAAAGCATCTGACAGTAACCGTTCCTCATTTAATGCCGACAATTGCACTTGTAACAACCATAAGTTCGATTTCAGCAATGAAAATTTTTGCTGAAATTTATGTAATGACAAAGGGCGGACCGTTGGATTCAACAAAAACAATTGTATATTATATTTATGAAAAAGCGTTTGAGAATTTGGATTTGGGTTATGCAAGTGCAATGGCAGTAATACTTCTTATTATAGTAATGATATTTTCACTTTTAAATATCTTTGTTTTTGAACGCGGGAAATATAAAATATAATTTATAGATTATAAAACTTGTCGAAAATACCTATCTTCCCTGTGGGGAGAGAAATTTTTCTTAATGAGCGAAAATTTGTAGGTCAGGCATTTGCCTGACATTGTGTATTGTGGGCAAAATGGATGAGCAACAAATAATTAAAATAAAAAACTGTAATAGACTATTCACAATTCACAATTCACCTGAACTATTTGACTCCCTTAATTAAAAAAAAGTGAGAATTGAACCTCTGTTCTAATTCTCACTTTTCTAAATTAGGTGTCGGCAACTATACTTTAGCTCTTGGCGAAGTATGAGCCTTAGAGATAAAGTATGCCGAAATGAACTACAAAATCTTACAAACTCACTTTGTTAGATTTTGTGTGAATAAGGCTGTTATCTTGTATTTCCTGTAGAAATACATATAACTATTTGACTCACTTAATTAAAAAAAAGTGAGAATTGAACCTCTGTTCTAATTCTCACTTTTCTAAATTAGGTGTCGGCAACTAGTTATCTTCCCAGGAGGTGGCCCTCCAAGTATTTTCGCCTCAATGAGTCTTTACGACCGTGTTCGGGATGGGAACGGGTGTTTTCCTCACGATTGGTCACCGACGAATTCTTTGAATACGCTCAAAATTGCATAGTAGAAATAAACTTAATCATCAACTTCTTCCCACATGTTCCGCCTGTGCAATCATTGATTGCTTCGCTCATTCTCTTACGTTTCATTCGCAACGGCGGATATTATAAACCTTCGCTCGTTAGCCTGCTCGTCTTGCTACCGCAAGCCGACTCCGC
>CACYKF010000048.1 GCA_902774905.1 uncultured bacterium
GCAGTGAAATAGCGTATTTTCTCTTTCTTGGTTCATTCTTTCTCTTTTCATCGCAAGAAAAGAGAAAGAATGAACAGGTAGAAATTATCAATCTCTCAACATATTCCGATAATATGTTTTATGTAAACTATCGCTTATTAATGCAGTTCTTATCAATTCTCTCATACCATTTTTCAGTGCGTTTTAGATTAAAATCTTTCTGCATAAAATCCGCATATTGAGGATAATCTATTCTTTCATCCGCAAGTTTCTTTATTGCATATTTTTGAGCAGAATCATTTGTGTCCATTTTTTTAAATTTAAGTTTTTCATAAAACGGTGTAGATTCTTTATACGCTACAAGAAATACATCAGAAAATCTTTCCTTTGAAAAATCCAAAACTTTTGTCAAAAGTTTTTTACCCACATTCATCCCTCTGTATTCGGGACTTACTGCAAGCCCATCAATGTATAGAGTATCTTTATCTTTCAGGTGTTTGCCTAAATCCATAACTCTTGAATATATTGCTCCAACCAATTTTTGAGAATTATTTTTTACAAGAATTACCGTCGTATCTCTGTCTTTAAAATATTTTTTGTAATCTTTTACACTTGATGCAACATAATCATCATACACATCTTTTTCCAAAGTCGGCTTACGGCACTTTTTCCAAAACGGATGAGAAGATGTATTTGCGAATATATCAAGAAAAAATTCTCCAATATTTTTGTAAAAACATTTCTTATATGATTTTGAATAATCTATTTCACTGCAATATAAATCACCCTTTGGTGTCCTTATCGTAAAAGGTTTTATTGGGCAATTAAGCGATGAAAAAGTTATTGAATTTTTGTAATTATTTATTTGCATGCAGGAGTGTTAAAACATTAAAATATTTTTTTTTGCCTAATTTTTAATAATTATGCTATACTAAACCTATGGAAAATAAAATTAAAGTCGGGTTAATTGGTTTAGGTACGGTAGGAAGCGGAGTTTATAAGACTTTGCAGAATTTTGATAATATTGAAATTGTCAAAATCGCCGTTCATAATAAAAAGAAAAAAAGAAATATTGAAAATCTTGATGAAAGCATTATAACTGATGATGCCTACGAAGTTGTTAATGACCCGCAAATTCAGATTATTGCAGAACTGATAGGTGGAACCGAGCCGGCTTTTGACCTTATAAAAACAGCAATTAAAAACGGCAAACATATTGTTACAGCAAATAAAGAACTACTTGCAAAACATGGCGAAGAACTTTTCAATTTTGCACAAGCAAACAATAAAGTTATACTTTATGAAGCCGCAATTGCAGGCGGTATTCCATTGATTATGCCTGTCAAAACTATCCTTGCCGGAAATAAAATAAATAAAATTAAGGCAATTTTAAACGGCACAACAAATTATATTCTGACAAAAATGGATGTTTTGGGCGCATCTTATAATGATGTTTTGGCAGAAGCACAAGATTTGGGTTACGCTGAGACTAATCCGACAGGCGATGTTGAAGGGTTTGACGCAGCATATAAAATTACAACTCTTGCGACAATTTCATTTGGGAAAAGAATCAAATTTGAAAATGTCTATCGTGAAGGTATAACAAAAATTCTGCCGGAAGATATGAAAGCCGCAAATGAAATGGGATATAAAATTAAACTCATAGCATCTGCCGAGTTAAATGATGACGGGCAGGCTGATGTGAGAGTTCATCCTATGCTTGTACCAAAGTCAAAGACACTTGCTCACATTGATTATGTAACAAATGCCGTAACTTTAAGCGGAAATCCTGTCGGTGAAGTTACTCTGTCAGGTCCGGGAGCGGGAGAATTTCCGACTGCAAGTTCTGTAGTAGGAGATATTCTTGCAATATGCTCTGAACTTGGCAAAAGTGATTATATTCTTCCTATGATGCGTTGCAATCACAATGAAGATGCACAAATGATTGATATAACAGAAACAAAAAATAAATACTATTTATCCATAAAAGCGAAAAACAGAATGGGTGTAATCGGTTTAATCGGCACAGCCTGCGGAAATAACCACATAAGTGTGGAAAGTATTGTTCAAAAAGAACTCAAAGAAGATTATGCGCAAATAACGGTTATCACTGAAATTTGCAAAGAAAAATCTATGCTTAAACTTATTGAAGAATTAGAAAATAATGACAACATTTGGGGTGTAAACAGCCTTATCAGAGTTTGGGTTTAAATTTTATTTCCTTTCTTCTTCCGTAATTACATTTTGGCGATACCAATAATTGTAATCACTTGGAGAATCATTTTTATTTCTCGCCCAAATTTCTACAACTCCCTCTTTATTTATATTGATTGTATATCCGTATTTCCATTTATCATCAGTAGAATTTACTTTTATGTTATCAAAATCTATTCCTGAATCTTTTATAATTTGATTAATTTTTTCTCTTTGTTTATCCATTCGTGCATCTGTTTGTGACCCATAACTGTCAATAAAGGTCTTGGTCGCACGAACATTACCTTCTCCGTCACCATAAACTGTAAATTGAATAAAGTTTTTTTCAAATTCTAATTTACCATCTTTAAAGGCTTTATCAAAAGCATTTGCTATATTTTCCATATTATCAACATCTGCACGTTTACGACCTTCAGGAGTAGATAAATCATATTTTGGTTGTTCTGCCTGTTCTTCTTTTCCGTTGCCGCCCAAAAATGCCGCTAAAGATGCATTTGTCGCAGGCTCTACACTTCCGTCATGAAAAACTACGGGGAATATATCACCCATAGAACCGTTTGTTACTTTACAA
>CACYKF010000049.1 GCA_902774905.1 uncultured bacterium
CGATTTCTTGCGTTTTCAAATTCAAAATCTTTGTTCCATAGAGTTTGTAATCTTTTTCAATCATAATATGCTCCTTTCGGTCATTAACATTAATCGATTAGAATAAGTTATTTTTAAAGTGTTTGTGTCCGAATGATAAGTAATTTTCAAATTGGTTTTTAATACCGTTTTAATGGTGTTTTAAGAAATTCAATTTATCAGATTGGATAAATCTGCATACAAACTTTTAAAATCTTTTCCCCTGCGCCAAAGTGTTTCAGCAATTTTATATTCCAAATTATGCACATTCTGATTATGGGTAAGGTTGCGTGAAATGTAGCAATAAATTGTTGTAAAATCTGCTTTATCCTTTGCGGTTAAAGGTTTATCGTTTTTGCTTTTTAGCAGATTTTTTGAAATAAAAACCTGTCTATCGTAAAAATATAGATAAACTTCTTTATTGAAAAACGTTCTATGTCGTGCATTTTGAGGACCTTTGGAATAATAATTATCCAACAACTTTTTCTGCTTATCATAAATTAAGATACGAAATATCGTATAAAATTTTTGCACCTGAGGTTCTCCGATAGATAAAATATGCGAAACTTTAGTTGTAGTAATTGATTCACAAAAACACCTTAAAGTTACATCAATTGTTGCTTTTGGATAATATTTAAAAAGGGAATATTTATCAGAAACTTTTTGTTTCTTTTGGTAAGAATAAATATTATTTTCAAGTGATAATTTATTCTCAATAATCAATTTATTTAAAACAGGCAACAAATTATCCGCAGGGATTTCCGAAATTGTCGCTATTTCATCAAGCGTAAATTTGTTTAGCCGTTTGCAAAGCTGTAATATTCTGCCGCTCATTCAAAATACTCCTTAAAACATTTTCATTTAATTCAATAATGCCATTAGTTTGGGCAAGATTTTCAATTTTATTTATAAGTTTTACTATTTGCCGGAATTGGTTATGCCGTGTTGTAAGATATTCAAGTCCGTCAGGTGTAATTGGGATTTCCGATAGTTCAGATATAATCTGCTTTATATCTTGTGAATCATAACTTTCAAATTTGTATGCCTTATAAATCCTGTCTTTTAAATGTGGATATTTGGATAATTTCTTATCTATATTTGACATCCCAACAAGTACCATAGGACAACCCGATCTATCGTGTAAATCCCTTAAAATCTCAATCACATTATTATTTATTAGATAATCAACCTCGTCAATGATTATGGTTTTCGGGTTTTGCCTTAATTTATTTTCAATCATATTAAAGGTTTCCTGCGAATGCCAATATGGTTCTTCTCCAAGCTCTTCTGAAATTTCAGATAACAACCACCGAACAGACATTCCTTTTGTTGCTCTTACATACACGCAATCGTTTTTAAATGTCCACCACTTTATTGTTTCGGATTTTCCGAGTCCATAATCGCCATATACAAGTGCGATTTTAGGAATATTTGGCGGAAGGAATTTTAATTCTTCCATAAATCCTACAAATTCTTTGACGTTTTTTGTTTTTACAAATTTTTTGTTCATAATTTAATCTCCATATAAATTTATGTATTCATCACTTCTAATATAGTCAGCAAGCCATTTTCTATGTTCAGGATAAGTACAGCCGTGAGCCATTAACCACTCGTATTTTTCATAATTTGATGAAAATATCGGGATATTCATTTGTGTTTCACGCTCGGTCAATTTATGTTTTTTAACCGTTTTATCCCGTTCTTCTTGGTTGCTCGCAATAAACGGGTACGCTGATGCTTCAGCCCTCTGCTCGCAATCCGCAAATTTTTCTATTTCAATAATATTTTCATCAGGTTCTATTTCTAAAACTTCTGTTTTTTCAGCAGGAAAATATTTTAGAAATTCCTTTTTTGCCTTATTAAACTGCCGTTTTTGTTTTTGAATTTGCTGCTTAAATTCTTCCATATCTTTAACTGTTCCAAGATGATTTGCCATAGGATGCACCTTTTCGACTTGTCTGGCGATGCATAAAAATTCCCCCTTAACCGAATACACGCACACTTTCGTTAAATCAAAAAGTGAGTAGCGGATAAAAACTTTTTCCCTTAAATCAATTAAGAAATCGTTTCTGAAATGAAGTCCTAAAAATGTTATTTCACCTCGATTTATTGTCCTAACT
>CACYKF010000050.1 GCA_902774905.1 uncultured bacterium
ATCTTCAAGCGAGGACTGATATTTAATGACTGCTCCTATATCACGGCAGGTCTTGTCGTCTTTAAAAATTCTGTCACAGTATTCACGGCCACGATTATCTTTTAAAACAAAATATTTGCCGCAATTTTTACAAACCTTAATCCTTCTTCCGCTTTTCATAATCTGCATAAACTCATAATAAAAAAACTCGCTTAACTTTTCTATGATACTGTAATTCATTAAGCTTAAAGTTTTTCCGTCTTTATGCATTATGCGCAGCCGTTCTCTTATGTCTGTAATATTATTTTCATTCATTGCTTTTACTGTTTCATAATCAAGCCTGCCGTCTATGTTTGGCATAAGCGCATACCCGCTCTGCAAAACAAAATCGTTAAACTGCGGATACTTATATAAAAAGCCGATTAATTTTTCCGAAATATGTCTGCTCTTTAAATTCTCTTTATCAAGGCATAGTTTTATTGCTTCACGAAATATCTCATAAAGGATTACGACTTCCTCCAAAATGTTTCTGCTGTCTTCAATATCTTTTGAATTTGATTCTTCTTCTGTAATAGGCCGACTTAAAATATTGCTTAAATTATGTGATGTGAAAAAATATGCTTGCGGGTGCTTTTCTTTTAAAATATCTACTATCCCCCACGCATAATTTTTTAAAGCTTCATAATTCAAAAACGAATATTCCATATTCTTAAATTCATATAATTTGTTTTCATATTCACTTAAATCAAGCTCGCAAAAATCAATTATTTCTTTGCCCGGACAATGCTCAATATGAAAATCAGTATGCCCGTCAGCATAATAAGTTATGTAATATATTTTCCCGTCCGACCCTTCAAATGCTTTCATATACGGAAATATTTTTTCATGAAACATAGGCTTCCTCCAATGCAAATAATAGAAAAATTAAAATAAAATTTTTTGTCATTATCTATTTACTTAAAACAATTTTTACTATACAATTGTATCACAAATAATCAAAAGTTGCAACAAATATTATTTGCAAAATTGAAATTGTTGAAGGAGGTTAAACTTGAAATTTTATTCAAAACAAGGCTTGATAAAAAATTATTTCACTCTGCCAAATGAAATATTTAATTTGAATTTAAGTGCGGGTGAGATTGCGCTCTATGCTTATCTTTTAAGATGTGAAAACAGAAAGACATATAAATGCTATCCAAGTTATAAGACAATCGGAAAATCTCTTGGAATGAGTAAAAATACCGTAAAAAAATATGTAGATAGCCTGCAAGAAAAACGTTTGATTGATACGGCATATACTTTTATTTATTCTGAAAGCGGTAAAAAATCAAACGGCAATTTAATGTACACAATTCTTCCGATTCGTGAAGCTATCAACTATGAATTGGAACAGCAAATTAAGAAAAACGAAGTCAAAAATCAATAAATCTGTTATGATTTTTATTTTTGCCAAAATAACAGCAGTTTTTGAGGCTTTGATATAGGCTATGACAACAGAATACCATCTGAGACTGTACCGCGCCGTTTTGGAGCTGATTTGAAGGAAATTTGAGGAATATTTAATCCCGCCATAATATGAATGTCTTAACCTACGAAAAACAACCGACTCCTGACTTACAAAAAACACCTGTTTTTAAGCGGGCTAAAATAAAGCAGGAAAAAGCGGTGGTGTCGGTGCGCCGCCACAACCGCCTTAAACCCCGACCGGCAGTGCCGTCCGGAGACGGTGCTGTAAACAGGAAGTTGGTGCTGTTTTGGTGTCAAAACTCGCTCATAACCCGATAAATCAAGAAAAAAACGGTGTTTTCGTAGGTGTCGGGACAGAAAGGAGAAAATTTATGGATAAAAAACATATAAGTCTTTGGCTGGACGCCGAGATACTAAATACCTGCGATGCAAATCAAAAACTTACGAAAGCAAAGAACAGAAGTGAGTTCTTTGAAGAGGCGCTTAAGTTTTATAACGGCTATCTACATGACAAAAATAATGTGGAATATATCAATCAAAAAGTAGTAAATACTATGCACGGTATGATAGAAAGTTTGGAACGCCGGCTCGCAAGACAATTATTCAAACAGGCGGTAGAAACTGCAAAAGTATTCTGGCTTGTAGTTAAAGGTTTTAATATTGAGCCGGAGGATGTAGATGACTTCCATAACGACTGCGTTGAGGAGGTAAAAAGGATAAACGGAGCTATAAGGTATCCATTTAAAAGCAAGGGCGATGATGAATAATACCTGAGATTATTGTAAAAATCGAAACGGGGGGGTATTTCCCCGGTTTTGTGTAAACTTCAAAATTGACTCCAAAATGATATTATAATTTGAGTAATTTGGGGCTGGAAGCCGAATTTAGGCTTTCAGC
>CACYKF010000051.1 GCA_902774905.1 uncultured bacterium
AATATAAATGAATTCTTTCAATTTATGTTGTACTGCAGAAATGAAAATCAAGATTGGTTTAAAGCATTATGCGATAGCAGTTATGTAATAAGAGAATATATAAAATCGAGGAGAAATTATTATAAAGATGTTCAAATGTACAAGCAAGAAATTGAATAAAGCCCGCTTCCAGCAGGGAAGCCCGTGGCACTTCTGAAAGAAGTGGTGTAACGGGCTATACCACTTTTAAAAAGTTTCATTTGATTAACTAACACTTCCAACATACTATTAATGAATTTAAATAGTTCGGAGGTGTTTTTTTATGCATATTGAAAAAGAAAAATTGCAAGAGGCAAGAATTAAAATTAAACATGATATGCGCCAAAGCAAAACTTATAAAAATGAGGACATTGACACGAGCAAAAGTCATTTAAATTATCATTTCAGCATTGATAAACGAACACCGCAGCAAAGATTTGATGACCGTATTAATGAAATTTATATATACGGAAAAAATGGAAAATACAAAAATGATATTAATTATCTTTGCTCGGTGGTTGTGCAATACCCTGACAATTGCCCAATTGATGAGCGCACATTTTTTACTTGTGCAGTAAATATTCTTGCTGATAAATTTGGCAAAGAAAACTTTGTAAGTGCTTATGTCCATAATGATGAGCCAGGCAAATCACATTTACATTTTAAGTTTGTACCAACTGTAAAACTTGATAAACCAAAACACGGATTTACAGAAAAGCTATGCGCAAAAGAAGTTGTTAATCGTGAAATGCTTAAAACATTTCATCAAGATATTGAAAATCAATTTTTTGAGAGATATGGTCATAAAATATCATTAAGAAGTGCTGAACATCGTCAGTATGTTAATGATATTTATGAATTCAAATCTGCTCAAAAAACTCTGGAAAATTTAGACAAAAAAATAGACGCAAAGCAAGTTTCTTATGATGAGCTTACTGAGTCTTACAAAACATTAGAAAATCAGTATAAAAATGCAGTAAAAGCATATAATTCGTTGGCTGATGAATTTAATACTATTCAAGATGAACTTCAAAAAGCGCAAGACATTTTGGACAAAATAAGAACTTATTTCCAAAGACACGCAAATCAAATGCTAACATTGGTTGAGGAAGAAGCACGAAATGACCTTGTAAAGCTTAATCAAGAAATTGATATATATGTTGATGAAAGAGGCAGAGATTGAAATTCCCCTATTTCGGTGTCCAAAGGCGGGCGCCTTTGCGCGTAGCGTTTGGCGTTGGTCTGTTATTAGCAGACCGAAAAACCCTTTTTCGGTCTTGATTACCAAAAGCGAAAAAAAGAAAAGCAAGTCAAGGACTTGCTTTTTTGCTTGCAAAAAAGTGCGAAGCATCCTTTACTTGATTTGCTTTTTGAAGCACGCACTCAAAAACTCGCTGTCTTATTCATTCCAAGGAATGAAACGACATCGGCAAAAAGTCCCGACTTTTTGGACAACGGAGGAAGAAAATCAATTTTTTTAAAGAGTGTTTGAAATTGGTTCTTACCTGGGGGGCTACTACGACGCCCCCCAGGGTGTTCATTGTTCATTGTTCACACTTACCATTTAAGTGTTAAGTATGACATATTAAATATAGTAAAATCAAGGAGGTAGCGTATGCGTAAAGAAGGCAATATCCCATTACAAATTACAATTGCAAAAGAAATGCTTGATACATATGAACAAAATGCAAAAAAGCGAGGCTTTACTTCCAAAAGTGAATATATAAAGTACTTGCTATTAATGGACAACAAAAAAATTAAAAAGGGGGCAAATGCTTAATAAAAGGCATAAAAAAAAGCCAAAGGACTTTGGGCGGTCGCATTTGGCTCTTATCGGTGTTTTTTATTATACATACTTATTATGACAGATACAACTAAAAAAAACAAAGAGATTAGAACACGAATTTGGTCTTTTATTGCTTATCCAGACAGTGCGCCAAGCAATTGGAAAGACATTTTAACAGATTTTCATATTAATATTGTTGTCAGTCCTTTACACGATAAGGACATAAACCCGACAACAAACGAGCCAAAAAAACCGCATTGGCATATTATTTTAATCTTTGATGGTGTTAAAACACAAAGTCAAGTTGAAGCAATTTCAAAGGCGGTAAACGGAACAATTCCAATAAGAGTAGAGAGCGTAAATGGTGCAATTCGATATTTAAATATTGATAATCCTGAAAAGGCACAATATAAGAGAGAAGATATTCTCAATATTGGTTCATATGATATTGATGAAGCCTTTCGCCGTTCAATTGATAAATACAATACTATCGCTGATATGCTTGATTACATTGAAGTAAACAATATAAATGAATTCTTTCAATTTATGTTGTACTGCAGAAATGAAAATCAAGATTGGTTTAAAGCATTATGCGATAGCAGTTATGTAATAAGAGAATAT